>NZ_CP067377.1:0-600000 GCF_019565455.1 Flavobacterium oreochromis
CCATGGCTTGACGGGCGGTGTGTACAAGGCCGGGGAACGTATTCACCGCAGCATGGCTGATCTGCGATTACTAGCGAATCCAGCTTCACGGAGTCGAGTTGCAGACTCCGATCCGAACTGAGAACGGTTTTATAGATTCGCGCCCACTTGCGTGGTGGCTGCTCTCTGTACCGTCCATTGTAGCACGTGTGTAGCCCAAGGCGTAAGGGCCGTGATGATTTGACGTCATCCCCACCTTCCTCACGGTTTGCACCGGCAGTCTTGTTAGAGTTCCCGACTTGACTCGATGGCAACTAACAACAGGGGTTGCGCTCGTTATAGGACTTAACCTGACACCTCACGGCACGAGCTGACGACAACCATGCAGCACCTTGAAAGACGTCCGAAGAAGGATCTATTTCTAAATCTGTCGTCTCCCATTTAAGCCTTGGTAAGGTTCCTCGCGTATCATCGAATTAAACCACATGCTCCTCCGCTTGTGCGGGCCCCGTCAATTCCTTTGAGTTTCACTCTTGCGAGCGTACTCCCCAGGTGGGATACTTATCACTTTCGCTTAGCCACTCAGATTGCTCCAAACAGCTAGTATCCATCGTTTACGGCGTGGACTACCAGGGTATCTAATCCTGTTCGCTCCCCACGCTTTCGTCCATCAGCGTCAATTAACTCGTAGTAACCTGCCTTCGCAATGGGTATTCCATGTAATCTCTAAGCATTTCACCGCTACACTACATATTCTAGTTACTTCCAAGTAATTCAAGTTCTACAGTATCAATGGCCGTTTGATCGTTGAGCGACCAGATTTCACCACTGACTTATAAAACCGCCTACGGACCCTTTAAACCCAATGATTCGGATAACGCTTGGATCCTCCGTATTACCGCGGCTGCTGGCACGGAGTTAGCCGATCCTTATTCTTACAGTACCGTCAAGCTCCCTCACAAGGGAGTGTTTCTTCCTGTACAAAAGCAGTTTACAATCCATAGGACCGTCATCCTGCACGCGGCATGGCTGGTTCAGGCTTGCGCCCATTGACCAATATTCCTCACTGCTGCCTCCCGTAGGAGTCTGGTCCGTGTCTCAGTACCAGTGTGGGGATCTCCCTCTCAGGACCCCTACCCATCGTCGCCTTGGTATGCCGTTACCACACCAACTAGCTAATGGGACGCATGCTCATCTTGTACCGTTGGAACTTTAATAATTAAATGATGCCATTTAAAAATACCATGGGGTATTAATCCAAATTTCTCTGGGCTATCCCCCTGTACAAGGTAGATTGCATACGCGTTACGCACCCGTGCGCCGGTCTCAAAGGAGCAAGCTCCTTCTACCCCCTCGACTTGCATGTGTTAAGCCTGCCGCTAGCGTTCATCCTGAGCCAGGATCAAACTCTTCATCGTATTTTTTTGAGCTTACGCTCTAGTTTTTTGACAAAGTCGCTAGTTTTCTTACTCTCTTAAATTTTGTTTGTCTTAATATCTCTATTAAAACGTGCTGTCAATCCAATATGTCTATGAACTTTTTCTTTACTTTTTTTCGCTTTTGACTTATCGTCTTAGCGGGTGCAAAGATAGTGTTTCTTTTAGCTTTTACAAGACTTTTTTACTTTTTTTTCAAAAATTTTTAAAAGCTTGTTTTCAATCTAATTAGGAACTTTTCTATTTTGCGAGGATAAAAAATCCCCTGCTTTTCAGGGGATTTTTATGTAAATTCTAATTACTAATCAGAATAAAGAAAGGCAGCGATCTACTCTCCCACATAATTGCAGTACCATCGACGCTGGCGGGCTTAACTTCTCTGTTCGAAATGGGAAGAGGTGAGCCCCGCCGCAATAACCACCTTAAGGTTGTAAGTGATAAATGATTAGCTCATAGTGATAAGTCTTTGACTTTTCACTTTTTACTAGTTACTTTTCACTGTAGCTTATAGCTAGCAATATTTTAACATATTGAGATAAATATTCATTTAAAGAAAGAATCTGCTTCCCCCCTCCTTTACAGGGCAAGGGGGAGGCTTACAATAAGCTTACGGGTTATTAGTACTACTCGGCTATGACATTACTGCCTTTACACCTATAGCCTATCAACGTGGTGATCTTCCACGACCCTTAAAAGAAATCTCATCTTGTGGTGGGTTTCGCGCTTATATGCTTTCAGCGCTTATCCCTTCCCAACGTAGCTACTCTGCGATGCTCCTGGCGGAACAACAGATACACCAGCGGTTAGTCCAACTCGGTCCTCTCGTACTAGAGTCAGATCCACTCAAATTTCTAACGCCCACAGTAGATAGAGACCGAACTGTCTCACGACGTTCTGAACCCAGCTCGCGTGCCACTTTAATGGGCGAACAGCCCAACCCTTGGGACCTTCTCCAGCCCCAGGATGTGACGAGCCGACATCGAGGTGCCAAACCCCCCCGTCGATGTGAGCTCTTGGGGGAGATCAGCCTGTTATCCCGGCGTACCTTTTATCCTTTGAGCGATGGCCCTTCCATGCGGAACCACCGGATCACTATGCTCTACTTTCGTACCTGATCGACCTGTATGTCTCTCAGTCAAGCTCCCTTTTGCCATTGCACTCTACGCACGGTTACCAAGCGTGCTGAGGGAACCTTTAGAAGCCTCCGTTACTCTTTTGGAGGCGACCACCCCAGTCAAACTACCCACCAAGCAATGTCCTCTCTTTTGAGAGTTAGGCCTCAGATAAGCAAAGGGTGGTATTTCAACAATGACTCCACAACGCCTAGCGACGCCATTTCACAGTCTCCCACCTATCCTACACATCACTTATCCAAGGTCAATACTAAGCTATAGTAAAGGTGCACAGGGTCTTTTCGTCCCACTGCGGGTAATCGGCATCTTCACCGATACTACAATTTCACCGAGCTCATGGCTGAGACAGTGTCCAGATCGTTACACCATTCGTGCAGGTCGGAACTTACCCGACAAGGAATTTCGCTACCTTAGGACCGTTATAGTTACGGCCGCCGTTTACTGGGGCTTCAATTCAATGCTTCTGATTGCTCATAACATCTCCTCTTAACCTTCCAGCACCGGGCAGGTGTCAGGCCCTATACGTCATCTTACGATTTTGCAGAGCCCTGTGTTTTTGATAAACAGTCGCCTGGACCTCTTCACTGCGGCCAGCTTGCGCTGGCGACCTTTCTCCCGAAGTTACAGGTCTATTTTGCCTAATTCCTTAGCCATGAATCTCTCGAGCACCTTAGGATTCTCTCCTCAACTACCTGTGTCGGTTTACGGTACGGGTACTTATAATCTAAGTTTAGAAGGTTTTCTTGGCAGCCCTTAGGTACTCTATCCCATCATCCGAAGATTCCGAGTACTATCGTATTTCACCAAAACCTACGGATTTGCCTATAGGTCTTATAGTTACGTACTTTAACGAACTATTCCGTCAGTTCGCGGTACTTTCATCACTGCGTCACTCCATCACAATTATAAGTAGTACGGGAATATTAACCCGTTGGCCATCGACTGCGCCTTTCGGCTTTGCCTTAGGACCCGACTAACCCGCAGCTGATTAGCATAGCTGCGGAAACCTTAGTTTTTCGGTGTGGGTGTTTCTCGCACCCATTATCGTTACTTATGCCTACATTTTCTTTTCTAACCTCTCCAGCATCCCTCACGAAAAACCTTCTACGATGTTAGAATGCTCCCCTACCACAGTATATTCTGTCCATAGCTTCGGTAGTATGCTTATGCCCGATTATTATCCATGCTCGATCGCTCGACTAGTGAGCTGTTACGCACTCTTTAAATGAATGGCTGCTTCCAAGCCAACATCCTAGCTGTCGATGCAATCAAACCGCGTTTGTTCAACTTAGCATACATTTGGGGACCTTAGCTGATGGTCTGGGTTCTTTCCCTCTCGGACTTGGACCTTAGCACCCAAGCCCTCACTGCTGTGTATATTATATAGCATTCGGAGTTTGTCAGGAATTGGTAGGCGGTGAAGCCCCCGCATCCAATCAGTAGCTCTACCTCTATATAACTAGACCACAGCGCTGCACCTAAATGCATTTCGGGGAGTACGAGCTATTTCCGAGTTTGATTGGCCTTTCACCCCTACCCACAGATCATCCCAAGACTTTTCAACGTCAACGGGTTCGGACCTCCACTATGTGTTACCACAGCTTCATCCTGTCCATGGGTAGATCACACGGTTTCGCGTCTAACACTACTGACTAAAGCGCCCTATTCAGACTCGCTTTCGCTACGGATCCGCACCTGAAGTGCTTAACCTTGCCAGCAACGTTAACTCGTAGGCTCATTATGCAAAAGGCACGCCGTCACATCTTAATGATGCTCCGACCGCTTGTAAGCGTATGGTTTCAGGTTCTATTTCACTCCGTTATTCACGGTTCTTTTCACCTTTCCTTCACAGTACTGGTTCACTATCGGTCTCTCAGGAGTATTTAGCCTTAGCGGATGGTCCCGCCAGATTCAGACAGGGTTTCACGTGCCCCGCCCTACTCAGGATACCACTATTCTTTATATCCCTTACTTATACGGGACTATCACCCTCTTTGGTTAACCTTTCCAGGTTATTCTAATTCAGTTTACAAGAAATATTGTGGTCCTACAACCCCAATATTGCCGTAACAACATTGGTTTGGGCTAATGCGCTTTCGCTCGCCACTACTCACGCAATCACTTTTGTTTTCTTCTCCTCCGCCTACTTAGATGTTTCAGTTCAGCGGGTTCGCCTCCTATCGGATACTATGTCTTCAACATAGTGGGTTGCCCCATTGGGATATCTGCGGATCTATTCGTATGTGCCAATCCCCGCAGCTTTTCGCAGCTTATCACGTCCTTCTTCGCCTCTGAGAGCCTAGGCATCCCCCATACGCCCTTATTTTGCTTATTGTTTCTTTTTTAATTATAAATGTTAATTTATAAATGATGAATCAATTCATAATTCACAATTTAAAATTCACATTTTTTTGTGTTCTTTCTACTTGTTTGTATGTTTATCTCAATATGTCAATGAACTTTAATCAATTAACAATTATCAATTGATAATTATCATTTTTTTCGTGGAGAATATCGGAGTCGAACCGATGACCTCCTGCGTGCAAGGCAGGCGCTCTAGCCAGCTGAGCTAATCCCCCGTTTTTAATTTCAAAATTTAAATCTCAAATTTCAAAATTCAAGGACTCAACTTCTAAAATTTCCTTTTCTCTTAAAATACTTGTTAAAAGTAGTCCCGGGCAGACTCGAACTGCCGACCCCTACATTATCAGTGTAGTACTCTAACCAGCTGAGCTACGAGACTCTGTATTTTAAGTCTTTTTTTTTGAACTAACAGCGAGAGTAAGACCCTAGGTCTTTTTTATGTCTCTAGAAAGGAGGTGTTCCAGCCGCACCTTCCGGTACGGCTACCTTGTTACGACTTAGCCCTAGTTACCAGTTTTACCCTAGGCAGCTCCTTGCGGTCACCGACTTCAGGTACCCCCAGCTTCCATGGCTTGACGGGCGGTGTGTACAAGGCCCGGGAACGTATTCACCGCAGCATGGCTGATCTGCGATTACTAGCGAATCCAGCTTCACGGAGTCGAGTTGCAGACTCCGATCCGAACTGAGAACGGTTTTATAGATTCGCGCCCACTTGCGTGGTGGCTGCTCTCTGTACCGTCCATTGTAGCACGTGTGTAGCCCAAGGCGTAAGGGCCGTGATGATTTGACGTCATCCCCACCTTCCTCACGGTTTGCACCGGCAGTCTTGTTAGAGTTCCCGACTTGACTCGATGGCAACTAACAACAGGGGTTGCGCTCGTTATAGGACTTAACCTGACACCTCACGGCACGAGCTGACGACAACCATGCAGCACCTTGAAAGACGTCCGAAGAAGGATCTATTTCTAAATCTGTCGTCTCCCATTTAAGCCTTGGTAAGGTTCCTCGCGTATCATCGAATTAAACCACATGCTCCTCCGCTTGTGCGGGCCCCCGTCAATTCCTTTGAGTTTCACTCTTGCGAGCGTACTCCCCAGGTGGGATACTTATCACTTTCGCTTAGCCACTCAGATTGCTCCAAACAGCTAGTATCCATCGTTTACGGCGTGGACTACCAGGGTATCTAATCCTGTTCGCTCCCCCACGCTTTCGTCCATCAGCGTCAATTAACTCGTAGTAACCTGCCTTCGCAATGGGTATTCCATGTAATCTCTAAGCATTTCACCGCTACACTACATATTCTAGTTACTTCCAAGTAATTCAAGTTCTACAGTATCAATGGCCGTTTGATCGTTGAGCGACCAGATTTCACCACTGACTTATAAAACCGCCTACGGACCCTTTAAACCCAATGATTCCGGATAACGCTTGGATCCTCCGTATTACCGCGGCTGCTGGCACGGAGTTAGCCGATCCTTATTCTTACAGTACCGTCAAGCTCCCTCACAAGGGAGTGTTTCTTCCTGTACAAAAGCAGTTTACAATCCATAGGACCGTCATCCTGCACGCGGCATGGCTGGTTCAGGCTTGCGCCCATTGACCAATATTCCTCACTGCTGCCTCCCGTAGGAGTCTGGTCCGTGTCTCAGTACCAGTGTGGGGGATCTCCCTCTCAGGACCCCTACCCATCGTCGCCTTGGTATGCCGTTACCACACCAACTAGCTAATGGGACGCATGCTCATCTTGTACCGTTGGAACTTTAATAATTAAATGATGCCATTTAAAAATACCATGGGGTATTAATCCAAATTTCTCTGGGCTATCCCCCTGTACAAGGTAGATTGCATACGCGTTACGCACCCGTGCGCCGGTCTCAAAGGAGCAAACTCCTTCTACCCCTCGACTTGCATGTGTTAAGCCTGCCGCTAGCGTTCATCCTGAGCCAGGATCAAACTCTTCATCGTATTTTTTTGAGCTTGCGCTCTAGTTTTTTGACAAAGTCGCTAGTTTTCTTACTCTCTTAAATTTTGTTTGTCTTAATATCTCTATTAAAACGTGCTGTCAATCCAATATGTCTATGAACTTTTTCTTTACTTTTTGTCGCTTTTGACTTATCGTCTCAGCGGGTGCAAAGGTAAAATTTCTTTTAAATTTGCAAGTGTTTTTTGAAAACTTTTTTTGAAGTAAGCTTCGAAAAACATCTTAACATTAACTTAAAGAACTTCGCTGTTGCGGGTGCAAAGATACTATCTTTTTTTTGTTTCTTGCAAGGTTTTGAGGTGTTTTTTTTATTTTATTTTATTACCAACTACGTATCAATAAGTTACGGATTTTTATCTTGTTTTTTTATTATTATTTTTAAATTTTGATGGGTTTTAAAGGATTTTATATATAATGAGTTATTTTTAATCGAGGGGTTTATGAATTAGAAATAGTTTTTCTTTTTTTAAAGAGGTATACTTTATATAGTGTTTTTAGATTGGAACTTTGTTTGTTTTAAATTTATTGTTTAGATGATCCTAAAACATTTTGACTCTTATTACATAGTGATTTTTCTAAGGTATATGTTGTAGTTACTTGAATGAAGGAAAATAATGAAAGGTTTATGAATTTTTATTGCTCTTATATTTTGATGAAGAAAAATAATATTAAATCAAAACTTTACTAACTAAAGAAGGCTATTTTTAAGTTTAAAATAGCCTTCTTAATAATAGTTTATTTTTGGAGTTCGGGATGTCTTTCTTTATATTCTTTTACTTTCTGGCGCCAGCTTTTTTGAAGTTCATTATAATTGTGCCCTAATTTAGACTCTTGTGAAACTAGTTTACCATCTATAAAGGATCTATATAATATACTTTCTATAAGGTAATCTTCTGCAACTAAATCTGGTTCATATTTAGTTTTTAAATTTATATCAAATAAACTTGCTGTGTTATTTGCCCAAAAAGCCTTCCATCCACTTTTTAATTCAGAAATCAAATCATAAGTGGTAGTTCCTGTTTGACGATGTATTAATTTAACTAAAATTTGCCCATCTTTTCTGCTTAATTTTTTTAATTGTTCTTCAAATTCTTCTGTTAAAAATTTTTCAACTATTTTGAAGTATTTTTTTTTATCTCGGTCTGATTTTAAAAGCTTCATTCCTTGATTAAGGGCTACTAATCTTTCAGCTGCTATCTTTGCATAGGGATAAGTTCTCATAACTCGGCGTTTTAGAATCATAAAACGTTTTCGTTCTTCTTCTGTTTTGAAATTGTACGCTCGATTGGTTACTATAACTTCTTCTAATTGATATGAGACTTGTGCGATTGTGTCTTTTATATCTAATTTTTTTCAATTTCGGTAGAATCAACTTTTACTTCTTGAGCAGTAATACTGAATACTGAAAAAAATAGAAATATTCCCGTTATGTTATATTTATACATTGATTTTTTATTTTTGGCTCAAAATTATACATTTATTCTACAAGTGTTGTACCATTTTTTTATTTTAGCAAAAATTTTTTTTATGAATACAGAATCAATATTAAATGACTTTTCTATAAATTTTTGGAGCGTTATCTAAATAATGCTTCTCCTACGGGATATGAAAGTGAAGGTCAAAAATTTGGATGGATTATCTTAAACCTTATGTAGATTCATTCATTACGGACACATACGGAACAGCTGTTGGTATTATAAATCCAGATGCTCCTTATAAGGTGGTAATAGAGGGACATAGTGATGAGATATCATGGTATGTAAATTATATTACGGAAGATGGTTTAATATATGTTATACGTAATGGTGGTTCTGATCATCAAATTGCACCTTCTAAAAGGGTGAATATTCACACTAAAAATGGTATTGTAAAAGGTGTTTTTGGCTGGCCTGCAATCCATACGCGAGGAAGAGGAAAGGAAGAAAGTGCTAACTTACATAATATCTTTATAGATTGTGGATGTAGTAATAAGGAGGAAGTAGAGGCTCTAGGGATACATGTGGGTTGTGTTATTACCTATCCTGATGAGTTCATGATTTTGAATAATGATAAATTTGTTTGCCGAGCTATAGATAATCGAATGGGTGGTTTTATGATAGCGGAAGTGGCGCGTTTACTTAAAGAGAACAATAAAGTTTTACCTTTTGGGTTGTATATAGTAAATTCAGTACAGGAAGAAATTGGATTACGTGGTGCTGAAATGATTACTCAAACGATTAAGCCTAATGTTGCAATTGTAACTGATGTATGTCATGACACTACAACTCCTATGATTGATAAAAAAATTGAAGGTGATTTAAAAATAGGTCGAGGTCCTGTTATAGCATACGCTCCTGCCGTTCAAAACAGACTAAGGGATTTAATTGTTGATACAGCTTCTGAAAAAGAAATTCCTTTTCAAAGACATGCTAGCTCAAGGGTAACTGGAACTGACACGGATGCTTTTGCATATAGCAATGGTGGCGTAGCATCTGCTTTAATTTCTTTACCTCTACGTTATATGCATACAACGGTTGAAATGGTACATAAAGAAGATGTTGAAAATGTTATTAAACTGATTTATGAAAGTTTATTGAAAATTGAAAATAACGAAGATTTTTCTTATTTCAAATAATCTATAATATTAACCTAACCTGAAAAACATATAGATTTTCAGGTTAGGTTTTTTTAGGAAATTGTATTATAAAATATCAGGTGATAATTAGCTAATGTGTTAAAATAGATTTTTGAATCTATCTTTTCGTTATTTTTTTTGATATTGTTTTCCCTGAGGAAGTTGTTATTTTCATTAGATATAAGCCTTCTTTTAAAGCTTCTAGTTTTTCTATTAGAATTAAACTATTGTTTAAATATTGAATATTTACAATTATTTCTTCACCTAAAATGCTAAATAATTTAATCTCTTTTATATCTTCCTTTAGCATAATTTCGATTTTAGAATTAAAGGGATTTGGGTATATATTAAAATTATCTTGTTTATCTATTTGATAATCTGATAGTAGTTCTCCTTCTTTTAAACCTGTAGCTACTAAATTTTTTTCTTGCCATAAATTTTTTCTACTAGAATGATGCAATGCTTTATACATACGCTTTACTTGTCCTTTTGTAAACATTTTGTAACATCCATATGATCCATTATATCCCATATAATTTTCATTATTAACTTTTTGCATATTACAATTAAAAACTGGATTACAATTATTATTATCTACAAGAGAATCTTCTTGAGGTGTATCGTCTACTTTATCTGTTCCTCCACAACCATTTTCAAAAGTATGTATTAGTCCTAAAAAATGGGCAAATTCATGAGTAAGTGTTGATGCAAATTCATTATCAACATTACCATAAAGTGATGTTCCACTATAAACTATTCTGGAAAAGTTATTATTTGTTTTTTCTTGATTTGGATAAGTTGCTACTCCTGAGTTATTTATTTGATCATCAAAAAGATCATTTTGTATATATACATTAAGATATTTATTGTTATCCCAAGCATATTTTTTTTTGTATAAGATTTTTTATTTTTTTCATCATTGTTCCCAAAGCCTTTTTCATCATCTTTATAAAAAATAACGCAGCCATCTGCTCTATATTTTCCTTTTTACCTATTTTGGCCAACTTAAATTTTATATTAAGTTTTGATTTTATGGCTTCAAAATCTGGATCTACTGTATTATAATCATTATTTAAACCATTAAAATCTTCATTTACTTTTTCCAGGGCTTTTTGAATTTTTTTCAACTGTTATTTTTTTCTGATCAGATTCATAATAGGCGTTAGGTGAACGTTTTTTCTTTTCTGGATAGTAAACGTATCCTTCATCAAAGACGTGAAAAACAACAGGAATTATAAATTCTTCTTCTAAATCAATATCTGTTATTTGAGGCAGTTGCACTTCTTGATCCCATTGTACTATTCCATTAGCTCTTAAGTTTTTGTTTTCTTGACTATTAGTTTCTAAAATTTTACATCTTACATTCTGAGCAAAAGCAAAATAATTCATTATTAATACTAATATTAAAAGAATTTTTTTCATTTTAATCATTTTCATAGTGATTTATTTTATTATTATTTAAATATTAGGCTGGGTTTTCAAAATATTATTCAAGAAATATATTTATCTCAAAGATTATTGAAATATTACTATTTCATTTTTATACAGTTATTTATAATTGAAATACTTTTAAATTTTATTTTTTTTAAGTTGTTTTTCCTTGATAAAAGGGCATTAATCTAATTGATTAGTTCGTCTTTTATATTTATTTAGAAGTAGTTAATTACAATTAATTTGTTGAATTTATATGATAATTCTAATTTGGATTGTAATAAGTAGTGTTTAGTTTGTAGATTCTATTTAAAAATAAAGATTACTTTATTTAGAATAAAGTAGTTTACTTTAAGGAGAAAAATTTAGTTATATGAATAGTCTTAACAACTTGGATACTTAAGTGTTATTAAAATATTTTTTCTAACTGACTATTAGGTTTTAGGGGAATATTTTTTTTGAACTAGTTATTTTTTTATTATCTAATTGTTATTTAAATCTACCTATTGAGTATGTTCAATATACTCAATAGGTATTTATTTAAAAGTAGGTCAATTGTTTTATTATTCTAATATAGCCACAACTCTAGATGGTCCTGCTGAAGCTCCTTTTAACTTTAAAGGGAAACAAGCGACTTTAAAACCGGTGTATGGAAGTTGATCTAAATTTACCAACTGTTCCATATGACAATATTCATGATCTACTCCTACTAAGTGACCTTCCCAAAAAATGTCATTCCTTTTTTGTTTTTTTGCTTGTTCTATCTGATAAGGCAATGGTAAATCCCATCCCCATTGATCAATCCCCATTACTTTTACTCCTTTTTCAATTAGGAACAATGTTGCTTCTGCTGACATACCTGTTCCTTTTTATAATAATCTTTTTCGTATATATGTTTATCTCGACCTGTTTTTATTAAAACAATATTTCCTGGCTGAATATTGATCTGCTGCTGATCTAAGAATTTTTGAATATCGTCTTTTGTTATTATTTCAAAATCTTCTTTGTGTTTCATATCTATAACAATTCCGTTTCCGTAGCACCATTCTAAAGGTATTTGTTCAATTGTTTTGGCAGGTTTACCTTCAGAAATTGGCCCATAATGATATGGAGCATCTAAATGTGTGGTTGCATGTACTCCCAATTGCTTTATCATATCATCAGCCCATCCTGTAAAATGTTTTGGAAATAAATTAAAAGGCAATCCAAATAATCTTATAATCCATTTAGATTTTTTATGAGATTTATGTTTGATTTTAACTTTCATAAAGAAAGGATCATTTGGATTTTGATAAACTGTTTTAGATAAATCAATTATTTTCATGAGTGTTTTTTAAAAATTAATGAAAAGTAGAATAATTATAAAAAATTATCGGGATATTTTAATCTAAATACAATATAGAATATTTTTTTTATTTAACAAGTATCTTCCTAATCTCATTTAGTAATACTACAACCTTATGATTGATTTTAATAAGGTTTTAATGGTATATTATATTTCTTTTAAAAGAGATTTGTTTTGAGGATTAGGAGGTTTTTACTGAGGTTGTTCAAAAAGTAAAAAATCAATAGACCGTTTTTTTACCCTGCTCTAAGCAGGAATCGTATAATCAACATTATATATTTTTTTCGGTCGAAACAGGAAGATTAGAGACTTTTAGTACACCCTCAGTTTACAATTTATTTAAAAAAAAGAATATGTAATAAATACTGTTTTTTACAATTGAACTTCTATTTTTCTTTTAACATCTTTTAATGATTCCTCATTAACATATTGTAACTCTAATTCAAAAATTAGCTTTCCTTGTTTTTTAATTGCTGATTTTATTCCAAAATAAGGGTTTACTAATAGTATATCTTGATGCATAGCTCTTCTGCTTATAGTTGACAAAGCTTCTACAGAAACTCCATTTTGAGTAGCTTTGCTGACTTCTAATTTTAGAGCCAATTGACCTTGTGGTAATCGAATAATTTGATTTCCTCCTAAAGTATTAATAATATTATCTTTTCTAATAATACCAAACTCTACTTTTTTAACCCAAATACGCAATGTCTTACTAAGCTTTTCTGTTACGTCTCCATCAGGAACATTTTGTAAATAACGCTCCATATATGAGCTCAATTCAAATGTTGTTTGGGCTACTAAATCGTTAGATAGATCAGATAGTGATTTAAATCCTGTAAATTGATATTCGAAAACAGCTAATTCATCATCTTTTTTTGTAGATAGAGTTAAATGACATGAAATAGTATTACTACTTCTATCTAAACGAGGATTACTATTATCTGACAGTTTTAAGTTAAATTCATTTCCACTTGACAATTTTGTTAGGATCCCATAAAAGTCATTAAAATTTTGATAAACACCTTCGGCAAAATATTTTTTAATTTCATCCTTATCTAAAACTACTTTTGTTTTATAATATTCGTCTTTATCAAAAGATAAAGACATACTTTTACCTTCTTGATTTTTATATTTAATTTTAAAATATAATCCATCATTTCTATATTGTACGTCTACAATTTTTGTGTTTTTTAGATCCTCTGATGTAAATTTGTAGAATACGTTAGGATTTGGGCTACTAGAATATATATCTATCCATTTGCTTAAATATTCAATCGTAAATAAATCTGTCTTTTTCAAGCGGAATAAAGCATCAAAATCTATACTTGTCAATATTTCTGGATCTTTTTCAAATTCTGGCTTCCATCTCATATATGCTCTACTTGCCATATATGAATCGTAAGGTTTTTGCACAAAATTAAAAAATGTATATTTTTTCGAGAATTCTTTAGTTCCTATCTTTCCTGAAACTTTAGTACTAATTGTTCCTAATTCTATGTTTTTAGTTTCTATTATAGCTTCTTGAACTACTATTTCTTTTGTTCCTATTGTTTTTGCATCTTTAATAGTTGTAATATTATTAACTGCTAGGTCAATATCTTGAGTTGATTCTATATTAAAATATTTTCTTAATTCATTTTCAGTTGGATCTACTGAAGTTTCATTATTTGAAGTAACTTCATTATTATTATTATTACCATTACTTAAATCTGCTAATTCTTTATCTTTACTACACGATAGTATTGAACTAACAAAAAGGAATAAAATCATCTTTTTCATAACATCATATTTTTTATAAGTTTTATTTAGATTTAATATAAATTAAAATCCAAATGAATTCTGCAAATATAATGCCAAAAACTAAATAATTAAACTTTTTTGTTTAAAAAAATACAACACCATCAAGAAAAAAAAAAAAAATTAAGACTTCAACACTCTAAGTCATTAATTAACAAGATATAACATAAAAAAACAACATTTGACATTTATAAAGAGAATAAAGATTTATTTCAGGTAATGATAAACTTAGTATTAACAATTTTACTTCTTATCACGATAAAAAAACAACGACTTAGCTAAAAAATGTCTAATTATATAACTTAAAAATCAGGAAGAATAGTTGCTGTCATTTTTTACTCATAGAAATTAAAGTAATCGATCGATTTTTAAATATATTAAAATAAAAGAGGCTGTCCAAAAAGTCCGCAATCTTGTCATCTCGACCAAAGGGAGAAATCACGTAGTACTGATATGAGATTCCTCCTTACGTAGGAGTGACAAACTGTGTGTTGATTTTTTACTTTTAGAACAGCCTATTTTTTATTTTCTATATTTTTTTACACTTGATACTGCTTTAGAATACATAATATTCTGTTTATTTTTTATAATTTTATTTCAATTGTTTTTTGAATATTCTGTATTGTTAAAAAATTAGCTTTTTTAAGTTCTAATTCAACTATTAATTTGTCATGTGTTTTTATTGCTGAATATACTTTAAAAACAGGATTAAATAATAAAATATCTTGATGTATAGCATTTTCACTTGAAGGTAATAAAGCTGAAAAATCAATGCTTCCTATTACTGATTTCACAATTGCATTCTTTAATTTTAAAGCTAATTGGTTATTTGGCAAACGAATCACTAAATTTTGATCTATATTGTCAATTATATGATCTTTTCGAATAATTGCAAATTGAGTTTTTTCGTATAAATTTAAAGATATCCTTCCTTTTGAAATTATTCCCGTTACATCACCATCAGGGGTATCTTTTAATAGTTCTTTCATATAAAGATTTAAATCGTCAGTTGTTTGAACTACTAATTCTTTGGATAAATCAGACAATGGTTTAAATCCTTTAAATTCATGAGTAAAATAAGCTAACTGATCACCTTCTTTTGTTAATAATAAAAACTCACATGATATAGTATTAAGTTCTTTATTAAATAGGATGTTTGGTGAACCGCCGAGTGATTTTATTTTTAAAACGAAATCATTTTCATTAGAAAGATTAGTTAATCTTCTATAGAAAGAATTAAAATTCTGATACACACCTTGAGCATAATATTTTTTTATTTCATTCTCATTTAAAGATACTTTTGTCTTATAATAATTGTCTTTGTCAAATTTTAAAAAAACAGCTACAGATTCATTATTTTTATACTTTAAATTAATATCAATACCTGAATATCCATCATATACTACTTTTTCTATTTTAATATCTTTTAAATCCTCAGAAGTAAATTTATATAATTGATTTGTATTGGGTTTAGTTGAATATAAATCAACCCATTTAGTTAAATATTCTATACTAAACAAGTCTGTTTTTTTTAATCGGTAAAGAGCATCAAAATCTATATTTGCTAACTCTTCAGGATTATTTTGAAATTCAGCTTTCCATTTTATCTTAATATTTCTTGCTATATGTGAATCATATGAACTTTGAATAAACCCTAAAAATGTATAGGTCCTTGAAAAAGCATTATTATCTACTTTACCTGAAATTTTAACAATAATTGTTCCTTTTTAGCATCTTTTGTTTCTACTAGTGTATTTTCGACTAATATTTTTTTCTTCCTATTTTTTTTAATTCTTTAATGGTCTCTATATTATTAATAGCCTGATCGATATCTTGAGTAAATTCTATATTAAAATATTCTTTTAACTCTTTTTCATCTGGGACTAAAGAAGCTACATTAATGGAATTATTAGTTGTATTTAAATCAATAAATTCTGTATCTTTACTACAAGATAAGAATAAAGTAATAGAAAGAAATAAAATTATCTTTCTCATAAAAAATAGTGTCTTCAATTAATGCTTTTTATTAAGTTATTATACTCTAATTGTAATTATGGAGTATAGATAGGTATAAAATCAAGTTATTTACTTTTTTTAAAAACTCAGAAATATTTTTTTCAATTCGATCATGAATATTTGAAATATCAGATTTTTGAAACTTTTCTCCTATAATATTTTCATACAATTCTATATATCTATCAGAAACTGTTTCTACGTATTCGTTAGTCATTTCCGGTATTTGTTGTCCTTCTTTTCCTTGAAACCCATTGGATATTAACCACTGACGAACAAATTCTTTTGATAATTGTTTTTGATTTTCTCCTTTATTCTGTCTTTCTTGATAACCGTCAGCATAAAAATAACGAGAGGAATCGGGTGTATGAATTTCATCAATTAAGACTATTTTTCCTTCTTTTGTTTTACCAAATTCGTATTTTGTATCAACTAGGATTAATCCCCGTGAGGCCGCTATCTCTGTTCCTCTTTGAAATAAAGCACGTGTATATTTTTCTAAAATTAGATAATCTTCTTCTGAAACGATTCCGTGTGCTAAAATGTTTTCTCTTGAAATGTCTTCATCATGTACGCCTACATCCGCTTTAGTTGTTGGTGTAATAATAGGCTCTGGAAATTTATCGTTTTCTTTCATTCCTTCAGGCATTGTAACACCGCACAATACACGTTTCCCTAAAGCATATTCACGAGCTGCATGTCCTGATAAATAACCTCTAATAACCATTTCAACTTTAAAGGGTTGACATAAATGCCCTACTGCTACATTAGGATCAGGTGTTGCTACTAGCCAATTAGGAACAATATCTTGTGTCATCTCCATAAATCTGGTCGCTATCTGATTTAAAATTTGACCTTTATATGGAATTCCTTTTGGCATAATAACATCAAAAGCTGATAAACGATCAGTGGCTATCATAACTAACAATTCATCATTAATATTATAAACCTCACGTACTTTTCCGTGGTAAACTGATTTTTGCCCAGGAAAATTAAACTGGGTAGAAGTAATAGTGCTCATTTGTGTTGTGTTGTTATAATTTACATTTATTGTAAAGAGTACTACAAAAGTAAAGCTTTCCTATTTATTGACAAGATAAATCATTTTTTTATTTGTTGTATATAAAATACAACTTATTAAGGTTTTTTAATATATTTGTTTTTATAAAATATAATTTATAATGACAACAAGTGAAAAAGAATTAATTAAAGCTACTATTCCAGTATTAAGAGAAAATGGTGTACTATTAACAAAACATTTTTACAATAGAATGTTTACTTATAATCCTGAGCTAAAAAACATATTTAATTTAGGAAATCAAGCAAATGGAAGACAACAAACGGCATTAGCCATGGCTGTCTTAGCTTATGCAGAACACATAGAAAATCCAAGTGTATTAATAGATGTGCTTAAATCAATTGGAAATAAACATGTTAGCCTTAATATTACTAAGGAACAGTATGAAATAGTAGGTAATCATCTTATTGCTTCTATAAAAGAAGTCTTAGAAGAATCAGCAACTGAAAATTTGTTGAGTGCTTGGGCTAAAGCTTATTGGGAATTAGCTGAAATAATGATACAAATAGAAGAAGAAATGTATCAAAATAATCTTAACAAAAAAGGAGGATGGAAAGGATGGAGAAGCTTTGTTATTACAAGAATAGTTGAAGAAAGCGAAGAGATAAAATCATTTTATCTAACTCCAAAGGACAATAAGGCTATTGCTGATTATTTACCTGGGCAATACATTACAATCAAAACTCATATAGAGGAATTAGGACACGAACAACCAAGACAATATAGCCTATCTTCATCATTTAACGAAAAGTACTATAGAATATCTGTCAAATTAGAAAAAGGAAGTAACAGCAATCCTGATGGATTGGTTTCAAATGTTTTACATAATAAAAAGAAGGTAGCGAAGTATTATTATCAGCTCCAGCGGGAATTTTTAATATTGAAGAAAAAGTAGATTATCCAATGGTATTAATCAGCGGAGGAATAGGTATTACCCCTTTATTAAGTATGTTACAAAGCCAAAAAGATTATAACAATCAAACTGTATGGATACATAGCTGTCGTAACGAAAAAGTACAGGCATTTAAAAATGAAGTAGAAGAAATAGTTGAAATTGATAAAAATTTAAGATCCTATACTTATTATGAGCAAATAGATTCTGAAACTGATACAATAAGAAGAGGACGTATTAATTTAAAGAATCATCAAGAAGAAATTTTGATAGCAAATGCTAAATATTATATTTGTGGACCTGAATTATTTATAAAATCTCAGTACCAATCACTTATTAACTTAGGTGTTGATAAAAATTCAATTCATTTTGAAGAATTTGGTCCACAGGTTTTAAATCTTAATTAAAAAAATTTATGAAACTGAATCACTTTACTGATTTTTCTATGCGGGTACTGATTTATTTAATTCATCTGAATAAAGAAGAATCTACTTCTTTAGATGAACTTGCGAGTACTTTTAATTTATCTAGAAATCACTTAATTAAAGTGATTCAGTTTCTTTCCCATCATCATTTAATAGAAACCAAAAGAGGAAAGGGAGGTGGTATACGTATTGCTGAAAAAACCTTGAAAACTCCTATTGGTAATCTAATTCATTTATTAGAACAAGATGAAGATCCTATTATTGACTGTAATGCAAAACCCTGTATTTTTCCTAGTAGTGAATGTCAATTAAAACATTTATTCCAAAAAGGATATAATACATTTATTCAAACACTAAACGAATATACATTAGAGGATCTACGTTTTAAAAACTGGAATAATATACTTATTAAGCAATGAAATTTCTAAAAACTCTTATTGCTACGGCTAGTATTACACTTGTCTTAACTTTTCTAAATTCAAAAAATTTTTCATTCTTTATTTAGTTTAGATCATGGATAATCGCTTCTTTAATAAGCTTTTTTTATTTTTCCTATTTAAAAAAATATTTTTTTTTTTTAAATCTTAATCTTGATTTTCTATACTCTTGTACGCATCAATAATTTTTTTAACTAATTTGTGACGTACAATATCTTTATCATCTAGATAAATAATTCCTATTCCTTCTACATTTTTTAAGACTAAAAGAGCTTCTTTTAAACCTGATATCGTTCTACGAGGTAAATCTACTTGACCTGGATCTCCTGTAATAATAAATTTAGCATTTTTCCCCATACGAGTAAGGAACATTTTCATTTGACTATGCGTAGTATTTTGAGCTTCATCTAATATAACAAACGCATTATCTAATGTTCTACCTCTCATAAATGCAAGGGGGGCAATTTGAATAATACCTTTCATAATATAATCTTCTAAAGTTTGAGGAGGAATCATATCACGTAAGGCATCATAAAGTGGCTGCATATAGGGATCTAATTTTTCTTTCATATCACCCGGTAAAAAACCTAAATTTTCTCCTGCTTCTACAGCTGGTCGAGTTAATATAATTCTTTTAACTTGTTTTTCTTTTAATGCTCTAACAGCTAAAGCAACCCCTGTATAAGTTTTTCCTGTTCCTGCTGGTCCTACAGCAAAAACCATATCATTTTTTTGTAAAGTATCTACTAATAATTGCTGATTAGGAGTCATTGCTTTTATCAACTTTCCTCCTACTCCATGTACTAATATTTTATCATGATCTGACATTTGGTTAGTTTGTTGTACATCACCTTCTACAATTCGCATAATAACATTATCATCTATACTGTTAAAACGAGTAAAATGTAACATTAGTCTACGAAAACGTACTTCAAATTCATCTAAAACTTCTTCTTCTCCAAAAGCTTTTAATGTTGTACCTCTAGCTACAATTTTAAGTTTTGGATAATATTTTTTTATACTTTCTAAATGTTTATCATGGGCTCCCCAAAATTCTTTAGGGGCAATATTTTCTAATTCTATAACTCTTTCGTTCAAAGTGAGGTTAATTTAGTTAAAAATAAATTCGTTTTGTTTATCCCAAATCTACTAATTTTGCCTCAATAATACAGCAATAGTTATAAACAATCGAATGTCAATAATTACACTTACTACCGATTTTGGACTCAAAGACCACTTTGTAGGTGCACTAAAGGGAAAAATTTTCACACAAATCCCTAATGCTCAAATTGTTGACATTTCTCACCAAATAGATTTATTTAATATAATAGAAGCTAGTTACGTAATTAGTGCAGCATATTATAATTTTCCAAAAGGCACGGTTCATCTAATTGGGGTAGATAGTGAACAAACTAGTACTACAAAACATCTTGTTGTATATTGGAATGAACACTACTTTGTTTGTGCTGATAACGGAATTATGAGTTTAGTTTGTCAAAATCAGAAACCAGATAGTATAACTGAAATAAATGTTGCTAATCATCTACCTAAAACAGCTACTGATACGGATATCTTGTTAGCTGTTGCTTGTCATATTGCAAAAGGAGGACAACTGGATGTAATTGGCAAAAAAATTGAACAATTAAAGCCGCAAAATCAACTACAAGAAATAGTAGAGACAAATAAAATAAAAGGAAATGTTATATACATAGACCACTACGGAAATTGTGTAACAAACATTACCAGAAATTCCTTTGAAAAATTAAGTATTGAGAAAAAATTTGAAATAAAATTTGGTAATAAAACCATCAAAAAAATACATCGTTCTTATTCTGATTTTAATATCCGAGAAGGTTATACGCTAAAAGACTATGAAGGTGAAAAATTAGCACTTTTTAATGAAGCAGGCTATCTTGAAATTGCTATTTTCAAGAGTAATCCAAACACTACTGGTACAGCTAAATCACTATTAGGTCTAAAATATAGAGATACAGTCAGCGTTATTTTTGAATAAAGTTACACAATAATCACAAATACATAAGCAGCCATATGTTAACCCGAATAGTAAAACTTAGTTTTCATCAAGAAAACATTCCCTCTTTTTTAGAAAATTTTGAACAAATAAAAGATAAAATTCGAAATTCGCCTGGTAATCGCTTATTAGAACTTTATCAAGATCAAGATAATCCTTGCATTTTTTTACTTATAGCTATTGGGAAAGTGCAGAAGACCTAGAAAACTACCGAAATTCTGCACTATTTGATGAAGTTTGGAGTTTTACCAAAAAGTTATTCAATGATAAACCAGAAGCTTGGAGTGTAAATAAACTAGTTTCTTTAGTTTAACTTAAGGTTATTCAACTACTTTTGTTTCATTAGAAAGTTTAATAATTAAACTTTTAACCTATATACAATTTTATGAAAGCCATACTTTTAAAAGAATTTCGATCATTTTTTGGATCCCCCATTGGTTACTTAGTTATAGCTTTATTTTTACTCATAACTGGATTATTTTTATGGGTTTTTGAAGGTAATTATAATATTCTTAATTCAGGTTTTGCAGATCTAGCTCCTTTTTTTACAATTGCTCCTTGGATTTTATTATTTTTAATTCCCGCAGTAACTATGAGAAGTTTTGCAGATGAGAAAAAACAAGGAACGATTGAGCTTTTACTTACTAAACCTATGAGTTTAAGCGAAATTGTAGGAGGAAAATCATTAGGTGCATTTTTATTAATTCTCATCGCTATCCTTCCCACACTAGTATATGTAAAAATAATCTATGATCTAGGACTTCCTGAAGGAAATTTAGATTTTGGGAGTACATTAGGATCTTATTTTGGTTTATTATTTTTAATTGGATCTTATACTTCTATTGGTATTTATACTTCTACTCTATCTGACAATCAAATTATTGCTTTTCTAGTAGCTGTATTCCTTTGTTTTTTATTCTATTTTGGATTTCAAGGAATTTCTACATTCACCTTTTTAGGGAAATTTAATGATTTTATAGCGTCCTTAGGAATGGATTATCACTATAAAAGTATTAGCCGAGGTGTAATTGACACTCGCGACTTAATTTATTTTACAAGTATACTATTCTTCTTTTTACACTAACCGTTATTAACCTTAAAAACCACAAGAAATAAGATGAAATATACTGCAAAAAAAATGATCAGTCTTATCCTTGGATTAGTCGCAATAAATATCATCAGCCACTATATTTTCAAACGTTTTGATTTAACTCAAGATAAAAGATACACATTATCAGAAACTTCTTTATCTATTCTAAAAAATGCGCAAGAGCCACTTTATATAGATGTCTTCTTAGAAGGTAATTTCCCGACAGAATTTAAGCGTTTACAGTTAGAAACGAAACAAATACTAGAAGAATTAAAGGCTTATAATTCTAATATCATATTCCAATTTGTTAATCCTCTAGAAAATCCCGATGAAGCAGAAGCTGTAATGCAACAATTTTATGAACGCGGATTAACCCCTATCAAAATAACTGTTGATGACAAGGGAAAACAATCACAAGAGGTAGTTTATCCTTGGGCTATTGCTACATATAAAGGAAAAAGCACTAAAGTACCATTATTAAAAAATCGTATGGGTGCTAGTACAGAACAAAAAATAATTCATTCTGTACAACATTTAGAATATGCCTTTATAGATGCGTTTCATAAAATTACAACAGAAAAAAAGAAAAAAATTGCTATTATAAAAGGTAAAAATGAACTGCCTGATATTTTAAAAGCAGATTTTTTACAAACTGTTCGTGATAATTATTTTATTGCTCCTTTCCCCTTAGACTCTGCAAAAACGAAACCTGAATTAATAGAAAAAGCACTTAAAACATTTGATTTAGCAATTATTGCAAAACCAAAATCTAGTTTTACAGATGCAGAAAAACAGGTATTAGACCAATTTGTAATAAATGGGGGAAAATCACTTTGGTTAATTGACGCTGTAAATGTTTCTATGGAAGATTTAAATCAAACAGGAAGCACTTTAGCCTTTGCAAACAATTTAGGTCTGAATGACTTATTCTTCAAATATGGTCTCCGTATAAATCCTATTCTAATCAAGGATATGCAAGCTGTACGAATAGCTCTTGCAACAGGTAAAAAAGGTAGCGAAACACAATATCAAAACTATCCGTGGTTGTATTCTCCATTTGTTTATACAGAAAGTAAACATCCTATTGTAAATAATATTGACGGTGTTAAATTTGAATTTGCCAATCCTATTGATACGTTAAAAAACAATATAAAGAAAACAATTTTATTAAAATCATCACCATATTCTAGAACAATAGGCACACCTGTAGAGGTAAATCTAGAAATGGTAAATGAAAAACCTATAGCGAAAGAATATGTTCCAGGAAATTTCCCTGTAGCAGTACTATTAGAAGGGAAATTTCATTCTGTATTTGAAAATCGTGTATTAGCTTTTAAATCAACTGATTTTAAAAACGTAGGTAAGGAAACTAAGATGATAATTATTTCAGATGGTGATATCATGAAAAATCAGCTTGATAAAAATGGACAGCCTATGGAATTAGGCTTTGATAAATGGACAAATCAGCTATATGCAAACAAAGAGTTCTTAATGAATTGTGTAAATTTTCTATTAGATGATAATGGATTAATCAACATTCGTAGTAAAGAAGTTGATCTTCCTCTACTCGATAAAGAGAAAGTATATGAAGAATACACCTATATTCAATTCATTACAGTAGGTGCTCCCTTAATTATTTTAGCACTATTTGGCCTTATTTTTAACTATTTAAGAAAACGAAAATTTGCTCGATAATTATTTAAAAAAATAATTTCAAAAACTAATTAGTTTACGATATATTTGTAAAAACTAAAAATCTATACACCATAAGGTTACTTACTTAAATAATTTGCGATGAAATTTATTGTATCGAGTTCTTATTTACAAAAACAACTACAGGTCTTAGGTAGTGTAATAAACAGTAGTAATACGTTACCTATCTTAGACAATTTTTTATTTGAATTAAAACAAGACCAATTAGTGGTTTCTGCTTCAGATTTAGAAACTACTATGTCGGCTTCTCTAAGCATAGATTCTACAAGTGAAGGAAGTGTAGCTGTACCAGCTAAACTATTATTGGAAATTTTAAAAACATTTCCTGAACAACCACTAACTTTTACAGTAGAAGAGAATAATACTATTGAAATTAGCTCTCAATCTGGTAAATATGCTTTAGCATACTCACCAGGTGCTGAATTTCCTAAAGCAGTTGTATTAGAAGATCCTTCTAAAACATTAGTTCCTGCGGAAGTACTATCTACAGCTGTTAGTAAAACTATTTTTGCAGCAGGTAATGATGATTTACGTCCTGTAATGAGTGGTGTTTTCTTCCAGTTTTCACCAGAAGGGCTAATTTTTGTAGCTACAGATGCTCATAAACTAGTTAAATACGCTAGAACTGATGTAAAAGCTTCCCAAGTTGCTGATTTTATCATGCCTAGAAAACCATTAACTATTTTAAAAGGGATCTTAGCTTCTTCAGATGCAGAAGTTACAATAGAATACAACGATGCTAATGCGACTTTTTCTTTTGATAATTATGTCTTAACATGTCGTTTAATTGATGGAAAATATCCTAATTACGAAGCCGTAATTCCAAAAGAAAACCCAAACAAACTATTAATAGACCGTACACAGTTCTTAAGTTCTGTTCGTCGTGTGGCTATTTTTTCTAACAAAACAACCCATCAAATCAGACTTAAAATTGCTGGTGCCGAATTAAATATTTCTGCAGAAGATATTGATTACTCAAATAAAGCAGAAGAACGTCTTACTTGTGACTATCAAGGTGATGATATGCAAATTGGTTTTAACTCACGTTTCTTAATGGAAATGCTTACCAATCTACAAAGTGATATGATTCAGTTAGAAATGTCTATGCCAAATCGTGCAGGTATATTAACTCCTGCTGACGGATTAGACGAAGGCGAAACGGTAACCATGCTAGTAATGCCTGTAATGCTTAATAGCTAAAAAAAAAAAAAATGACAATTTTTAGGCACTACCTAAAAGTATCCTAGTCATAATAAATAGGGTTTACTTTAATTAAAGTAAACCCTATTTTCTAATATAATTGAATGAAATAACAATCTTTATTTGTATTAACTTTTTTAATTTCTCTTCAACTAATCTATTTTTTTCAGCTTAATATTATAAAATTTAGCAATTATTTGTTTTTGATCACATTCCGAATAATGTAACTTCCCATTACTTAACTTTTATATTCTTTTATAAACATCAAAAAATAACTGCCTGATTTTTAAAAATATAACTTTATTTAAGCTTTTCTCTTTCATTATAATCCCTATTTCAGACAGGCTATATTGTTTATAGTTAAAACCAACTTTTTCACAGCATTGAGTATCTCTAAAAAAACACTCCCTTCTTCAGTTTTTTTTAATGTTAATCATGATTTTTTAGGCACAAGGAAAAGTGCTTGGCAATATCTCCTGCTTTTAAGACTCTCAGAGAATGAAAAAGTAGTACTAAGAAGAGTAGTTTTTTTGAGTATCCTCCATTATTTTTACTATAAATTAATAAGTCAAAATTCAGAACCTTTCATAGCTTTTTGTTAAGTACAATAATATGTTGACATTAAACATAATACTTATTTTTTTCAAAGGATATAATTTTTATTGAGACCAATAGTAGAATATGATTGAAATATTGTAAAAACATTACTTTTCAAGTGAACTTTATGGCTTTATTTGACAAATATCGACTATAAACAATACCTTTGCAAAAAATATAATTAGAGACATGTCATCATTTGAGCAATTTAATTTACCCAAATCCTTACAAAAAGCATTAGACGAATTAAAATTTGTCACTCCTACTCCTATTCAAGAAAAATCATTTAATGTAATCATGTCTGGTAGAGATGTAATGGGAATTGCTCAAACAGGTACTGGGAAGACTTTCGCCTATTTACTTCCTTTACTAAAGCAATATAAATTTGCTCAAACATATAATCCTCGAATGATGATCTTAGTTCCTACTAGAGAATTGGTCGTACAAGTAGTGGATGAAATAGAAAAACTCACTCAATATATGTCTGTTCGAACTTTAGGAATTTATGGAGGCGTAAATATCAATACTCAAAAAAATCAAGTATACCAAGGAATAGATATTCTAGTTGGGACTCCTGGACGCGTAATGGATCTAGCTTTAGATGGAGTCTTATCTTTACAAGAAGTGAGCAAATTAGTTATTGATGAATTTGATGAAATGCTAAATTTAGGTTTTCGCCCTCAAATTACTTCAATTTTAAGCATGTTAAAATCTAAACGCCAGAATATTCTTTTTTCTGCTACTATGACTGATGAAGTAGATGAAATGCTAAACGATTATTTTGACTTTCCAGAAGAAATTACACTTTCTAAATCAGGTACTCCAATAGAAAAAATACAACAATTATCATATCATGTTCCTAACTTTAATACTAAAGTAAATTTATTAAAGCAGTTATTACAAACAGATGAGTCTTTAGAAAGAATTCTAATATTTGTCAATAATAAAAAAATTGCAGATATGCTTCATGATAAAATTGAAGTTGAATTCCCTGAACAATTTGGTATTATTCATTCTAATAAATCTCAAAATTATCGTCTGCTTACTATGTCTTCTTTTCAAAGAGGCGAAATAAAAGGTATTATTACTACTGATGTAATGGCTAGAGGGTTAGATATTTCCAACATTACACATGTCATAAACTTTGAAATGCCCGAAATTCCAGAGCAATATATTCATCGTATTGGTAGAACTGGACGTGCAGATAGTGAAGGTATTGCTATTAGTTTTATTACACCTAGAGAAGAAGATATCAAAATAGAAGCTGAAATGCTAATGAACCTTGAAATTCCTATTTTAGAGTTTCCTGAAAATGTAGAGATTTCAACACAATTAATAGGTCCTGAAAAAGAAAAACAAAAAATAAAACACTTGCTTAAAAAGCCTAAAATATCAGAAAACAGTGCTTTTCAAGAAAAATCAGAAAAAAATAAGAAAGTAAACTTAGGTGGGCCTGGAAAAAGAAAACCTCGTAAAACAGCTCCTAGAAATCGAGCTGTTGAGCGAAAACGCAGAAAAACGAAAGAAAAAATAATTAAACTTAAAGAATGGAAGAGGCTGTCCTAAAAGTAAAAAACCAACACATAGTTTATCACTCCAACGTAAAGAGGAGTCTTATAATCAATACTATGTAATTTCTCCCTTTGGTCGAAATGAACAAGATTGCGGACTTTTTGGACAGCCTCTTTTTATTTAAAAAAAGGGTTCAACATATTTACTTTCTAACTCTATAATGGTTTAACATTTCTAATAACTCCTCTTTTTCAAAAGGTTTTACTAATACATCATTCATTCCTGCATTTTTACATTTATCAAAAATCTCAAATTTATCAAAAGCTGTTAAAGCTATGATAGGAGTAGTAATATTTAAATTTCTAATTTGTGTAGCTGCTTCATATCCGTCATAAATTGGCATGTTAATATCTAAAAGAATAATATCAAAGATTTCTTTTTTACATGCTTCTATTGTTTCTAATCCATTATTAGCAATTACAACTTGATATCCAAAAGATTGTAATATTTTTTCTGTTACTATTTGATTAATCTTATTATCTTCAGCTAAAAGTATTTTAAAGTCACTATCTCCCTCTTTATCTACAAACAAATTAGGTAAAAAAACTTGATTATCTATTTCAAAATTTAATTGAAAAATCACTTTTGTCCCTTTTCCTTCTTCACTTTCTAAAGAAATACTCCCTCCAAACAGTGCTACTAATTTTTTCACAATAGGAAGTCCTAAACCTGTACCTTGATAGTCTTCTTCTCGACGTTCTATTTGAACAAATTCTTCAAAAATACGTTCTTGATTTTCTTTAGCTATCCCTATCCCTGTATCTTTTACAATAAATTCTAGACACAATTGACTATCTATTTCATTAATTAATCTAACTTTTACATCTACTGTTCCTTTTTCTGTAAACTTAAGAGCATTACTTATCAAATTCATTAATATTTGAGAAAGTCTAAGACCATCTCCTATAATTCTTTCGGGTATATTGTAATCAATATCTAAATTTATTTCATTTTTTGTATTAACACACTGCATATAAAAGCTATTTTTTATAGCTTCTAATTTATCCCAGAGGCTAAAACTACTTTTTTCTAAAATAATTTTCTTTTCGGTTATTTTATAAATTTGTAAAACGTCATTTACTAAAGATAATAGGTATTGAGCTGAAAACTTTAAAGATTCTAAATACTTACTATTTCTTATTTCTGGGTATTCATCTGCTAATAAATCAGAAATACCTATAACACCATATAAAGGGGTTCTTAATTCATGTGTAATAGTTGAGACAAATTGTGATTTTATTCGGGTAGATTCTTCTGCTTTATCTCTAGCTTTTTCTAATTCATTATTAATCCTTTGTAAACGTATAAAACTTTTGCGTCTACTACGATTATTTTTAAACAATACGTAGACTAAAACAATTAAAAATCCCACGATAATCATAAACAGAACAATAATTACGTAGGTTTTTTTAAGACTCAGTTCTTTTTCTTCTTTTTCCTTTTGAATATAACTTATATGCCCTTCATACTCTTTTATTTTAATAGCATCTTCATAGTTTTTAACTGATTCTGATCGCGTTTGACTATAAACTTTCTTATTATATTCAGAACTTAATTTTTGGTATTTTAAAGCTTTTTTATAGTCCGTAAATTTTTCAAAATGCACAGCATAATCACTATAAACTTCTGCCAAATAACTATCTAATATATCTTCTTTTTGAGTTACCCCGCATTGAATTGATTTTTCAAAAAAATACTCTGCTTTGCGTTTTTGGTTTTTATAGCTATAATAACGAGCCCATAAAACATTATAGGTTAATCTAGCTTCAATTTCTTTATGATATTTCATATTTAAAGCAGCCTTTTTAAAAAGGGAATTGCTTCTTCATAGTAACCTTCATCAACATAAGCTCCTGCTATATTAAGGGAGTTATAAGTCGTTTGAATTGGTTTTTTAATTTTTTCTGTGTAAACTAAGCCTTTTTGTAATAATCAATTCCCTTTTCAAAATCATTTTCATAATAAGAGTAAAGTGCTCCTAAATTATTGTATACTAAATTCTTAAGAGTATCATCTTCCGTTAGATTAGCATAATATAATGATTTAAAAAAATAATTCTTAGCCTTTTCTTTATCTGCAAATTCAACAAAATTACAACCTAAAACCATATAAGCTTTAGACTTTAAGGAATTATTATTTAACTGAAATGATTCTAATAATCCTTCTTGAGCTAATTTCATAGACTCTTTTGTATTCAATTCTTTGAGAGCCTGTTTTGATTTTTGGAGTTTTAACTCAGTCTTTTTACAGCATCTACTTGTTGTGCAGAAGCATCATTAATCCCTATAATAAAACTGAATATAATTATAAAAAAACGATACATCTTCTGACCATTTGATTTTTAAAGGAAGGAAATTAATCAAAAATAGTTTATTTTTGACAATTAAAACTGTTTTAAATTAATTTTAATGAATTAACCCCAAATGTACCAACAACTATCTAAATTCGCGCAAAAATTTATAAAACCTCATATTTTCTTAAAATATGGTTTTAATTTATCTCCTATGTACAGACGAAGCACAGCTCGAATAACCCATATTTCAAATGATTTAAAAAATATATATGTAAAAATTCCTCATAATTACAAAAACAAAAATTATGTTGGCTCTATTTTTGGGGGTAGCCTTTTTCTGCCGTTGATCCTATTCCTATGACTCAATTAATGTACCTTTTAGAAGACAATTATATTGTATGGGATAAAACAGCTTTTATCCGTTTCAAAAAAACCTGCAAGAGAAAACGTTTATGCTACTTTTCATTTTAGTAATGAAGAGATAAATGAAATTATTGAAAAGGTAAAAACAGATAAAGAAATAGAACATACTAAAGTAACACATATCACGAATAAAACAGGAGAAATCATATTTTGTGAAATTACAAAAACTATCTATATAGCAGAGAAAGAATTTTATAAAGAAAAATTAAAGAAAAGGGCTTTTTCTTCTTAAATTTTAATGTGTATTTAATAATTATTTTAATAAATCTATTAACATCCTAATCTATTCTAAGATTCAATCTAAAAATGTATCTTTGACAAACTCAAAATATAAATGCAATTTAAACATCCTGAAATCCTATATTGTCTTTTTTTACTGATCATTCCAGTAATTGTGCATTTATTTCAATTACGCAAGTTTAAAAAGAATACTTCACAAATGTTCGTTTTCTAAAAGAATTAATTATTCAAACACGCAAAAGTTCAAAAATCAAAAAATTTTTATTACTAGCTACAAGACTTTTACTAATAACTAGTTTGGTCATTGCATTTGCTCAACCTTTTTTTAAAGCATTAGACCAAACAGGTAAAAATAATGAGCTTGTTATACTATTAGACAATTCTTTTAGTATGCAAGCAAAAGGTACAAAAGGAGAATTACTAAAACGAACCGTACAAGATTTATTAAAAAACGTGCCTGAGGAAATGAACTTTTCTTTGTTAACAAATGATACTGATTTTTGGAACACTAATATAAAAGCAATTGCTAAAGATCTTCAGAATCTAAATTACAGTCCAGTTCCTTTTTCACTTGAACATAGTTTGGCTAAATCTAAATCACACAATAATAACACAGGGAAAGATATTTTAATTATCACAGATGCTTTTGGTTTAAAAACAAAATCTTTAGCAAAATTACCTGCAAATAACAAAACTTATTTTTTAATACCTGAAGCTGAAAAAACAACAAATGCAGCTATTGACAGTGTTTTCATAAATCAAACATTTGATAATTTCTATGAAATTGGGGCATTAGTTTCTTCTAACTTTCAAGAAGCAAAATCAATTCCTGTTTCACTATATAACCAAAATACTTTAATTGCCAAGGCCATTATGCCTCTAAATAAAAATAAACAAACCTTATTATTTACAATCCCAAAAGAAACATTTAACGGTTACATTTCATTAAATGACAATAGTTTAACTTTTGACAACACATTTTACTTTAACTTTTCAAAACCTAAAACTATAAAAGTTCTCAGTATAGGAGATAGTCAAAAATCTAATTTTCTTACTCGAATTTACACACAACCTGAATTTGTTTTTTCAAATATTGCGGTAAGTCAATTAGATTATCGAAATATAGAAAATCAAGACTGTATTATTTTAAATGAATTAGACCACATCCCTTTGGCTATGCCCACTAACATGAAAAAGTTCGTAGAAAAAGGAGGAAGTTTAGTCATTATACCATCTGAAAAAATAGAATCTTCTAATTTAAATGCTTTTTTAAAAAATTTTACAACCATTGAATTTGGCAATTTACAAAAGCGAGAAAAGAAAATCAGCAAAATCGACTTTTCAAATCCTTTATATGCTGATGTATTTGAAAAAAGAACAAATAATTTTCAATATCCAAGTGTAAAACAATCTTTTGAGATAAAAAATAGTACATCTCAAGCGCTTACATATGAAGATCAATCTTCTTTCTTAAACACATTATATAAAAATACAGGTGTCTTATATATTTTCTCTGCTCCTTTAAATAAAGAAAATACTAATTTTCAAAATGCCCCTTTAATTGTTCCTACTTTTTACAAAATGGGTGTTTCTACTAGTAAAAATGGAATACAATATCAAACCATTGGACAAAATAAACCCAGTATAATAGATGTACTACTAAACAAAGATAAAGTCGTTTCTATTACAAACAAAGAAGAAAATTTTATTCCTATCCAACAAATTTTAGATAATAAACTAAAATTTAGTTGTGGCGATAATCCTAAAAAAGCAGGTAATTATCAAATTACCCAAAATCAAAAAGCTCTTTATCCTATTAGTTTTAACTACGATCGTAAAGAAAGTCAGTTAACAACTCCCCCTAATAAAAACAATATAAATACTATCAATAGCTTAAATAATTTTTTTGAAACTCTTCAGATTGAACGTACTGACCAACAAATCTGGAAATGGTTTCTTATTTTAGCCTTATTATTTTTGATCATCGAATTGCTCATTCAAAAATTTGTAAAATGAACTTAATTATCCGTAACGCTCGAATTATTGAAAAAAATCACCCTCTAAACAAAGAAATTACTGATATTCAAATTAGTAATGGAAAAATAGAAAAGATAGGAAAAAACCTCCCTATTCCGAATGATTATGAAGAAATTACGTTCCCTGACTTACATATTTCAAAAGGCTGGATAGATACAAGTGTTTCTTTAGGAGAGCCTGGCTTTGAAGATCGAGAAACAATTAGCAATGGATTACGAGTAGCTAGTAAATCAGGTTTTACTGCTATTTTACTACAACCTAATTCTGCTCCTATTTTAGATAATCAAGCCCAAATCTATTTTGTAAAAGAAAAAGCAAGTCAGAGTGCTACAAATATATACCCCATTGGAGCACTTACTAAAAACAGCAACGGAAATGACTTGGCAGAACTTGTAGACATGAAAAATACAGGAGCTATTGCTTTTGGTGATTACAATAAAAATTTAGACAATGCTAACATCCTAAAAATAGCCCTTCAATACACACAAGATTTTGATGGAAAAGTTATTACCTATTCTATGGATAGTAACATAAAAGGAAAAGGAATTGTAAACGAAGGTATAATCTCTACCCAACTAGGTTTAAAAGGAATTCCTTCTCTAGCAGAAGAATTAATTATAGCTCGTAATTTATATATTTTAGAATATACAGGAGGAAAACTCCATATACCAACCCTTTCAACAGCTTATTCTGTCGAATTGATAAGACAAGCAAAAACGAAAGGGTTACAAGTAAGTTGCAGTGTATCTGTTCATCATTTAATATTAAATGACGAAATACTAACAAGTTTTGATTCTAATTACCGAGTAACACCTCCTATACGAACAGAAAAAGATCGTAAAGCCCTTATTGAAGGTATTCTAGACAATACTATTGATTGCATTACAAGTGATCACAACCCTATAGATATTGAAAACAAAAACTTAGAGTTTGACTTAGCTAAAAATGGAACAATAGGATTAGAAAGCTGCTACAGTGCTTTAGAAACCATTTTTCCAACGGAAGTGATAGTAGAAAAATTAACATCGGGGCGAAAAGTTTTTAAAATAGAAGAATCAAGCATAAAAGAAGGAGAAATAGCCAATCTAACACTTTTCAGTCCTAATAAAAACTGGATTTTCCTAAAAGAAAATATTCTATCTAAATCTAAAAACTCCGCCTTTATAAACCAGCCTATGAAAGGAAAAGTAATTGGAATTATTAACAACAACCAATTTATTAAAAACGAATAATGAATACAGACTCAAACGATATTAAAAAAGGAAAAAATACAGCTATAATAAGTTATATACTAATAGTTGGACCGCTTATTGGATTATCAATGAATAGCGGAGAAGATAAAACTCAATTTGGTTCTTTTCATGTAAGACAAGGCTTAGGCTTAACAGTCACTTTTATAGCATTAGGACTGATGCTATCAAATTTTAGTATTCCAATGGCAACAATAAGTATGTGGGTTTTCATCTCGTTATTAAGCTTTTATGGTTTATACACTGCAAGCAAAGGAGAATCTCGCCCATTACCTTTATTAGGAACTTTATTTCAAAAAATTTTTAAAACTATCTAATGAACCTATCTTTATACCATCTCGTTAAGGAACCCAAAGTTAAAAAAAACAAAAACCCTTTGCTCTTACTATTACATGGATATGGAAGCAATGAAGAAGATTTATTTTCATTTGCTTCTGAACTTCCAGATCACTATTACGTAATATCTGCTCGTGCTCCTTATCATTTAATGCCTAATGCTTATGCCTGGTATGCTATTAATTTTGATGCAGATGAAAACAAGTTTTCAGATTTAGATCAAGCTCGTAGTTCAAGAGAATTAATAAGTAACTTTATTGATGAATTAATAGCCAATTACCCTATAGATTCTAATAAGGTAACACTAATTGGTTTTAGTCAAGGATGTATTTTAAGTTATGCTACTGCGTTATCATACCCTAACAAAATCCAGCGAATAGTTGGCATAAGTGGTTATTTTAATCAAGAAATTGCAATAGAAGATTATGATCAGAATATCTTTAACAATTTACAAATATTTGCTTCACATGGTAATGTAGACCAAGTTGTTCCTGTAGAATGGGCACGCAAAGCACAACCTATACTAAACAATTTGGGAATTAAAAATGTTTACAAAGAATACCCTGTAGGTCATGGAGTATCACCTCAGAATTTTTATGATTTCAAAAATTGGCTATTAGAAACTGAATAAAAATAAAAAAGAGGCTATCCATTTTTCTTAGGAAGCCTCTTTTTATTCTAATGATAGCTTATTATTTTCTTCTTCTATCTTCTTTATCTAAATGGTTTGGAATACCATTATGATTATCATCTCCTATTGCTTCATCCTTTGTAAATATCCCATCATTATCATCATCACGATCTAGATAGTTAGGGTATCCATCTCCATCTGTGTCTAACTTCAAATTAATCCAAGGAGCATTTAAATTTAACATATCAAAACTGTATTCTTCCTGAAGAGTAGTAAAACCATCAAAATCATGATCTTTTCTTTTCATTGAAATTAACTTAACATTAAAAATTAAAGGAGAATAAGCAGGTATATTAGCCTGTGAATTAGCATAGTATCCTAACCCTGATGGTAAAAACAATACTGCAGCTCCAAAATCTTTAAAACTTTGAACGTTAGTAACAGGATCAACAGTAATAGTTCCTGGAGTCATTAAGGATAGCATTCTTGTCCAACCTACTATTACCTTATCTAAATCTAAACGAACTGGATTTTGCGCCTGATCAAATGATTGGTATTTATTAAAAGAGATTTTTTCTTGATCAAAACCTGTTTTTTCATTTAACAACATACCTTGGTAGGTTACTAAAACAGAATCTACAGGACAAGGTGTTCTTGCTAGTTCAGGCTTTAATTCTTCACCTCCATTATGATTGATATAGTACACTTTAAAATCATAATCATTGTAACGTACAATTTTAAATTTAGGAGCGTACTGATCTTTTATAGAAGCTAAATTTGCTTTAGAACCTGTTCTCTTTACAAATTCAATGTTTTTATCCGCATCTACATCCATGTGATAATCTTCAAAAAACTTTTCGATTGTTAGAATTTCTCCTGGTATCTGTTCTGAATATGGCTTAGGAGGTGTTAAACTTGGCGTATCACTCTTATTACAAGACACCAGAGAAGTGACAAATAACACAACTCCTATCAATCTATTAATTTTACTCATTCTTTTCTAAAATTTGCACGCAAGATACAATTTTGAATTATTTTTGTATACTAATTTAACTAAGATTTTTGATTTTATGCGTATTGATAAATATTTATGGTGTGTACGATATTACAAAACTCGCAACATGGTAACCGAAGCCTGTAAAAAAAACCAAATAACAGTAAATGGAATTACAGCTAAGCCTTCTAAAGAAGTTTTTCCTGGAGACAAAGTTACTTTTAGAAAAGACCAGATTACCTATAGCATTCAAGTTTTAGATATCCCTGCAAACCGAGTAGGCGCAAAACTAGTAGACATATACAGAAGAGATGAAACACCAGAAGAAGCATTTGCTCATCTAGAAATGCTTAAACTTTCTAAAGCTCATTATAGAAAATATGGAGAAGGTAGACCTACCAAAAAAGATCGTCGTGATCTAGACGAATTTGAGTTAGATTTTGAAAATGAATTTGAAGATGAATCTGAATAATAATTATTGGGAAAATCGATATCTAAAAAATGAAATAGGTTGGGATGTTGGCTCCATTACTCAACCTCTAAAATCTTATATTGATCAATTAAAAAATAAAGATCTTAAAATTCTAATTCCCGGAGGAGGAAACTCATATGAATTTGAGTATTTAATTCAGAAAGGTTTTAAAAACACTCATGTTCTTGATTATGCCCAAACACCTATTAAAAACATCAAAAAAAGGCTACCTAAAGTACCCAATCATCAAATTATATGTGAGGATTTTTTCTCACATAAAGATCATTACGACCTAATTATAGAACAAACTTTTTTTTGTGCACTTTCTCCTTCTTTGCGAAAAGAATACGTATTAAAAATGAATTCTTTATTAATTCCACAAGGCAAAATAGCAGGTTTATTATTTGAGTTTCCTTTAACAAGCGAAAGCCCTCCTTTTGGTGGTTCAAAAGAAGAATATCAAACTTTATTTTCACCTCATTTCAATATAAAAACATTAGAAACGGCTTACAATTCAATTAAACCAAGACAAGGTAAAGAACTCTTTTTTATATTTACAAAAAAATAACAATACAAATGGACACAAATATTATTCTTAATAATAAAGAAATAGAATTTAAAATCAAACGTATTGCATATCAGATATACGAAACTTTTATTGAGGAAGAAGAAATAATTATTGCAGGTATACAAGGAAATGGAAGTATATTAGCTCAAAAATTAGTGGGTATTCTAAAAGAAATCACACCTTTATCTATTCAATTTTGTGAAGTAAGAATAGACAAAAAAAATCCTAGCTCTCCTATACAAACAAGTTTACTAAAAGAACAATATAGTAATAAAGGACTTGTACTAGTAGACGATGTACTTAATACAGGAACCACCCTTATATATGGAGTAAAGCATTTTTTAGAAGTTCCTCTTCAGAAATTTAAAACAGCTGTACTTGTAGATCGCAACCATAAAAAATACCCTATAAAAGCTGATTTTAAAGGAATTTCTCTATCAACTTCTATCTTAGAACATGTTCATGTGGTATTTGAGAACAACAATCAATATGCTTATTTAGAATAAAGAGCAATCAATTCTTTACAAACCTCTTCTAAATTCTTATTATCGACAGAAATTATTTTTTTACAGCTATTGTAATAATAGTTTCTGTCGAATAAGTGTTTTGCCACAAACTCTTTCATTTCTTCTTTATTCAAGTTTGCTATCAAAGGTCTTTTATCCGCTTCTTTAACTAAACGAGTAACCAGCAAATCAATTGAAGCTTTTAAATAAACAGATAACACATCTTCTTGTTGTAATAATAGATGATTTCCTGCATAACAAGGAGTACCTCCTCCCAAGCTTAAAACAAAAGATTCTTTTTGAGTAATTGTTTTTTAAAAACCGTATGTTCTAACTTACGAAAATAAATTTCCCCATCAGTTTCAAAAATTTCTTTTATAGTTTTCCCTGTTTCTTTAACTATCAGATCATCTAAATCTACAAATTCTAACGATAACCTATCAGCTAAAATTTTCCCAATACTTGATTTACCTGACCCCATATAACCAACTAGCACAATTTTACCCATACAAAACAATTTAAAAATCAATTACTTACAAAAAATAACAAAGAAAAACAGAAATAAACCCCTCTTTTCTTTGAAAAATCAAAAATAAGGTAATATATTTGCACCCGCAAACAAGAAATATTTTTGACTCCGTAGCTCAGTTGGTAGAGCACATCACTTTTAATGATGGGGTCCTGGGTTCGAGCCCCAGCGGGGTCACTAAACAAAAAACAATATTTCTTTAAGCATGACTCCGTAGCTCAGTTGGTAGAGCACATCACTTTTAATGATGGGGTCCTGGGTTCTGAGCCCCAGCGGGGTCACTACATATTGATAAAAAATTGACTCCGTAGCTCAGTTGGTAGAGCACATCACTTTTAATGATGGGGTCCTGGGTCTGAGCCCCAGCGGGGTCACTAAAGCCAAACCTCAGTTTGGCTTTTTCATTCTCAATGGCCATGTGGAGGAATTGGTAGACTCGCCATCTTGAGGGGGTGGTGTCGCAAGACGTATGGGTTCGAGTCCCATCATGGTCACCACAAAATTAAATTAAAAATTAAAAAAATTGACTCCGTAGCTCAGTTGGTAGAGCACATCACTTTTAATGATGGGGTCCTGGGTTCGAGCCCCAGCGGGGTCACTACATATTGATAAAAAATTGACTCCGTAGCTCAGTTGGTAGAGCACATCACTTTTAATGATGGGGTCCTGGGTTCGAGCCCCAGCGGGGTCACTTAAAGAGGTTATTCAAAATGAGTAACCTCTTTTTATTTCTATTTCATCAAAATAAGTTCTGAGAAATAAATATTCACAAACAACATCATCTATACTAAACAATAAAACGTATTATCCTTCCTTCACAACAGATACTTATCACAAGAAAATTAGAACTACAATAAAACTAACGATACAAAAAAAAGAAAACACAATCGAAGTTTTAAAAACAACCATTACAACAAAAAAGCCACTAAAACTTGATACATTGTTCAAACAGAGCTTTACAACATTTCTTATTGATTTATCAAAATATATTAAAAGGAAAGACATTAACGCATAAACAACAAATGACCATAAGGACAGCCAAAAACACTTTTAAAGAGAAGACAAACAGAGTTTTTAAAAATGATTTTCTCATTTATAAATTAAACCAAGAAATAAATGATTAAACATTACAATACAAAAGGCTAAATATTAGTTTTGACTGAAAACAAGAAAATCATTTCATTTCTTCAAATTAACCCATGCCAAAATTTATTAAATGATTCTTAAACTAATAAAAAAAAACTTTTTAAACACCCCACAACTAAATCTAAATCAAACCCTATAACAATAAAAAAAGCGGAATAGACCTACTCTATTCCGCTTTATAAATATTATTTTTCACTACTTAATTTGCTACCTCACTAATAAACTTAATTCGCATAAGTCGTAATTCTTCTGTATCATAATCTCCATCAAATTCATCTAAAGCGTCTTGAATTTTATCTGATTCAGAATCCATAAAATAATCATGAATTTCTTCTTGTTGATCCTCATCTAATATATCATCAATCCAATAGCTGATATTTAATTTAGTACCCGAATAAACAATCTGCTCCATTTCTTTTAACAAAGCATCCATATCTAAACCTTTGGCTTTAGCAATATCATCTAAGGGGAGTTTTCTATCTATATTTTGAATAATATAGAGCTTCAATCCTGAGTTAGCCCCGGTAGATTTAACAACTAGATCGTCTGGTCTTATAATTTCATTTTCCTCTACATATTTAGCAATAAGATCCACAAATGCTTTTCCATATTTTTTTGCTTTTCCTTCACCTACACCTTGAATATTACTTAATTCAGTAATAGTTACAGGGTATTTCAAAGCCATATCTTCTAATGAAAATTCCTGAAAAACAACATATGGGGGAACTCCTTCTTTTTACCTACTTTTTTACGTAAATCAACTAACATAGCCATTAAGACCTCATCCGCTGTACCTGAAGATTTAGCAGCAGTAACTATTGCATCATCTTCACTTTCATGAAATTCATGATCTTCTGTCATCATAAAAGATACTGGCGTTTTTAGATACTCATAGGCTTTATCAGTCATCTTTAAAACACCATAAGTCTCAATATCTTTACGAATATAACCATCAACCATCACTTGTCGAATCAATGCCATCCAATATTTCTCATCCTGATCTTTTCCTTTTCCAAAAAATGGCTGAGCATCCGTTTTGTGAGCTTTAATAACTGCATTTACTTTACCTATTAAAGCTAAAATTATTTCTTTTGCTTTATAAATTTCTTTTGTATCGCGAATAGTTTCTAATAATTTAACAACGTTCTCTTGGGCTTCTGATTTCTTTTTAGGATTACGCATATTATCATCCATATCTCCTCCATCCCCTGTTTCATTATCAAATGTTTCACCAAAATAATGCAGTAAAAACTTACGACGAGACATAGATGTTTCTGCATAAGAAACAACCTCTTGTAATAAAGCAAAACCTACTTCTTGCTCTGCTACAGGTTTACCTGCCATAAATTTTTCTAATTTTTCAACATCTTTATAGGAATAATAAGCTAAGCAATGACCTTCTCCTCCATCTCTTCCAGCCCTTCCCGTTTCTTGATAATAACTTTCTAAAGATTTAGGTATATCATGATGAATAACAAAGCGCACATCTGGCTTATCAATCCCCATACCAAAGGCAATAGTAGCCACAACTACATCTACCTCTTCCATCAAGAACATATCTTGGTGTTTCGCCCTCGTTTTAGCATCAAGTCCTGCATGATATGGAACAGCTGAAATACCATTAACTTTTAACACTTCAGCAATATCCTCGACTTTTTTTTCTAGAAAGGCAATAAATAACTCCTGATTTCCCTTTATGTTGTTTTATAAAACGAATAATATCCGCTTCTACATTTTTAGTTTTTGTTCGTACTTCGTAAAACAAGTTAGGACGATTAAACGATGCTTTAAAGACATTAGCATCCGACATTTCTAAATTTTTAAGAATATCTTCTTGTACTTTAGGGGTAGCTGTAGCTGTTAACCCAATAATAGGTATTTCACCTAAAGCTCTAATTATGTTTCTTAAATTTCTATATTCAGGTCTAAAATCATGTCCCCATTCTGAAATACAATGAGCTTCATCAATAGCCACAAAAGAAATCTTGTGTTCTTTTAAAAATTCAATATACTCATCTTTAGTTAAAGATTCAGGTGCTACATATAACAATTTGGTCAAACCAGATGCTATATCTTTCTTAACTTGATTAATTTCTGTTTTATTTAATGAAGAATTAAGAACGTGCGCAATGGCATCCCCTGAGCCTAAGCTCCTGAGGGCATCTACCTGATTTTTCATTAATGCAATCAGAGGTGAAACAACTATAGCCACACCATCTTGGATTAGCGCAGGTAACTGATAACATAATGACTTTCCGCCACCTGTAGGCATAATAACAAAAGTATTTTCTCCAGATACGATACTCCTCACTACTTGTTCTTGTAATCCTTTAAACTGGCTAAATCCAAAATACTTCTTTAACTCTTTGTGTAAATCAATTGGGTCAGAACTCATTCTTCAACTATTTTCTATTGATAAATTTACGAAACGATGAAAACCAAACAGCTTTTATACTATCCCCAACTAGTAAAAAAAAATGTGTTTGTATATTTTTGGGAAATTTTAAACAAAATTAATAAAATTTCAATCAAATAAAAAATCCTTTCAACTAGGTATTTTTATAAATTTGCACTTACATAAAGATACAAATTTCTTTACCATTGTACAAATTTTTAAAAGAGACCCTTGTTTTGACTACCAAAGACACCATTCTTTCGACTGCTAAAGCCTCATTATTAGAACAAAGTGAAGCTATAGCAAACCTAGTAAACTATCTAACCGATGATTTTGCTGAAGCAGTAGAACTTATATATAATGCAAAAGGCAGACTAATTGTTACAGGTATTGGAAAAAGTGCTATCATTGCTCAAAAAATGGTTGCCACATTTAACTCTACAGGAACACCTTCTATGTTTTTACATGCCTCTGAAGCCATACATGGTGATTTAGGTATGGTACAAGATGGCGATGTTATCATTTGTATATCAAAAAGCGGAAATAGTCCTGAAATAAAAGTATTAGTTCCTTTACTAAAACGTTTTGGGAACCAATTAATAGGAATGACGGCTAACCTTCATTCTTTTTAGGTAAAGAATCTGATCTCGTGTTACACGCTTATGTAAGTAAAGAATCTTGCCCTAATAATTTAGCTCCAACTAATAGTACTACGGCTCAACTAGTACTAGGAGATGCTTTAGCTATTTGTCTAATGCAAAAAGAGATTTTAAGAGTGAAGATTTTGCTAAATATCATCCTGGTGGAGCATTGGGTAAAAAGCTTTTGCTGCGAGTTAGTGATTTATTAGACCGAACACATAAACCTTTTGTTCATCCTGACTCACCTATAAAAGATGTAATTGTTGAAATATCAGAAAAAAGACTTGGTGTAACAGCCGTAATAGAAGGCAACAAACAGCTAATAGGAATTATTACAGATGGAGATATCCGACGAATGTTAAACACAACTGAAACTATCTCTGGGTTAAAAGCAAAAGATATTATGACTCAAACCCCAAAAACAATTGCTTTAGATGCCATGGTAATAGATGCTTTCCATACAATGGAAGACTTTTCAATCACTCAACTAGTAGTTGAAGAAAAAGGGAATTACGTGGGTATATTACATATACATGATATTTTAAAAGAAGGGATTATATAAATGGCGAAGAAAAATTTATCAGAAATGTCTTTTTTAGACCATTTAGAAGAACTTAGATGGTTACTTATAAGAAGTACTATTGCAATTGTCATATTAGCAATCGTAGTTTTCTTTTTGCTGATTTCATATTTGATCAAATCATTTTTGGTCCTACTCGAGTAGAGTTTGTAACGTATCGCTTTTTTTGTGATGCTTCACACTTTCTTGGTTTTGCTGATACAATTTGTATTGAAGAGCTTCCTTTTACCATTCAAAACACAAGTATGGAAGGACAAGTTAATGTTTTCATATGGATGTGTATTACGGCTGGCTTTATACTTGGTTTTCCTTATATAATATGGGAATTATGGCGTTTTATTAGCCCTGCTCTATATGATAATGAAAAAAATATGCTAAGCTATTTATTATTTCAGCTTCTATCTTATTTTTTACAGGTGTTTTATTTGGCTACTACGTAATTGTTCCTATGTCAGTAAACTTTTTAGCTTCTTTTTCTATAAGCAACGTAGTAAAAAATGATATTGATCTTGACTCTTATATTGGAATGGTCAAAACATCTGTATTAGCTGGTGGAATATTCTTTGAAATGCCAATTATCATCTATCTACTAACTAAATTAGGATTAATTAAACCTAGTTTTTTACAAAATACGCGAAAATACGCTATTGTAATCGTATTAATTATAGCTGCTATTGTTACTCCTCCTGATGTTGTCAGTCAAGTAACAGTGGCTGTACCTATGCTTTTAATTTATGAAATGAGTATACTTATTTCTAGAATTGTATATAAGAACCAACTAAAAGAACAAAATGGCTGATTTAGTAAAAGATTTTAATGACTACCGTTCTAAAATGAACGAAAAATATTAGGTGATGACAACAAGGTCATCAAACGAATTTTTAATCTAGATACAAATACGTATACAGAAGGAGCTCTTGATGTTAAGACAAAGGAATTAATGGGACTCGTTGCATCTGCTGTTTTACGCTGTGATGATTGTATTAAATACCACTTGGAAACCTGTTACAATTTAGGAATTAACAAAGCAGAAATGATGGAAGCTATGAGTGTTGCAACACTTGTTGGAGGAACCATTGTAATTCCGCATTTAAGAAGAGCATATGAGTTCTGGGAAGCCTTAGAAGCAAGCAACAACAACAGACAAGAGTAGTAATTTCAGACTGGTTAAAATAAAGTTAGAAAAAGCCTTTAAGTAATAGTATTTACTAAATTACATTCACAATTAAAATCTCATAATTCAAAAGAATGATATTAAGAGCAGACAACTTAGTTAAAACATATAAAAAAAGATCCGTAGTAAAAGGAATATCCGTTGAAGTAAATCAAGGTGAAATTGTCGGCCTTTTAGGTCCAAATGGTGCAGGTAAAACCACTTCTTTCTACATGATTGTAGGTCTTGTAAAACCTAATTCAGGCAATATTTACTTAGACGATATGAATATTACTGATTTTCCAATGTATAAAAGAGCTCAAAATGGGATTGGTTATCTTGCTCAAGAGGCCTCAGTATTTAGAAAAATGAGTATCGAAGATAACATTATGAGTGTTTTACAATTAACGAATCTAACTAAAGACGAGCAAGAAGAAAAAATGGAGGCTCTTATAGAAGAGTTTTCTTTGAATCATATTCGTACTAATCGCGGCGATTTACTTTCAGGAGGAGAACGTCGTAGAACGGAAATTGCAAGATGCTTAGCAACAGATCCTAAATTTATTTTATTAGATGAACCCTTTGCTGGTGTTGACCCAGTAGCTGTAGAAGATATTCAACGCATTGTCGCCAAATTAAAAAACAAAAATATTGGCATTTTGATAACAGACCATAACGTACAAGAAACATTAGCCATTACAGACAAAACCTACTTAATGTTTGAAGGAGGTATTCTAAAAGCGGGTGTACCTGAAGAATTAGTAGAGGATGAAATGGTACGTAGGGTATACCTAGGACAAAATTTTGAGTTAAGAAGAAAAAAATTAGAATTTTAATTTTTCACAATTCTAGAGAAAGAGATTGTCCAAAAAGTAAAAATCAACACGTTACTTCTAACTCCTGCCAAAGGAGGAGTCTTAATCAAATTAGGCAGTATAACACAAACTGTGTAAGTTAAAAAGTTATTCTGAAAAATTAGCTCGCTTAAAAGAGCTAAAATTTTTCGGAAATAACTTTTTAACGTTTTATATATTTACATAGTTATGATAGACAAAGAAGACTTATTAAACAACAAGGATTTTTTTAAATCCTTTAAAAATGGAGAAGATTTATCTTCCTTTTTTAAGCAAATGCATAAACGAGCAGTAGAACACATGCTCAATGCCGAACTAGATGCTCACTTAGATACCGAAAAACATCAAAAAACCTCTGACGGCAATTATCGTAATGGTCATGGAACCAAGAAGATTAAGACTTCCTTTGGAGAAGATCAAATTAAAGTCCCAAGAGATAGAGAAGGTAGTTTTGAACCTGTTTTAGTCCCTAAAAGACATAATATTATTGATGGTTTAGAGAATGTTATCATTTCATTTTATGCTAAAGGAATGAGTGTTAGTGATATTGAAGAGCAAATCAAAGAAATGTATAATTTTGACATTTCAACTTCTACCATTTCAAGAATTACTAATGCAGTAGCAAGTGAGATAGTAACCTGGCAAAACAGACCATTAGATGAAGTTTACTTAATTGTTTGGATGGATGGAATTGTTTTCAAAGTTCGTGAAAACTCAAAAGTAATCAATAAAACTATCTATTTAGCAGTAGGACTTAATCATGAAGGACGAAAAGAAGTTCTTGGTATGTGGTTAGGTAAGAATGAAAGTTCAAGCTTCTGGATGAGTGTTTTAACCGATTTAAAAGCCCGCGGAGTGGAAGATATTTTAATAACGGCTACCGATAATTTAAACGGATTTACTCAAACCATACGTTCTGTTTTTCCTGAATCACAAACACAGATTTGTGTGGTTCACCAAATAAGAAATACTTGTAGATATGTCGTATGGAAAGATAAAAAGCAATTTACAACCGACATGAAACTAGTCTATACAGCACCAACAAAACAAGCCGCCGAGTTAGCTCTAGAAGATTTTGCTCAAAAATGGGAATCTAAATATGGATATGCTATCAAATCTTGGAGGGAAAATTGGGACGAATTAACCATCTTTTTTGACTTCCCGTTAGAAATCCGCAAAATTATTTATACCACAAATTTAATTGAAAATCTTAATGGGAAAATTCGCAAGTACACCAAAAACAAAATGTCGTTTCCAACAGATGAGGCGGTAATAAAATCGGTTTACCTTGCCTTAAAAGAAGCAACTAAAAAATGGTCGATGCCAATACAAAATTGGGGTATTGTTTTAAACCAATTTAATCTTATATTTGAAAAAAGGCTCAGATTATAAAATCCAAGCCTAAACTTTTTAACTTACACACTTTGTAGGATAGTGTCCAAAATTATGTAATTTGCTTCGCCTATTCAGCCCCCTTGGGTTGCAATGACAAGTGGTACGTTGATTTTTACTTTTTGGATACTGTGTATTTTTATCATTTTCTATATTATAAAAGGATAATAAAACTGCTAACAGCTGACTTATCAACTAGATTTTTTTATAACCACAAATTAAATAAGTAAACTTCTCAAAAGTACTACCCAATTAATTAGATAAAGTACATTATCTCTGTATTTAAAATCACCTTTTTTAGGCAAATACCCTTAATTTAGTTTTTTTACTTCCCTTATAACAAGCATTATTTGAAGCTACATAATTTATTAAAAACTTTTAAATTCTGTAGTAAAAAATACTACTACAGGTATATTTTTATAAGTACACACTAGATTTGCATCCATATCAACAGCACATTCTAGGATAAAATCATTAAATTGATCCAGTAGTATGTTATGATTCTTATAATGACTTATGCATCTGTAATATTTTTAGGATGTCTTATCATACAAGCTCCTTTTATTCATTATCTTTTTATTTCTGTAGCTCCGTTGTCTTGAATTTCCTTCTTTTAGAGATCAATAGCATCATTGTTGCACTAATAGTTAGAAATTTTAAATTTGCTCATGACTTTTAAAAAATTAATTTATGATCAAAAATCAATAGTATCTAGCTTTTTATTTTCTTAAAATTTTTAGATCTAAAAACCTTTCCTTTATCAGTAACTAAAACACATGAATAATCAGGATAGTCAGCTAACAACTTCATTCCTTCTGTAATGCCTAAAACCATGATAGATGTACTAAATCCATTAGCAACTTCTGCACTTGGACCAAAAACAGTAGCACTACAAATTCCTTGACTTGGGTACCCTGTTTTAGGATTGATAATATGTGCATAACGTTTACCACCTATTTCGGCATATTTTTCATAATTCCCTGAAGTGGTTACAGCATAACGTCCTAGCTTTACTATCTCTACAAACTCTTCTTTATCAAAAGGGTTTGTTATTCCAATAGTCCATAGTTTACCATTTACTTGTTTTCCCCAAGTACTCAAATCACCTGACGCATTGATAATCCCTCCTATAACTCCTTTTGATTCTAACATCATACGTGCTCGATCTGCTGCATAACCTTTACCTATAGAGCCAAAACCTATTTTCATTCCTTTTTCTTTTAAAAAGATAGTAGAAGCTAAAGTATCAATAACTATATTTTTATAATTTACTTTTTCTATTGATTTTTTTATGGTTATTTCTGTTGGCATAACTGTCATACTACCATCAAATTTCCAAATTTTATCCATTGCAACTATACTTATATCAAAAGCGCCTTTTGTAATTTCAGAAAAAAACAAGGCTGATTTTGTAAGTTGAATTACTTCTGTATCTACTTTTACAGGCTGCACTCCTGCATACTGATTTATTTTTGAAACTTGAGTTTCAGGACGCCATTCTGAAATTAAATTTTCTATCCGATCAATTTCTACTATAGCTTCATCTATTCTTCTTTCTGCTAATATACTATCCTTTTCTACTATTGTTATATCAAATCGGCTTCCCATAAGGGTAACAGCTCGATGTCTTTGAACTTGTGTCTGTACAGTCAATGAAACAAAAAAAAATAAAAAAACAACTCTATTCATCAATAACAATCAGTTAAAATTTGTCCTTTAGATTTATAAAAATTCAAATCGTCTGCTGTCTGTTTTATAATATAATTTTCTAACAGTTCTTCTATATCTTTCAACATAGCTATTGAACCGCAAATCATCAGAACATTTCCTTCTTGTAATAACTTTAATATAAATTCTAAATCTTGGTTTACTAAATCAGTTACATGATAACGATTTCCTGTTCTAGAGAAAGCAAATCTAAATTGCTCTAATTTTCCTTGCTTTTTATATCCTTCTGCTTGATCTTGTAGTTTTTTAACAAATGTACTTTCTTCTCTAAAACCTGCATATAAATACAAAGAATGTTTAGTAACAGATTCTGCTATCATTCCCATAAAAGGTGCTATTCCTGTACCATTAGCAATCATTATAACTTTTTTGTCTTGAGGCAAATAAAATTTAGGATTCCGTAGAATTATTCCTCTTAAAACTTGTCCTTCTTTTAATTGATATAAAAATCCAGATCCCAATCCATTAGAATGTAACTTAACCATTAATTGGATTGTATCATCTATTTTCCCTATAGAATACAATCGTTCTTTTGAAGATAATTCTGGATAAATAGCTAACAGATCACCTGATTGATATTTATTTTTTTTTAGAGGTGAAAGAATTAATATAAAATTAGAACAGTTATTTTCTACTTCTGTTTTGGCAATTACTTTGAATAAAATACCTTCTTCTTCTTTATTTAAATAACTATTTTCTAGGGTACTTAAATGATTGTTACTAACAGCGTTCCAACTTGATATCCATTGTAACCAATTAACCATTGACTGCTGATCAATTGTATGCAGATCTAGTAGTGTTTGATTCCAGGTTTGTTTTTTTAATAATTGTTCTACTTTTTTAGCATATCCACAAAAATTAACATATTGACTAGAGCCAAAACCTACTACAGCTGTTTTTATCATAGTTAATTGTTTGTATTTTAAAAGTAGTTCTTCAAAATGATAAGCATTTGACGGGGCATTACCATCGCCATATGTAGAAGTAAAAACTAAAATAGTATGTGCACTGGGAAATACTTGGTATTGGTTAATAGATGTAATAAAAGACTTTATCCCTTGTTTTAAAAATTGACGGTGAACTGTAGTAGCAAATCGCATAGTATTTCCATTTTCAGATCCAACCAAAATGATTAATTCACTATCTACTAAAGGATATTTATTTACTTCTTTATATCGCAAACGTTTATAGGATATAATGAAACCAGACGTAATAAAGAATAAAATACTCATTACGGTTGCTAATAATATGAGTGACCAAAGAATAGTCCCTCTACCTGTATGTAAATCTAAACTAAGTTTTTCTAATCTAATCCATTTAGATATTTCTACTTCACTAAGAATACTTCCATCCCATTGATTAACTAAAATTTCTCGATCATTTAATTTTAAAGTAAAATGTTCTTCTACTTCATCTGTAAATGGAAATTCTATTTTTTGTACATCGGATAATAAAAGAGTTTTAAAAATTGGGAAATCTTTAATTTGTCTTTCTGAAATTGGCTTCTTTGAAATAATACTTTTATGATTTATAACTGTCTTTTTTTCAAATACATTAAGATTATAAATCGTTAAAAAAGTTCCTGTTAATGCTATAATCCAAATAGGAATAATCATCCAACGACTTAATAGTACATGAAGGTAAGAATACCAATGATCTTTTTTAATCTTTTTATAAATCCTTTAAAACCATTTTGACGTTTTAGCAGCAAAATTATTCCTGTACAGGTTATAATAAATAAGAGGAAAGCATTAATACCTAAAATAATTCTTCCTGTTTGATGTAAAAAAAGTGATCTATGTAAAGATGTTATCCATTTTATCCATTCTGATTGTTTCTTTAGGTTTCCTATTATTTTACCTGTATTTGGATTTATATAGGCATTAACTTCATTAGCTTGATCATCTAACCCTTTTACTATTACAGTATGACTTGGAGTAACGGTTAATTCATTTACTTCTATAAATTCTTTTTTTACTAAATCTATTACATGATCTAAATGAATGTTTTTAAAATTAGAAGCTTTATAGGATGATGGTATTTCTTGACTTATAGAGTCAATAGCTAAAATAGCTCCTGTAACTGAAGCTATAACTAAAAACACAGCAGTAATAATAGCTAAAGTAAAATGAGCCCAACGCCAAATAGATAAGGTCATGGCTAAACTAAATTTTATTTAACTTAACAAAACGAATATATCCTTTTCCTTCTACTTTGTTTAATAAGGCTTCTGTAGTTAATGGAAATTCTAGGTCTGTAACATGGTATTTTTGATTTTCTACTGCTGATTCAAAACGAATTTTATAGCCAGAGTTTAGCTTGGCATCCTCTATTTCTAAGATAGTTACACTTCTATCTCCTCCTGCTATAGAGGCTCCTGTTTTAGCGTCTACTTTAGTTCTTTTATTATAAAATTTATACCATTCTTTTATCTCTTTATACCATTTTTTATCATCTCCCATAACATACAAGGTCTTTTCATACTGTCCTTTTGGGTTTATTAACGAAACTACTACATAAGCTCCTTCTCCGACATAGTTTGTCATTTGTAACATACATTTGTATTTAGAGCTTTGTGCTGTTGTATTATTAAAAAATAATGAAAAGATAATTAGTGTAAGATATTTTGTGTAATTGCTCATACTTTATTTTAAAAAATCTAAATTTATTTGTTTTTTCGTTAGTATTTCATTCTCTTGTGCTAAAGAATAAACGGTTTCGTCTAAATCAGTTTTTATTTTTTTATCTGCGCCTAAAGTAAGTAAATAGTTTATTATTTTTTCATCTTTAGCTACCATAACTGCTTTATGTAAAACTGTTAATCCTTCTTCATTTTTAGCATTTATTTCTATTCCTAAGCCTTCTATTTTTTTTAGATATTCTAAATCATTTTTCACTACTGCTAAATGATATAAGGTATTTCCTTTTTTTGATGTTTTTTTAAATCAACTCCTTTTTCTTTTAACCATTTTAATTTTTCTACAAAATCATCATTCCCATTTCTAGGAGCTCTATAATTTTGAACTAAATGATATGCTAAACCTTGTCCTTCATTATCCAGCAAATCAATAGAAGCTCCATTATAAACCAATGCATTCATAATTTCTACTGAACTTGACTTAATAGCTTGTATTAATGCAGATTCTCCCTTAACATTTACTTTATTAACATTAATTCTTTTTTCTAATAGAAAATTAACAGTTATTAAATCACGACCTCCAACGACTTTATGTAAAATAGTATTTCCTTCTTTATCTATAGCTTCTAACAAAGCTCCTTTATTTAAAATATATTGAATAACAGGTAATTGATTTTCTTTTTAGCTATTAAATGTAAAATAGTTTCTCCATTTGAAGTCGTAATTGTAGGTTGTAACTTAAGGTCTTCTATAAGATATTGAAAAACTTCTAACGAATTAGCTGTACGTCTAGTCGCTTCAGCTGCTATTAATAAAGCATTAGGGGTAAATTTACTTCCTTTTTCAATAAGCTTCTTTAAATTGATAAGATTACCGGTTCTAGCAGCATAATCAAAAACTGTTTTGCCCAAAGCATCTTGATCTTTTACACTTAGCCCTTTAGTTTCTAAAAATTGTGTAATTGATAAATCTTTATCATGAGGAACTGCTAACATTAATAAGGTTACTTTATCTTTATATACTTTTTTAGGATCTAAACCTGCTTTAAAAAAAACTTCGAATAATTCAGTTTTAACAGTACCTATACCTAATGCGTAAACTAAAGGAGTAGCTTCATGAGAGTCTTGTTGATGGATATTAGCTCCTTTCTTTATAAGGTAGTCTACTAATTCTATATTTCCTTTAGCTGCTGCCCAATGTAAATAAGTTCTTTCATCATGAGTCAATTTATTAACCTCATTTCCTTTTTGTTCTAGTAAATAATAAATTATTTGATTTGAAACACTATTATTTATAGCAAGTGTCACAGGATCAAAAGCGGAAGGATTTAACTCTGAAGGGTTATTCCCTTTTGCTATTTCATTTTGAACGGATGTTAGATCTGGGGCTTTCTTCCAAAAACTTACTTCTAATAATGTGTTTTTTTGTTGAGCAAATGATATTATATTAAACATCATTATCCCTATTAAATAGACTCTATTCATTTATTTTCTTAACGTTTTAACACTTATAATTTATTAATGCAATTTTTACACAATATGAATTAAAATATATAAAGGCAAAAGTATAGTTTTTAACGCTATACTATTGCCTTTCACAAAAACAAAACCTTTTAAAATTGATATTTTAATGTTGCCATAAATTGTCTTGGCGGTATTGGATTAATACTATAATTTTCATGTACTGTATAATTTAAAGTATTAGTCACATTTGACAGTTTACATAATATACTTATATTTTTATAAGTATATCCTACTGTTGCATCAGCAACTGCATAACTATTAACTGGAATTTCTCGTTCTTCCACAAATAATATTCCATTTTTATCTTTAGCATAACGATTATTCCAACCACCTATACGATTTCCTATATAATTTCCTACAGCTCCTATTGAAATATTTTTAAAGAATCCGCTTTGTACTGTATAAAAGAAACTTAAATTAGCCGTTTGATCTGGTGTACGAGCTAAACGATCACCTTCAACTGAACTTCCTACTAATCCAGATGTTTTTACGAAACGCATATCATTATAGCTATAACCTGCATTTATCTTAAATCCTTCGTTAAGTTTTATTGTAACATCTACTTCTATTCCTTTACTTCTTGTTTTTCCTGATAATTCTTTAATATTTGAATTTGAGTTGGCCTTACCCTCTAATGTAGTACTTGCCATTTGAACCAAATTATTATTTTCAATAGTATAAACAGTAATACCTGTTGCTAATTTTCCTTTAAAAAACTCAGTTTTAAGACCTGCTTCATATTGATCTATAATAGATGGTTTGATAGGGTTATTATAAATATCAATACCTGTATTAGGAGTAAATGAATTAGAATAACTACCAAAAATTGACACTGATTGTAGAGGCTGAAAAACTAAACCTAATTTGGGAGAAAAAGCCTTATCTACTTGTATTGCGCCTACGACTGGATTACTGTCTTGATCTGCTTCATAATTAAGTTTAAAAGGTGTTTGAGCTTTAGGGCTTAAATTTTTACCATCATCTATTTTTGCATTGTATGTAGTAGTTTGCATTTCTTGCCATGACCAGCGTAATCCTGCTAATAATTTTATTTTTTTATGAATAGAGATTAAATCTTGAGCAAAAAATCCAAAACGTTTTCCTACATTTTTTGTAATTACTGAATTATAATTTTCTTGAAATCCTTTTTCATTTATTAATGTAATAGGATTAAAAATATTAACCTTATCATAATCCGTAACAGACACAAACTGACCATTTAATTGTTTTTCATAAAAGATATAAGAATAACTATCAGCGTAACTAGTTTCTCCATCTAGCCCCATAAACAATTCATGTTTTAAGCCAAAAGTTTTAAAACAACCTTGTAATCCGAATTGTTGACCTAATAATGTTTCAACATTTTTATTTTTGCCTAATTTTCTAGTTAAATCACCTGTTAAACTAGACGGTTGAATTCTATCAGTCCCTTCGAATTGTCTTAAATAATTTTGAAAAGACATATTTGCTATAAACTTCCAAGAATCATTAATTTGATGTTTTAAAAGAGCTGATAATGATCCTTGACGAGTTTGTCCATTAGACCAATTAGCTCCCAAGTAACGATTTATAGGTACATCTAAAATTGTTTTACCAAAAGCTCCCGTTCCAAAATCAGGTGTCCAATTATCATGTAAATAATCCATTTGAAGAAGAACATCTGTTTTTTCTGTTGCTTTGAATAAAAAAGATGGATTAATATAATAACGTTCTCTACTTACAACATCTCTAAAACTTTTTGATTTTTCAAAACTTCCAATAACTCTATAAGCAATTGATTTAGAAAGCGGACCATAAAAATCAAAAATAGGCTTATAAAAATCATAGCTTCCTGTTTGAAAAGACACTTCTCCTCCTCTTTCAAACAAAGGTGTTTTTGTTACTAAATTTAGGATTCCTCCTGGAGCTACATTTCCATATAACAAAGCACTGTTTCCTTTTAAGAACTCTACTTTTTCTAAAGAGATAACTTCTGGCATAGAACCTCCATTTTGACGAAATCCATTTTTAAAAATATTATTCGTCCCCATATCATAACCTCTTGACCAAAAAGTTTCTTGGGCTCCTCCTCTTGCTGATCCTACATAAACTCCATTTGCATTTTTTACAACATCACTTAAACGTACCGATTGTTGTTGAGAAATTACTTCTGCTCCTATAGACTGAAGACTTTGAGGATTATCAAAAGATTTTAATCCAGTACGAACAGTAGAAACAAGTTTTTTTTGCTTATGCTGTCTTATTTCTATTTCCTTTAAAGAATATCTTTTTTTTCTTACCGTATCATTTTCAATTGTTTCTTCTGTTTCTCCTTGAAACTTATCTTGTCCAAAACTTTGTCCTGACAAGAATAACAAACATGCTAACCAATATATCTTCATTTTATTTAGACTAATTTTAAATTGTTTTTGGACTGCAAATATAAGATTAGAATTTTAAAAAGAAAATATTATTTTTAATTATTCTAAATAAATATTGATTTTTTTAGCAAACATAACTCGCTTTATTTAATACAGAAAATTTGAATATTACAACGATAAGCATCATCTAAAAAAGATAAATAATCTTTTTATTCTACAACTACCTCAATAAGAAGAACATATTATCTTGTATCTATTCTATTCGATTTTCTCATTATTCATTTAAACAAATAGATTGCAATCAAACTAAATTATATCCTCATTACTTTTTTAGCTCCTTTTAAATTATAATAAATATTAGAAACAAACGGATATCTAGGTTATATGCTTAGGCAAAACTCTTCTGTCAAACTAAAAATTTGTTTTTACTTAAATTATTAATAATTATTTACAAAAAAAAAAGTTAAGCAAAACATAAAAAAAACATAAAAAAAATTTACAAAAAACTAAAAAACAAACACTTATTGTTTTTAATAAAAGTTAATATTCGCATTTTAACAAATGCTAATAAAAAACACACTAGCTTTGTACTAACCCAAGTCGCTTTATCTGTACATAGTATTCCTTTGCAAAAAGTTAAAAATTATATCAAGAATCTAGTGATGAATCACTAAATCTCTATTTTTCATAATGTTTATAGTTTTAAGAAATTAATTTTTCAATAACAAAACTTAAACAACTAATCTAGAATTAAACTAAATTATATAATATCGTATGAAAAAGTTATTTATTACGATGCTATTTGCATCTTTAACAGTATTTTCTTGTCAAAAAGAAGATATAACAGAGAATAAAACTGCAAGTCATGCAGAAAATACCATCTCCAATAATCTAATAAATAGATATGATGATTCTTTTGACTCTAAAAAAACTTATACTCTTAAAGAAAAGAGAGAAATTCGGTTCAAATTAATATTTTGTACAAAAAGGGTCTAAAAGGAAGTAAAATAACAGATCTAGATGTACAAAAGCAAATCCAAATTTTAAATGAATCTTTTGAAGGGAAAGATGGTGATTTAAAGAATACACCTCAAGAATTTTCAAAACTTGCTTCTGGAAACACAAAAATTTCTTTTGTTTTAAAAGGTATAAACAGAAAACAAACTGATTTCGATGCTGTTTATGGTCAACAAGAATGGTTTAAAACACAAGAACATGGGATGTTAGCTGATGATACTGAAAAAACATTAACTATATGGGTTTTGGATAGCTTATATGATGAAGATGGTGATGATTTTGCAGGATATGCTTCTCCTTTAACAGGTGACAGAACATATTGGGGAATTGCTCTAAATTCATTATACTTTTATGATCCAAAACCAACCAATCAAGATATTATTAAATTTGGACATACTAAAGGAAAAATCCTTGTTCATGAGATAGGTCATTATTTTGGATTACACCATCTTTCAGGCCCTAAAGGCAATTGTGGTGATGATTTAGTATCAGATACCCCTCCTGCACCAAAAGAGCATTATGGCTTTCAAAAATACCCTTTAAAAGAAACTTGTAATGGTATAGAATATTCTCAAATGTTTGTTAACTACATGGACTATGCTGCAGATGAGCAACGAACAATGTTTACGAAAGGACAAGCTAATAAGATGTTTTTCACATTCCAAGATGGGAAACCTCATCAAAAATTAGGATTAAAAAAATAATTTATTCCAATCTAAAAAACAGATTGTTATTTGTTTAACAATAATAAAAATCCCATTTTGAAATAGACTGCACCCAAAAGTTTAGACAAATTTCAAAATGGGATTTTTTATTCTACTATATTCTCAATTAATGAATTAATAAATCTTTCATTGTAACAGAGGTTCCGTTATAAATATTAACATCTACAGGTCCTTTAACTCCTGGAATTTTTCCATTTTCTGTTAACTGCCATATAGACCATTCAGAATCTATCTTTTTATAAAAAGCGGTATAATTAGCAATCCAAAAAGGATAATCTTCAAAATCATCTTTTAAAAAATCTTGATAATAACTCTCACTACTATAAATAATGGGCTTTACTCCATAATGTTCCTCGACTTTTTCTAACCATCGTTTTAATCCTATTTTTAGACGATCTATTGATTGAGTTTTGGGTAGTTTTTCTATATCAAGTACAGGAGGAAAATCACCTTCTATTAAGGTAACTTGTTTTATAAAGTTTTCTGCTTGCTCAATTGAATTTTCATTGGGTCTATAATAATGATAAGCTCCTACTATAAATCCTTTTTCTTTTGCTCGTAGCCAATATTTTTTAAATTTCTTATCTATTTTATTACTTCCTGCTGTTGCTCTGATAAAAACAAATTCTATGGGATATCCTCCTTCTATCTCTTTTATTTTAGACCAATCAATATCATCTTGATATTCGGAAAGATCAATCCCAAAAGATTTTTCAATATGTGTATCTAATACCTCATCTATAGGCATAGAACGAGCTTCTGCATAAATAATTTTATCAGTAGTAAAACCTAAATAGCGAGCAATGATATTTTTCTGACTGTAAAAAGAACTACAATACTTAATATCATTACCAATTTGAAAAATAAGGAACTTGAAAAAAAAGACACTTTCGTTTGCGAACTTTTTTTTGCTCGTGTATTTGTTCCTTTTTAACTGTTTTAGAATACTTTTTTGAGCCATTTAAGCCTTTTTCAAAAATATATTATTAATAACAGACAATAATATATAAGCTATAATAATTAAAGGAATTCCTAAATATTTAAAAGCCAATAACAATATAATACTCAAAATAATAAAAAAACTTGCAACATATTTTTAGACCAGGTAAACTGTTTTATTTTTAGAGAAAATAAAGGAATCTCTGCATTCATTACATAAGTACTTAAAACTGTAATTAATAAAAGTACATAAGGATTCTGTAAAATTTCTGTAATCAGTAAAATGCTTGTATGCTGAATAACTAATGGCAAACTCATAACAAATAATGAATTAGCAGGTGTAGGTACTCCTATAAAAGAATCTGTCTGACGTGTATCTATATTAAAATTAGCTAATCTAAAACAAGCTCCTAATGATATAAGAAAACCTAGAAAAGGAACTAACATAACAGAATTGTCCCACGCATTAACCTCTATCCTTTGAGTTCCTCCCATTGCTTTTAATAATAGCTGAAACATGGCATATCCTGGAGCTACTCCACTGGTTACCATATCTGCTAATGAGTCTAATTGTACACCTAAGGGGCTTTGTACTTTTAAAAGGCGAGCAAAAAATCCGTCAAAAAAATCGAGGAATATTCCTAAACACACAAAGAAAAAGGCCCACTCGAACTGTAATTGTGAAATAAAAACAATAGCTATACAACCTGAGAACAAGTTTAATAATGTAATTAAATTTGGAATTTGTGACTTTATTGACATAAAATAATTTTATATTTCTTAGTTTTTAGCTTACAAAGGTAATACAATAAGTTTATAAGTTCTAGAGTTTAATATATCAGATTTTTATTTGATCTTTGCGAAAACTGTTCCCTTGAAAAAGATATTGACCTTTAGTTTTTTAGTTACTCTAAACATTGTACAAGCACAAACGGCTCGTAAATATTCTAATGAGTTTATGAATATTGGTGTCGATGCAAGAGCTTTTGGCATGGCTAATACAATGGTAGCACATACGGGTGATGTAAATTCTGTCTATTGGAATCCTACTGGATTATTAAAAATTGAGGATAGTGAAGCTGCTTTTATGCACGCTAGCTATTTTGCAAACATTGCTCAATATGATTATTTAGCATATGCAAAGAAAATAGATGACCGAAGTGCTTGGGGTGCATCTATAATTCGTTTTGGAGTTGATAATATACTAAATACGACTCAACTAATTGATACTAATGGAGCAATTGATTATAATCGAATCAGTTTATTTTCCGCTGCTGATTATGGAGTAACATTTTCATATGCTCGTAATTTACCAATTCAAGGACTAAAATATGGTGTTAATACCAAAATCATCAGAAGAATCATTGGGGATTTTGCAAGTTCATGGGGGTTTGGGTTTGATGTAGGTATGCAATTTGAGAAGAATAATTGGAAAATAGGTTTTCTAGTACGTGATGTTACAACTACTTATAATATTTGGAATATTAACGAAAAAGAATTTAAAAAAATTCAAGATGCGCAAACTCAAACTCCTTTACAAAATCAAGAATTACCAGCTACATCTGAAATAACATTACCCAAGGCTCAAATAGGATTAGCTAAAAAACATGAATTTCATAATGATATGAGTCTTTTAGTAGCAACCTCTCTGAATATGGAATTTCAACGCACTAAAGATCTTTTTTCATCAGACTTATTAAGTTTTTCACCTGCTATAGGTTTTGAATTTGGTTATAATGACCTGGCTTTCTTAAGAACTGGTATTGGTAACTTTCAAAACACATTAGGAATAGATGGTAAAAAAAGCATAGGCTTCCAACCTAATTTTGGATTAGGTTTTCACTATAAAGGTATTTCTGTTGATTATGCGTTAACTGATATAGGTAATCAAAGTGCAGCTTTATATTCTAATGTTTTTTCTTTAAAGGTAGATTTATCTATTTTTAGATAAACATAGGGTTATTTTACAAGATTTTTAAAAGGATAGGATTCATCTAAGACATTAAACAATGAAAAAACAAATTATATTTTTATTAGTTTTCATACAACTTTCTTTTTGCTCTTATTCACAAATACCTTCTCTTTCTGAAAAAGCGGTATTTAGTATTTTAACTGTAGATGTAGCTCAAGAATCACATACTTTATATGGCCACACAGCTTTACGCGTTAAAGATCCTATTGCTGGGTTTGATGTAGTATACAATTATGGAATGTTTGATTTTAGAACACCTAATTTTATATTAAAGTTTACTAAAGGTGATTTACAATATTATGCAGCCGTTTATCCTTATGCTGATTTTGAATATAGTTATAGAGAAGATAATCGTAGCATATATGAACAGAAACTAAACCTTTCTTCTAGAGAAAAAAACAAATTATTTCAAGAACTAAATAAGTCTGTATTTTCTAAAAATAAATATTACACATACAAATTTATTGATCGTAATTGTACAACAAAGGTAATAGACATCCTTAATTCTGTTTTAAAAGAAAAACCTATTAAAAATACGTTACACAAAAGAGAAACGTATAGAGAAGTTTTATATAATTATCAAAGGAAACAATATTGGCTAAATTTAGGTATTAATATCATATTTGGTCATCGTCCTGATGAACAAGCAAAAATTTTATTCTTGCCCCTTGACTTAATGAAAGTATTAGAAACAACTCAATATAATGGAAAAGCGTTAACCGAAAAACATCAGACTTTATACAGTGCTACAAAACAGACAGACAAAGGGTTTTCTATTTTGAATAGCTGTATACCACTACTTATCTCCTTAAGTCTACTTATTTTAATCAATAAAAAGGATTAAACATTCTTTACTTCACCCTTTTAGGAGGCATTGGAGTATTTTTTATTACTGTAAATTTATATTCTTTACATCAAGAAGTATTATGGAATTATAACATGCTTTTATTTAATCCTCTCTATTTAGTATTAACATATTTTATACTAAAAAGACAAACTAAAATAATCTCAAAAATAACTCTTATTTGCCTTTTTAGTACAGGAATTTACTTATTTTTCATGCTTAACAAGCCACACTTATTCCTTATAATTCCTTTAGTAATCAGTAATTTCATTCTTACTCTAAGAGCGTACAAAGAAAGATAAATTCAAATTAAATAAGCTAAAAGGTATCAGTTACTTTTTTTTAAGATCAGACTTTTTAAAGCAAAATATCTATTCTTTCCTGAATTATTAATTCTAATCGACATGTAGAAAAAAGTTAACATGTTCTAACAAAACATATAATTATTGTCCTCGATAAAACAAAACAGTACTAATAGTTTTAATCATAATATTAAGATCTATAAAAACACCTCTATGTTTTATATAATATAAATCATATTGTAATTTCACCAAACTATCTTTTAATGATTCTCCATAGGAATAATTTACTTGAGCCCAACCTGTTAATCCTGGTTTAATAACGTGCCTAGTCTGATAAAAAGGCATCATATCATTAATTTGATTAACAAAAACGGGGCGTTCTGGTCTAGGTCCTATAATTCCCATTTCATTTTTTAACACATTAATAAATTGGGGTACCTCATCTAACCGTGATTTACGCAAAAATCTACCAAAAGAAGTTATACGAACATCATTAGAAGTAGCAAAAACAGCACCATTAGACTCTGCATTTACTAACATGGATCTCAATTTATAAATATTAAATATTTTTCCATTTTTACCTACACGTTCTTGCTTATATAATAAAGGTCCACGATTACCTAATAAATTACCTAAAAAGACAAAGGGAAGAATTAATATTCCTATTATTAAACCTAATAAAGAGATTAAAATTTCCATGATACGTACATAAATCAGATACAATTGATTTTGATTGTTACGAGAAAAGGGAAAATAACGATAAAAATCTCTTTCAGCCAACTGAATTGGTATCCGTTGAGTTATAGCTTCATATACTTGAGAATATTCTCTAACAAAAAAACCTCCTTCTACAAGATACAATAGTTTTTCATACAATTCTATAGGCATTCCTATTGATTTTGATGGAGCTACTACTACTTCTGAAATTTGCTTTTTTTCTATATAATTAATTAAATCATCTACGGATATCTTAGTTACTTGTTTATCCTCTTCTTTCGAATAAATTTCAGACAAATCCACATAACCTAATATTATGTAATGTGGATCATTTTTCCTTAAACCATTTATTAGGTCTGTTATTTCTTTTTCTTCACAAATTAACAATGCTTTTTTTAAAAATCGATGAGATGCTAAATAATTAGCATATAGTAATCTCCATCCCATTAAAGCGGTTGTTATTGCTAAATAAAACAAAAGAATTTGCAATCTATTTTCAGGTAAAGGAGGAGTAAAAAAAGGGGTTAATAAATAAACTAAAACGGTAAGTGAACTAGTCAGAACTATACTTTTTAAAATGCTTGTTTGATTACTTGCTGTAGGTAAATCATACATTTCAAAAACAGATCCAAAAAACAATAAGTACACTGATAGAACTAAAATCCAATAAAAATTCTTATTAGAAATTGTAAAATAACTAAAGTCAAAATGATCTCCTATAAAATAGAGGACAAAAAAAACAAAAAAAAACATCAAAGAAGCGAAGTAATACTTTTCTCTCAGAAATTTCGAAGTGTAATTGTTTTTTATTGATCATATATATTTTAACTGTAAGGTCGCAAATTAAATAAAATAAGAGCAGATAAAAAAATGAATTCCCTCTACTTCGTTAAGAGACTAAAATAATCAGAAAAGAATTAATTTTTAGGCAATTACATTTTTCCAATGTTCTTGGACCTTTTCCCAATCAAAGGATTCTACTTTTTGTCTGGCTTGAATAGAAATTTGTGATGCTTTTTTAGGATAAGAAAGTAAAAAACAAATCGCTTCAACCATTTGATCTACTGAATCATCTGAAACCATCAATCCTTCTTTTTGATCCGAAAACAAATAAGGAATTCCTCCCACTTTAGTACTAACTATAGGTAAGCCTAATGCCATAGCCTCTATTATACTAATAGGTGTATTATCAAAATGTGTTGTATTTATAAAAATATCATAATTTTCAGATAGGGAAATCCATTCTTCTTTGGATAATTTACCTGTAAAGGTAACATCAAGTTCTTTTTCAGAAGCATATTTTTTTGTACTCTCTAAACTACCATCTTTATCAGGTCCTATCATACACAATTGTGCTAAAGGATATTTTTTTTTTATTTCAGAGAAAACATCTACTGCCATCTTAGGATTATAAATAGATGCAAAGGCTCTTACCCAAAGCAGTTTAGGTTGTATAGTAGTCCTTAATTTGAAATGATATTTTTGAATTTCGATTGTATTGGGAATAAAAAAAACATTATAAAAACCTTCTTCTATAAAGCGTTCTATTAAATAATTTGAAGGAGCTACATTCTTATAAGCGTTATTAAATATTAATTGAGATAGTTTAGGATTTTTTTTAATCGATTAGGCAAATTCCCTCCATGTAAAATTGGTATGTATTTTATTTTTAAACCCCTAGCTAATTGACTTGCAAAAAAAGCGTACCAAAATGCTGAGGTGCTATAAGTATCTATTAATAGATAGTCAAATTTTCTATTCTTAATAATTGAAAATAACATATCTAATATTCTCAATAAAGGATTTTTTAAAGATGATACTGCTACTACTTGATATCCTATTTTTTCTAATTGAAAACTTAAAGTATCAATAGTGGTAGCATTATATCCTTTCTCTGATAATTTATTACCTATATATAAAAGTTTCTTCAATTTATTTCTTTTTACTCACAAAAACCTCAAATAAGGTAATTGGCCAAAATATTTTAGACAATGTATGAACCTTACATTTACGTAAAAAAACGTCTTTAATTCTAGCTATATTTGTTTCATGGTAGTGTCCAGTAAAATCACTTCCTGCTAATTTTCTACCTATTTTATAAATTATATTTTCTGTTGGTCCTGATATTATTATTTCTCCATTTTCTTTTAAAAGATCAGTAAAAAGTATTAAATAGTCCTCTAATTCTGATATAGGAATATGTTCTAAAACATCTAAAGCTACAATATAATCAAATTTACTATGTTTAAAATCAACTTTAAAGATATCATTTTCTATAAAATTTATGTGCTGAGGAAATTTTATTTTTTCGGATAGTATTCTTACAGGTTGTAGATTTAAATCTATTGCGGTAACATTGCATCCTTTAGAAGTTAAAACATAAGAAAAAACACCAGAACCACATCCAAAATCTAAAACATCTGTTTTATCTTTCTTTTTTTATCAATATAATTAGCTACAATCTTTAATCGTTTCCAAAAAATATAATCTATCAAAGGGTTTTTATGAGCATATGCAGGAAAAGCAGCTTCTGATAATACTTCATCTGTTCCTTTCTTGCTTAAAATTTCTTGAATAGCAGTTTTAAAAATTTTTCTTTCTATTTTCATTTATAACTTATAAAGTTTGTATGTATCCGTTTCTTTTAATATTTCAAGAGAATATTTCTCTTTACTCACTATATATTTAACGCCTTTTTGTTTTAAAAATCGCAATTGTTCTTGAACATTCAGTTTATTAAACTGATCATATTCTGTGTACCAATTTATAAATTTTATTGGATTTCCTTCTATTAGCATTCCAGCTCCTTTCCCATCTAAACATACGCTTCTATTCGCTCCAGCACGTACCAAAAAATGCCCGTAAATCAATTCGTTTTTAGAAGTATTCTTTTTATATATTCAATAATAGTATTTAAATCTGATTTATTAGAATTTCGATATTCAGCATTTACCATAAAAATCTTGGGTAAAATTGATTTTCCTAAATCATCTCCTATTAAAGGTAATCGACTAATCAAACTGGTATGTGAAAATACTAATAGAAATAAAAAAATAAACACTATAATTATAGAATAATAACTTTTTAGCTTCATTCTTTGTATCAATTCTATCAATAAAAAGCCTAAACTAATTTCTAAAAGAATTAAAAGAAATTTTTGAAATCGTATAAATTGAAATGCCATCCTTAAATTTGTATCTAAAACTTCATTAATGAAGCACTCTATATAAAAGATTGAATTAGATACTAGAAATAATACTATCATCGCAAAAAATAAAATTTTACTTATTTTCTTTTTAAAAGATTGATCTAAAAATATAAATAGTAAAAAACTCAATAAAAAAAACCAAAATACATTTCTATTCCATTGAATAATAAATTTCAAAGGATTAATAAAAGTCTCTGGTATTCTAGTTAAAAAAGCATGATTAAAAAATTGTCTATCAATATTTATTACATTTTCTATATTACTAAAGTAATTAATAATAAAGGGTAGAATTCCTATTGTAAAAAAAGTACTTATAAGAACGCTTTCATAAAGTATTTTTTTATACTATTGTTATTTTCTAAAAAACTATAACTGACATATGCGGCCCAATATAGGGTAAAGGCACCAATTCCTGAAATAGGGTGAAAATTAGAAATAAAACCTAATGATAAAGAAGCCAGTAATAGTTTATTTTTTTTTGTATAAATATAAATAATAAATGGCACTGGTAAAATTGCTTGAAATAATGTGCGAGGCATGATGGTCCAGAGCTCAGAAATCCCCAGAAGCTCTCCTCCTGGAGGCCAAACAATTCCTCGAACTAATATAGACATAAAAAAAGCAATCCAAGGGAGTCTATACATTTTTGCAAATGCTAAATACCAAAATAAACCAAAGATAAAATGGGTAATGAAACCTAAAATATTTAGTGCTTTTATATAATCATGATTTACAGTCTTAGCGATAAAACGAAGGGTTTGTACATAAAACGGTGTATAATACTTTACATCTTTTAAATCTTCTAAAAATAAATCTTTAGAAAATAAGGAAGGGTCATCTATTTTTTTACAAATAGGAATTATATTAGCTAAATCACTTGATAATTCTAAAACCGTTGCCTCTTGCTGCTGCCAATAAAAGCCTGATGCTATTATCAAGTTAAAAAATACAATAAACCCAATAGGTACACAATTAATTTTCTTCATTTACTTTTGGAGCTTGAGATATATCAAATTGAATAGCTTGTAATAACATTTGGAAACCAAGTATAATTGAAAGTGTAATGATCATAATAGTTCCTGTAGGAGCTAAAATTTGTTTGGTATAATAATAGACCCAATTATAAATTCCGTATATAATACCAAAGAAAAAAAGAGGTAATCCAAAAAACAGATATACTGAACCTATATTAAAATCATATAAAAAATATTGTTTTATAATTCTCTTAACAAATAGCTTCATTAATTTAAAACTAAACTCAAAAGGTATTTTCCAAAGTTTCATTTGTGACTTTTCATCTGCATAAATAGCAGGCATTGAAATATCTTTTATTTTAGCCCCTGTAAAATACATTTCTGAAAGTAATGATGTTTCAAAGAAGTATCTGTTGGCTAGATTATTAAAATTTATCTTTTTGAGTGTATTAACATGAACTGCAAAATAACCGTTAGTAGGATCAAAATTATGCCAATAACCTGTAGCCATTTTTGTAATAAAAGACAGGACTAGGTTTCCTATTCTTCTAATAAAAGGCATTTTGGATAACGCATTAATATCTCTAAAACGATTTCCTTTTGCCATTTGACTTTTTCCTTTTTGTAATGGTTCTATTAAATCAGGCAAATATTTTAAATCCATTTGATTATCAGCATCTACTTTAATAACAATCTGAAAATCATTATCTATTGCATATAAAAATCCTTTAATAGTAGCACCACCAACTCCTATATTGGTATCATTATTTAAATAAACAATTTTTACTTGATTATTAAGATTTTCTAAAATTTTTTTTTCTGGAAAGACATCAGGACTTTTATCATTAATAATAACTACGGTATGAATAAAACTAGGAATTTGAGAAATAACATCAACTATTTGTTTTCCTGCATTATAGTAAGGTATTATAATTGCTATTTTGCTATTCCTCATATACTTTTTTCGCAATATAACAAAAAACAGGTGAGCTTAACAAAACTACAATTGAAAAAAATAGCCCAAATAAACCAAATATAGGTCTGTAAACATACAAATGTTCTCCAAAAAAAAGTGTAACTATCATAGCCAAAACCATTCCTTTCAGAGCATATTCTAGCTGAGTAAAAGGTTTTAATCGTAACAATAGAATTGAGAAAAGCCATCTAAAGTAAAAGAAAAAACCAACAAGACCTACTTCATTTATTAAACTTAAATAAATATTATGAGCTGAAAAACCTATAATCAATCTATTATTAAAACCTATACCAAAAGGTATTATATAAGGATTTTCTAAAAGGTAATCAACATACTTTAATGACAAATTTTTTCTTCCTGCTCCTAAATCTTCATATAATTCATTAACATTTCCTTCTTTTAGGGTTTTAGGATCTTTTATCTTGTTTTCGATCCTTTTTTCAAAGGTCTCATTGATTTTATTTAAAATAGTCGAATCATAAGACGAAACACAAATAAAAATAAAAGATAAAAATATAATAGAAATTAAAAACTTAAAAGTATTTCTTAAAGCATAATAAATTGTAAAAACTAGCATTCCTAAATAAGTGGTTCTAGAACCACTTAAACCTATAACTAATAATGTAGTAACTATAGTAGCTACCAAAAGAATTTTATTTATACTAACACGTTTATCATTAATTAATCCTAATGAAAAAACAAAAACGATAATAGCTGAAATTCCAACTACAATTTTATTAGGACCAAATGTACCAGATAAAAATCCATGGTAACTTAAAAAATACCTATCAGACCATAAAAAAGGAATAATATTTAGATTTTGTAAAATAACAATTACAAATGCTATTATTGCTACTAATAAAATAAAAGATACTATTTTTTTTAAAAACCGAAGATCTGTTATCAGTATAGAAAGAAATACTGCTGTCAAATAAAAAAGCCAAAAATGAAAAAGATATAAAACTGATTGAAAAAACCACAATATTCGATCACAAACAAGAGAAAACGATAATGTAAATAACATTGTAATACTCGTCCAAACAATAAATTGATGAAAGTATCTAAAAAAAAATATTTTATTAATATAGTCTCTTACATAAATCTTATTATTAAAATAAAACCACACTATATAAGCTCCTGCAAAATCATAAATCCTTAATTCGTTTTCTCCTGTAATACTATACCCCATTACAGGAAGGTTGTAAAAAAAGAAAGCATCATTAAATAGATTGCTCCTTTTAATATCTTATTATTTTTTACATTTCCGAATATATTTGAAGTATTTATATTTGACATTTCTTAAACACAGTATTCTAAGAATTTTTTTAATATAGCATTTTCGCTAAATTGTTCAATTACAAACATACTGAATTTTATACCTTTTTCTTTACGTTCTGGATTTTTTATTAATGAAATTAGAGCATTTAAAAAAAGCTTTTCATTTTTAAATTCAACCATAAAACCAAAGTCTGATTTAAAGACATTAGGGATCTCTCCCACGTTTGTAGTAACAACTGGTAAACCTGCAAAACCATATTCTAAAAGAGCCATGGGTAATCCTTCAAAATTAGAGGTTAAAACCCCTATATCAGATTGATTAAGTATATAATTTACATTAGAAAAACTTCCATAAACAAAAACATTTTGTTCTAATTCTAATTCAGTTATCTTTTTTTTTATTAAAGCAGAATATGAATCATTATTATCATTCCCTATTAAATGAAAGGTCCATTCAGGAAATTCTTTTTTTAATTTAAAAGCTACTTCTAAAAGCATCAGGTGATTTTTCTCAACTCTTAAATTAGCTAAACATAAAATCCTTTTTCCTTTTGTCCCTTTCAAAAAAACTTGATTATTTTCTTCATTTAAAACAACAAAGTTAGGCAAATACAGTATTTTTTTACACATCAATTCTTTTTTGCCCAATTTGACAAATGATTACTAACGCTTAAAACACGATAAAAGAAAAGGGAGCAAAGTTGTAAAATAAACTTTTGTTTGTTTGAAATATTAGGTCTATTCCCAAAATGATCATGCCAAATAATTTTAATATTAGGAATAGTTAATTTTAATAAAAAAGCCCAAAAGAAAGAAGAACTATGCGCCTGGATATGAGTTATTTTATTATGTATTAAGTATTTTCTTGAAACTAGATACGCATCAAAATCTAAAATTTTTTTCCTATTAAGAAAAAGGTATTGTACACTATCTGTAATTTGTTCTTTAAGTAAACCTTCTTTTCTTGTAACTATTAAACCTGAAAATTTAACCACTTTAGATAAGGCATTCGCATAATTTACTGCCATACGCTCAGCTCCCCCCACTTGCAAACTATCTATTAGTTGAACTATCCTCATGACATTAATAAATTATTAATTTCTAATTGAAATTGTTCAACCGTATAGTCTTGTGACCACAATTGTGCTTTTTGACTTGTCATCTTTAGCAGTTTTTCATTTTTTATAAGATCAGTTATGTGTTGTATATCTTCCTCTAAATTCCAATTTAATAAAATTCCTCGCTCATTATTATTAAGCATATTTGACACACATGATACTCTAGAGGCTAAAGGGATAGTTCCCCAGAACATAGCTTCTGCTACTACTTTAGGCCAACCTTCACTTTCTGATGGTAAAATTAAAAAATGTGCTTTTAGGTAAGCTTCTTTTAAGTTTTCTTTACTTTGATTTCCTTTTATAAAAATAGTTTTTTCTAAATTATGTTCTTTTACATATAAAAATAGTTGTTCCTTCAGTATCCCATCTCCATATATTTCTAAGGAAATAGTATAACCTAGTTTGAGTAATTTTTCTACCATTTGTATTGCATACAATGGTCTTTTACCAAGTGTTAGAGTTCCTACAAATAAAAATTTTATTTCTTTTTGAATTAATTCATTAAATTTTTCATCAGAATATCCCTCTAATCGTTCTTTTTCTGAATAAGTCGCTGTAAAAAAAGATTTGATATTTTTTGTTTGATTGGGCCACTCTCCATAGACTAACACTTGCATATTTTTTGTTAGTAAAGTATTTGATAAAATCCATCTTTGTAATTTGTAAGTCCAAGGTTGCTTCGCTTTTGGATCCCAATTCCCTGCATATTTAGCTGTTTTTATTTTTTTTGGAAAAAAAATCTGAAGTATAGCTCCTAACAGCCCCATATTTCCAGGACAACGTAGATGAATGTGATCTGCTTGTTGAAAAGCTTTAATAATTTGAAAAATCAAAATTGGTAAAGTCTTTATGAAATTTAAAAAAGCACCAAGACTTGTAATACTGAAATTAGGTACTTCAAACCAAATCTTTTTTTTATGTTCATAAGGTAACCAAATAGGATCGATGAATTCTTTTGATTTAGGTGCTACTAAAATTAATTCATCTACATTTTTCAACCATAAATTCATTTCCCTTATGTAAGGGGCATAACCAAATATTTGATTATGTTTCTTTATATGTTGTACATGAGTAATTACTACAAACCGCATCAATATTTTATTTATTGAGGTTTTTTAACAAATATACTAATCCATCCCCAAATTCTTCCTAAAGATTCTTGAAAAGCTTCTTTCTTCTTACTTCCTTTTAAGATATTTGTCATTCTAATAAGGAGTAAAACTCCTGTTATTAAGTGCCATTTGTATCTATCTATCCATTTAGGATTAGAGTTTTTAACTCTCCAAACATACCATCCATTTCTTACTACCATTTTACCATATTTAACCATATTAGGTCGTCCAGAAGGTGCATGATGATGTACTAATTTTGCATTAGTATTACAATATAATTCACCTAATTTTGAAGCTCTGATGGTAAAATCAGCGTCTTCATACAAACCGTACCCTTCAAAATAAGTTGAAAAGTAAATTTCTTTAAATAATCTTTTCCTAAAAGATGAAACACCTCCCATTAACTGTTCTACAGGATAAATTTTGCCACTTGGAGGCAAAAAACTTAAACTCCTACCATGCGAAAATAATGGAAAATATCCCGGAGGACAATTAGAATCTAACGTAAGTATTTTTCGTAGTTTAAATCGACTAGGTTCTTTTCTAACAAATCCGTCAAAATAAAAATAATTTAGTCCTAATTCTTTTTCACTTTTTTCCCAATGAACTTCATTTGTTATAAAACCACCTACTCCTAATGCTTTAGGTAATACAAGATATGTTTGTAATAATTCTTCAAAATAATTAGCTTCTAAAATAACATCATCATCTAAGAAGCAAATTATTTCCGACTCATCATTTACTTTTTTAATTCCAAAATTTCTTTGACGTGTGAGACCTCGATCTTCTTCTAAAACTTGATAATAGCTAAGATTTGTATAATCTTGCTCCAAAATCATATTTTTTGTCTCTGTGTCTGGTGAGCCATCTACAATTAATATTTCATTAGGATAACATGATTGCAACCTTATTGACTCTAATAAGGTGTATAATGACTTTTTTCTTTTATAGGTACAAATTATTACTGTAAATCTCATCACTTGTATCTTACTCCCAATTGAATTAATTTTTTAGCATAAAATACTGATCGTTTAAACTGAAGAATTTTATATGGTAATCTAAAAATTTTGAATGGCAAGTGTTGAATTTTACCTTTTATCAAATAAAGTAGGAAATGTTTTATGGTATATTCTACAAATTGATTTTCTGGGTAATGTTTTAAAAGTCCATACGTAATAGTAGGACTTGGTACTGGTGTTATATTTTTCACTGGAATATCTAACTCCCAAGGTTGTGTCTTTCTTAATTTACCCTTTTTCTTTGCTTCAGCTCCCCAAAAACGATAACCTCCTTGAACTGGTTTTAAATGCAAATTAGCAGAAAATGGATTATGTAAAAGTACTTTACCCATTTTTAAAATTGAAAAACCAAAATCAGAATCTTCCCCATAGCCACCATCAAAATTAACATCATTCCCTATCAGTTGGTCTATTACCTCTTTTTTAACACATGAATTAGCATTGCTAAAAGTTGGGGAACATCCGACAAACCATCTGGTATCTCCTAATTTCTCAAGTTTTGGAAATAAATCACTTAATTTCTGCTGTGGATGATCTGCTTTAATATCTAAACCATTGCACGCTTCTGCATTATAGGTTTGTAGTAATTGAATATGCTTTTCGATAAAATCCTCAGATATACAAATATCATCATCACCAAAAATAATATAATCTCCATTACAAAGTTCAATGGCTTCATTCCTAGCACGACAACTACCCTTGGTTTCTTGCCATTTTACTATTAATTGAAAAGAAAAATTATCTTTGTTATAAATATTTTGTATACGCTTTTCAACGGGTGTAGCATCTACTACTACTACTTGACTTGGCGGATATGTTTGTTGTTCTAAATCGTGTAACAATTGTAAAGTAAATTCCTGACGCAACATGGTTGGCAATACATAACTTACATTTGGATTACCTTGAATGGGATTTAGCTGACGTGGAGCTATTTTTACATACTCATTACATCTATTTTGATTATTACTTTTTAACAAGCCCTTCCATTCTGTAAAATACCAAATTCCTTTTCTAAAAAACATATAATACAAGTGCTGCTTAGCAAAATGTTTTCTAAAAAAACGATATCGATCAACTACATTTATTTTTAAAGGTAGATTATTGTCTAAAGCAAAAAGTCCTTTAACATACATAGGAACTCCTCCCTGATACCTTAATAACTGGTAACCAAAATCTAAACCTTGCATTAATACTGTATTATAAGAGGAGTCAAAACCTTTTACTTTTTCCCAAACTGATTTTCTAACCACAAAAGCTTTGGCGTTTACTCTCCAATTTACAGCATGCTTAACGTTTTCAATATCATTCAAAAACCACCAAAATAGCGCTGTTTGATAAATCAATTCTGGAAAAATATTTTTGAATCCATGGTCCATAGAACTATGCCAAACATCACCAGCTCCTTTGGATAACTCCTCCAATAATTCTAAATTAGGTTGACCAGTGAATAACAACACTTCTCCTGATATGGTTACATACTCTTTCATTTATTTATAATTCTACTATAGAATTCACAGTTTTTTTCAACTATTTTTTTTTGATCAAATTTATCCAAGGCTATTTTTCTAGCATTTTCTCCAAATTGTATATTTTTTTCTTTATTTTCTAACAATTCAACGATAGCTGCAGCATATGCTTGATGTTCTTTTGGGTTCACGAGCATAGCACTAGATTGATGCTCTAACATTTCAGTTGCCCACCCAATGTTAGAAGCTACAATCGCTTTTTCCATTACCATAGCTTCAATCCAAGATACAGGAAGTGCTTCTGCAAAAGATGGAAAAACACAAACTGCTGCTTGGTCGATATGTTTTTTTACTTCTTGATATGGTAAACCACCAATATAATCAACATTTTGAAATGCTTGTGGAGAAAAAAGTTCCTTCATTATTTCCCAAGTAGAACTTCTCCCTGAAATAATATCAGTTGAATCCCTCCCTATCAAGATTAATTTAGCTTGAGGACAGTTTTCTATAACTTTATTAAAAATCAAAGGTAATTCTAGCAAGCCTTTTTTTCGTATAAGAGTACCAAAATATAGTAATGTCTTATTATTACAACTACTTGAAGAAGTAAAATCCTTTACAACAATTCCATTTGGAATTATCTGATATGTTTTATTTTGATTAAATAACATATTCGTCATTTTTGCTGTAAAAGCACTTACTGATATATGTGCATCTGCATTGGCTAAGGCTTTTTTTTCAAGAAAACGATTCCATCTTTTCACTTTACGATTATCTAAATGGCAAAAATAGGTATCGCTTCCGTGTAATCTTATAATCACAGGACATTTTTTAGGCCTAATAAAAGCGGTTATTCCTGTCCAATCAGGTGCCTCTATTAGTTGTATAGCCCCTTTATCAAACCATTCATTAATCAATCGTTCAATTTTTCTTCTAGTAAAATACCAAGAAAAGCCTTTTAACTTTACATTTTTGATAGAAATTATAGTCACTCCTTCATCATCCCAAACTTTATCCTGCTTTTGTCCATATAAAAATATTACAGATTGATGCCCTTTTTGAACTAAAGATTTTGTTAAATTTCTAATACTAGTTCCTATACCACCCGAAGGGGCAGTAGCTATATGTGGATATTCAGGTGTTAAATATGCTATTTTCATTTTAATAGTTTCACATGGTTTTCAACCATTTTTTCAATTGAAAATTCATTTTCAATTTTGGTAGAAACATCTTCGATTATTCCAATTTTCCCCAAAAACAAACCTTCTATTATCTCTGCTAATTTTTTATAATCCTTGGTCGGAAAAATATAACCATTACTCCCATGTTTAATGACTTCTTCATTCCCTCCTACTGGAGTTGTGATTACTGGAACATTTGCACTTAAACTCTCTAAAATAGACAAACTAAAACACTCCATATGTGTTGGTTGCAAAAGATAATCATATAAAGCATAGATTTCGTAAAGATTGGCTGCACTTCCTTTAAAATTGAAATTATTTTTTAGCTTTAATTTTTCACACAACTCCAGCAACTCCAATTTATACGGACCATCACCATAAATGTCTATGCAAATTTTTTTCTTTTATAGTGATTGGCAACAAGTATACTGCATGTATTAAATCTTGTATTCCTTTGCTTTCTCTTAGATGGCAAGCCACTAAAAAGGAGGGTTCACTCTTTTTTCTGTTTACTCTTTTTGAAAACTTGTCTGTTTGAATACCATTATAAACTACTTTTAATTCTGATTTTTTCAAAAACCTAAAATCATATTTGATTTCTTTTACTGTGTAATGAGAAACTCCTACAAAAACATCTATGTATTTTGAATAAAGATAACCTTTTATTATTTTTTTTATTTTCTTCTTTAATAGAAAACCTCCTAAGGGTCTAGGATTATGATCCACCGCTATAATCTTAACCTTAGTATTTAGTCTTTTTATAGATTTAAAAAAAGGTATGCAAAGTTCTATAAAATGTGTTACTACATAGTCCCATTCTATCTTCTTCTCATCCGTATATTTAATAAAGACTTCTTCAATACTATCATTGCCTAACGAAATAATGGTAAACTTAGAATATTCTTTAAATTTTGCATCATTAGGAAAAAACCAAACTACATTCCATCCATCATACACTATGGCTTCCTGAAATCTCCAAAAAAAATAGTCCATACCTCCTATACGTGATTCTAGAAGTTGATAATTACATAAAATAGCTATATTTTTCACTTTTAAAATCTTAAAACTAGATTATAGATCCCGTAAACACACAATACTAAAAATACAAGGTAACTATACCGAAACATTCTTTGAGACAAATACTTCTTTTTTTGCATATAGGAAAAATAAACAATAGAAAGAAGATACACAGAACTCAACCATCTAATCTCAACAAAAGAAATGATAATAAATGAAAAGATAAGCATCATCAAAATAAGTGAGACACTAGGATATGGAAAGTTTTTTTCTTTTTTTCCCCTTTGAAATAAATCCAAATACTAAAAAAGGTAACTAATAAAACAGGACCAATTTGTCTAAAACTCATAAATAAGACTTCAAGAAAGTCTTTTATAAATTCTTTTAGTGTCAATCTAAAATCAAAAAAAATAGATTCTAAGGTAGTTTTAGGCAATGAATTTTCGCCATTCTTATCAACATATTCTTCAGTCTGTTCCCAAGTAGGATGACTCTGATTAGGAATAAGTCCTTGATTAACCATTAACTGTGCTAAATATTGTCTTTGTACCCAATTAACCTTATATTCTTTTACATCTTTATTATCGTATGATAATTTATGATTATTAATTATTGAAGGTAAGTTTAACAAAAACATAAAAATTGTAAAAATTAAAGATAATTTAAAATCTTTTATTTTAAAACCCTTTTTATTAACAGTACAAGTGACAGGAAAATTACAGGTACAAAAACCAGTATTAATTCACGAGTAAAAAGGTCACTAACAATGCTAAAAAGGCTAATTTAAGTTCTTTAATTTCATCATTGAGAAATAAAAAAACTTCAATAAAAAAAACAGCTAATGAAGTAGAAAACAACGCATCATTAGTACCAAAATAAAAATAACTTGTACTACTAATAAAAAGAGAAGATAAAAAATAGTTTCTCTAAATTTTAATCTAAAATTAACATAAGCAATAAATCCCATAGTTAAAAAAACATTTGTAAATCTAAGTGCTAAATAATCTTTGATTACAAATGACAAAGGATAAGAGATCAACATATAAGGAATACAAATCCTATTTTTAATTGCTGTAATAATCCCTAGCTCTTTTATTTCATTTAAATTACTAATAAACAAAAGCTCATCACCTGTTGGTAATCTAAACAAGAAATAAGAAGAAGAGATGAGTAAATAAATAATAACTAAAAAATAAAAAACAATATTGATTTTTTCTTTCATTTTTTCTTTTCTATAATAGAGAAAACATTTTTATCACTTCTACAACTTTCTTTTCATCTAACTCATAGAACATAGGTAGACGAAGTAATCTGTCTGTAAACTTATCACTTTTTTCTAACATTCTACCATCGTGTTTATCTATATAAAAAGAACTTGAATGCAAACTTATATAATGAAAAACAGCATGAATATTATTTTCTTTGAGATGGTTAATCAATTCTGTTCTTTGTTCTATAGATTTACAAACTAAATAAAACATGTGAGCATTATTTGTAACACTCTTTATTTGCTTAATTAATTCAATTTCATTTTTATCGGCCCATTCTTTTAATTCCGTCTCATAATACCTCCAGATTTCTTTTCTTCTTTCTTGAATTTTATCTAAATTTTCTATTTGAGCCCACAAAAAAGCAGCAATTACTTCAGAAGGTAAAAAAGACGACCCAGTATCTACCCAACCGTATTTATTTACCTCACCTCTGAAAAATTCTGCTCTATTGGTTCCTTTTTCCCAAATAATTTCTGCTCGTTGAATAATTTTTTTCTCATTAATTACCAGCATTCCTCCTTCACCTGCGATGATATTTTTTGTTTCATGAAATGAAAAAGCTGCCAAATTTCCAATTGAGCCCAAAGGCTTTCCTTTATAATCCGAATCGATTGCTTGAGCTGCATCTTCAATTACAACAAGGTTGTATTTATTAGCTAAGCTCATAATTACATCCATATCACATGCCCTTCCTGCATAATGTACTGGAACTATTGCTTTTGTCTTATTTGTGATTAATTCCTCAATTTTATTAACGTCAATATTAGGATTATCTTGACAAGAGTCTGCAAAAACAATTGTAGCTCCTTGCCTAACAAAAGCTAAAGCAGTAGAAACAAAAGTATAACTAGGAATGATTACCTCATCCCCAGTTTGAATATTAGCCAAAATAGCATACATTTCAAGTGCATCGGTACAAGAAGTTGTTAAAAGCACTTTTTTGAAATCGTCTTTTTTTCAAAAAACGCCTGACATTTTTGGGTAAAAGCTCCATTACCAGATATTTTCCCCGATCTTACAGCTTGTTCTATATATTTTGTTTCATTACCTGTAAGGTATGATTTGTTGAAAGGTATCATAATATAGAGGTGAATTTTGCTTTTGCAGGTAGTAAAAACTTCATAAATTGAATTTCTTCATCTGTCCCTCTTTTTGTATAAGTTCTATTTGATACATTAAAATAAGACACATCACTATCATTTATATCTATTTGGTTAGTATTTGAAACAATTCTAAGCTTTTTTACATCAATTTTTGATTCTAACAAATATTGATTCATTTTGATTAGCTTTTCTTCAATTATCACTTCCTTAAATTGGAATCCAACTTTATCTGAAATTGATTTAGCAGGAGAACCTGCATAAATAGTATTATATTCCATATCTTTAGTGATAACAGAACCTACCATCGCCATTGATTTATCTTTCGCTTCGATAGGTGAAACAATACAATGTCCTACAAACCATACATCATTCCCAATATTCATTGGTTTTTCTGTCAAAAAACGGCAGCCTTCTAGAGTATCGCCAAACTTAATATGACTCCAAATTTGAGAATGTGCTCCAATACCATAATTATTCCCGATAGTTGTACCTCCAATTAAATCTATAATTGTATATTGACCAATCCAGGCATTATGACCAATTTTACAAGGTAAATATCCGTGAATATTCGTGTCGTGCTGGATTTTAGAATAATCCCCAAGTGAAAATTCATCACAAATTATTTGAACATTATGTCCTATATAACAATTATCACCAATTTCGATACTTTTAGCTTTACCGTTTATACCTCTTATAATTACGGTTGGTTCAATAATCGTATTCTTACCAATTTTAATATGCTCTGAAAATATGTTTTTATACATTTCTTTTTAGTATTTCGTCAATTATAAAAGAAGGTCTATTTTTTACTTGATCAAAAATTTTACCTATGTATATACCTGTTATACCTACAATTGTTATAATTATACCAGATAAAAACCAGATGGAAACTATTAAAGAACTATAACCAGAAACTGTTATTCTACCTATTAAATATTCATATATTATATAACATCCAAAACAAAAGCTAATAGAAATATAATAATTCCAAATTTAACAAACAATTTCAATGGCTTGTTTGAAAATGAAATAATTGTATTAAAAGCAAGACTTAGTAATTTTTTAAATGTATAACTTGTCTCTCCTACATAACGTTCTGAATGTCCAACTTCTACTACTGTATTTTTAAAACCTACCCACTTAACAAACAATGGAAAGGATTTTATATAATCATTAAGAGTCACAATTTCTTTAATTACTTTTGAATTATAAATTCCAAAATTAGCAATTGTATTATCAAACTTAGTATCCGTAAAATAACCGTACATTAAAGAAAAAGCTTTTGAGGTCATTTTTTTATAAAAAGAATCTTTTCTTAATTTTCTTCTTGCAAAAACTACATCAAAACCATCCAAAGCTTTATAGTATAATTTAGACACTTCTTTGGGCTGGTCTTGTAAATCACAGTCAAAACTACTATCCATTCTTTAACTTGTGACAATCCAGCCATAATCGCAGGATATTGACCAAAATTTTTAGAAAGTCTGATACATTTTATATTTTCATTTTCTTTAGCCAGTACTTGCATTACTTGCCAGCAATTATCAGGACTTCTATCATCAACTAAAACTATTTCAAAAGTAACAGCTAAATCTATAGCAACCTTATTAATTTCTGCTACTAATTCAGGTAATATGTTTTCTGCTTTATAAACTGGACTTACAAATGATATAACTGGTAATTCAGACATGCTTTTTTATTCCTTATTTATTTTTTTCTAATCTCATTTGAATTCTTTTTTTTACTTTCCTGAAAAATTTTCTAAGAAAATAAGTTCGATCCTTCCAAACTACAATTTTTTCTTCTTTAGTATTATTAAAATATAATAAATCAAAAATTTTATCTATTCTTTTCGTATGCTTTTCATTATTACCATAAGCTCTTGCATACCATGTATGGTATAACAAGTTAATATTATTTGGAGTAGATACCAATGTTGTTATTTTATCTTCAAATGGAATTTCTGCGTTTAAAAATAGTATTTTTTCACCTTTCCTACGTAACCAAAAATAAAAACGATAGTAGGGTTCATATAAACTTTCTTCATCAAACATCTCTTTTAATCCGCTTAATTCATCCTTAAATTCATTTGTTATGAAATATTGATTTTTACTCACTTCCTCTTTATCCCATATTACTTTTAATTTTTTCAAGTTAATAATCGAAAAAAAAGTATTAATGACATACGGGCTAAACGATCTTATACCTATTTCACCTCCATCTCTAACCCCACAAACAATATAATTTTTGGCGTGCATATACTCTATGATTTCAAATACTCCATTGGATTCTAAAAAAAGTACATCTTCATCTGCCATTATTAACCAATCATAATCTAAATTTTGGAATTTTTTCATCATATAATAAATACTGTCAATCCCATGCATTCCTTCTGTTCCATCAATTACATATTTATCAGTATGATTAGGAAAATATTGAGAACTTTTATCATATAAATCCCAGTTGATAACTGTTGTTATTATAGCAATTTTGGAAGTATTGATCATTATTGAGAGTATTTATTATAATTTGAATGCTCATCATTATCGTTTTTGTGAATAAAAATCATATTATGAAAAAAATGAACTCCAACTATGTTTTTATCATAATACGTAGGAGAATAATTTTCAATTTCAAATTCTTTGTAATTTAATGCGTCTATTTTTTCTTTGAAATAATGATAAATAGTACCCTCTTTATTTCTATCTACAGAACTGCCTCCATATTCTTTCCAATAAGACGTTTGTGTATCTTCTATTACATAATAGCCTCCCTTTTTGAGTCTAGGAAATAAATATTCAAATGTTTTAATCACATGATCATTAATATGACTACCATCATCAATTATCAAATCAAACTCTCCTACCTCTTTACAGATTCCTTTTAGTAAATTCTCATCTACCTGACTTCCTTTATAAATTTTTATTCTATTTTCCTGTAGTTTAGACTTATCATATATATCTATAGAAAAAATTTTTGCAAACGGAAAATAAGACTTCCACATCCTTAAAGAATTACCTCCCCTAATAGGATCGTCATATCCCCCCACACCTATTTCAAGGACATTCATTTTTTTAAATTTAAATTTTCTAAAAAAATGTTGGTAATGCTGAGTGTAAAAATGCCCACCATACTTATCTGTTCTATGAATTTGAGCTAATTTAGTCAGATTAAATGAATAAAAATGAGCTATAATTGAACGTAATTTGTATCGCAATAACATTTTTTGCTCTATTGATAATTTATTTTTTAGAGGCTTCATTTTAACTAGTTTTATTTAATAACTCTGCAATAATTATAGAATTAGTTTTTTCTAAATCAATACCAATTTCAAGATTAATTAACTCCAATTGCTGTTTTTGTCTTACAGTACTATCTGCTAAAGCAACATTAATTTTACTAATTAATTCACTTTCTTTTTCAGCAATATCGACAGCTCCTGTCTGAATAATCTGCTGTATATGTCTGTAATGCAAAAATCTTTGATCATTAACCAATCCATTTTTACCATCTCCAAAAACGGTATTTATTACAGGTTTATCAAATAAAATTGCATCAAGACTCATGGTTGAAAGCATATTAACACAAACATCACAGTATTTCAATACAGATTTCAAGTCGGAAATATCTTCAACTGTAGGTATACGTTGTGACCAAGCTTCTTGGTGGTTTGAACGTGCTTGTACCCATTTTGGATAATTCCATTTTATAAAAGGATACTTTAGAGCCAATTCTTGAAATCGTTCTGGTGTTTCTGCTGGAGAGGTTCTTACTATTAATTGAGTTTTTTCCAATTTATTATTAACAATTGCTTTTGCAATCACTTCAATATAAATAGGATCATTTGGACTTGTTGAAACATCACCGCAACTAAATAAAATTATTTTTTTATCAGCTGCAAGTTGGAATTTAGTAAGAAAATCCTCTTTAGACCATCCATATCTCTCTAGCACATAAGGTTCAAATTGAGGTGTTCCAACTACTTCTACTTGCTTTTCTTGGATAGAAGTATAGAATTCCAACAGCTCATTTTTCATTAATTGACTCCATACCAAATAATGATCAAAACTAAATGCCATTCTACCTTTAGATGCCAAATTATCCCAACTAAAAATAAAGGCAACTGTAGGAATATTAAGTTTTTTTGCAACTGATGTCAATGGTGCGATATAAGGTGGGCGTTGGTGAGTAAAAAAAGAACATCTATTTGTGTTTCTTTCAGAAGTTTACCATAACTTTTAGTAATCTTATGATTTACAAATGTAAGTTTTTGTAACTTCTCAAATCTTAAAATCCATTTTTCTGAATTCCAAAATTTTGTTATATCATAAATTCTTCTGGTTGCCCAACCTCTTGTTGTTTTGTTTTTATTATGATTTGTATTTAAATTATCATAAATACCGAAATTGTCTTTTAAATGTAACTTCAAATGCGCAATTTCTTTAGTTTTTCTAAAAAACCATGTAAAAAAACCTTCTTCAAAAACAGGTAATTCAATTATGGTTACATTCAAATTCAAATCATCGTAAGCTAATTTTGGTAAACAAGATAAAATAATTACTTCTGAAAAATTTTCAGAAGCAATAGTAAGAAAATCACTTAAAATAAAATTTCGGTATCCTACTCCATCAGTTATTACTAATCCTAACTTATTCATTCAATATCTCTAAACTGCTTTTGATGATTTAAATTCCAAATATCATCTTTTAAAAGTGAATTTAAAAATAATTCTGCACTATTTCCTTGTCCAAAATCATTACATATTGATAATACTTTGTGTTGATTAATTTTTAAAAGAGCTTCAGAAATACTCTTTGTATCATATTCAACATGAATTATATCCGCATGCAGCGCTCTATTTTTCTGTCGAGTTCCTATATTTATAATAGGTATACCATAGTAAGGTGCTTCTCGAATACCCGCACTACTATTGCCAATAATAAACTGTGAGTTTTTTAAAAGTGTTAAAAAATATTCAAAGCGCAATGATGGAAAAATTCTAAAACGGGAATTTTTTTTAACTTTTCATAAGCTTGCAAAATTTCGTTACTCCCTAAATCATTATTAGGAAAAACAACTACATAATTATGATTATCATTAAGTAGTGCTTGTACAAAATTCTGAGCGTATTCTTTCATAAAAATAGCTTCTGTAGTTACAGGATGAAACATTGCTATTGCATACTGACTAAATTCTATTTCATAATATTGTTTAGCAATAGATAAATTAGGCAAATTATTTGAAAACATGATATCTATATCTGGTGAACCTATAACAAAAACAGATTGTATTAATTCACCCATTTGAATTAATCTTTTTTGGCTTGTCCATTTGCAACAAAATGAATATGACTCATTTTACTAGTTGCATGTCTCAATAGCTCATCTATAGTTCCAGATATTTCACCTCCTTCAATATGTGAAACTAATATATTATTTAAAGATCCTACAATGGCTCCTGCTAAAGCCTCAACTCTATCACCATGAATTACAATCATATCTGGAGTACATTCTTTAACATATGCTGATAAGCCTTCAACCGTTTTGGCTAATGTCAAATCCATAGTAATCTCATGGGTATAATTTTCAAAAGTATACACATTTGAAAATTTACATCTTTCAATTTCAATTAAAGTATACCCGTATTTTTTTTGAAGGTGCATACCTGTCACAAAAACATATACTTCAAATTTTGAATGATCTTCTAGTATTTGAATCAATGATTTTATTTTACCAAAATCTGCTCGTGTTCCTGTTAGAAATAATACTTTTTTACTCACTTTCATTTTTTTGATTTAAATTAACGTGATTTTAAATCATATTAATTCATTTTTGAATATTCATAATTTTAGAAATAATTATTTTATCATCTAAAACATTTTTAACTATCATAACATGAGCTCCTATAATAACATTATTCCCTATTTCTAACTCACCTATAATCGAAGAGTTTGCATACATTACAACATCATTACCAATTTTATTCCCCTTCCCTTCTCCATTTTTTTTATGACCTACGGTACAACCTTGGTGTATTTTAAACCCTTTTCCTATTTTATTCCTACTCCCTATTATTGTTCCTTCTCCATGAACAATATAAAAACCTAAATCAATTTCATTATTAAAATAAACTTCACAAGAACACAATTCTTTTAATAACCAATGAATTTGAAACTTTAATTCTTCCATTTTATTTAGATGAATTTCACTTCCAATTCTAAATAAAAAAACAGCTAACTCGTTGTTATTAGTTTGTATTCTGCTTTTAATTTCGTTTTCAGTTAGATCTGGAAAATGATAATTTATATCTAATATCGTTTTTTTGAATGCTTTTTCTAATATTTCATGAGGAATTGGTCGACTTTGGAATACTTTTGTCAGTAAAAAATCTATAAATTCTTTCATTAGATTAAATCTTTCCAAGTTAATTGCTCATCGTTTTCAATATTTCTTTTTGCAACTTTACCTAAAATTGAATTAAAATGTTCAGCTAAAATATCACCTGTTCCTGGACGTTTTACCCAAATATTTTCTTTAGTCAATACTTCTCCTTTCTTAATAGGAGCAATACTGCAAACTGTTGCGAAAGCAAAATCTATTGTTACCTGCTCTTCTTTAGCTGGTTTTTTTATTCCTCCTCTCATTAATGCTATTTCTGCACTACTGATGATCAAATCTTTACAAAACTTTTCATCCATACTACAAATAATATCTGGCCCTGTTCTATTCATATGATCCGTAAAATGACGTTCTAAAATAGAGGCTCCTAAAGCGACTGCCCCAAGGCAGGCATTATTATTTAATGTGTGATCAGACAAACCAAAAACTTTGTCTGGAAAAGCTTGGTGCATTTCTATCATAGCTCCCAAACGTACTAAATGAATAGGTGTTGGATACAAATTTGTTGTATGCAATAATGCTACTGGCACATTATGTTTATCAAAAATCCCAACTGCTTTTTGAATACTTTGTATTGTATTCATACCTGTACTAAGTATTACTGGCTTTCCAAAAGAAGCTATATGTTCTAACAAGGGATAATTATTACATTCTCCTGAACCAATTTTATAAGCTGGTACATCAAATCTTTTTAATCTTTCAGCCGCAGCCCTTGAAAAAGGAGTAGATATGAAGATCATTCCTTTACTTTCTACATACTTTTTGAGTTCAAGTTCTTGTTCTTCATTTAATGCACAACGCTCCATAATTTCATAAATAGATACATCTGCATTTCCTGGAATTACTTTTTTAGCAGCTCCACTCATTTCATCTGCTACAATATGAGTTTGATGTTTTACAACCTCTACACCTGCTCGATAAGCAGCATCTACCATTTCTTTAGCTACTTTTAATGATCCTTCGTGATTAATTCCTATTTCTGCAATAACTAACGGAGGATACTCTTGACCAATTTTTCTTCCTGCTATTTCTATATATGGTTTCATTATCTTATATTATGAATTAGTTTTTTTATTAAATAAATATTCAGCATATTCAAAATCTTCAATTGTATCTATATCCACTTCAGAAAATGGATGGTCAATAATCATAGGATAGGCATTTCTATCAATAATACTATTATTAAAAATTAATTCTGATTTACTAATATATAACAATCCATTTTCGAAATATAAAGGTTCTAAATCTTGGCTTCTCTGCCCTATTTCATAATTAAATGGGATAAATTTTTTATCTATAATTTTTCCAAACTTTTGATGATTTTGACTGACTGTAAATAAACTATTGCATTTTTTTTCTTGAAAAATAAGAAAAGCTTCTTTTAGTAAGTTTTCTGGACGAAGTGGATTAGTTGGTTGAAGTAAAACTACATTAGCAACATCATCTTTTATATTTAGTAAAACGTGCTTAAGTGCAGATACTGTAGGTTCTAAATCTCCTGAAAGTGAATCAGGTCTATCAATAACTTTTGCTCCATACTCTAATGCTATTTTTTTTATAGTTTTATCATCTGTAGTTACATAAATTTCATTTATAAATTTATGTTTTTTAGCGTATAGAATACTATGTACAATTAATGGGAGATTTCCTATTGTTTTTGTGTTTTTTTGAGGCAACCGTTTTGAACCGCCACGAGCTGGAATTATTGCTATTGTAGACTTATTCATAAAATTTCATTCTAGAAATCAATATATTTTATTACAAATGAGTTTTAATCTAAAAAAAAGAATCAAATACAAGATCACTAAATTAGAATATTTAAAATGCAATAACATTTCAATTCTGTATTCTTTATTTTACCTTTTTCAAAATAGGCTCCATTCGTTTCAATAATCTTCATATAAATTCATTTTTTTAAATAAATTTCACAAAAATAACTCAACAAAACATAAAAACATTCACAATATTCATTTGTTTTTTAATAATGTAAAAATCTTCCATAAAATCAAACCACAAAATTAATTTGATCCCAAATTACATTTATAATCCATCTGATTTCAGAATCAAATATCAAATAATATTTTTTACAAAAAGCTATCTTTTTTTAACAAAAAAAGCTTGTGTATGTCCTATTGAACTTGGATCTAAAAATACTAAAAACTTTAAAACTAAAAATCTAAACAAAGACTTCATAAAATTAAGACTAAACTGAATTTTTGGAAAAATAATATCATTCCCAATGACTGCTTCTTCTATAATTTCAAATCCATTTTTTTCTAAATAAAATTTAACTACATGTGGCAATGGCACAAACACATGATGTTCAATTAAATGTTTAGGTTGAAAAGCATATAATTGTCCTTTAAAAAACATTTCAAATTTACTCTTTGCACTTAAAGGATTAGGAGTTGACAAAGCCATATATCCCCCTTTTTCAATATGCTCTGAAATATTTTTTATTCCCAATTCCGGATTTGACAAATGTTCTAAAACCTCTAAAAAAATAACAAAACCAGGCTGTTTCTTATCTTCTGGCACTGAATCATTTAAATCCCAAATTGTAGATTCTTTTATTTTTGTAACATAATCAAAAGGTTGCCATTCTAAACCTTTTTTTTAACAATTGTTCCAAACCATCCAAATCCCGAACCAATATCACTAACTGTTTTATTCACTAATAGTTCAAATACTGAATTTAATTTTTGCTCAGCCCATTGTCCTCTATCTAAGTTTTTATATATTATCATACTTATTCTTCCCAATATATTTTTGCACTGTCTAGTTGTTTATAATCTTTATATTTTTTAATACTTAGAGCTTTCCTGTTTTTAAATAATTTAAAAACATTTAGAAACAAATCTTGTTTTGCCAAAAGCAACCCTTTTAAAGCTCTTACATCCCCTTTAAATACTTTTAATTTTAATTGCATCCAGTTTGAATATATAAATAGACGAGGGATTTTCTGCAAAGGATAAAATAAAAACATTAAATACCAACCTGCCCTTATCGACCTACGTGTTCTTTCTATATAATCAGGATCTTTTTTTCTTCCGCGTACATCTACTCTATGATGTACAAATAATTGTGGGAGATAATAAATTTCCCAATCATTATTAAACAGCTGGTAACTTGCAAACTCTTCTTCTCCATAAAAAACAAACCAATCAGGGTAATTGGGAATATCTTTCCATGCTTTCATATTCCACACATGCCCACAACCTACAAAACCTCTTACTCTAATAATTGTCTCTGTTGAAATTATACTTTTAGGAAGCTCTTTTCCCCAAAATATCCTAGCTGCAATAACACCACATTTTGGACTTTTCTGAAAAAAATCATCAATTATTTCTAAAAAATCATTCGCCACAAAATTAGAATCATCGTCTAAAGAAATGGTATAATCAGCTGTTGTTTTATTCAACATAAAATTTCGGCAATATATCAAACCCTTTGATTTATTATTCCTAAACAATTTTATATTGGGATATTTCCTTTTTACAAATTCGAAAGTATTATCTTCTGAACCATCATCATAAATAACTATTTCAATATTTTTATTATCAAATAAAAAACAAAGTTTTTGAAGAGAAATTTCAAGCTCTTCTAAACGATTCTTGGTAGTTATTTGGATTGAAAAAGTTGACATTAAATTTTTAAAAAGTTGAAATATATTCTTGTGGAATTTTTTTCCATTTAATAAAAAATCTATAAAACCACTTTAGATTAAAAATTTTATTCAAAAAAATATTTTTATAAATTCTATATTTAGAAAATCTAACTCTTATACTTGGTAAATCATTTTTTTTAATTTCAACTATTTTTATAGCATCTAGTTCAGTTTGCATCCAATCTTCAAAAACATTTCCCATATGATAGGCATAATTTTTATCAGTCGTAAATCGGTTCAAACTATATCCAAGTGTCAATTTATCAATATAATATTCACTTATCCCTCCTAATTTAAAAGGTAAATATGTTTTCAAATCAGTAAGTAATTCTCTTCTATACGTTGCAACAAAATGTCCAGACCCTACAATCACTTTTTTATTATTTTCATTATACTTCAGTGTGTATTCAAGATAGAGAGGGTTATAATTTCTTTTCCAACCTATACTATCATAAAAGCGAATTAATGATTCTGAATCTACAATTTTTTCGAATCTTAAGTTACTATTAAATAAATTTGAAAACAAAAAGTTTTCACATAAATATTTAAACATCCCAAATTGTGAAGTTAACCCAACTACACCACTAGATTGAATATTTTGAAATATACTAAAAACTTCCTCTTGCCATCCTTCTAAAAACAAGACATCTGCATCAGCAATAGTTACTAATGGAATATTATGACCACTTAACCCTTTTATTATCGAATTAAGCTTTCCTATATTTTCTGTATGAACAATTTCATGTATTTTACCTTGACAAATTAATTCATCTAGATATTCTTTAACTTCTTTACAGGAACCATTATTGATGATAGTTATAAATGTCTTATAAGAAATTGTTTTTAAAACAGATTCTACACTTAACTTAAAAATCTTAAAACTTTCTTTAAAATATCCTTCAAAATGAGGAATATAAACTGGAATGACTATTTGAAATAAATAATCATTTTTTTTAATTTCTAAATCTTTATGTGGATTATTACCTTCTCTCATTTCAAATCTTCTTGTCTACAAAAAAAAGATTTCCTAAATCTTCATTAATCACTGATTTACCAACCAATTTGTATCCTACAGAATCCAAATACAAAGTCATCTTTGAATTAACATCTTCAAAAATTTCTGAATCTGTTTCTACTAAAATTATTTTCGGTCTATATTTTTCCCAATCATTAGTTTTTAAGACCTCTAAATCATAACCTTCTACATCAACATCAAAAAAATCCAATCTATCATTTGGTCTTAAATTTTTCTCTAAAACTTCACTTAATTTAAAAAGAGGTACTTCTATAACTTCTTTTATTTCTGATTCTAACCTATGCTTTTGAATAAAAGCATAATCTAATGTATTCATAGAACTACAAGAATCATTTAATAAATAATATTTCAAATTTTCTTTTTTATCTCCAATGGCACAATTTACAAACGTATCCCTAGACCTAAGTTTATTATACATTTTTTTAAATTCAGGATTAGGATCTATGCAAATTCCACGCCATCCTCTTAAAGAAAAATAATAAGAATTAGATGCCTTTATTGGATGCCAACAACCAACATCAACATAAACTCCAGGAGAGGATTCATTAATCAATTTCATCAATTGAATATCATCTCCTGATTTTGAAAAACTAATATTATACCTTCTATATATAAACTCTTTAATCTTATTTTTCATCCTAATTAGCTTTCCAAATTTGAGGCATTAAAAAAGGGCCATGCTTTCTACTTACTGGCATCTGCCCTGTTGAAAAAAAATCAGATGAAATAATATCAATTTCAATTGCATCTTTTATTTCATCAGCAAAACCTCCTTTATAAGACATCCATGTAGTTCCTTTATACCTACCTTCTACCAATAAAAAGAAGGCAAATTACATTCAATAGCCGTAATTATTCCGTTATCAACTATATAATTTTTATCATATCTATTTGAAATAGTAAAGATCGGGTAATTTAATTCATTTTTAAAAACCACATAAAATGCGATTGACTTTGCATCTTGTTGATTAATAGCTTTATTAAATTCAAATCTTAATTTTATTGGGCTACCTGCAGAAATTTGGGTTTGTATCTCTTCTTCATTATTAATTAATATTTTTTCGACAAATATTTCTCCGTCTGACTTTCTTTTAAGTACATGAAGTTTTTTTGTTCTCTCTAATTTCAAATATTGTTCAATCCCTTCATTTGTAGCTATTTTTTTCTGAACAAGTTCCATTATTTAGAATCAAAACTGATGATGATAAAGCCGAAATAGCCGTCATATCGTGACTTACAAAAAGTACAGTCCGTCCTTCTCCGTGAGAAATATCTTGTATTTTTCCAATTGCTTTCCTTTGAAATTCAGCATCACCTACAGCTAAAACTTCATCTACAACTAATATTTCTGGTTCTAAAAAAGCTGCTACAGCAAATGCCAATCTAACGGTCATTCCACTACTATAACGTTTGGTTGGAGTATCTATATAACGTTCGCAACCGCTAAAATCTATAATTTGATCTATCTTAGAAGTAATTTCAACTTTAGTCATCCCTAAAATAGCACCATTCAAATAAATATTTTCTCTACCTGTTAGCTCAGGATTAAATCCTGTACCTACTTCTAATAAAGAAGCTATTTTTCCCTTACTTTTTATAATTCCTGTGGTTGGTGTCGTTACTCTAGACAAAATTTTTAGCAATGTAGACTTACCTGCACCATTTTCACCTATTATTCCTAAAACTTCACCTCTTTCTACTTCAAAATTAATATCTCTTAAAGCCCATACATAATCACTTTGTCCCTTTATGCTTCTATCATTTGATTCTCCTACTCTTAAATAAGGATCTTCTTTCCCTCTTATTTTATGCCACCAACGATTAATGTCGTGACTCAAGGTTCCTGTCCCCACAACTCCTAAACGATATTGCTTAGAAATATTTTCAGCATCTAATATTATATCTTTTTTTTCATTTTAAACTGTATCAATAAAACTTTTTTCTGTTTTATTAAAAATCACTAATCCTACTAAAAAAATTACTATTGTAGTTATAACTGTATAAACCAATCCAAAAAAGGATACTTTTCCTTGATTAAGAAGAATAAATCTTGATGTTTCTATTATGTAGGCCAATGGGTTATATTCTACTAGCCAACCATATTTTGGCAACTTTTGACTTATTAATTCCATGGGATATATTACTGCAGACACATACATTAGCAACTGTACTCCAAATACTATCAAAAAGACAAATCACGATATTTAGTTACTAATGACGATATTATCATACCCAATCCTAGTCCTAAAAATCCCATAAGAATTATAAGAAAGGGGAAAAAAAGTAAATTAAAATTTATTACATTTTTCATTCCTAATAAGATATAAAAACAATAAAATCCAATAAAAATAACAAATTGAATTCCTAATTTTACTAAATTAGTTATGACAGTTGATAAAGGCATTATAATCCTTGGAAAATATACTTTCCCAAAAATATTAGCATTTTTCTTAAAAGTATCAGCCGTTTCATTGAGACATGCTGTAAAATAATTCCAAACTATTATCCCTCCTAAATTAAAAAGAAAAGAAGGCACTTTCCCTGTTTCAATACCTGCAACTCGATTAAAAATAATAGTAAAAGTTATTGCTGTAAATAATGGTTGAATAAAATACCAAAGAGGCCCTAAAATTGTTTGCTTATAAACCGTAACAATATCACGTTTAACAAACATTAATAACAAATCTCTATATCTCCAAACATCTTTCAAATTCAAATCTAAAAGTGAAGATTCTGCTGTAATAATTTGATCCCAATTATCTTCTTGAGGAGTATACATATTTTCTTGGTTAAAGGATGCAACTTAATAAAATATACTATCAAATACAATAAAAAGAAAAATTATCATTATGTAAAGATTATCTAAATACATACCTTTGTAAAAGATATAGAAACTAAGAATATACATGTTATTTTTTAAAAAACCAAAACCTTTTTTAAGGGATTTTACTGAAAATCAATTCATTGATATACATTCCCATATTTTACCTGGAATTGATGATGGAGCAAAAAATATAGAGGATACAATAAGATTGATAAAAACTTTATCTGATTATGGATTTTCAAAATTCATGGCTACTCCTCATACCTTTTCAGGTTATTATGATAACACCTATGAATCTATAACGAATAGTTATGATACCACAATAAAAGAACTTAATGAAAGAGGCTTACATTTCTCTGTTGATTTTGCATCAGAATACTTAATGGACGATCATTTTGTCTCTCTTTTTAAAAAGAAAGAAATTCATACTTTAAAAGACCAATATGTTCTAGTAGAAATGTCATATTTAAATGCTCCTATCAATTTATATGACATCCTGTTTGATTTACAAGTAGCAGGCTATACTCCTATATTAGCACACCCTGAACGTTATTTATTTTATCATCAGCAATTTGATTCTTATAAAAAACTAAAAAATGCAGGATGTAAATTTCAATTAAACTTACTATCTACTGTTGGTTATTATGGTAAAGAAGTAAAAAACATAGCAGATCAATTATTAAAAGAAGGATTAATTGATTTTGCAGGAAGCGATGTTCACCATGAAAAACATCTAAAAGCTTTTCTATCAAAAGTAGAAATAAAAAATACAGACGTACTAAAAGAAGTCATCCAAAATAATATTTTTTTCAAAAAAAATCATTAAAAAATTACAATTAAATAAATAACTTTAAAAGTTATGCAATATTTTTATCAATATTTCAATTGAAAAATAATACTATACCATAAGCTGTGTAAATAAAAATAATGAGGCTATCCTAAAAACACACCGCCCCAAAAAAGTTAGAGCCTATTTGGGGCTTTTTATAAAAAAATCAGGCATGATTATGTATTTAAATTAGAACACATAGAAATCAATATTAGTTAAGGATTACTTCCTAGAATGTAGTTTATAAACTAACAAAACTAAATGTATCCTTTACTCAAAAATCGTTAATTTATCATAAAGTATTCCGTAAAGAAGATTTATTAACTAGAAAAACAAAAAATATTCTTCGCATTTTAATTTAATGCCTTTAAGCTATAAAAACGAATCTTTTTCTCTACACTATAACCTTCTTTAAAATTTAATACTTCTTCTCTTTTGATTCATTAGTATTTGAATCTATTCAAGAATTTACTAACTTTAGAATTAAAGACATGCCCTCCTAAAAGCAAAGGAAAACTAAGATTAACAAATAACTATAAACGTAAAAAGTGTAAATCTGACAAACCATTAGCAAGAGAAGAGGAAACTTATTTTATAAAATGAAGCTTTACGTTTAAAACATAAATATTTAAAAAAAATTACAAGCCTTAATTTAATCCCAAGAGAAAGCTAAAAATCTCAAGTCGCAAATACAATTATTAAAATTTCTTTGGAGCACTTACAACTAAACTTTTTTATAAAAAGTTTAGTTGTATTAAGCAATTAAAAAGAGAATAATGCAATATATAAATTACTGCACCAGAAGAATCAAGTCTAATTTAAAGGAATGAGCCCGATACAATATCGAGCTCATAATTATCAGAATTGATGATAGACGTTATAGTTCAACTCATATCATAGTAGTAATTTATTTATTTTTCACTTGACTTTCTAGTTCTTTAATTTTTTTATTTTGTTCTATGACATAAAGTGTTAACTCTTCAATTTTCTGTAAAAGCTTTATCTGAAAATCCCCTAAATTTACTCCTTCTTTTTCCATTTCTTTAGCAGAGGCAATCTCAGGTAAGTGCTTCTTTTCTTTAATATGCTTTTCTACTACCTCTAAAGTTGGTAAATTATACTTTTCATCAAATACAAAATCAGCTGTTGGGGTAATCGTAACTTTTATTTCTTTGGCCTCAAATTTACCTTGAAGAGCCGCATCTCCTTTACCTGAAATCCTAAAACGCTCAGAAATATTTGTACCATCATTAGTAAAAACCTTTAAACTACATGATACATCAGTTCTTGGACTAATAATTAAATCACCTGCACTTCCTAAATTTCCAGATTCTGCCCATGCAATTTGCGCTGGAATCTGACTAATTACACTTCCAATCCTATTATCTATTATCACACCTGATTTCGCATTATCGCCCACATGAAATTTTCCTTGTGGTTCAACAGTTCCTATCCCTACAGCTCCATTATTAGCTACAATTGCATTATTATAAAGCTGAAATTCAGGTCTTCCACTATTAGATCGAGATAATTTTAAAACAGACTCTTGCACATCCCCTACATCTGAACTAGTAAAATCTAAATCAATTGCATTTCCTCTATCAGCAGTAATAAAACGCCATCTGTACTTATCTGGATAATTTGCAGATAAAATCATATTAGTAGCAGTTTCCATATTACCAAAAATTTCTAGTTTAGCACTAGGTGTTATTGTTCCAATCCCCAAATTGGCATCTATAAAAACACCTCCATCAAATCTCGAATTACCAGAATTTACAAACAATTTTACATTCTGAGCTTTTGGATTACTCGAATTACCTCCTATAATAACCTTAGAATTAGATTTTTCCATCTCAAGAGATGTATTATCATTTCCATCTTCAAAAACTTTAAAAACTTCTTCTTGTTTTTTATTATACATAAGAAAAGTACCATCCATCCCCGCCGTTCCTATCATTCTAAAACGATCCATATCATTTCTATCTATAATATTAAAAAATGCCGTAGCTCCTTTATTATCACCTGCAATCTTACTTGGAAAATCAAAAAAATTCAACATTCTAGTTTTTTTATATCCTGGCCCTGTTCCTAATGCACTTCCTGCTGATAAAACGACACAAGAATCATTTGTCTCTGGAGGAGAAGGGAAAACTGCTCCATTAGCTATTGTAGATGTAAAAATAGCTTGAGATGCTCTTACATCCCCTATAACTTCAAATTTAGCTGTTGGAGATACCGTTCCAATACCTACATTACCATTTCCTAAGGCACAAAAAAGACTATTTTTTGCATTTATATCAAAATCCGAATAATATATTCCTTTTGGAATATTATACAAAGGATCTTTTATCGAAACGGAAGTGAAATTTTGCTGTTTAGCAACATCTTGATAAACCCCATTATTCTGTATTACAGTAGCATCTGTCCTATAAGTTGTCCCTCCTCTTAAAAAAACAACAACATTATTATTTGACCAATCACAAACTACTCTTCCTATTGGTGAAATTATCAAACCCGAATTGTCTGGATTTTCCACCCCATGAGTAAAGTTTTCTAATTTTATTGAATTACCCGCAGATCCCCATCCAAAACCAATTGAATGTATTGTGACTGTACCATGTGCAAGCCAATTCCTATCTTCATGAATAAAATTCCTATAAATACTTATTTCTTTTATTCCATTTTGATTGACATTGCTCAATAGAACGGGAACATACTGATCAAAAGTACCAAAAGTAGTAAACGAAGTTATTGACTGTCCATAATTTTTAAAAGAAAAAAGGAAAAAAAAGAATATATAATATCTTAAACAAACCTTAAAAAACTTACTCCTCATTTTTATAATATTTTTATAAGCCCAAAAGTAAAAAAATAGTTCTTTACATTAAACATTTCTTTATAATTCACTTTAAAATAGAAGTTTATCAATACGTTCGTTATCTATCACAGTAACGAAAAAATTAAATTCTAACAAAATGAGTCCGATAAAATATCGAACTCATATCATGAAAATTAATTATAGATTTATCTAAACTTCTAGACAAAATTCTTTGCCTTAAGAATATCTTCTATATTATCATAAAAACATGTTACACAAAAGAAATCGTCAGATTTATATTTTACTTCAGAATAAATAAATCTCTAATTTTTTTCCCAAAAAGTTTTTTCTCTTATTTCTTGACCATATCCATATCCATACCCATATCCATTTATTACATCTGTATCATTTAATACTAAAGACATATTTGGTAATTTTCCTTCTCTATATATGGTATTCGGAATTTTTAATAATTCTTTCTCTAGGTATTTAGCTCTAACTACATATATAAAAGCATCAGCATTTTTTGCAATAAGTAAGGTATCCGTTACTAAACTCACAGGAGCTGTATCAACTACTATATAATCATATTGTCCTTTTAAATAATCAAACATTTTTTCTAGTTTTTGCCCCATTAAAAGTTCTGCTGGATTAGGAGGAATAACTCCCGCAGGAAGAACATCAAAAGAATCATAATTAGGCAATTTAACAATATAATCTTCAATCAATTGATCTGCAGTTGTAAGATAATTAGTAACCCCTCTATTAGGTAATTGTAAATAATCATCTAGACGAGGATTTCGAATATCTAATCCTATTAATAATACTTTTTTCCCTGTTAAAGCTATAGTTCCTGCAAGATTTACAGTAATAAATGTCTTCCCTTCTGCTGGTAAGGTAGAAGTTAAGAAAATAGTTTTAGCATTAGATCCTCTTTTTGAGTTTAAAATAAACTCAAGATTAGTTCTCACAATACGCATAGCCTCAGCTGCACTTGAACGACTTTCTAACTGAATGATTTGCTCATGAGAATCAGAATGAGGAACATCTCCAAGGAATGGAATGCCTAATTTATCTAAATCCGCTTTACTTTGAACTTTTGTATTTAATAAATCCCTTAAATAAATAACAACAATAGGAATTATTAAACCTATTAAAATTGCGACAAAATAAACAATTAAAGGCTTTGGTGAGATAATCCCTTCTAAAGCATAAGCTTTATCAATTATCTTAGAATTTGGTGCTGTAGCAGCCAACGTAATTGCTGTTTCCTCTCGCTTTTTAAACAAATACAAATAGAGTTCTTCTTTTATTTGCTGCTGACGAAATATCCCCCTATATTCTCTTTCTAACTTAGGAATTTGATTTAATTTTGAATTTAAAGAACTACGTTCTCCTATTAAACCTGCATTTTTAAACTCCAAAGCTGATTTTTGTTTAACTAAACTTTGGGCGATCGTTCCTCTTAAAGTTAAAATACGATCATTTAATTTTTCTATATTTGGATTATCAGATGTTGCACTTTTCAATAATCTATTACGCTCTATAACTAATGTATTAAATTCATTAATAAGAACCGCAGCAGATGAATTATCAGAAGGAATCAGATTTATAGGCAAAACATCCATCTTATTTTCCTTCAATTGTGCAATCATCATATTTACTACTGACAACTGAGTTCCCACAGAAACTTGTTCCGCATTAAACGTAGACTCTGTTCTCAAATCTAACTCTACCTCTGCAGGAATATCTGTAAGGTTATTATTTCTTTTATATTTCTCTATATTCTTTTCTACGCCTTGTAATTCCTCTGTTACAATTGCTAAACGATCATTAATAAATTTTGCTGTCTTCTCTGATATCAAATTTTTATCAATTATGGCATCTTGATTATAGTTAAGTACTAAATTATCCAAAAAATCAACCGCTCTTTGTGGAACTGGATCGGTAATACTAATTTCTACTACATTTGTTTTTTTATTGAGAGGTTGAACTAATATCTTTTTTGAACTAAATTAATTTCTTTATCAAGGTCTTTTATATCTATTTGATACGTTCCTCCATTATAATGTTTAATCTTTTTTTTGTTATCCGATATAAATACTTTTTCTATAATAAAATTACCTAATTTATGACTTTTTATAATATCATTATAATGATATTCTCCTACTAATTCTTTATTTTGGTTGTATAAAGTAAATTTATTAGCTCCTCTTAATTCTATTCTAAGAGTTGTATCTAAATCTATTTTTTCTTTATTCTCAAAAAGAATCTTTATTGGACTTTTACCATAAAGATTAGTAGATTTAATCCGACCAATAGCATAATAATCTATATAAAAACCACCTGATAACAAGGCTTTTCTTATTATATTTCTAGACTTTAAAATTTCAATTTCATCATCAATCTTATTTTTAGCTCCTCCCAAACCACCAATATCCTCTAAAACAGATAGTTCAGACACTAATCCTCCTGATTCTCCGTCTTTTATTAATACTTTAGTCGAAGCTTGATATGTAGGTGTAGCATAACGTAAATAAATTTTGGATAATAACAAGCATAACAAAATCAAAATAACAAACCAATACCAATTACGTAAAAACTTATTTAATATTTGTTTTATATTTATTTCATTTATATTTTCTTCTACTGGCATAAAATTATTTTGCATCTTAATTATTATTTTTTAAACAATAGTACTAGTGATATTAGAACAGAACTCAACGAAATCCAAACAGGTATATTTTGGTTAAATGTAGAAGCATTAGCCCTTGCTCTGTTAGGCTCTACATAAATTAAATCATTCTGTTTCAAATAGTAATAAGGAGAATTCATAAAATCAGACTTTGTCAAATCTATTCTATGGTATGATTTTCGACCTTCATTCTCTCTTATTAATAAAACGTTATCTCTTTTTCCATAAATTGTTAAATCACCAGCTAAACTTAACGCTTCAGGCAACGTAATACGCTCACTAACCACATTAAAACTCCCTGGTCTTACAACCTCACCTATAACACTTACTTTAAAGTTCATTATACGAATATTAACAATAGGATTTTTAATATAGACTTTTAATTTATTTTTTAATAAACTGATTGCCTCTTCTTTCTTCAAACCTCCAAAAGTTAAAGCCCCTATAATAGGAAATTCTATTTGATTTTTTTGATCTACCAAATATAATTGTTGTTGTCTTGGACCAGACATTCCTTGATTACTTACACTTGGTGCCGTTGTACTTTCTAAATTAAAAGGGGCTGCTGCATCAGGGTCTGGAGCTGAAACTGTAATTAACAATAAATCATCTGGTTGTATTTTGGGTTCAAAAAACACTACGTTTTCAAAACTTGAATTATTAGATAGATCTGAATAATATGCTATCTTCTTCTGTTGAGAACAACCTAATACAAAAAAAGAAATTATTCCAAAAACAAATAAATAAATTTTACTTCTCATACATCAATTTTTATCTAGAATTTCATAATCAGAATTTAAACTTTTAAATTCTGGCACAATCATTTTCATATATTTTACAATATTATGATTAGAATATTTAAAAGTAGTATCAATCAACAATTGAATATTTTTTCTTATCTCTTCATAATCTTCTATTACATCTTGAGCTACTAATATTTTTTCATGATGAGTGGGTAAGGTCTTTGAATCATCTTTTAATAATTCTTCATATAATTTTTCACCTGGTCTTAATCCTATTTCTTTTATTTCTATATCTACATTAGGAACTAAGCCTACTAACCTTATCATTTTTTCTGCTAAACTATAAATCTTAACAGGCTTTCCCATATCAAATATGTAAATTTCTCCTCCGCATCCCATAGTCCCTGCTTCTAACACAAGCTGACAAGCTTCGGGAATTGTCATAAAATATCGAATTATATCTTTATGGGTAATCGTTACAGGACCTCCTTCCGAAATTTGTTTTGTAAACAATGGTACTACCGAACCATTAGATCCTAAAACATTTCCAAATCGAGTCGTAATAAATTTGGTTGTTTTAATTCCTTTTTTTAATAATTCAAAATGTAATGATTGAACATATTTTTCTGCAATTCTTTTACTTGCTCCCATCACATTACTTGGATTTACAGCCTTATCAGTTGAAACCATGACAAAACGATCTACTTGATATTGAACTGCTAAATCAGCTAAATTACCAGTACCCATAACATTTACAAAAATAGCTTGTGATGGATTTTCTTCCATCAAAGGAACATGTTTATATGCTGCTGCGTGATATATAATATTAGGTAGATATTTTTTAAACAAATTTTCTAAACGTTGTTTATCTCTTATATCTGCTACCTTAGCAATGATTTCAATAGATGAAGTATCATATTTTTCCAATTCTATTAATAAATTGTACAAAGGAGTCTCTGCTTGATCTACTAATAACAAAACACTAGGTTTAAAGCCTATTACTTGTCTAACGATCTCACTCCCAATAGAGCCAGCCGCTCCTGTTATTAAAACAGTCTTATTTGTGTGGGTAAGAGAAATAGCTTCATTGTCTAAAATTATAGGTTTTCTATCTAACAAATCTTCTATTTCGAAACTTTTTATTTTATTTGAAATTTCTTTTTGATTTTCCCAATCAGAAACAAGAGGAACTGTAAAAACTTTAACTCCAAGTTCTAAACATTCATCTACTAAGTCAATTTGTTCTTCTTTTGTTAGGCTTTTATCTGCAATAACTAAACCTGATATATCATTTTTTTCAAATAATTCTGAAAGATTTTCTTTAACACTAAATATAGGTAAACCTAATGCTCTTTTAGAATCATTAGATTGATATTTATCTATAAAACCTTTTACATGAAAACGTTTGGGGATTTCTGCTAAAAGAGCATTTGCTACTGCAATAGCGTTAGCATCTGAACCATAAACAAGTAATATTTGCTGTTTTCCGACTAATATATTTGAGAAATAAATTTCAAATATTTTCTTAACTAATACTCTATAAAAAAAAAGTAAACAAAAAACTATAAATGAATTAACTAATAATGCTGTTGTAAAGTATAGATCTATAGAAAAAAAAGTCTTACTAATAGCATCTATGACAACTAATGTAAAGAAAGATAAAGATTGAGCAAACAATATCTTAACAGCATCAATTATAGAAGAATGTCTAATAATTCCTGAATAGGTTTTGAATATCCAAAAAAAGAAAATATTAACAAAAAAGTACAGAGGAATTTTAATTCCTTCATATTGAGCCGTTATAAACTTAAGATTAATTCCTTTAAATAAATAGTAAGTTAAAGCAGTAGCGAAACTAATTACAAAAATATCTAAAAAGAGAACTGACCATCTAGGTAAGTAACCTATGTTATCCAAGTTAATTTTAGATATGATTCTATCATTAATTTTCTTGTTCAAATATTCTCTCACTTCTAAAAAAACATTATATCCCAATTTCATCTAATTTTCTACATTGCAAATTACTGAAAAAATAATTGAAGTTCCGAGAGAATTCGTTCTTTTTCAGTTTCTGTCAAATTAGATCCTGACGGAAGACACAATCCTCTTTCAAACAAATCCTCTGAAGTTCTTTCCCCATAATAAGAACATGATTTAAATACCGGTTGAAGATGCATAGGTTTCCACAAAGGTCTAGTTTCTATATTAGCTTTTTCAAAAGCTAATCGCAATTTTCTCTTTCATCATACGATTTTAAAACAATTGTAGTTAACCAATAATTTGAATAATAATCACTTGATGGCTCACTAAGGATAGTTACATCAGAAATATTTATAAAAAATGCTTTATAAAATTGATTTATTCTTCTTCTCAACTCTATATATTCTTCCAAAACAAGCATTTGTCCCCTTCCTATTCCTGCACAAATATTACTCATTCTATAATTATATCCGATATGACTATGTTGATAATGTGGGGCATTATCTCTTGCTTGGGTAGAAAGAAAAATAGCTTTATCTCTATCACTCTTCTTTTTAGTAATAATTGCTCCACCTCCTGAAGTCGTTATAATTTTATTCCCATTAAATGAAAGCACCCCAATATCTCCAAAAGTTCCGCATTTTTGATCTTTATAAGAACTCCCTAATGCTTCTGCACTATCTTCTAATATTGGTATTTCATATTTATTTGAGATAACAATTATTTCATCTATTTTAGCAGGCATACCATATAAATGTACTATTATAATAGCTTTAGGCTTTACTCCTTTAGACAACTTATCAAGAATAGCTTTTTCTAAAGCAAGAGGACACATATTCCACGTATCTCTTTCACTATCTATAAAAATTGGATTTGCTCCTAAATAAATAATTGGGTTTGCTGAAGCAGAAAAGGTCATTGATTGACATAAAACATAATCATGCGCTTGAACATCTAATAAAATGAGTCCTAAATGCAATGCTGCTGTCCCTGAATTTAAAACTGCTACATTTCTATTTTCACATAAATATTTCTCTAAACTGATTTCAAATTCCGAGCAGTTTCCGTTATTAATCTCTATGAATCCAGTCTCTTTATTTTTTACAAACAGACTTTCATTTCCAGACATATGGGGACTCGACAAAAAAATGCGTTGATTAATCATTGATTATCCATGTATCTGAATCATATCTTACATCATCTTCTTCTACCATGCTTAAGGGCAAGGTGGAAAAAGAAACTAATTTTGAATCTTTTTCTAAACTCAAAATAGCATTTGCATATCCTGGAGGAATCTTTAATATTTTAGATTCATTTGCTGATAATATTTCTGTATTTACAATTAAATCTTTAGAAGGATTTTCCCAATTATCAATTTTTACAAATCCTATTTTAAATGAACCTTGAACACAATAAAAATTTTTTTCATCTAGTTTATGTCCTTGCCAAGCTCGTAATCGATCAGATTCTGAATTTTTAATTATATAAAATCTATTTATATTAGTAAATTGAAAATCATTTACAAACTGAACACTTCCTCTATGATCTTCAAAATATCCTCCTTCCAAAATCTTAGGAAAATCCGTATTTTTCATTATCTCAAATTAAGCTTTTTAATTAACGAAAACTTATAAGTATACAATAAAATTAAAGGTAAAAGAATCATAAAAAACATCATTACATCATTTATTTGCTTCTCATAACGTATAACGATCATATCTATCAATAACTGTACAACTGCATATACTAAAGATACCTTTTTATGTGAAATTTTCATTTCATTACAAAGGACTTGATAAAAATGATGCCTATGTGCCTCAAAAATATTTTCTTTTAAATAAAGTCTATGCATTATTGTGACTACTGTATCAACTCCATATACTGATAAAAACAACATCCAAACAAACGATTTTGTTTTAAGCATTAACAATACTAATGTGTAAACAATCCAAAAAGCTATACTAATACTTCCTATATCTCCAGCAAAACATTTTGCTTTTCCTCTATAATTATAAAACAGGAATACTAAGCTTGCAATCATTGGGTATAATAAAAAATCAGAAATAGTAAATATTAATTCATTCTGATTAACCCAATACATTGCGGAGAAGAAAACCAATGTATATAAGCCTGTTATACCATTAATACCATCCATAAAATTATAAGCATTAATAATTCCTACGAATAAAAAATAAGCAATTATAATTAAATAAATGGGAAAAATTGAGAATAATCCCAACGAATAAAAAGCTAGAGTAATTGCTGTAAAATGAACAATCAATCTAATTTTATTAGGCAAACTTTGTATATCATCCCAAAAACTGACCAAACTCATTAAAGTTATACCTAGTAAAAACCATTTTAATTCTTGAAAATATTGCACTGATATTATGATTGCACTAAACCAAAATATAATACCTCCCCCTCTAATAGTAATTTCTGTATGTGCACTTCTATGATTGGGTTTATCAATAATATTGTACGTATCTGCTATTTTAAAATATATATTAATAAGTACAAATAATCCAAAAAATATAAAAATATACCCCATTAATTAAATGATTTAATTGTTTTCACAAGAGCTTCTTGAGCTGTTATAGGCAATTTCTTTATATTCAATTCTTTTTTAATTTTTTGATTTGAAACTAATAATGTAGATGTCATTTTTTTTAACCGAAGAGAATTTAATGGTATAGGAACATAGTCTCCTAATTTCGCAATTGTAAAGATAATCCATTTTGGAATTTTAAAATCTTTGCTTTTTATTCCTTTATTTTCTTTTATTATGTCTACTATTTGATTAGTAGCTACTGGCTGATCATCAGCTACATGATAAATTCCTCCCGAAATACTAGCTTTATTATCAATTATTTTTTGTATAAAAAAACAAAAATTATCAATAGCAATGAATGATCTTCTATTATTAAAGACTAATAAAGGATAAGGCATTCTTTTTCTGATAAACTTATACAACAAACTTAAACTACCTTTGTCTCCAGGACCATGTATCATAGGTGGCCGCAAAATTATTATTTTTTTCCCTTCAGGTATTTTTTGAGTTAATAAAAATTTTTCACCTTCATATTTAGAACGTGCATATATAGAAGTATGGTTTAGATTTGAATTTTCAGTTAAAAAATCATCTGAAACGATTTCCTCTACCACAGCTATTGAGCTAATATGTATCAATAATTGAGCATTACTATGTAAGAAGGCATTGTAAATTTTTTTCACCACTTGATAGTTTGATTCAAAAAAATCTTGTTCTGATACTGTTCCTTTATGATCATGTGCTTTTCCAATACAGTTAATAAAGACATCTGAATCTATTGGTATCATTTCTTCCCAATGGGCTTCTCTTAAATTCACATTATAAACCGTGTTTGTTAAAAGAGAAACAATATTTTTTCCTACAAAACCATTTGTCCCAAAAATGGCAAGTTTACTTTTTTTTCCGTACCAATATTCATCTTGTTGCATATTAAATAAGCAATCTAACCATCCGTCTAAAGACATCATCCTACGATCAGTATCCTCTAGAGCTACAAAGTTTTCTTTAAAAAAATCTTCATTAATGATTATATTTTTTCTATTTATAATTAATATATTATTAGGATTATAAAAAGGATAATTAATTATATCAGCATTTGTAGTAATTAATTTTTTTCCAGATCCTAATACCTCAAAAGTACGCATAGTTAAACCTACTTGTGATGGATGGTTAATATCTAAAATAGACAAAGTTTTGCTATACAAATTAATTATCTGGTTATGACTTAAACTATTAAAAGACACTTTATTTATGTCAAAATCTTTAAACGAACGATCAAACCTCTTTTTAAAATAAAACACTAATTTGCTAGGTGAAAAATAAAACGAATAATATTTTAAACTCTTTTGTTTACACCAATTACTTACTTTTTCACTAATTAAATATCTATCAGTGTGTGCTGATCCAATAAATAAAGAAGCGTATTCAAAAGAAGAAAGCATATTATCTTTTGAATTATTATATAATTCTTCATATTCGTTAGAAAAGAACAAGGGTCTAAAATGTAAATTATATTTTATAGCATCTGATCTATCAAATGTAAACTTCATATCAAAATAATCTAAATTCAATAAACCATTAGGATTATTAACAAATGAGTCGAAATTATAATAAATCGATTTAATTTCAGGGTTTAATGCTTTTACTTTTTCTAAAAAAAATAATGGAATTGCTTCACCTTTAATTACTAAAAAATAGTCAAACCTTTCATTTTCAATTTTTGAAATAATTTTTTTATAATAGGTATCGATTTGATGTTTGTATAAATTTCTATTAAAACGTATCAACCCTTTTGCTAAGATAGAGTTTGAAACTCTTTCGTCATAAAAAAAAACATTTGCCCCTAAACTAGTAAGTCTATCCTTTATTATTTTTTCATAACTAAAGAAACTTACAGATAAAAACAAGATTTTTTTCCCTTGTAAAACTTCCTTTACCATTATTTTAACAAACCTTTCTTCCGCATTTCATTAAGGGAACTATCTAATTTATCTTCGTTAATTTCTTGTTGCAAAACCCACTCTGTAAACTTAGCTATTCCACTCGTAAAATCCACTTTGGGTCTAAATCCTAATAAGTTATTAATCTTAGTTAAATCGGCATAATTATGACGTATATCTCCTAATCTAAAATTACCAGTAATAGTAACTGGCACTTCTATCATATAAGCTTTAATTAGAGTACTTGCTACGGCATTTACATCTATAGGCACTCCTGTTCCTACATTAAAAACCTCTCCATTAGCTTCTTCTTTTTCAATACCTAAGATGGTAGCATCTACAACATCGTCTATGTAAACAAAGTCTCTACTTTCTAATCCATCTTCAAAAATTTTTATCCCATTACCATTACGAATTTGAGTTGAAAAGATGGACAAAATACCTGTATAAGGATTTGATAAAGATTGCCCTGCACCATATACATTTTGATATCTAAAAGCTACTGGAGCAATACCTAAAGTAGGGCAAACAGTCATAATCATTTGTTCCTGATTTTGCTTAGTAATACCATAAACTGAGGAAGGATGAATTTTTGATTCTTCACAGGTAGCTAGCAATTCAAGTGTTTTTCCATCATGAAAATTAACTTCAAAATTACCATCAAGCATGTCCTTTTCATTTCTTTGTGTAGGATAAACAATACCCAACTCTGGATGTCTATATTTCCCTTCACCATATATAGAACGTGAAGAAGCAATAACAACCTTTTTTACGGTATGTGCTGGACTATTAGCTAAAACATCGAGCATAATTGCCGTTCCTTGTATATTTACTTCAGTATATTTTTCAATACAATACATAGATTGTCCAGTTCCTGTTTCAGCAGCAAAATGTACCACTATCTCTTGATTGGTTAATGCTTTTTCCCAATCTAAACGAGAAGTTACTGTACCTTTAATAAAAGTAACTTTATCTTTAATAGAAGTATATAAAGGAGACGTCTTTTCAGGTTTTTCACCGTGAATTTGAGGTGATAAATTATCTAAAACTGTAACTTTATATCCTTTATCAATTAGTTTCAGTGCAAGGTTGCTGCCTATAAATCCAGCTCCTCCTGTAATTAAAATTTTCATCAGTTTTCTATTTATTTATTATTACACAAGACATTGTCACACTCATTTTCTTAATATCTTTGCTTTTTATTTTAAAAGGTTCATTATATTCTTTCCCACATTTTTATGGAAAAATTAAATTTTTTTATTGGTTTTGCTGGTGCTCCAACAGCTATCACATAAGGCGGTAATGATTTACTAACTACTGAATTAGCTCCCACAATAGTTCCTTTTCCTATGGTAACACCTGGTAAAACAGAAACAAATTCACCTAACCATACGTTATCTTCAATTACAACTGGTTTTGCAAATAACTGTCTCTTATTTGGTGATATATCAGGATGACTATCATCTGTGTTGCCAGCGTAGCTACCATGCGAGCAATCTGATATATATATTTTACTTGCCAATAGAACATTATTGCCTATAAACACTTTTTTTCATGGCTGTTATATGAACATAATCGTTTAACTGCACATTATTCCCAAAAAACAATACTCTCTCATTTTGCTGAGGATAAGCTTCTAAACGGCACCCTGGCCCACAAGTAAATCCTTTTCCAAAATTAATAAATTTGCTTCCTCTAATATCAAAAGGAAAACGTATAATTCTTGCTTTAGAATAAAATATTCTTGTTCTAATTAAATTGACACTCATTCTAACTATTCCCCATATACCATATTGAATAATCCTATCTTTCATAATATAATTCCTTATAAAAATTCAAATATTGCTGAAATGTTAAATCCCAATCAAATTTAGCACTTTGCTCTATACCTCTTTTAATTAATTTATTCCTAAATTCAATATTTTTCAATTGCTGTATTGCACTAGCTATTTTAAACTCATCTATTTGATCGAGCAAAACAGCACCGTTTCCTGCCACCTCAGGAATGGAGGAATTATTTGAAGCAATTACAGGGCAATGCGTTTTCATTGCTTCTAGCAATGGAATACCAAAACCTTCATAAGAAGAAGGATACAATAAGGCAAATGCCTTATTATAAAGCAAATTTAACTTTACATTATCCAGTCTACTAAACACGAAATAACTTTCTTTTACTTTCAGTAAATCATCTAACATTTTTTCCTCTCCCTTGTTTAAAGGTTCCCCTATAATAACCAGTTTAAATTCTCCTTTAAACTGAGCTGCTGCTTTTACAGCTAATGGAAAATTTTTATAACTGGTCCTATGACCTATATACAACAAATATTTATAATCTTGTAAAGCCTCAAAATCAGAGGATTGGGCTGAAATTGTAAAATCGGTATGGATTGGATAAAATTCTCTACTTACTCCATTATAAATTACCTTTATCTTACTTCTATCTACATTTGGGACAAAAGCTACTAAATCTTTTTTTGTATTTTCAGATATACAAATAATACCATCGGAATTTAAAACGGCATATTTTTTTTTGATACAAGTTGACCCATTTAGCCAGACCTGTTCTAAATTTTTCAGTGGTAAAATCATGGATTGTGGTAATATTTATAGCTTTTTTTGATTTTGAAATTCTAAAATAACTAGAATGAAAGATTGTCTTAGACGTGATAGGAATCGTAAAATTAAGATATCTTCTAATAGCTAATTTCAAGAAAGTTTCATTTTTTACATTTTTAAGCGTTAGGTCTTTTCTAAAAATATTTTCATTTTCTTCAATTGGTTCATAAAAAGAAACTTCTTCGTCTGTCAAATTATTAAATCTTTTAATTAACTCTGTCCAGTAAACAGACCCCCCTCCAGATCTTTGAAGCGAATAAATTATATTATCAAAAATGATTTTCATTATTTAATTAGTTATTGTTTGTTTAAAACAATTTACAATATATTAAAAATTAGTAAATATCTCATAAAATTCAGTATTACTATATCTAAAAAAAATCAATATTTTTTTACTAAAACACAAGATATTATAACTTACAAAAATATAAATCTAGCTTTTAGCAGATTCCTATCCTCGTCCTAAAGTACTCTAACCTTCTTTATATTTGTTTTTATCCGAAAAAGGTTATACTTATTCGAATTAGAATAAGTCTTTACAATTAAACTTTAAGAATCTTTATTAAGAAAGCAAGCTTTCCCATTTTTTTAAAATCATATCAGGAGAATATTTCAAAGATTCCATTTTACAATTCCCTCCTATTTTTAACCTTAAATCTTGATTAGAAATTAATTTTTTCAGTTTTTCGTAAAAATCGTCCTCATTATCCAAAACATATCCTGTAATATTTTCTTTGATTAAAGCCTGAGTTCCTTCACAAAAATAACCAACTACTGGTAGACCGCAATGTTGTGCCTCTAGTATAACCATTGGGAGTGCTTCATTATATGATGTTATCATAAAAATGGATGCTGCCATATATTGATCAACAATATTTTTTACTGGTGAAAAAAACAATACATTATCTAAACCTTCATTTTTAAATAACTTTTTTAATTCCATCTCTTTGTCACCATTACCAAATATTTTGATTCTCCAATGTGGAAATTCATTTAGCAACTTTTTAGCTATGGGTACTACCCGATCATATCCTTTTTCTTGACTTAATCTACCTACCATAATGATTGTATTTTCTGTCACATTAGAAACCGCTTCAGTAAAGAATGGTAAGGAATTAGGAATGATTTTTATATTTTTATTTAAATGTTTTATCTTATTCAATGCAATAGTAGACAAAGTTACAACTGCCGTCAACTTAGAGTATCCTATTTTCATTAATACTCTTGAAAGGAGAGGGATAGAATCGTAATCTATATGTTCACAAGCAATTTTTTTTATTTTTTCTGTTCCTTTTACAAAAGGAAGTACTCCACTAATATTATGCCCTTCTCCTATAATTACATCAGGCTTATGCCTTGCTATTGTTTTTTTCATTTTTGAAAAAAATTCAATGTACCAGATTATTTTTGAAGTCAGTTTAATAGTCATCGGCTTCATTGATAAAAAATCAAGTGTTACTCGCTGATCTAATTCAAAAAAAACAGGCCTATTTTCTGACAAACTAACCACTACAACCTCATGTTTTGATATTAACATATTAGCCAAATTAATTGTAGAACGTTCTGTCCCTCCTGATCTAGCTATATCTCCTATTATTAATACTATTTTAATCTTTTTTGAATTTTTAGAGTAATTGATAGAATTATGATACACCATAATAAAAATCTAAGAAAATAAAAATATTCTGCTCTTGCTAAATAAACAGAAAACCCAACTATTACAGCATAACTAATAAAACTTCTAATAGAAGATAAGGCATTCATTCTAGCATAATTAACACTGTACCCTAATATAGGAAAAAGAAAAAAGACACCTACTATTCCAAAAGCAAGATAAACATCGGCGACTATATTTGTTCCTAGCCCCCACGTACCAACCTCTCCAAAAGTTGCCTTTGTAGTAATAAGTGCAGAGCGCATATTATCTTGATCGAAACCAAAGATTGCAACTACCATAGATTGCAAAAAGGTATGGGTGCTAAAAGAGGGGACAACATGGATTCACCATAAGTAAAGCCATTTTCCTTTACATAATCTATTGCCACATATGTATTTCGATTATTTACGATAAAATCCATTGCAGAATCTTCGATATGAAATTCCTCATATTTATTTGAAACTTGTCGAAAAAAACCAATAACTGCAAATAAAACAATACCAACAAAAATAATAAAAGAAAACCTAACTAACGAGACTGGCTTATACAATAGTGAATACAACCCCAAAATGGTTAAAACAATCTGTATAGGTATAGTTCTACTACCAATTAAGAAAAACATAAAAAAATTAAGCCTACACATATGTAAGCGACTTTGTTAATCTTTAAAAAAACAATACTTTTATTATTGTGTATTTTTAAATTAATAGCTTCTCCAATTATTCCTGACAACATAAAAGCAGGAAATATAGCAAAGAAATACTGACTAATAGCCCCTTCTTGAACCACATCAACCCCGCCTCCTATATACTGCATCATTATTTGTTCATAGCCTCCTGTTAGAACATATAATAGTAAAAAAAACAAAGAGAGTAAAAAAAGTGGTGTAGTATTTATACTTTTAAAAGTGGTAAAATCAATAGTCTTAAGTGATGAAGAACTTCTTTTTTTTGTATTGACTAACACTGCACCAAAAATATAACCAGATATACTTAACAAAGATAACCCTGATGACAATGGTAATGTGTTTTTATCAAAATATAACTCATAAAATACATACCTATAAGGATCTGTTTCATACATATATACCGTATAATAAAAAGTAACGAATAAAAATGAAACAAAAAACATATTATCAAAATCGAAATAGTTTTTCTTTTTCCTTATTAATAGATACGAAATAAAGGAAAAAATAGTAATACAAAAACAAAGAACTGAATACGAATAATTATATACACTTGGAGCGAATAAACATATAAGTAAAGATACCAGAAAAATAATTAAAAAATATAATTTAGACATATATAAAGTTATTCATATCGATTTTAACATACTATTTTTTCTGACAATAAATCTACAGAACAAAATCTCTGAAATAGCAGAAAAAGAAATGGCTATTCCAAAAATTAAAACATTTTTATAAACAAAAATTAACAGACAGAAAATTAGACATGTAAATAAAGAAACTATCTGATTCAATGTTACATAGTAATTATTGTTTGTAGGAATAAACACAAAATTAATATATGCTGTAACAACCAACCAACTCATAATCGTAGTACTTAAAAATAATACTAAAGGAAAACACATTTCAAAACCATTACCTCCCAATATATTAATCAATAAATTTCCGAATAATATTAATAAAATAATTAAAATTGACGACACTATATACTCAACCTTAATAATTTTCTTTATTATTGAAGCGTTAACATTTCTAACTAACTTAGGAAAAATTGCCGCATTTATACTCATAATTAACATTCGAGGAATAATAACAACTTTTAATGCTAAATCATAGATTGCTACATCTCTCATTGTTAAAAAAAACCAATAAAAAGAGGAATACTATATTCTTTAATAGTTCCTGCTAAGTATGTATAGAAAAAAGGAAGAGCTTCCTTCAAATAAATGAATGATTCAGATAATGGTTTTATAGTAATTTTTAGGCCTTTAGAGAGAACTATAAAAAAAGCAATTATACCTGCCAAAACATTACCTAATGACATAATTGCAACATATATTAAAAGATCTTCTTTTGATTTCACGAAAAAGAAAACAAATGGCAAAGTAATAAACTTAGATAAAATTTGTATGTATGTAACAACTCTCATTTTTTGAATTCCTTGAAAAAACCACTGAGGAAAAAGAATTGCAGAAATGTTCGTAACAAAAAGTATAGTAAAAAGTAACTTATTATTTATAAATATCGGTACAGAAAAAAGGAGTATCAAAAAAACTATCGAAGATATAACAAACAAAAAAAGCTTAGCTGTAAAAATATGAGATAAAATATTACTTAAAGCAATATTGTTATCAACATTTACTGAAACTGTTTTTACAGATGGTAATTCTAAGCCAAAGTTTACAAAAAATAAAAAATAAGCAGCAATAGAGTTAGCAAAAACAAATATTCCATAAGATTCTACACCTAAAACCCTAATTAAATATGGATATACCAATAAATAGAAAAAAGAATTTAAAACTTGCAAAATAGTCATAAAGAAATAATTCTCTATGACTTTTTTATTTTCTTTAGCAATGCGTAAAATCTTATTAATTTTTTCTTTCATCAAATAAACTTACTTTCTATTATAATCATCTTCTACCCTTACAATATCATCTTCGCCAAAATATGTACCGTATTGAACTTCGATAAAAATTAAAGGGTTATTCGTTTTATTTTCGATTCTATGGTGAGCTCCCTGAGGTATTTGAGCAACTTGTCCAGGGCAATAATCTTGAATATTATTGTTAATAGTTATAGTGCCTATACCTTCTATAATTGTCCACACTTCACTTCTTTTAAAATGATATTGTAAAGAAAGTCTTCCTCCAGGATTAACTAAAATTCTTTTTACCTTATGTGTTGAGGCATTTCCCAACACCCAATATTCACCCCAAGGTCTTACATCGTGTTCCATATCTTTTATTTTATTAAAGGAGAGTCAATTTTCTCTAATTTTTCATATATATTTTTTACCTCCTGAGAATTTTCTTTTCTAAGAATTAAATTAGCATCTTCAGTTTCAACTAAAATTGTATTTTGAAGTCCAAGAAATTGAAAAAATTTATCCTTAAAACCTATATACATATTACCATTCTCATCAGGTTCATTTCCGTTATTAGCAAAATACTCATATAAAGATTCAAAAGAACCTAAATCAGACCAACCAAAATCTCCTAAAACTACTTTGATCTTATTACTTCTCTCCATAACTGCATAATCAATACTCTTAGAAATAATATTCTCCATGTAAGAAGTTTGTAGAATTCCATCAATAGAATTATCCCACGCAAACTTAGAGGCCTCAAATATTTTAGGTTCAAATTTAAGCAATTCATCTAACAATACCGATACTTTAAAACAAAACATTCCACTATTCCAGAAGAATTTTTTTGCATTAAGGAATGAAATCGCTGTTTCTTTATTTGGTTTTTCTCTAAAACTAATGACATTTTCACCATCGCTTTCAATGTATCCGAAACCAGTTTCAGGTTTAGTTGGTATGATACCAAAAGTAACAATATTACCTTGTTCTGCTAAAGTTATAGCATGATTAACACTTTTATGGTAATTTTCAACATCAACTATAATATGATCTGAAGGTACTACAAGTAAAATATCATCTAAATTTGAAGCAAAAGCTGAAAAAGCAATAGCTGCAGCAGTATTTTTAGGTAAAGTTTCAGTAATCTTTAAAAAATCAATTCCTAAATTAGTAAATTCATTAGAGCCTAACTCAACATTACTTTCGTTACCTACAAGTATAAATTTATTAGTTATACTAATGTTTCTATCAATAGTTAATGAAAATAAATTTTTATTATTAAACAAAGGTAAATATTGCTTAGGCACACTCTTTCTAGAAAGTGGCCAAAGACGACTACCTATACCTCCTGACAATATAACTGTACTTATCTTATTCATAATTAGCAACCTATTTAGAAACTTTTCTTAAATACTCCGCATAAGTACTCTTACCAAGTCCTTCTGCACATTTACCAAATTCCTCTTTAGAAATAAATCCTTTACGATAAGCTACCTCTTCAATACATGCAATTTTTAAACCTGTTCTTTTTTCTACAGCTTTCACAAATTCGGTTGCTTCAGTTAACGATTCATGTGTACCAGTATCTAACCAAGCGAAACCTCGTCCCATTAATTGCAGATTTAATTCACCTTGTTCCAAGTACCTTTGGTTCACGGTAGTAATTTCTAATTCGCCACGATCTGATGGCTTTACATTTTTAGCAATTTCAACAACTGAATTTGGATAAAAATAAAGTCCTACTACTGCAAAATTAGATTTTGGTTCTACAGGCTTTTCTTCAATTGATAATACTTTACCATTAGGATCAAATTCAGCTACACCATAGCGTTCGGGATCATCTACATAGTATCCAAACACTGTAGCTTCATTCTTTTCCTTTACAATATTTACAGCGTTCGTTAATAAGTTTTGTAATCCTGCACCGTAGAAAATATTATCTCCAAGGATTAAACACACATCGTCATCACCTATAAATTCTTGTCCTAAAATGAATGCTTGTGCTAATCCATCAGGTGAGGGTTGTTCTACATACGACAATTGCATTCCCAATTGGCTTCCATCTCCAAATAATCGCTTAAAATTAGGCAAATCATGAGGTGTAGAAATAATTAAAATCTCCTTTATTCCTGCTAACATTAATACAGAAAGCGGGTAATAAATCATGGGTTTATCATAAACAGGTAACAATTGTTTTGATACCACTTGCGTTAAAGGATGCAAGCGAGTCCCCGAACCTCCTGCTAAAATTATTCCTTTCATAATTATTTTTTTAGCCAAAAGCAAAAAATAAGACTTTATAAAAGTCCATTATTCCTTTATTAGTTTGTTTTATTGATATTGTTTTTCGTAATATTTTGCGTATTCTCCTGAAGTGACATTATTTAGCCATCCTGTATTTTCTAAATACCAATTAATTGTTTCTTCTAAACCTTCTTCAAAGGTAACAGATGGTGACCAACCTAATTCTTTATTTATTTTTGAGGCATCGATTGCATAACGCAAATCATGTCCTGGTCTATCTTTTACATATGTAATTAACTCAGCTGATTCTCCTTCATTTCGACCAAGTTTCTGATCCATTTTTTGACAAAGTAAACGAACTAAATCAATATTTTTCCATTCATTAAAACCTCCTATATTATAGGTTTCATGATTCTTTCCCTTATGAAAAACTAAATCTATTGCAACCGCATGATCTTTTACGAATAACCAATCACGAGTATAATTACCATCTCCGTAAACAGGCAATGGTTTCTTATTGATAATATTATTAATGAAAAGAGGAATTAATTTTTCTGGAAAATGATAGGGACCATAATTATTTGAACAATTAGTCAACACGTAAGGTAATCCATAAGTTTCTCCATATGCACGTACAAAGTGATCGGAACTTGCTTTAGAAGCTGAATAGGGTGAATTAGGGTCATAAGATGTTGTTTCTGTAAATAAACCTGACGTTCCTAGAGTTCCATAAACTTCATCAGTAGATATGTGATAAAAACGTTTTCCTTCGTAATTATCCCCCCAAATCATCTTAGCAGCATTAAGCAAATTAACAGTCCCTATTATATTAGTTTTAACAAAAGCTAAAGGATCTGTAATTGAGCGATCTACATGTGACTCAGCTGCCAAATGTAAAACTCCTTCAAATTGATATTCTTGAAAGATTTGATCAATAAAATCAGCATCTACTATATCTCCCTTTAAGAAGGTATAATTAGGCTCATCTTGTATATCTTTTATATTTTCTAAATTACCTGCGTAAGTCAAAGCGTCTAAATTATAGATATGATAATTTGAATATTTTTTAACAAATTGTCTTACTACATGTGAACCTATGAATCCTGCTCCACCTGTAATTAATATATTTTTTCTCATTTTAAAAAATCATTTAGTTTGAAGATGACCCTACTGCTGAATACACGAAACCTATTTCTTGCATATAACTACGATCTAAAATATTTCTACCATCAAAAATAAAAGCTGGCTTTAACATAGTATCATATATTTTTTTCCAATCGTACTCCTTAAATTCATCCCATTCAGTCAAAATAGCTATAGCATGTGCCTCATTACAAGCTAAATAAGGATCTGTCACTACTTTTAACTCTTCTATTTTTTGTCCTATATCTATCAAAACTTGTTGTTCTGCAACTTTAGGGTCATAAACCGTTACATTAGCTTGTTCCGCTACCAAATCTTTAGCCACATTTATAGCTGCTGATTCACGTGTATCATTTGTATCTTTTTAAAAGCCCAACCTAATATTGCTATTTTTTTCCCTGATACTGTATTATATAAGGTTTTTACGATATTTTTAGCAAAACGATGTTTTTGATGATCATTCATAATGATAACTTGTTCCCAATAATCAGCAACTTCATTTAAACCATAAGATTTAGCAATATAAACAAGATTTAAGATGTCTTTTTGAAAACAAGAACCACCAAATCCTACTGATGCTTTTAAAAACTTAGCTCCTATTCGAGAATCCATTCCTATTGCCTTGGCTACTTCGTTTATGTCTGCTCCTGTCTTTTCACAAACTTCTGAAATAGCATTGATAGAAGATACACGCTGAGCTAAAAAAGCATTAGCTGTTAACTTAGAAAGTTCGGAAGACCATACATTTGTAGTCAAAATTCTTTCTGTTGGGACCCAATGTTGATATATTTCTACTAATGCTTGAATTGCATCTTTATTTTCGCCTCCAATTAATACACGATCTGGCGCATGTAAATCCTCTACAGCAGTTCCTTCGGCTAAAAACTCAGGATTAGATAATATATGAAAAGCAACACCATTACCTGTATGGTCTAAAATACTTTTTAATGCTTCAGCTGTTCTTACTGGAAGCGTCGATTTTTCAACTACAATTTTATCTGTTTTTGCTACACGTGCAATCTGACGAGCACAGAGTTCTATGTATTTTAAATCTGCAGCCATACCTTTACCTGCACCATAAGTTTTAGTAGGTGTATTTACTGATATAAAAATCATATCAGCCTCATCAATAGCTCTATCTACTTCAGTAGAAAAGAATAAATTTCTACCTCTAGCTTCTGATACAACTTTATCGAGTCCAGGTTCATATACTGGTAACTTTGAAAGGTCTAAATCATTCCAAGCTGCAATCCTTACTTCATTTAAATCAACAACTGTTACATTAATTTCAGGGCATTTTTGAGCTATTACTGCCATAGTAGGTCCCCCAACATAACCTGCACCTATACAGCAAATATTCTTTACCTTCATTCAAGTAGTATTAATAAGAAAGTTTACAAAGCTACAACTTTCCGTCGACATTACAATGTAATATTCCTTTTACATCATAAATAATTGCCTTTTCTTTTTAAATTTATCGAAGTCAATTGATAAAAATTCATTATGAGCAACCCCTAAAACGATTGCATCAAAAAGCTCATTAGGTAAACTTGTTGAAGCTATCAAACCATACTCTCTTTCAACTTCTTTTACATCAATCCATGGATCATAGACCATTACTTCAATACCATATTCTTTTAAAGAAGTCACTACATCTACAATCTTTGTATTTCGTACATCAGGACAATTTTCTTTAAAAGTAATACCTAACATTAAAACTTTTGCTTTATTTATAACAATATCTTTTCTAATCATTAGCTTAACTACCTGAGAAGCAACATATTCCCCCATACTATCATTTAGACGACGACCTGCTAAAATTATTTCTGGATGATATCCTTTTTCTTGTGCCTTCTGAGCTAAATAATAAGGATCCACTCCTATACAATGCCCACCAACTAAACCTGGTTTGAATGGAAGAAAATTCCATTTAGTAGCTGCTGCCTCAAGTACTGCTTGCGTATCAATATCTAATAAATTAAATATTTTTGCTAATTCATTGACAAATGCTATATTGATATCACGTTGTGAATTTTCTATAACTTTAGCCGCCTCTGCAACTTTAATAGATGGAGCTAAATGTGTACCTGCTGTTATAACTGATTTATACAAATCATCTACTTTCTTTCCTATCTCTAAAGTAGAACCTGAAGTTACTTTTAATATTTTATCAACGGTATGATTTTTATCACCTGGATTTATACGCTCTGGTGAATAACCTACAAAAAAATCAACATTAAACTTCAAACCACTAGTCTTTTCTAAAACAGGTACGCATTCTTCTTCTGTAGCCCCTGGATAAACAGTTGACTCATAAATCACAACATCTCCTTTTTTCAAGACTTTACCAACCGTTTGACTCGCCCTATAAAGAGGAGCTAAATCTGGTTTATTATGTTTATCTACAGGTGTAGGAACTGTAACTATAAAATAATTACAAGCTTTTAAATCATTTAAATCAGAGGAACAATATAAACCTAAATTAGAATCATCTTTTATCTTCAATACAGACTTTAATAATTCTAAACTTATTTCTAAAGTAGAATCATCCCCTTGATTTAACTCTTTAATTCTTAATTGATTTATGTCAAAACCAACTACTGCGTATTTAGTTGCTAACAATCTTGCTAACGGCAAACCTACATATCCTAAACCAATTACACCTATTTTCATTATGCTTTTATTCTAAATTTTCCCAATACCAATGAATAGCTTGCTCCAACCCTCTTTGTAAAGAGAATTTAGGCTGGTATCCTAATATAATTTGTGCTTTTTCTATGGAAGCTAAAGAATGAGGAATATCTCCATTTCTTTTTGGACCATAAACCACTTTAACATCTGCAATTTTAGAGTCTTTTTTTGCTAATTCCTTTTGTAAAATAGTAATCATTTGATTTAATGTTGTTCTTTCTCCAAATGCTGTGTTAAAAACAGTATTTATAGCTCTAGAGTCTTGAGTTAACATAGCCAACTCATTCATCTGAATCACATTATCTATATAAGTAAAATCACGTGAGTACTCCCCATCACCATTAATCACAGGACTTTCATATTTCATAAATTGCATTACAAATTTAGGAATAACTGCTGCGTATGCTCCATTAGGATCTTGTTTTCTACCAAAAACATTAAAATAACGCAAACCTATCGTTTCAATCCCATAAGATTTACCAAAAATATCTGCATATAATTCATTTATGTATTTGGTAATAGCATAGGGAGAAAGTGGTCTTCCTATAATTTCTTCAACTTTAGGCAAACTTTGCGAATCACCATAAGTAGAAGAACTTGCTGCGTATATAAATCTCTTAACTCCCGCCTCTTTAGCAGCCCATAACATATTTAAAAAGCCATTGACATTTACCTCATTAGATGTTAACGGATCATGCAATGATCTAGGAACAGATCCTAAGGCTGCTTGATGCAATATACAATCCGCCCCTTGAACTACTTTTTTACAAATCTCAATATCTCTAATATCTCCTTCTATAAATTTAAAGTTACTATTTCTTAGTAAGTGTTCTATATTTTTAAAATAGCCTGTAGAAAAATTATCCAAACCAACGATTTCGTATCCTTTTCCTAAAAAATATTCTGTTAAATTAGACCCAATAAATCCAGCACAGCCTGTAATTACGATTTTCACTTTATTTTTTTTTATCTTTATCTGATAATTTTATACTAAACTTTTTCCACCAAGTTTTTTTAGGCTGATTTTCTAAATAACCATCTCCATACGCTCCATAACCATAACCATAGCCATCTCCGTAACCATAACCATATTTTGATTTATTATGATAGCCATTAAAAACAATACTAATGTTTTTCAAAACACCTGATTTATGCTTTTCATTTACGATACGCAACATTTCCTTTTTAGTCACCCCTTGCCTTACGACATAAATAGATGTATCACAAAAAGGTATTAATTCTAATGCGTCTGCTACTAAGCCTATTGGAGGGGTATCCAATATTATATAATCATAATGTTTTTTTAATTCATTTATTAATTCCTCCATACTTTCACTAAGAATTAGTTCTGAAGGATTAGGCGGTATAGGTCCTGAACTAATTAAATCTAAATAAGGTATATGTGTATTTTTAATTATTTCTTCTAATTTCTTTTGTCCAATCAAATAATTAACAACTCCTTCATTATTGGTAAGATTAAAATCTTCAAATAGTTTTGGTTTTCGCAAATCAAGACCTACTACTACTGTTTTCTTTTCGCTAAAAGCAAATACAGAAGCGATATTAAGAGAACAGAATGTTTTGCCTTCTCCTCCAACTGAGGAAGTAATCATCAATACTTTTGCCCCTGTATGTATTTGTTTTTATATAAAAATTGTAAAGACGAACGTATACCTCTAAAACTTTCAGCTAAAGGTGATTTTGGCTTTTCAAAAACAGCTAAATTAGAATACATATGATTAACCCCAACAACACCTAAAACAGGTATTTGGGTCAGTTTTTCAATATCATCTACTTTATTAATTGAATTATCTAAAACAGTTAAGATAAAAACTATACTTAAGGGAAATAAAATACCTATTAAAAAAGCCAAAACATAATTTGTACTAGTTTTGGGTCCTATTAAACCTCCTCCTACATCTTTCGCTGGATCAATAAATTGAATATCTGAAAGATTTGCAGCTTTTACGATATTAGCTTCACTACGTTTCTCTAAAAAGAATTATAAATATTTTTATTTAAATCATATTTACGATTAATTTTAACTAACTCTTGCTGCTGCTCTGGCAATTTCTTTATTTGATATTCAGCTGTAACTATTTTCTTATTTACAGCAGCTAAATCAGAATTTACAGAATGTTTTGCTGATTCTATATTTTCTAATAAAACAACTTTTAAGGCTTCCATTTGAGCATCAAAATCCTTAAACTTCTTATCATTTTTTAAAGTATAGGATAGTTCTGCTCTTTCAGTTGACAATTGAGTCAATTTCCCTACATTAATTAAAATATTAGGATCATCAATACCTGCAACAGAAGGCGCTGGTAACTTAGAAAAATCAGAATTTTTTATTAAATAACTCTTTAATGAATTATAGTAAGCATATTTTCTATTTAACAATTCTTTCTCAACATCATACTCTGATAATTTATCCGAATACTTTACACCACCACTTCCTTCTTCCAATTCAAAAATATTTTTCCCTTTAGAAAAAGTCTTTAATTCATTTTCTGTATTCTTCAAATCCCTTTCCATAGCCACAAGGGTACTATCTATGAAATCAATTGTGTTTTGAGCAAATTGATTTTTAGCCTGCAACTGACTTTTAATCAAAAACTTAACAGTTCCATTAAGATAATCAACCAATCTTAATTTATTAGTTCCTTGCATACTTAATCTAACAATAGCTGATGTTTTTGAATCATTTTCAATTTCTACTCCTTGATAAGCAGCTACTGTACTATTAAAATCTGCAAAGGTAATTATATATTTCACTCCCTCATAAAACCCTGGATTTTTAACTAATTTCAATTTAAGATTTAAAAAAGGTAAAATTATAGGATCTCCAATTTTAAATCTCTTTGAAAAAACTCCTTTAACGACAGGAACTCTACTTAACTCGTCTTTTGAATAGTTATATAAGGTTGTAGTATTTTCATCAAATTGAGTTGAAAGAATAAAATCTTTCTTTGTAATAAACTGTATTGTTATTTGTTTTTCTAACAATTGAGGATAATTCACATTAGCATCAATGACAAAAGGGGTCATCCCATAAACATCCTCTAAATTATATTTAGATTCTTGTAGATATTGAATATAAAAACGTAATTCTTTAACAACCTTTTCATTATGAGATCTTGATCTCAAAGTACTAATTAACGTCTGTACTTGATCAGAAGTCCCCCCCAATTAAATACTAAACTTGTATTAGAAGTAAAGAAAGGATTACTTTCTTCTTTATAAGCTACAGTAGTAGCCATGCTAAAAATCTTCTGTTTTCTAATATTTATTTGATAAGCTATAAAAAAGGTTATTAATAATGTAACTACAAACCAATACCAATAACCCAAAACCCTATTTAAAAAAGACTTAAGATCAAAAGTATTTTGAGATTCCAAAAAATTAAAATCCTTAATATCTAGCATTACTTAATATTTTTGACTAATAAAAAAGTAGTAAGTACTAATGATAACGCACTAACAATAGTTGTAAAAGACTGCAAAGCATTAGTACCTAATCCCCAATTTTTTTGTTTAACAGGTTTTATATAAATATAATCATTCGGTTGAATGTAATAAAAAGGCGATTTTAATAAATCAACACTCGTCAAATCAAGCGTATGAATTTCAGCACCTTGAGATAGTTGACGAATTAACACTACCTCTTTTTTATCTCCAGTTATAAGAATATCTCCACTGTTAGCTATTGCTTCTAAAATTGTTAGTTTCTCTTGTAAAAGCACTTTTGTTCCTGGTGTTTTGATCTCTCCATTAATTGTATAACGAAGACCTCCCAATTTTACAACTACAAAAACATCAGCTTCTTTACGAAAATAATCTGATAAAAGTTGTTTTTCTATTTTGACCCTTAACTCTTCCAAAGTTAAACCAACTACCTGCAAATCACCTAGAACAGGAATTCTTATGTATCCATGATCATTTATTGTATATCCATCAAAATATAAACCATCTGCTGAAGCTTCTCCTTGTCCACCGTTTGAAACATTAAACATTTCTACTAACTTAGAATCTAATGCTTTTATTTTTATAGACAACACATCTGAAATCTGAAGTCGATACGGTTTTAGTGCAACTTGTTCTAAAGTTATCACTTTTTTATCACCTTGTAGATAAACCACATCTTTGTTAGATATACAAGAGGAAATAACAAATAAGATAAAAATTAATAAATATACAGTTAATTTATTCATTTGAGGCATTATAACATCTGTTCATATTTTATTGATGTAATTAATAAAATTTAGGAAATAGCTTTTTATAATAAAAACCCAATTCTTATCCTTCATTAAAAAACACCAGTATTATCTACTTTAAAGAAACAAATATAGTTTTCATTTTGTAAATAGAAAAACTTTAAAAATTAAATTTCTAAGGAGTTTTTAATGAATTTTCAAATGGAATTCGATTCAAAATACTACGTCCTAAAGTTATTTCATCTGCATATTCTAATTCATCTCCTACTGAAATACCTCTTGCTAATGAAGATATAATCAGCGAACAATCTTTTATTTGCCTATAAATATAAAAATTAGTAGTATCTCCTTCCATAGTAGAACTCAAGGCAAATATAACTTCCTTAACGCTACCTGTTTTTATTTTTTCTACTAAAGAATTAATTTTTAATTGACTAGGCCCCACCCCTTCTATAGGTGAAATTTTTCCACCTAATACATGATATACTCCTCGATATTGCCCTGTATTTTCAATAGCCATTACATCTCGAATATCTTCAACTATACAAACTAATGTTTGATTTCTATTTTCATTGGAGCAAATCTCACAAATATCTATATCTGAAATATTATGGCATGACTTACAAAACTTAATTTCATTTCGCATTTTTAACAAAGCATCTGTCAAAAAAGTTGTTTGTTCTATTGGTTGTTTTAACAAATGTAATGCTAAACGTAAAGCTGTCCGCTTACCAATTCCTGGTAATTGTGCAATCTCTTCTACTGCATTTTCTAATATTTTTGAAGAAAAATCCATGAGGCAAAATTACGCTTTATAAAAACAAAAATCCAAATACTTTCAGATTTGGATTTCAAAAACAATCAATAAGAATATTAAAAATTATTTCTTTTTAAATTTCATTTTTCTTTCTCCTCCTATCCCTTCATAAATAATCTCTAAATCTCCTACTTGGTCCATATAAATGACACCTCCTTTTTTAAACAAATAAGACAATTCAGCAAATTCATTATTAATAGTTCCTCCTAAAAAATCCATTTTACATTTTGAAAAACTATATTTTTTTTAGTTCCTTCTTCTTCTACTAATTCTAAAATTAAATCTTTTATTTTAAACTGACATCCTGACGATCCAGTAACCTCGTATTTATCAGTTCCTTTTTTCATAAAAGTAATTGAACTTCCTTCATTAGTAGTATAAGTAGCTCCATTGAAAAAGAATTTCATTAATAACTCATATTTCTCTTTATTTTTTGAATAGATAATTCCACTAAACAAAAAGAATATTAGAATGGTTATTTTATAAAGTTTTTTCATATCAAAATCATTATTTACAGTACAAATGTATACAGAAGTTTTAATTAACAAAACGAAATGAAAAAGTTCTACAAACTTAATAAACATGATAGATGCTATTTTTTTCTACAGTTAAAAAACCATAAATCACAGACTTCTCTTCTTTTAAAAAAAAGTAACTTCTTCGGACATGAATTAAGTTTTTTCTATCTTGCAAAACAAAACTAAAATTATTTGTTTGACTTATGAGTCCTTTTGCTATTCTTTCGCTGATCATTATCTACTTCGGGATTTTATTTATGATTTCTCACTTTATGAGTAAAGACAATAGTGGAAATGATGCTTTTTTTAAAGCTAATAAAAATTCTAAATGGTATTTAGTTGCATTTGGAATGATAGGAACTGCATTATCAGGTGTAACATTTATCTCTGTCCCTGGTGAAGTTGGTAATACAGAATTACAATTTAAATATTTTCAATTTGTAATAGGAAATGCGTTAGGGTTTATTATTGTAGCTACAGTATTACTCCCTTTATATTACCGAATGAATTTAACTTCCATTTATGGTTATATAGAAAAACGGTTAGGAAAAACCAGTTACTTAACGGCAGCTTCAATATTTTTAATTAGTAGAACTATAGGTTCTGCATTTCGTCTTTATCTTGTAGTTATTGTCTTACAACGCTATGTTTTTGATTATTATCAGATCCCTTTTACGGTAACTGTTTTTTTATCTTTACTTTTAATTTTCGCCTACACTTATAAAGGGGGATTAAAAACGATTATAATTACTGATACATTACAAACTTTCTTTTTAGTTTCTTCTGTCTTTCTAACGATTTATTTCATTTGTAAAAGTCTAGACTTATCAACATTAGAAGCTTTCGAAAAAGTAAAAAACAGTCAATATTCTCAAATATTTTTCTTTGACGATTATTTAAAGGGAAATTATTTTTGGAAACAAATTTTAGGAGGAATTTTCGTTACTATTGCAATGGTTGGTCTAGATCAAGACCTAATGCAAAAGAATTTAAGTTGCCCGAATATAAATGAAGCCCAAAAAAACATGTTTACATTTACAGGAATATTTATTATTATTAATATTTTCTTTTTAAGCGTGGGAGCATTATTATACATGTACGCAGAAAAAAATGGTATTACAATACCTATGGTTGATGACGTAGTTCGAACTGATTTTTTATTCCCTGAAATAGCTTTAAAATCATTAGGAACAATACCTGCTATCGTTTTCTTACTAGGTCTTACAGCCGCTACATTTGCCACTACTGATTCTGCACTTACCGCATTAACGACTTCATTTTGCATTGATTTCTTAGAAATGGAAAAAAAGAATCTGATAACCCTTTTAAAGAAAATTCAATCAATGAAATAAAATTAAAAAATACCCGTCATATTGTACACTTAGGATTTTCGACCTTAATATTTTTAGTAATTATTTTTTTCAATACTGTAAATGATGCTTCTGTCGTCAAAATGATTTTTAAAATTGCTTCATATACTTATGGTCCTCTACTAGGTCTTTATGGTTTTGGATTATTTATGAAAAACAAAACTGTAAAAGACAACTTAGTCCCTATTATCTGTTTAATTTCTCCTGCTATCTGTTATTTTTTATCCACTCACTCTGCTGAATGGTTTTATGGTTATACTATAGCAGAAGAATTAATCATCATAAACGGATTAATAACTTTTATTGGATTACTTTTCATTAGTAAATCTACAAAAAACAATACACGTTTTTAAAAATATAACAAACCTAATTTTAAAAAGAGACTATCGAAAAAAATTAGACAGTCTCTTTTTCTTATTTTCATCTAATTTTAATTTTTAAAAAAATTATTTATTAATATTGCTTAGTACTTAAAAGTACTAATGTACATGCTTCCTCTACTTTAATATGATTTTCTTTTAATAACTCATAAAATTCAGGATTTTCAGTACCTGGATTAAAAATAACTCGCTTTGGTTTTAATGCTATTATATAATCATAATATTCTTTTTGACGTTGTGGATTTAAATATAAAGTTACAGTATGAATATCTCCTAAAACAGGAAATCCTATTTGAATTTCTATTCCAAAAACACGTTCATTTTTCAAACCTATGGCAACGACTTCATGATCATATTGCAATAATCTGCTCATTGCTATAAATGAATATCTCTCTGGGTTACTAGATGCTCCTAAAACTAATGTTTTCATTTTTACTATTTTTAAAAGAATAAATTTACTACTTTTAAAGTTAGTAAACTATAACTTAACATTTTCTTTACTTCTAAAGGAATTTAGAAATTTAATTTTACAAAAAAACTATGGATTTATTTTTCTACATCTTTGCTGCCTTATTTTCCGTCCTTAACCCTATTGGTGCTGTTCCTGTTTTCGTAGGACTTACTAATGGATACACTCGTCAAGAATTAACGAAAACATCTAAATGGACTGCAATAAATGTTTTTATCATTATGACAGTAGCTTATTTTTTAGGAGAATATGTCTTACGATTCTTTGGTATTAGTTTAGAAGCATTACGTATTGCTGGCGGAATGATTATAGCGAATTCAGGGTTTGGCTTATTATCTGGGAAGGTAAAAAAACGTAAAGGTATAAATAAAAAAGTTGAAGATGAAGCTCAGCAAAAACATGCAATTGCGCTTACACCTTTGGCTATGCCTTTATTAGCTGGTCCTGGCTCAATCTCTCTATTAATTGCTTTTTATCAAGAACATAATAATTGGATGGCAATTAGCTTAGCCATTAGTGCTATTTTAGCTGTAGCCATTTCTATTTTTTTAGTATTAAATAGCGCTCATTACTTAGTACGTTTTCTTGGAGAAGCTGGAATCGTAGCAATTTCTAGAATCGTTGGTTTTTTTGTAATCGCTATCGGGGTACAATATATAGTTAATGCTATTCTAAAAATCATAGAAAACAGCAACCTAATTAAGTAAATAATTTAAATCTAAAAGAATAATAAAAAGAGGATGTCCTAAAGTCTGCAATCCTATCATCAAATTAGTTCTCCTCTATTAGGAGTTACAAACGGTGGGTTGATTTTTTATTTTTGGACATCCTCTCTTTTATTATTCTCTAGGCAAAAAATCTCTGCCATCATACAACGAGCGCTCCCTCCTCCATAAGTCTCTATAGTTTCTAAATTAGAATACAAAATAGTTGTATACTTCTCAATTTGCGCAATTTGTCCCTTATTTAACGACTTATAAGCAGACTCACTCATAACTAAATACGTTTTATCATCAGCTCCTTTTACTTGCAACATATTACCAGCAAAATTATTTACTTGACTTTCAGAAATATAAATAATTTCTTTACCATCATTCTTTAAATTTTCAACTAAATTTTTCTTTTCAGTTTTATCATCTATACATTCTGAACAAATAATTGCAAAATTATCGCCTATAGACATCATTACATTGGTATGATAAATCAATTCTCTTTTTTCGTCAACTGTTTGAAAAGCTTTAAACAAAACAGGTGTATATTCAAAATCTTCACAAAACTCAATAAATAATTCTTCATCAGCTCGCGGAGACAAAGCACAATATGCTTTTTGATTTACACGATCTAAAATCATACTTCCTGTACCTTCTAAAAAAAAATCCGCCTTCTTCTGCAAGTGTATAATCCATTATATCTTGAATAAAAAAGCCTTGTTCTTCTAATATATCTAAAATATCTTCACGACGTTCTAAACGACGATTTTCAGCAAACATAGGATATAATACCACATCACCATTCTCATGAAAGGAAATCCAATTATTAGGAAAAACAGCATCAGGTGTATCTGTATCAGAGGTATCTTGAACTACCTGCACATGAACTCCTACTTCACGAAGTTTTTCAACTAAAACATCAAACTCTTGTTGCGCTTTAGTAGTAACGGTAGCTGGTAAAATAGTACTTACTTCTTTTTGATAATAATTATTTACTGCTGTTTGTTCATTCATTCTAAATGAAACAGGTCGTACCATTAAAATGGAATTTGTTATTTGTTGCATATTTATTTAGTAAAAAAGCCTTCTCAAACACTATTTAAATTACTAATTTTTAGTGATTGAGAAGACTTCATATTATTTTTAAAAACAATTATCTATTCTTCACTACATTTACTATAGAATCTACTATATCTAAAGTTATTTCTGCCATCGCATTTGTTTTTTCATCTAGGCAAGGATTTACCTCTACTACCTCTACACAAGTCGTTTTAGGATTAGAAATTAAATGTACTAACAAATCTTTTGCTTCTTGAGGTGTAATTCCATTAGGCACTGGAGTTCCTGTCCCATGCGAAGTTAGAATAGGATCCATAGAATCTACATCAAACGAGATATAAATTACATCACATTGATGCAATTGTGCATTGATATTATTAACTAAAGTCCATATTCCTAAATTACGAACATCTTGTACGGTATACCATTTTAAACCTAATTTTTCAATAACAGCTTCTTCTTCAGGTTCTGTATCACGTACAGCTATATAGACTAAATCTTGAGGGTTTAGCTTTTTTCTAATTCCTCCTACATTTTTTAGTTTATCCCAATAATCAACTGTTTTTTCGTCAAGTTTGTTTATCTGACACTCAAGGTTATCTATATCCATTACAGAAGCTAATGGCATTCCATGCATATTCCCTGATGGTGTTGTATAAGGGGTATGGATATCTGCATGTGCATCAATCCAAATAACACCAATTCTTTTATCTGGATAAGCTGTTTTAATACCCGCTATAGTACCTCCAGCTGACCCATGATCCGCTGCTAAAATAACTGGAAATTGTTCATTTTTCAATAATGAAGAAACTTTTGAATTAAGCTTTTCATAAATAGTTACCAAGCCGTCTATTCGTTTTGCAAAAGGAAATTTTGTTGGCTTATCTAAATAAGCATTTACATCCTGAATAATTTCAATAGGATTTTCTCCAAAGATATAACTCTCCTTTTTTCTAGCTGCGGTAATAACAGCATCTGGACCTAGAGAAGCACCACGTGTGCCTGCTGCGATTTCTGATTTGTTTATTAAAAAAGTAATTGACTTACTCATAAGATTTAGATTGGATGATAGTTACTTGCTTATTATACAGTAATCTGTTTCATCTGTTTCGATAGCAAATATAAAAAAAGCCTCTTGAGAGAAGAAGCTTTTTTATATTTAATTCATATATAAATTATCTTTTATCCATAGAAACAAATGGTCTTAACGGATAACCTGTATATACTTGACGTGGACGACCGATAGGTTCTTTATTTAAACGCATTTCTTTCCATTGTGCAATCCAACCAGGAAGACGACCAATAGCAAATAATACTGTAAACATATCAGTAGGTATTCCTAATGCTCTATAAATAATACCTGAATAAAAGTCTACATTCGGGTATAATTTTCTATCCACAAAATATGGATCAACTAAAGCAGCTTCTTCTAATTGTTTAGCTATACTTAAGATAGGATCATTTACACCTAATTCAGCCAATACTTCGTCTGCTGCCTTTTTAATAATTTTAGCACGAGGATCAAAGTTTTTATATACTCTATGACCGAATCCCATTAAACGGAAAGGATCTTCTTTATCTTTAGCTCTCTCTAGTGCTTTTTGAGCATCTCCTCCATCTTTTTGAATTTGTTCTAACATTTCAAGAACTGCTTGATTTGCTCCTCCATGTAAGGGTCCCCATAATGCAGAAACTCCAGCTGAAATAGAAGCAAATAACCCTGCATGTGAAGAACCTACTATTCTTACTGTTGATGTAGAGCAGTTTTGTTCGTGATCAGCATGAAGAATAAACAATTTATCTAGTGCATTAATAACTGTTGCATTAGTTTTATAAGGACCTGTAGGTAATTCAAACATTAAACGCATGAAGTTTTCTACATATCCTTTTGTATTATCATAGTAATTCAATGGGAATCCCATCATTTTTCGGTAAGTCCACGTTGCAATCACCAAGAATTTACCCATTGTCTTACAAATAGCTTCATACATCTCCGTTTCATTTTCCACATTTACTACTTTAGGATTAAAAGCAGTTAATGCTGAAGTTAATGATGACAACACCCCCATTGGATGGGCTGTTTTAGGGAAACCATCGATGATATTCTTCATTTCTTCGTTCACCAAAGTATATTTACGAATATCTGTTTCAAATTTTTCTAATTGTGCTTGAGTAGGCAATTCACCAAAAATAATCAAGTAAGACACTTCTAGAAAAGTAGCATTTTCTGCTAAATCTTCAATAGCATATCCTCTATAACGTAAGATCCCTTCCTCTCCATCTAAGAAAGTAATTTCACTTACACAAGAACCTGAGTTTTTATACCCTGGATCAATCGTAATGGCACCTGTTAAAGCACGTAATTTTTCAATGTCGATAGCTGTTTCATTTTCTGAACCCACCATCACTGGGAACTCATACTTATTGCCATCGATCTCTAATATCGCAGTTTTTGACATAATTATTCTATGGAATTTATCTTATTAAAATTTGGATTAACAAAAATAAGAATTTGAGATTAAACTAAAAATTTTACCTAATGCTTTTCTTCAAATTTAATAAATGTTTTACAATTTCTTTATAATTTTAGAAAAGAAAAAAAACACTAGTTAACTAAGATCTATTTTAAAAAAATCACATTAGAACAATCAATTTTAAAATTCACTAGTAGTCTTACATTTTTTTCAACTATAATCATTTCTATTTTCCTTGAAAAAACAACGAATTATTTAGTTTCAAATAATTATCGAAAGTAAAATTAAGAGATTATTAAAAACTCACTTAACATCTATAGGATCAAATAGAAATTTTAAACTAAAGATAAAAAATGAAAGAGAGACAAATCATCAATAACTAAAAAATCAAAGAGATAGGTCACTAAATCTTTTTATTAGTTCTAACACGAAGCTTGTTAACGGAGATTCAAACAAAACTTATCCTTACACAAATGTTCACATAAAATTGTTTTATCAGTTCAACTAAAGACTTAAACACATTCCATCCCCACGAAAGTAAGAGTCAAAAACAAATATAAATGAATTAGTTCTAATAAAAATTCCAACACTACCATTATACCACAAAACACACTAGACTGAGACCTGAAGCATAAAAAAATCCTGACTATTTCAAAATAATCAGGATTTTTAAAATATTAAGAATAAATTACTTTACTTTAAAAGCATTTTTTCCAGGAAAATAAGCCACATCTCCTAATTCTTCCTCAATGCGTAATAATTGATTATATTTAGCCATACGATCTGAGCGTGATGCCGATCCTGTTTTGATTTGACCACAATTTAATGCTACCGCTAAGTCAGCAATTGTATTATCTTCCGTTTCTCCTGAACGGTGAGACATTACCGAAGTATAACCTGCATTATGCGCCATATTTACAGCTGCAATCGTTTCTGTTAAAGTACCAATTTGGTTCACTTTAATCAAAATAGAGTTTGCTATATTTTCAGCAATCCCTCTTGAAAGGCGCTCTACATTTGTCACAAACAAATCGTCACCTACCAACTGTACTTTATCACCAATTTTATCTGTCAACAATTCCCACCCATTCCAATCATCTTCATACATACCATCTTCGATCGAAACAATAGGGTATTTAGCACATAATTCAGCTAAATAATCAGCTTGTTCAGCAGAAGTTCTTACTTTTCCAGTAGCTCCCTCAAACTTCGTATAATCGTAATTACCATTTACATAAAACTCAGAAGCAGCACAATCTAAGGCAATCATAATGTCTTCACCAAAAACATAACCTGCTTTTTCAACTGCTAATTTGATAGAATCTAGGGCATCCTCAGTACCACCTGCTAAATTTGGTGCAAAACCACCCTCATCACCCACAGCAGTAGATAAATTTCTATCATGTAATACTTTTTTCAAATTATGAAAAACCTCAGTACCCATTTGCATCGCATGGGTAAAAGAAGTTGCTTTTACAGGCATAATCATAAATTCTTGGAAAGCGATAGGTGCATCCGAGTGCGAACCTCCGTTAATGATGTTCATCATAGGTACCGGCAATGTGTTTCCTGAAACACCCCCTACGTAACGATACAAAGGCAAGCCTAATTCGTTAGCAGCTGCTTTAGCCACCGCTAATGAAACCCCTAAAATAGCATTTGCTCCCAATTTTGATTTATTAGAAGTTCCATCTAAATCAATCATTAATTTATCAATTAGGTTTTGTTCAAAAACTGAAATACCTACTAAAGTCTCTGCAATTGTAGTATTAACATTTTCAACAGCTTTCAAAACCCCTTTACCCATGAAATGACTACCTCCATCTCGTAATTCAACTGCTTCATGTTCCCCTGTTGAAGCTCCTGAAGGAACAGCCGCACGACCTAAAATACCATTTTCTGTAACTACATCTACTTCTACTGTAGGGTTTCCTCTTGAATCTAAGATCTGTCTAGCATGAACTTTTATTATAATACTCATTTTTGTTTAAGTTTTTAGATTTTAGAATTAATTATACAATTTCTAAAATAGTTAATTATTTAATTTTTATTTTCTTTAATATTTAGAACAAATTGATCAAATAAATAAGAAGAATCATGTGGACCTGGACTTGCTTCAGGATGATATTGAACTGAAAAACATTTTTTATTTTTCATACGCATCCCTGCAACAGTATTATCATTTAAATGAACATGTGTAATTTCTAATTCATTATGATTTTCTAATTCTTCTTTATTAACAGCAAAACCATGATTTTGAGATGTTATTTCACCACGACCTGAAATTAAGTTTTTAACAGGATGATTAATTCCTCTATGACCATTGAACATTTTATAAGTCGAAACGCCATTAGCCAAAGCAATTACTTGATGACCTAAACAAATACCAAAAAGAGGTTTGTCTTCAGATAAAATTTGACGAGCAACTTCTTGGGCATTATGCAATGGATCTGGATCTCCTGGTCCATTAGATAAGAAATACCCATCTGGATTAAACTCTTTTAGCTCTTCAAAAGAAGCGTTATATGGAAAAACTTTTATATAACAATCACGTTGAGCCAAATTACGTAATATATTTTTTTTAATTCCTAAATCAAGGGCAGAAATTTTATACGTTGCATTTTCATTACCAAAAAAATAAGGCATAGTTGTTGATACTTTAGATGCTAACTCTAATCCTTTCATATCTGGAGTAGCTGCTAATTCTTTTTCAGCTCTTCAATTGAGGTTCCATCAGTACAAATAACAGCATTTTGAGCCCCATTATCACGAATATAACTCACTAATGCACGCGTATCAACATCAGAAATACAAATTAAATTCTGTTTTTGAAAATAATCAAACAAATTACTTTCAGAATCTGGACGTGAATGAAAATGAGAAAAGTTTTTACAAACAAGTCCAGAAATCATAATTTTATCAGATTCTATTTCTTTTGAGTTAACTCCATAATTCCCAATATGAGCATTAGTAGTTACCATAATCTGACCAAAATATGAAGGATCAGTAAAAATTTCTTGATAACCAGTAGTTCCAGTATTAAAGCATACTTCACCAAAAGTTTTACCCGAAATACCTATTGATTTTCCGTGAAAGATTGTTCCGTCTGCAAGGAGCAAAATGGCAGACTGTTTCGTTGTGTGTTGCATTGTTTAAAAAAGTTTGGCAAATTTATTCAAAAAAAAAAGGATAAACCAAAAAGTTTATCCTTTTTTATATTTATGAATTGAGCATCATATTATTCTGCAGATTCAGAAGATCCTTCAGTTGCAGGAGTTTCAGCAGCAGATTCAGCTTTTTTAGCTTTACCACCACCACGACGGCTTTTAGCTTTTTTAACTTCTTTCTTACCACCGTTGTAGATTTCGTTAAAATCTACTAACTCAATCATTGCCATATCAGCGTTATCTCCTAAACGGTTACCTAACTTAATGATACGAGTGTATCCTCCTGGACGGTCACCAACTTTCGCAGCTACATCTCTGAATAATTCAGTAACAGCATACTTGTTTCTTAAATAAGAGAAAACAATACGACGATTATGAGTTGTATCTTCTTTAGATTTTGTTACTAATGGCTCAACAAATTGTTTAAGCGCTTTAGCTTTAGCAACAGTTGTATTAATACGTTTATGTTCAATTAATGAACAAGCCATATTAGCTAACATAGCTTTTCTATGCCCAGCCTGTCTGCTTAAATGGTTTACTTTTTTTCCGTGTCTCATGACGTTGCTTTTTAAACTTCATCTTGCATCAATCCACCTTGGAGAGCAAAATATGAAGAAATTATTCTTTATCTAACTTATATTTTGATAAATCCATCCCGAATGTTAAATTCTTATTGGCAACTAACTCATCAAGCTCAGTTAATGACTTTTTACCAAAATTACGGAATTTCATTAAATCATGTTTGTTGAACGATACTAAGTCACCTAATGTATCAACTTCAGCAGCCTTTAAGCAGTTTAATGCTCTTACAGATAAGTCCATATCAACTAACTTAGTTTTCAACAACTGTCTCATATGCAATGATTCTTCATCATATGATTCTGTTTGAGCAATTTCATCAGCCTCAAGAGTAATTCTCTCATCAGAGAATAACATAAAATGGTGAATTAATACCTTAGCAGCTTCAGTTAGAGCATCTTTAGGATGGATAGAACCATCTGTTTTGATTTCAAAAACTAATTTTTCATAATCCGTTTTTTGCTCAACACGGAAGTTTTCGATAGCGTACTTCACATTCTTTACAGGCGTAAAGATAGAATCAGTAAATATAGTACCGATTGCAGCATTTTGTTTTTTGTTTTCCTCTGCTGGAACATAACCACGACCTTTTTCAATGGTCATCTCCATGTTCAAATTTACATTGCTGTCTAAATTACAAATTACTAATTCAGGATTTAACACTTGGAAACCTGAAATAAATTTTTGAAAATCACCAGCAGTAATTTGATCTTTACCTGATAAAGAAATAGAAACTGATTCGTTATCGATATCTTCAATTTGACGTTTAAAACGTGCTTGTTTTAAGTTAAGGATAATTTCAGTTACGTCTTCTACAACACCAGGTATAGTAGAGAACTCATGATCCACTCCTTCGATACGAATAGAAGTGATAGCATAACCCTCAAGAGCAGAAAGTAAAACTCTTCTTAAAGCGTTACCAACAGTCAATCCGTAACCTGGTTCAAGAGGTCTGAATTCGAATTTTCCTTCGAAATCAGTAGAATCGATCATGATAACTTTATCGGGCTTCTGAAAATTAAATATTGCCATAAATTTCGACTGATGTCAATTATTATTATTTGTTGTACAATTCGACAATTAGTTGTTCTTTGATGTTCTCAGGGATTTGCAATCTTTGAGGAACTGATACAAAAGTACCTTCTTTAGTATCATTATTCCACACGATCCACTCATATACTTGAGAAGCAGCAGCTAAAGAACGTTCGATTGATTCTAATGATTTAGATTTTTCACGAACAGCAACTTTGTCACCTGGTTTTAAATGGTAAGAAGGAACGTTAACCACTTCACCATTTACTGTAATATGTCTGTGAGTTACAATTTGTCTAGCAGCTCTTCTTGAAGGTGCCACACCCATTCTGTAAACTACGTTATCTAAACGAGCTTCACATAATTGTAAAAGGATTTCACCTGTTACACCAGAAGCAGCAGAAGCCTTTTCGAATAAATTTCTGAATTGCTTCTCTAAAATACCATAAGTATATTTAGCTTTTTGCTTTTCCATTAATTGGATAGCATATTCAGATTTTTTACCTCTTTTTTAGCTAAACCGTGTTGCCCTGGAGGGTAGTTTCTTTTTTCGAAGGCTCTGTCATCTCCGAAGATTGCTTCGCCAAATTTACGAGCAATTTTAGTTTTTGGACCAGTATATCTTGCCATTTTAAAAATTTTTAAGGTTGAGATTATGAATTCAGGTCTAATTTATCCTCCGATAATCTATTACCAACCTAGTTATACTTAATTAAATCAAATTATAAAGATTCTGAAAATTCAGAAATCCTTAAACTCTACGTCTTTTTGGAGGACGACATCCGTTGTGTGGTAATGGAGTAACGTCAATAATTTCAGTTACTTCTATACCTGAGTTATGGATTGAGCGGATAGCTGACTCTCTTCCGTTTCCAGGTCCTTTAACGAACACTTTTACTTTTTTAAGACCAGCTTCTAAAGCAACTTTTGCACAATCTTCTGCCGCCATTTGAGCTGCATACGGAGTATTCTTTTTAGAACCTCTGAAACCCATTTTACCAGCAGATGACCAAGCTACAACTTCACCTTTCTTGTTAGTTAAAGAAATGATGATGTTGTTAAAAGTTGAACTTACGTGCGCCTCACCAGTAGACTCAACAACAACTTTACGTTTTTTTGTATTTGCTTTCGCCATATTACTACTTATTATTTAGTTGCTTTCTTCTTGTTAGCAACAGTTTTTCTTTACCTTTTCTTGTTCTAGAATTATTCTTAGTTCTTTGACCTCTTAAAGGAAGACCTGATCTGTGACGAATACCTCTGTAGCATCCGATATCCATTAAACGTTTAATGTTTAATGAAGTTTCAGAACGTAATTCTCCTTCAATTTTGTAATAAGAAACTGCTTCACGGATAGCTCCGATCTCGTCATCATTCCATTCTTGAACTTTTTTATCTTGGCTTACTTGAGCTTTTTCTAAAATTTCGATAGCTCTGCTTTTTCCTATTCCGAAGATATATGTCAAAGCGATGACACCTCTTTTGTTTTTAGGTATATCTACCCCTGCTATTCTTGCCATAATTATCCTTGTCTTTGTTTAAATCTAGGATTCTTTTTGTTAATAACGTATAATCTTCCTTTTCTACGAACGATAATGCATTCCGCACTTCTCTTCTTAATTGATGCTCTTACTTTCATTTTAGTATCTATAAGTAATTCTTGCTTTAGACAAATCGTAAGGGCTCATTTCTAGCTTCACCTTGTCACCAGGTAACAATTTGATGTAGTGCATACGCATTTTTCCAGAAATGTGAGCAATTACAACATGCCCGTTTTCTAACTCTACTCGGAACATAGCATTTGATAATGCTTCAATAATAGTTCCGTCTTGTTCAATTGCTGATTGTTTTGCCATATTAAGCTACTGCTTTTCTGTTTTTACCCGTTTTCATCAAACCATCATAATGTTGATTCAACAAGTATGAATTGATTTGTTGAATAGTATCGATTGCAACTCCAACCAAAATCAAGAGTGATGTACCTCCAAAGAACAAAGCCCATTGTTGCTGTACTCCTAATACATTCATAACAATAGCTGGGAACACAGCTAACAATGCTAGGAAAATAGCCCCTGGAAATGTAATCAAAGACATCACATGATCTAAAAAGTCAGCTGTTTCCAAACCGGGTTTAACACCTGGTATAAAACCACCACTTCTTTTCAAATCATCAGCCATTCTTGTAGTTGGCATAGTAATCGCAGTGTAAAAGTACGTAAAAATTATAATTAACGTAGCAAACACTAAGTTATACTCCCAACCGAATATGTTTTGGAATCTTGTACTGATTGATTGAGCTGTTTCCGAAGATGATAAACCAGCTACAGCAGCAGGTATAAACATAATAGCTTGCGCAAAAATGATTGGCATAACACCTGAAGCATTTAGTTTTAAAGGGATAAACTGACGATTTCCTCCCATTAAGTCCTGCTCTAAGTCTCCAGAAACAGTACGGCGTGCATACTGCACTGCTACTTTTCTAACTGCCATAGTCATTAAAACACAGGCAATAATTACTAGTAACCACACGATGATTTCTACAACAATCTTCATTAAACCTCCGTTGTTTTGAGAAACAGCAGATGAAAACTCCTGAGCAAATGCTTGTGGTAAACGAGCAACAATACCTACTAAGATTAACAACGAAATACCGTTTCCAATACCTTTATCTGTAATTTTTTCACCTAACCACATAGCAAATAAAGTACCAGTAGCTAATATCAACACAGAAGAAAATAAGAAAGCAAACGAATTAAATCCTAACAAGAAAGCATCAGCAGGTAAAGTACGGTATAAATTATAAATATAACCAGGACCTTGAATTAAGGTAATACCAATAGTTAACCATCTTGTAATTTGGTTCATTTTTTTTCTACCACTTTCACCTTCTTTTTGTAATTTTTGTAGATAAGGAATAGCAATCCCCATTAATTGTACTACAATAGAAGCAGAAATATAAGGCATGATACCCAACGCAAAAACAGATGCTTGTGAAAAAGCACCTCCCGTAAATACGTTAATTAACCAACCAATACCTTTGTCAGTTTGATTAGTTAATCCCTGCAACTTAGTTGCATCAATTCCCGGTAATGTTACGTGGGCTCCGAAACGATAAACTAACAGAAGTCCTAAAGTAAATAGGACTCTGTTTCTTAGTTCCTCAATTTTCCAAACGTTTTGTAACGATTCAATAAATTTTTTCATCGTGTCTAGAAAATTTATAATTCTATAGCTTCTCCACCAGCAGCTTCGATAGCAGCTTTAGCAGATGCTGTGAATTTGTGTGCACTAACTTTTAATTTAGCTTTAAGCTCACCTCTACCTAAAATTTTAACAACTTCAGTTTTAGTAGCTAAACGGCTTGCAACTAAAGTAGCGAAATCTACTGTATCTGTTACAACACCATTATCAACTAGAGTTTGTAAAGTATCTAAGTTTACACCTTGATATTCAACTCTGTTAATATTTTTGAATCCAAACTTAGGAACACGTCTTTGAAGAGGCATTTGACCACCTTCAAAACCAATTTTTTAGAGTATCCTGAACGAGATTTAGCTCCTTTGTGACCACGTGCGGCAGTACCACCTTTACCAGAACCTTCTCCTCTACCTACTCTTTTATTTTGGTTATGTGTTGAACCTTCAGCTGGCTGTAAATTACTTAAATTCATAACAGTTATTTGTTATTTAGCTTCTTCTGAAGAAACTAAGTGTTTAACTTTATTTACCATTCCAAGGATAGCAGGAGTTGCTTCATGCTCAACTACTTGACCCATTTTACGAAGTCCTAAAGCTTGCATTGTTCTCTTTTGATCCTGAGGACAATTAATAACGCTTCTTACTTGTTTTACTAATATCTTAGCCATAATTTCCTTGAATTAACCTTTGAATACTTTCTCTAAAGATACTCCTCTTTGCTTAGCAACAGTCGCTGCACTTCTCATTTGCAATAAAGCATCAAAAGTAGCTTTTACTACGTTGTGAGGGTTAGAAGAACCTTGAGATTTAGATAATACATCGTGAACCCCTACTGATTCTAGAACCGCACGTACAGCACCACCTGCAATAACTCCAGTACCGTGAGAAGCAGGCATTAATAATACTCTCGCTCCACCGAATTTACCTTTTTGCTCATGAGGTACAGATTGACCACTTAAAGGAATACGTACTAAGTTTTTCTTAGCATCTTCTACTGCTTTAGCAATAGCTTCAGAAACGTCTTTAGATTTTCCTAATCCGTGTCCAACCACACCGTTCTCGTCACCTACTACTACGATAGCTGAGAAACCAAATGCTCTACCACCTTTAGTAACTTTAGTAACACGATTAACACTAACCAAACGATCTTTTAATTCAAGACCTCCTGGTTTTACTAGTTCTACGTTTTTATAATTATGATACATAATTTCTTAGAATTTTAATCCAGCCGCTCTAGCGCCTTCTGCTAATGATTGAACACGACCGTGGTATAAATAACCACCTCTATCAAATGTTACTGTATCGATACCTGCTTTTAAAGCTCTTTCAGCAACTAATTTACCAACTGCTGCTGCTACTTCAACTTTAGTACCTTTAGAATCTACTTCTTTTTCACGAGAAGAAGCAGCTAATAACGTAACACCATTTACATCATCTATAAGCTGAGCATAGATTTCTTTGTTACTTCTGAATACAGATAAACGAGGTCTTGTAGCAGTACCGCTAACAATTTTTCTAATTCTGTACTGTATTCTTTGTCTTCTTTCAGATTTTGTTAATGACATAATCTTATTTTTTAAGCTGATTTACCTGCTTTTCTTCTTAATACTTCACCTACAAACTTAATACCTTTTCCTTTGTAAGGTTCAGGCTTACGGAAAGAACGGATTTTAGCCGCTACTTGTCCTACTAATTGTTTGTCATAAGAAGTTAGCTTTACAATAGGGTTTTTACCTTTTTCAGAAACAGTTTCCACAGTTACCTCTGGAGCTACTTCTAAAACGATATTATGAGAATACCCTAAAGCTAAATCAAGTTTATTACCTTGATTAGAAGCACGGTATCCAACACCCACTAATTCTAATTCTTTTGTAAAACCAGTAGATACACCAGTAATCATGTTATTGATTAAAGCTCTAAATAAACCATGTTGAGCTCTTTCTTCTTTGCTATCTGCAGCTCTTGAAACAAGAACTTGAGTTTCTTCAACAGTTACTGTTACATTATCAGTAACCTCTTGAGAAAGTTGCCCTAATTTCCCTTTTACGGTAATAACTGAATCTTTCAATTCCACAGTTACTCCAGCAGGAATGGCGATTGGACTTTTACCTATTCTTGACATCTCTTAACTCTTTTTAGTATACGTAACAAATTACCTCACCACCTACATTTAATTGTCTAGCTTGCTTATCAGTCATTACTCCTTTAGAAGTAGAAACGATAGCAACACCTAAACCATTTAAAATTCTAGGTAATTTAGCGGCACCTGCATACTTACGTAAACCTGGTTTACTAATTCTTTGAATGTTCTTGATTACCGCTTCTTTTGTATCTTTATCATACTTTAAAGCGATTTTGATTGTTCCTTGAACAGTCTCATTTTCGAATTTGTAGCTAAGGATATAACCTTGATCGAATAAGATTTTTGTGATTTCCTTTTTTAAATTAGAAGCAGGAATTTCCACCACTTTATGGCTTGCTTTCGATGCATTTCTAATTCTTGTTAAGAAATCCGCAATTGGATCTGTATACATATAAACAAAATTGCGGTTATGGTTTTCAACCCACACTCGTGGGTTGAACCTATAACCTGTTAATAATCTCTTTTATAATCTTACCAGCTAGCTTTTTTAACACCTGGTATCAATCCTGAGTTTGCCATTTCACGGAAAGTAACACGTGAAATACCGAATTGACGCATGTACCCTCTTGGTCTACCTGTTAATTTACAACGATTATGTAAACGAACTGGCGAAGCATTCTTTGGTAATTTTTGCAAAGATACATAATCTCCAGCTTCTAACAAAGCTTTTCTTTTCTCTGCATATTTTTCTACCGTTTTTTGTCTTTTCACCTCGCGGGCTTTCATTGATTCTTTAGCCATGTCTTAATTCTTTTTAAAAGGTAAACCTAATTCAGCTAATAATGATTTTGCTTCTTTATCTGTTTTAGCAGATGTTACAAAAGTAATATCCATACCTGAAATTTTATTTACTTTATCAATATCAATTTCAGGAAAGATAATTTGCTCAAGAACTCCAAGGTTGTAATTACCTCTACCGTCAAAACCAGTAGATTTGATACCACCAAAATCTCTTACACGTGGTAAAGAAGCTGTGATCAAACGATCTAAAAACTCATACATTCTTTCTCCACGTAAAGTCACTTTAGCACCAATTGGCATTCCTTTTCTTAATTTAAAAGACGCAACGTCTTTTTTAGAAATAGTAGCCACTGCTTTTTGACCTGTGATTTTTGTTAACTCTTCAACAGCGTAATCGATTAATTTTTTATCTGACACTGCAGCACCAACTCCTTTACTTAAAACGATTTTTTCCAATTTAGGAACTTCCATTACGTTTTTGTAACCGAATTCTGTTGTAAGAGCAGCAATTACTCTGCTCTTATATTCTTCTTTTAGTCTAGGTATATAAGCCATCACTATAATACTTGATTAGATTTTTTTGAAAATCTTACTTTCTTATCTCCTTCTACTTTAAAACCTACTTTAGTAGTATTGCCTTTAGCATCTACTAACATTAAGTTAGAAACATGGATAGGAGCTTCTTTTTTAACGATTCCACCTTGAGGATTTTGAGCACTTGGCTTAGTGTGTTTAGACACCATGTTTACACCCTCAACTACCGCTTTGTTCTTCTCACGAATTACACGTAAAACTTTACCTTCAGCACCTTTATGGTCACCAGCGATAACTTTCACAGTGTCTCCTGATTTTATTTTTAGCTTCATCATCGTAATAATAATTAAAGCACTTCTGGTGCTAATGATACAATTTTCATGAATTGTTTTTCACGAAGTTCTCTAGCTACAGGACCGAATACACGCGTTCCTCTCATTTCACCTGCTGCATTTAATAATACGCAAGCGTTATCATCGAAACGAATATAAGAACCATCTGCTCTTCTTACTTCTTTTTAGTTCTAACAACAACTGCAGTTGAAACCGCACCTTTCTTAACGTTTCCGTTAGGAGTTGCATCTTTGATAGCTACTACAATTTTGTCACCAACTGAGGCGTAACGTCTTTTTGTTCCACCTAAAACACGGATAGTTAAAACTTCTTTAGCTCCCGTATTATCTGCTACTTTTAGTCTTGATTCCTGTTGTACCATAATTATTTAGCTCTTTCAATGATTTCAACTAATCTCCAACATTTCGTTTTACTTAATGGACGAGTTTCCATGATTTTTACCGTATCACCAATGTTACAGTCGTTCTTTTCGTCGTGTGCAACATATTTTTTAGTTTTTAACACGAACTTACCATATAATGGGTGTTTTACTTTAGTTACTTGAGCAACAACAATAGACTTGTCCATTTTGTTAGATGTAACTACACCAACTCTCTCTTTTCTTAAATTTCTTTTTTCCATCTTTTCAGCTGAATACTATTATTGAAGCTCTCTTTTAGTTAATTCAGTTGCGATTCTCGCTACTGAACGTCTGATACTTCTAATTTGAAGTGGATTCTCGATTGGAGAAATAGCATGAGCAATTGTTAAATCAGCATAGGTCTTTTTTAATTGAACTAGCTTCTCTTGTAACTCAGCTGCAGATAGATTTTTAATTTCTGATTGTTTCATAATCTTCTTATATTATGCTTCGAAATCTCTAGCAACGACGAATTTAGTTTTTACTGGTAATTTTTGAGCTGCAAGACGTAAAGCCTCTTTTGCAACAGCTAGTGGCACACCACCTACCTCAAACATAATTCTTCCTGGTTTAACAACAGCAGCCCAGTATTCAACTGCACCTTTACCTTTACCCATACGTACTTCAAGAGGCTTCTTAGTGATAGGTTTGTCTGGGAAAATTTTAATCCATAATTGCCCTTCACGTTTCATATAACGAGTCGCTGCAATACGAGCCGCTTCAATTTGGCGTGAAGTTAAGAAAGCACCTGTTTCGTGAACAGATTTAATTCCAAACATTCCATTTGAAAGTTCATGACCTCTATTCGAGTTCCCTTTCATTCTACCTTTCTGTACCTTACGGTATTTTGTTCTTTTAGGCTGTAACATTTTTCTTTAATTTAAAAATTACTTTCTTTTACGAGCTCCTTGTTTACCGTTTGACTTTCCACCACGTGGAGCATCACCACCTTTACCTCCTTGTGCAGATTTTTTATCCATACCTACAAGTGGAGAAAGATCTCTCTTACCGTAAACTTCACCTTTCATAATCCATACTTTAACTCCCATTCTACCATAAGTAGTATGAGCTTCTGCTAAAGCATAATCAATATCAGCTCTGAAAGTTGATAGAGGAATACGACCTTCTTTGAAACTTTCTGAACGCGCCATTTCAGCACCGTTTAAACGACCAGAAATCATCACTTTGATACCTTCTGCGTTCATTCTCATAGAAGCAGCAATAGCCATTTTGATAGCTCTTCTATAAGAAATACGACCTTCAATTTGACGACAAATACTATTAGCTACTAAATAAGCATCTAACTCAGGTCTTTTGATCTCAAAAATGTTGATTTGAACCTCTTTGTCTGTAATTTTCTTAAGTTCTTCTTTTAACTTGTCTACCTCTTGCCCTCCTTTACCAATAATAATACCTGGACGAGCCGTAGTGATAGTAACGGTTACAAGTTTTAAAGTTCTTTCGATAATTACTTTCGACACACTAGCTTTTGATAAACGAGCGTGGATATACTTTCTGATTTTGTAATCTTCAGCGATTTTATCACCGTAGTCATTACCACCATACCAGTTAGAATCCCATCCTCTGATGATACCAAGGCGATTTCCGATTGGATTAGTCTTTTGTCCCATCTTTATTAATTGCTTTGTGTGTTATTAATTGATCCTAATACGATTGTAACGTGATTAGAACGTTTTCTAATTCTGTGTGCACGACCTTGTGGAGCTGGACGTAATCTTTTTAACATCATACCACCATCCACTTTAATCTCTTTTACAAATAAGCCAGCTTCAGCTACATTACCTTCGCTATTTTTCTGTTCCCAGTTATTAATAGCAGATAACAACAATTTTTCTAATTTTCTTGAAGCTTCTTTTTGACTAAATCTTAATATATTTAGTGCATTTTCAACTTTCTGACCTCTTACCAAGTCTGCTACTAAGCGCATTTTTCTAGGTGAAGTAGGGCAGTTATTTAACTTAGCAAACGCCAAAGACTTGTTAGCCTCTTTTCTTGCTTCTGCTGTTTCTCTTTTACGAACTCCCATGTCTTCTTTTATTTTTTACCTTTATTTTTAGCTCCAGCGTGACCTCTAAAAGATCTAGTTGGTGAAAATTCACCTAACTTATGTCCTACCATGTTTTCAGTAACATATACTGGAACAAATTGACGACCGTTGTGAACTGCGATTGTTTGTCCTACGAAATCTGGAGTAATCATTGAAGCTCTAGACCAAGTTTTAACAACATTCTTGTTTCCTGCCTCAGCATTCTCCAATACTTTCTTTTCTAATTTATAGTGTACGAAAGGTCCTTTTTTTAATGAACGTGCCATATCTTATTATTTCTTTCTACGTTCTACAATATACTTGTTGCTCGGGTTTTGTTTAGCACGGGTTCTATAACCTTTAGCTGGTAAACCTTTTCTTGAACGTGGGTGACCTCCAGATGAACGTCCTTCACCACCACCCATTGGGTGATCAACAGGGTTCATTGCTACTGGTCTAGTTCTTGGTCTTCTACCTAACCATCTAGATCTACCTGCTTTACCAGAAACGATTAATTGGTGATCAGAGTTAGAAACTGCACCGATAGTTGCAGAACAAGTTAACAAAATTAATCTTGTTTCACCAGAAGGCATTTTAATAGTAGCATATTTACCATCACGAGCCATTAACTGAGCGAAAGTACCTGCAGAACGAGCGATGATTGCACCTTGACCTGGACGTAACTCAATACAAGAAATTACTGTACCTAGAGGAATTTTGCTTAACGGCATAGTATTCCCAATTTCAGGAGCTACATCAGCACCTGAAACTACAGTTTGCCCAACTTTTAAACCATTTTGAGCAATAATATATCTTTTTTCACCATCAGCATACGCTAATAATGCGATAAAAGCAGTTCTGTTTGGATCATATTCAATTGATTTAACTGTAGCTGGAATACCATCTTTAGTTCTTTTGAAATCAATGATACGATATCTTTGTTTGTGACCACCGCCTGTATAGCGCATAGTCATCTTTCCTTGACTATTTCTACCTCCAGATGATTTTTTCGGTGCGATTAATGAACGCTCCGGCTTATCAGTTGTAATGGCGTCAAAACCATTCACAACTCTAAAACGCTGACCTGGGGTAATAGGTTTTAATTTTCTTACTGACATCTTACTTTACTTAGTTGTTGTAAAAATCAATTGTTTCTCCTTCTTTAACTTGTACGATTGCTTTTTTATAAGCATTGGTTTTACCAGCTATCATACCACTTTTTGTATATTTAGTAGTACGATCTGGACGTACATTCATTGTATTTACTTCTACAACAGTTACTCCATAAGCAGCTTCAACAGCTTTCTTAATTTGAACTTTGTTAGCTTTTTTATCTACAACGAAACCAAAACGGTTGAATACTTCTCCGTCTTTAGTTACTTTTTCTGTAACGATAGGTTTTATAATGATACTCATGGCCTATTATTTGCTTAAATTTTCTTCAATTCCTTCTAAAGCACCCTCTAAAAGAACTAAATTGTTTGCGTTTAATATCGCATAAGTACTTAATTCTGAGTTAGTAATAACAGAAGATTTCTGTAAGTTACGAGATGATAAATACACATTTGTGTTAATACCACCTAATACAAACAATGATTTTTTATTTTCTAACCCTAACGCTTTTAATACGTTAATGAAATTTTTAGTACTTGGAGCTTCAAAATTGAAGTCTTCTAATACGATTAAATTTGATTCTTTCGCTTTTAACGTTAAAGCCGATTTACGAGCTAAACGTTTTAAAGTTTTATTTAACTTGAAAGAATAACTTCTTGGTCTTGGACCAAAAACAGTTCCACCACCTTTAAATAAAGGAGATTTTTTAGAACCTGCACGAGCAGTACCTGTACCTTTTGTTTCTTAATTTTACGAGTACTTCCAGCAACTTCTGCTCTTTCTTTAGATTTGTGAGTTCCTTGACGTTGGTTAGCCAAATATTGTTTCACATCTAAGTAAAGAGCGTGGTTATTAGGCTCAATTGCGAAAACTGAATCAGAAAGCTGTACTTTTCTTCCAGTATCTTTTCCGTTGATATCTAATACTTTTACTTCCATTACTTCTGAACGATTACATAAGAGTCTTTGTGACCAGGAACACATCCTTTAACAACAAGTAAGTTCTTTTCAGCCACTACTTTTAAAACTCTAAGATTTTGAACTTTTACATTGTCTCCACCCATTCTTCCAGCCATACGCATTCCTTTGAATACTCTAGATGGATAAGATGAAGCACCTACTGAACCTGGCGCTCTTAAACGGTTATGCTGACCGTGAGTAACTTGTCCAACACCACCAAATCCGTGACGTTTAACAACCCCTTGAAAACCTTTCCCTTTAGAAACTCCTTGAACATCTACAAATTCACCCTCAGCGAATAAATCCACAGTGATCACATCACCTAATTTGTGCTCATTTTCAAATCCTTGGAATTCAACAACTTTCTTCTTAGCAACCGTTCCAGCTTTCTTGAAGTGACCTTCAGCAGCTTTAGTTGTGTGCTTTTCAGTTTTGTCATCGAAACCAAGCTGAAGAGCTTCATACCCGTCAACCTCTTTGGTTCTGACTTGGGTAACTACGCAAGGACCTACCTCAATAACAGTACAAGGAATATTTTTCCCGTTCTCATCAAAGATGCTAGTCATTCCGATTTTCTTTCCGATTAACCCAGACATACTTAACTAATTAATTATTAATAATATATATAACTCTAATTTTGAGTGCGCAAAAGTAAGCATTATGTTTTGAATTTCAAAACATAATGCTTAAATATTTTAATTTGAGTGATTTATCACACTTTAATCTCAACTTCTACCCCACTTGGAAGCTCTAATTTCATTAAAGCATCGATAGTTTTTGAAGATGAAGAATAGATATCTAACAATCTTTTGTATGAACTAACTTCAAATTGCTCTCTTGATTTTTTGTTCACGTGCGGAGAACGTAACACAGTAAAAATCTTCTTGTTAGTAGGTAAAGGAATTGGACCTGTAACTACTGCACCTGTACTTTTTACAGTTTTTACGATTTTTTCTGCTGATTTATCAACCAACATATGATCGTAAGATTTTAATTTTATTCTGATTTTTTGACTCATTTTCTTAAAAATTAAGCGTTACCTTTTGCTTTCTTGATTACTGCCTCTGAAATATTAGATGGAGTTTCTTCATAGTGAGAAAATTCCATAGTTGAAGTAGCACGACCTGAAGATAAAGTTCTTAAAGTAGTTACATAACCAAACATTTCTGATAATGGAACATTAGCTTTAATAGTTTTAGCACCATTTCTATCCCCCATATCATTTACTTGACCACGACGACGGTTTAAGTCACCTACAATATCACCCATATTTTCTTCTGGAGTAATAACTTCAATTTTCATGATTGGCTCAAGAATAACAGCACCAGCTGCTTTAGCCACCTCTTTATAACCTAATTTAGCAGCTAATTCAAAAGATAATGCGTCTGAATCCACTGGGTGGTATGAACCATCTAATAAAGTAACCTTTAAGCTATCTACAGCATATCCCGCTAAAGGACCTTGCTTCATTGCTTCTCTGAAACCTTTTTCTACAGCTGGAACATACTCTTTAGGAACATTACCACCTTTTACTTCATTAACAAATGTTAACCCCATAGCCCCTGGCTCTGCAGGCTCTAAACGGAAAACGATATCACCAAATTTACCACGCCCTCCTGATTGTTTTTTATAAACCTCACGGTGTTGAGCTGATTTAGTAAACGCTTCTTTATACTCTACTTGAGGTTCGCCTTGATCCACTTCAACCTTAAACTCACGTTTCATACGATCAACTAAGATATCTAAGTGAAGCTCACCCATACCAGAAATAATTGTTTGACCAGAAGCCTCATCAGTTCTAACTGTAAACGTTGGATCTTCTTCAGCCAATTTAGCTAAAGCCATACCCATTTTATCTACGTCAGCTTTTGTTTTAGGCTCAATAGCAATACCAATTACCGGATCAGGGAATTTCATTGATTCAAGAATAATAGGATTCTTTTCATCACACATGGTATCACCTGTCTTGATATCTTTAAAACCTACTGCCGCCCCAATATCACCAGCCTCAATATATTCGATTGGATTTTGTTTGTTAGCGTGCATTTGATAGATACGAGAAATACGCTCTTTATTACCCGAACGAGTATTTAAAATATAAGAACCCGCATCTAAACGACCAGAATAAGCACGGAAGAAAGCTAAACGACCAACATAAGGATCAGTAGCAATTTTAAATGCTAAAGCTGCAAACGGCTCTTTTACATCTGGACGACGTACGATTTTTGTTTGATCCTCCTCTAATAAATCAGCATCATCAGGATGAATACCTTCAATACCTTCTTTATCTAAAGGAGATGGTAAATATTTACAAACAGCATCTAACATAAACTGAACTCCTTTGTTTTTGAATGAAGATCCACATAACATAGGAATAATAGCCATATCAATAGTAGCTGCACGTAAAGCATTATTAATTTCCTCTTCAGTAATCGAGTTTTCATCTTCCATGTACTTATCTAATAAGTTTTCATCATAAGAAGCAATCTCTTCGATTAATTTAGAACGATATTCTTTTACTTCATCAACCATATCAGCAGGGATATCAATAATATCAAAAGTAGCTCCTTGTGTTTCATCATGCCATACAATAGCTTGATTTTTCACCAAGTCAACTACCCCTCTAAAATCCTGCTCTTCTCCAATAGGTAACGTAATTGCCACAGCATTAGAACGCAACATATCTTTTACTTGCTGACAAACTGCTAAGAAATTAGACCCTTGACGGTCCATTTTATTAACGAATCCCATACGCGGAACTCTATACTGATCAGCTAATCTCCAGTTTGTTTCAGACTGCGGCTCAACACCATCTACCGCAGAGAATAAAAATACTAAACCGTCTAACACACGTAAAGAACGGTTCACCTCTACTGTAAAGTCAACGTGACCTGGAGTATCAATAATATTAAAGTGATACGGTTTAGAATCTGCAATATTTCTACCTTGATCTGTTGGAAAATTCCAAGTACAAGTCGTAGCTGCAGAAGTAATTGTAATACCTCTTTCCTGTTCTTGCGCCATCCAGTCCATAGTAGCAGCACCATCGTGCACCTCACCAATTTTGTGAGACTTACCTGTATAGAACAAAATACGCTCTGTAGTGGTAGTTTTACCCGCATCAATGTGAGCAGCAATACCAATATTTCTAGTATATTTTAAATCTCTTGCCATTTCTTTACGAATTAAAATCTAAAGTGAGAGAATGCCTTATTAGCTTCCGCCATTTTATGAGTATCCATTCTTTTCTTAACAGCAGTACCTTCTTCCTTAGCAGCAGCTAAGATTTCAGACGCTAAACGAGCTGCCATAGATTTCTCATTTCTTCTTCTAGCATAAAGAATTAACCATTTCATTGACATAGAAATTTTTCTATCTGGACGAATTGGCATAGGGATTTGGAATGTAGCACCACCTACACGACGAGAACGAACTTCTACGTGAGGCATCACATTCGTTAAAGCATCTTTCCAAATTTCTAAAGCTGATTTTTCAGCATCTTGCTTTTTAGTTTCAACGATATCTAAAGCATCGTAGAATACTGCAAAAGCAGTCGATTTTTTACCATCCCACATTAAGTTATTAACAAAACGTGTTACTAATTGATCGTTAAACTTTGGATCTGGTAAAAGAGGTCTTTTTTTGGCCTGTCTTTTTCTCATTTCTTTTTTTTAAAAGTTTAGATGTTTAGAAGTTTAGAAGTTTAAAACTTAAACTAGAACCCTAAACGGTTAAACATTAATTACTTTTTGTCTTTAGGGCGTTTAGCACCATATTTAGATCTTCTTTGTAAACGACCGTTAACTCCGGCTGTATCCAAAGCACCACGTACGATGTGGTATCTAACTCCTGGCAAATCTTTTACCCTTCCACCTCTAACTAATACTATCGAGTGCTCTTGAAGATTATGTCCTTCACCTGGGATGTAAGCATTTACTTCATTACCATTAGTCAAACGCACACGCGCAACTTTACGCATTGCTGAGTTTGGCTTTTTAGGCGTAGTAGTATACACACGCGTACAAACCCCTCTTCTTTGAGGACAAGAATCTAAAGCAGCCGATTTACTCTTCTTAGTTAATTTGGCTCTTCCAGTTCTTACTAATTGTTGAATTGTTGGCATAATTAATACTAAATTATTTACTTGTTTATAAAATCCCGCAATTTACGGGGTTGCAAATGTATAGATTAATTTCCAAAAAACAAACTCTAAATAATTAATTTTCAGCACAGTTATTTTCAACATAATTAAAGTTGTTTTTTTACGTTATTTTTACCCAAAATAACAACTCTTGAAACATCTCCTCTACCTTTTCTTGTTTTTATTCTTACCTCAAAAAAATTGGGGACAAAATTTATTTTTAAAAATCGAAGGAAGCTCTACCATTGAAAACCAAACTCTCGACTCAATCACCTCTCCCAACAAACACATTAAAAATAGCTATTTAAACAAAGAAATAACATCTATTTCAAAAAACCTTATTGAAAGAGGCTATATTGAACACAAAATACTTACAAATAAAAAAATTAACGACACTACACAATACATCAAATACGAACTAGGCTATCCCATAAAAAAAACCCACATCCGCCTTGGTCCTTACAAAAAACTTCTTGAAACAAATGAAGACACTGTAAAAATAGATTTCAAAAAAACAAACGAAGCACTTCTAAATTTTACTAAAATCTTAGAAAAAAAGGATTCCCCTTAACTCAAATAAAACTTTCTAACATAAAAAAAAAAAAACAAAATTTATTATCAGAAATCACAATCATTGAAGACTCAAAAAGAACAATCAATCGAATTAATATAAATGGATATCAAAATTTTCCTAAAAATCACTTACAAAATATATTCAAAAACCACAATAAAAAAGTCTTCAATGAAAATCAATTAAAAAAAATTAACAAAGATTTTAAAAAACTCCCTTTTTGCAAAACAACAAAAGATGCCGAAATCCTTTTTAAAAACGACTCAACATCCATTTACATTTACCTAGAAAAACAAAAAAGAAGCACCTTTGATGGATATATTGGTTTTACAACTCAAAAAAACACCTTAAAATTAAATGGCTATTTAGACCTAAAACTATTAAACACACTAAATTGGGGAGAACATTTTAATGTATACTGGAAAAACAATGGACAAGAACAAACAACTTTCAACTTAAACATTGAAACACCTTATATCTTCAAAAGCCCACTAATACTAAAAGGAAATTTAAATATTTTCAAACAAGACACAACATTCCAAAAAACAAAATCCGAAATAGAACTAGGCTATTTACTTAATTACAACACTCGTTTCTACATAGGTTACCAAGAAACAGAATCAAGTGACATACAAAATGCAAATTCAAAAATACTGACTGATTACAAAAATTTTTTCTACACACTAAGCTGCCAACACATAAATCACAATAACAACAAAACTCTTTTCCCTGAAAAAACCAATTTAACTTTCAAAATAGGAACAGGAAAAAGAAATAATTTCACTAATCATACAACACAATTTTTTACATCAATAGAGCTATCCCATGAATTTGAACTAAATAACCGAAACACTTTTTTTATTAAAAGCCAAAATTACTACCTAAATAGCAATCAATATTTAACGAATGAATTATTCCGATATGGGGGCATTAATTCTATAAGAGGATTTAACGACAATAGCCTTCAATGCAATCTTTTAAGCTCTATTATTTCAGAATACAGATATAAAGTAAATAGCAATTTATACATACACAGTATTTTAGATTACGCATACACTGAAGACGAAACACAAAAAACAAAAAACAATTTAAAAAGTTTAGGAATAGGATTTTATTTAACAAATAAAAAAAACCTTATTCACATACAATATAGCAACGGAATAAGTAAAAACCAAAACTTAAATATTAAAAATTCTATTTTCCACATAAGTTTATCACTTAATTTACAATAACCTTAAAAAAAACAAAATAAAAAAATAAACTTTAAAATTTATTTTACATATTTGCATAAACTAATCAATTATTATTTTATGAGATCAAAATTCAAATGGATTTACACACTACTAGTAGTGTTGACGGTTCAGTTTTCTTTTGCACAAGAAAAAACCGTTACTGGAGTGGTAACAGATAATTCTGGACCATTACCTGGAGTAAATGTTTTAATCAAAGGTACACAACGAGGGACTTCAACTGGATTTGATGGAAAGTACACAATCAGAGCTAAGGAAGGAGATATTTTAACATTCTCTTTTATAGGAATGAAAGAAATCTCTAAAACAGTTGGCGCTTCTAGCATAATGAATACTGTTATGCAAAATGATTCTAAAGTATTAGGAGAAGTTGTTGTCACTGCCCAAGGAATATCTAGAGAGAAAAAATCCTTAGGTTATTCAACACAAAAACTTGATGCAGCAACAATTAATCAGGTTCCAACTAACAATTTTATCAATAATTTATCAGGAAAAGTTGCTGGTTTAGAAATTAGAAACAACTCAAATTTTGGAGGTTCTAGTAATATTGTCTTAAGAGGAACAAAAAGTTTAACAGGTAACAATCAAGCTTTAATTATAATTGATGGCGTACCTATTAACAATGCTAATTTAAATGATTCTGATACAGCAAGTGGAAGACAAGGCTTTGATTTTGGTAACTCTGCTTCTGATATAGACCCTAACAACATAGAATCTATAAATGTACTAAAAGGAACTTCTGCAACTGCTTTATATGGGAGTGAAGCTGCTAACGGTGCTATTATTATTACAACAAAAAGGGAAAAAAAGAACTGCATTAGGAATTAGTATAAGCTCAACACTTTCCATTTCAAATGCGAACAAGCAAACACTTCCAACATATCAAAAAGAGTACGGAGGAGGTTATGCAGGAGAGCATAGCAACTACTCTGCCAACATTTTCGGCAATGCAAATGCTACCGTAGCTTCAACAGGAGATGATGCCTCTTACGGAAACGTTTTTAATCCAAACCAGTTAGTATACCAATGGAACTCATTTGTCGTAGGAAATCCTAATTATGGCAAAGCCACCCCTTGGGTTGCAGCTGTTAACGACCCTAATAGCTTCTTTAAAACTGCTTTTTCAACTGTAAACAACATTAATTTAAACGGTGGAGATGAAAAATCTACATACAATTTTTCATACACTAATAATAACGAAGCCGGAATCTTACCAAATAGTAGCCTAAATAAAAACTCTATCAATGGTAGTTTCTCAAGAGATTTTACCAACAAATTAAAATCAAACACTTTTATCACTTTCACGGATCAAAGTACAAAAGGAAGAAATGCTACGGGTTACGGTGATAACATCATGACTGGCTTTAGACAATGGTGGCCAATCAATGTGGACATAAAAGAATTAGAAAATGAATATTTCAGAACAAAACAAAATATCACTTGGAATCAAATAGACCCTACAAACGGAGATTTAAGACCAAATTTCTGGAATAACCCATACTGGGATCGATATGAAAACTACGAAACAGATACCAGAACTCGTGTTTTAACAGGTAGTAGTTTAAGCTATGATATTAACAAAAACTTAAACATTTTAGGTAGAGCAACACTAGAATATTCATATGACAATCAAGAATTAAGAAAAGCTATAGGTAGTCACGCTGAGAATTTCGGTATTACAGGAGGAAATGCTTCTTCTGGCTACAGTATTTTTACACGAGATTTCCTACAACAAACTTATGACCTAATTGCTACTTATAAATTCAACCTTACAAAAGATTTTGGAGCAAGAGCTCTAGCTGGCTATACTTTTAAAAAAGCAAATACAAGAAGTTTATTTGGCTCAACTACTGGAGGACTTGCTAAACCTTATCTATACTCATTACAAAACTCTAATGTATTTCTTGCACCAATACAATCAGAAATAAAATATGAAAAAAGTGGTGTTTACGCTCAGGGAACATTAGATTATAAAAAAATCCTTTATTTAGAAGGAACTATACGTCATGATGAAAGTACAGCATTATTAGGTGCATCAGTAAATCAATACAATTACTTTTCTGTAGGTTCTAGTCTAATTTTATCAGAAATAATTAAAAAAGACTGGTTAAACTTAGCTAAATTAAGAGTAAGTTATGCAGAAGTTGGTAATGACCCTGCTTATGGAAGATTAGGATCCAGAGCATTCAATGGCATTATAAACGGAAACCCTTTATTCGGAAACGCTACAACCTATTATGATCAATCAAAACTAAGACCTGAAATTCAAAAATCATTAGAAGCAGGTATAGAATTAGGAATATATGACAGATTAAATTTAGATTTATCTGTATATAAGACCAACATAACAGACCAAATCTTTAACGTCCCGCAAACAGCAGCGACAGGTTATACTGCAGCTCGTGTAAACGCAGGTGAGATGGAAAACAAAGGTATTGAGATTGCTTTATCAGGTTCTCCAATAAAAACAAAAAAATTATCATGGGAAATAGGTATTAACTGGTCTAAAAACGTAAACAAAGTCAAATCCCTTAATCAAGGAAGAGACAACCTTCTTTTAGCTAATTTCCAAGGAGGGGTATCTCTAAATGCAACTGTAGGAGAAGCATATGGCACATTAAGAGGTAGTGATTACGTATATGACACAAATGGAAATAAAATTGTTGGTGCAAATGGATTTTATTTAACAGAAAACAACAAGGTACTTGGAACGATTCAAGCTGATTGGATTGGAGGTTTAAGTAATAAAATCCGTTATAATGATTTTTCATTAAACTTCTTAATTGATGTAAAAAAGGGAGGTAGTGTTTATTCTTTAGACCAAGCTTATGGCCGAGAAACTGGAATATATCCAGAAACAACAGGATTAAATCACTTAGGTTTTCCTATTAGAGATGAAAACAATGGAGGTATCATTTTACCAGGTGTCTTAGCAAACGGACAACCAAACAATATTGTTGTTGACGCCTCTTCATCTGGAGGGACTGCCTTTAGTACAGACACAAATCCTAATAAAGCTTATATATATGACGCTTCCTATGTTAAACTTAGAGAAGTAGGCTTAACTTATAATTTACCTAGTAAATTTACTGAACGATTAGACTTATCAAACGTTAGCTTTAGCTTATTAGGAAACAACTTATGGATAATACACAAAAACACACCATATAGTGATCCTGAAGCAGGCTCATCAGCGGGAAATGTCCAAGGGTTTCAATCAGGTGTTATGCCTGCTATCAAGACATATTCATTTAACGTGAAAATCAACTTCTAAAATGAAAAGTACATTTATAAAATTAACAGCAATTTCATCGTTATTATTAACTAGTTGTATTACTGAGGATATAAACTTTAACGATGACTCCAAAAAAGCTTATGACGTTTCAGCTGAATCTTTATTAAGTAATTCCCAAAAAGGAATATCAGATCAATTAAGTTCACCAAGTGTTAACGAAAATGTTTTTAGATATTTTTCTCAATACTGGGCGGCAACATTATATACAGCTGAATCAAGATATAACTTAATCAACCGAAACATACCTGGATTCCATTGGAACAACCTATATAGAGACGTTTTAGGAAACTTAAAATCTGCTGAAGAAATCATTCAAAAAGAGACCAAACCAGATGATATATCAACAACAGAATGGAGTAAAATTCAAACTAACAAAAAAGCTATAATTGAAATTTTAAAGGTATATACTTATCAAAATTTAGTTGATACTTTTGGAAATATCCCTTATAGTGAGTCATTGAAAAACCAAGACAACATCCTGCCTAAATATGATGATGCAGCTACAATATATTCTGATTTAATTAGCAGATTAGACATTGCCATTAACAAACTAAATACTCAAAGTAGTAGTTTTAAAAATGGGGATTTGATATACCAAGGAAATGTAGAAAAATGGCTGAAATTTGGAAATTCATTAAAAGTAAAACTAGGAATAAACCTAAGTGATTCCAACCCTATTTTATCTAAACAAACAGTAGAATCTGCCATAAACAAAGGTGTAATTTCATCTAATGCAGATAATGCCTTATTTTCATATTCTCCATCTGCTCCTACGTATAATCCTATATATGACAATTTGGTGGCTAGTAATAGAAATGATTTTGTCCCTTCCAAAACGATCGTAGATTATATGAATTCACTTAGTGACCCAAGAAGAAAAATATTCTTCACTCAATTAGGTAGTGAATACATAGGAGGAATTTATGGAGCTCAGAATGCTAATCCATACGCTACATCTTACTCACATATTGGAGATGCTATAAAAAAATCAGATGCTCCTGGGGTTCTCATTGACGCAGCAGAAATTAACTTCCTATTAGCAGAAGCTGCAGAAAGAGGTTATGCAGTTGGAAATAGTGCTGAATATTATTATAATGCAGGAATTACTGCTTCAATGACATATTGGAATATCCCAAATAGTGAAATTAATAATTATCTAATTCAACCTACCATCAACTATTTAACGGCTAGTGGTAGTTGGAAAGAAAAGATAGGTATGCAAGCTTGGATAGCAATGTATAATAGAGGTTTTGAATCTTGGACTTTTTATAGAAGATTAGATTACCCAATATTAAAAGCTCCAACGAAAGCAGTTACAGCTGCAGATAAAAAAGTTCCAGTCAGATATACTTATCCAACATCTGAATCAACAATAAATGGATCAAATTATACGCAAGCGGCTGAAGCCATTGGCGGTGATAAATTATACACCAAAATTTTCTGGGATAAAAATTAATTTTTTGCAACAAAAACCACCAAATTTTAAACTTGGTGGTTTTTTTTTATCTTTACCTCATGGAAAAAGACAACCAAATTTTCGGAATTAGAGCCATTTTAGAGGCTATTCAAGCAAAAAAGAAATTGATAAAGTTTTTATACAAAAAGAAACACAAGGAGAATTAATGCAGGAATTACTCAAAGCTCTTAAAAAAAACAACATCAATTTTAGTTATGTACCAGTTGAAAAACTAAATCGTTTAACATCTAATAATCACCAAGGAGCAGTTGCTACTATTGCACCTATTTCTTTTGTCAGCTTAGAAAATTTAATTGAATCTATACTCATAAAGAAAAAAAATCCTCTCTTACTCATTCTTGACCAATTAAGTGATGCCCGTAATTTTGGAGCTATAATTCGTACTGCAGAATGTACTGGTGTAGATGGAATTATTATTCAAAAACAAGGATCTGCTCCTGTTAATGGAGATACTGTTAAAACATCTGCAGGTGCTATATTTAATATACCTATCTGCAAAGTGGATCATATAAAAGATGCTGTTTTTTTTTCTTCAAGGATCAGGGATTAAAACAATAGCCGCAACCGAAAAAAACAGATCATAATATTTATGACATTGATCTAAATCAGCCATTAGCAATCATCATGGGAAGTGAAGATAGAGGAGTGAATCCTTCTATCTTGAAAATTGTAGATGAAAAAGCCAAATTACCGATGTATGGAACAATCTCTTCTCTAAACGTTTCTGTTGCTTGTGGTGCCTTCTTATACGAAACAGTTAGACAGAGACAATAATTAAGAGCTATTAATTTTATTAGTATTAATAAAACTATTTAATCTTCCTTTTTTTATAATTATAAATCACTGGTAAATTAGAAACAAAATAATTCCATTTTTCAAGTTCCAATTCTCTCATTTTGGAACTTGAAATAAAATTACCCTTTCCATCAAAATGTTTCATAAAAGGATCTTTTGAAGAATCATAATCTGGTTTTTGCCAATCATAAATCATTGGCTTCTGGTACAACGGTGAACTATACAACCAACTAAATAGTAATCCTACCAAAAAACCAGACAAATGAGACTCCCATGAAATATGCGTCTCTGCATTTGGAAATATATACCAAATCATTCCTCCATACAACAATATTACAGTAAAAGATAAAGCTACTAAACGGTAATAACGTGTTTGAATGCCTTTAAAAAAAATAAAAGAAGCTAATACATATACCAAACCACTAGCCCCTATATGATAACTCTCTCGACCTATTAACCACGTTCCGATACCGGACAATAAAATCCCATAAAATAACACCTGAAAAGAATTGTCTCTATAAAAAAAACGTAAACTAGCTAACAAAAACAATAATGCTAGTGAATTATTAAACAAATGCCCCAAATCTCCATGTAAAAAGGACTAAACAAAATACCTTTTAGCCCTGAAAAAGTTCTTGGATAAATACCATAATTGGAAAAACTAATCTTAAATTGTTGTTCAATCCAAAAAACAATCCAAAGAAACAACACTAAATATAAAGGCAACAATACTACAGATGGGGTAAACTTAAACTCATGTTCTTTCATATCTCTAAATTATATTATTATAAATCACACCTAATTTTTCTATTTAAATATCAATTAAAAATAAACTAATATCAATATTAATTTAAGACAAAATCCTGATCAAAAAAAGATCCAAAATTGTTTTAATGATTTTTTGTCAGAAATATTTAATTTTACTCCCTATGGAAGCACCACTAGCAGAAAGAATACGACCTAAATCATTAGAAGAATACATCAGCCAAACCCATTTAGTTGGTAATCAAGGTTCTTTAACAAACCAAATCAAGAGTGGCATAATACCATCACTCATTTTATGGGGACCTCCTGGCACAGGAAAAACGACTTTAGCTCAAATAATTGCTCAAAATAGTAATCGCCCTTTTTATGAATTAAGTGCAATCAATTCTGGAGTAAAAGAAGTACGAGAAGTTATAGACAAAGCCAAACAGAGTGGCGGTCTATTTACCTCTAAAAATCCTATTTTATTTATTGATGAGATTCATCGATTTAGTAAATCACAACAAGATTCTTTACTTGGAGCGGTAGAAAAAGGATGGGTAACACTAATTGGAGCAACTACAGAAAATCCAAGTTTTGAAGTCATCCCCGCACTTTTGTCACGTTGTCAGGTATATATTTTAAACGCTTTTAGCAAAGAAGATTTAGAAAATCTACTTAAACGAGCTTTAAAGACAGATACAATATTAGCAAATAAACATATCATCTTAAAAGAAACAGAGGCTCTCTTAAGACTTTCCGGTGGCGATGGTAGAAAACTCCTTAATACATTTGAATTAATCATCAACTCATCTAATGAGTCTCCAATTGAAATCACTAATGAAAAAGTATTACATTTAGTACAAAAAAATACTGTTTTATATGATAAAACAGGTGAACAACATTATGATATAGTTTCTGCTTTTATAAAATCTATAAGAGGAAGTGACCCGAATGGTGCGGTATATTGGCTAGCAAGAATGATTGAAGGAGGTGAAGATGTAAAATTTATCGCAAGACGTATGCTAATTTTAGCTAGCGAAGACATTGGAAATGCTAACCCAACAGCTCTAATTATGGCTAACAACACTTTTCAAGCGGTTACTACAATTGGATATCCAGAAAGCCGAATTATACTAAGTCAATGTGCAATCTATCTAGCAACTTCAGCTAAAAGTAATGCTAGCTATATAGCTATAGGAAAAGCTCAACAAATAGTTAAACAAACAGGAGATTTACCAGTCCCTTTACACTTACGAAATGCACCTACAAAACTTATGAAAGAATTAGGATATGGTGAAGAATATAAATATTCACATGATTACACAAATAATTTTTCAGAACAAGAATATCTTCCTAATGAAATTAGCGAAACAAAGTTTTTTGAACCAGGAGAAAATGCAAGAGAACGAGAACTGCGTCAATTTCTAAGAAACAGATGGAAGGATAAATATAAATATTAAAAAAAATTGTTTAAAAAGAAAATTACTTTTATAAGAAGCACCCCCTACAAACTCTCTTCTTAGTATTAAATTAACATATTCTTCATATCCTAAAAATCTGTAATCTTGTCATTATGACCAAAGGGAGTCCCTAGAATTCTGTCCGAATAAGCGAAGCAAATCACATAATATTCATTATGAGACTCCTCTTCGGTCGGAGTGACAAGGTCGTTCGTTTTTTAGTTTTTGGAGAGTTTCTTTTAGAAAATCATTAATCAACTTTTAAAGATTTTATCCTTTACTACACTCTAACAAAAATTAATTAATAATTTTATAAAAAAATAATTTATTCAATAATAGAATAATAATGATCAAAGAGGCACAACCTTATTCTATTAGATTCCTTGAGGCGTATCTTGTTTAAGATTAGGGAACATAATAGCAGCCCAAACAAAAGCTCCTTGCTTAATTGCATCATAAGTAACATAAAAATAACCCGATTTTCCCCATGTATTACCCCATGAGTTTTGTACTTTAAACTGTTTCGTTAAATCATCATACCCTACAATACAAACACAATGACCTCCTGTTCGTTTTCCATAAACTTTATCCCAAACAAAGTTGTTTTGTGAGATAGCTTGAAATGAAGCATTATAGTTAAAACAAGCTGGAATAGGATAATTTTTACTCAAATAATATTTCAAATCATCTACATTAGTAGCTGTTATATTTTTCCACCCACTAATTTTTCGTTCACTTGCATATTGAAATTGCTTAAAATTAGGTTGAGTATAACAACTTCCTTCTACATAAGGCATCTGCTGCTGACTACATTCTCCTTTACTCTGCAACAAATTCATAGCATCATCTGGCATTGAACCACTAGCACAATCAGACAACTTAATTTGATTATAAACAAAAGCAGCACTCCTAATAGCCCCTTTCCAATCTTTATTATGTATAGGATTATTAATATATCTGGTTATACTATGTGCTGCATAACCAATACCAAAACTTACACAAGAGCCTTCTGTTCCTTGATCACCAATAGGCATAGCAGGTAAAACAAAAGAAGATGGAAGTGTTTCAGTTAATGCTTCGCGCATCTGTTGCGAAGAAAGGTCTGGACGTAAATTCCTTACATGCTGCTTATACTCAGCAGGGGTTAACGGATCAATAGATTTTAAATAAGACTCAGAAAATTCAGGTACTCCTAATTTCCTAAACTCTTCCTTTTTGCTAGTTCTTCATTTTTTTCATTTCTATCTAGCTTTTCTGTCTGACAAGATACAAACAAAAATGTTGAAGCTAATACAGAAATAGAGTTAGTAAAAATTTTTAAAAAAAAGGGGGGTTTCCATTTTACAATATTTTTAGGTTAAGAATAGCGCAAATTAAAAAACAACTTTTTGTTAATAAAAAACAAAAGATAAACTTATATTAACCATAAATTAAAATTAAAAGCAATCATAAATATAAATACGTTAATTTTGTAGAACAATACACTTCAATACCATTCAAAAGCATGAAAGAGATAGTAGAAATATTAATCTTTTCTATTTTAAAAGACCCAAAAATTACCAATAGTTTCTTAAATAACACCCGAACTTGGAAAAGAGCACATTATATTTATCTGTCTGAAATTATTGAATTCGAATTAAAAAGAACTAAATTAATTGACGAGAAAAAAAGATTAGAAATTGGAACTACAATATCTGCTACTACTTTAAAAAGAATTTTTGAAATTAAAAAAGATAAGGTTTATACAGACGATATACGTTTTATAAAAACATTAAATAAACTAGCTATATTTTTAGGATTTCAAAACCTAGATGAATTTATCGTAAATAAGACAAAACCTAAGAACATAAAAGTAGAAAAGATTAATGAAAAAGAAAATTCAGAAAACCAAGTTTCAGTCATTGAAGAAGATTTATTTAAAATGATTAAACATTTCTGTTATTTAGAGCTATATAGCATCAAAAAAGTACCAAATTTTAAAATAGAAGATTTTTACTCAATTCTAGACATAGAAAGCCCTTTATTAAAAAGAATTACAAGAAACTTAAATGAATTAGTACAACAAGGATATATTTACAACTATGAAAATAATCATTCAAACTATGAAATATTCAATTTTAAATTCATCTCTAAAGATGAGAAATTAATAATCATTTCAACTAATGAATATTGGAATTTAACCCTTACCAATCCTAATGGAACAAATACACAAATTGTAAACTTTACTAATGAACAAGTTTATTTTATTAAGAAAATCAACAATCAATGGAAACTTTGGGATAATTTCAATCCTAATAGCGACAAGATTATTGAGAATATAAAAGAAAAAGCTAAATTATAATACTTTGACAACGAAAAAGCCCCCTATACTAAATTTTAGGGGGCTTTATTTAAAACTTGATATCTATTTTCTCTGAGAGTACTTTTTCTCCGTCTATAAATTCAAAAAAGAAATTTTGTTCTTTTTGAATTACTATACCATTACGATTTTTAAAAACGGTTAAAAAAACCAGAGGATTAGCTGTTTTATATAAAACCAAATTTTCATTAGTTATTTTATCTATTACTTTATAATAAAGCTCCGTTTTTTCTGTAATCACTTTAGTCTCTGTAATTACCTCTTTATTCATTTCTTTTAACTTAGCTTGAATAATTTCTTCATCAAAATCTTTACCCGAAAACTTATAATTAGATTTGCTAAAAGAATTTAAGGCCTGAATTGTAGCTAAATTATAAGCTGTAGCAATATCTTTCTCTCTACTTTCACCTAAATCAGTAGTAAATAAAAGATTTCCTCTACAATCTTTAAACTCAAATTTAATTTTGGTAGAAAAAATTGTATTTTCCTCAATTCCATTTACTAAAAGCTTATTACAATTATAATCTAAAAAATCTTCAGGTAATTTTTCATTAGATAAATATGCTTCAAATCCCTTTTGTTTTAAATATACTTTAACAGTAGAATTAATCCTATACTGATTATCTTCATTCTGAAAAGCAAATTTGGAAGGTATTAATACTATCTTATAATCATTTAATGATTGTCCAAAACTCATTAACGAAATGAAATTCATTAAAACCACGACTAAATTTTTACTCATTTTAAAATTTATTTTTCAATTCAACTAAAAAACTAATTTGTTCTATATTTTCTTTAACAGGTTGGCAATTTGGATTATAATAAATAGCTTCAATTCCAAATTTCAAAGCACCTTCAACATCAGCTTGGATACAATCTCCAATCATAATACTTTCTTCCTTTTTAGCACCTGCTCTTTCTAATGCGTATTCATAAATTAATTTATTTGGTTTTTTAGCACTTGCTAATTCAGAATTAGTTATAGTATAAAAAAAGTGATCAATACCTGAATTTTTGATTTTTTTAAATTGTACATCGGCAGCTCCGTTAGTTATTATATGTAAATTATATCTTGGATAAAGGTAGTCAAGTACCTCAATACATCCTGCTATCAAAGAATTATTAGTAGGCAAATTAACAATATAATCTTCTGATATTTTAGCAATTAAAAAATCTGAAACTTCCATCTCTAATCGTTCAAAAGTATCTTTTAATCTTCTATAACGTAATTCCTCATGAGTAATTTCATCCATTTGGTACAATTTCCAATATGCCTGATTAATAGGATTATAAATCTTAATAAAATCATTAATATTTAATTTTGGAAATACTGGTTCTAAAATTAGTTCAAATGTCTTTTGTGAATTTAAATCAAAATCCCATAGTGTATGATCTAAATCAAAGAATATATGTTGTATATGATCATATTTCATTTTTTATAAGTCTTAATTGCTATTTTTTTCGTTATTATATAACTCTTTTCAACAAAACTTTTTCATAAATGAATAAACACGATTAATAAAAATTTCAAATCTATAGAGGCTCCGCTCCTTACTACTCTCCTTTTAAGATTACTACATCAACTAAATTGTACATCCAGTTATCCACATCTGTTTCATTAATCTTTAATATTCCTGATATTGTTACATATTGATCTGTACGAAGTTTTTTCTTCCCTTCTTTAAATTTTAAACCAGCTATTGTCTCTGGTCCTGCTTTTCCGCAAAAAAAACAAGAAGCAAAAACATTTTTACTAATTGCATAATTCACATTATCAATAGGAACTATAAATCCTGAAATAATTACTTTTTTATTATTTCGAATTTTAATTTCAGGGCTAATTACAGGATAATCAATCATTCCATAATCTTTATGCTGCTTTTTGACAAATTTAATATACCCTAATTTTTTCCATGTCAAAGTATCATTTGTAACTGTTATTTTTTGAAACGTTTTCTGAATATTATTATTTGCTTTTTTAAAACTTACTAAGGTAAAACTAACCATAGCAATCAATACAATCCATTTACGCATTTGCTAATGTTTTTGACAAATTCATTTTATATGCTTTCATAGCGGGAATTAAAGCTGAAATAACACCTAGTAAAAAAGTTATTACTAACAATAAAATTTCTTTTTCCCAAATAAATTCAAATGGGTTAAAACTTATTTTAAAATCCTCTTCTGAAAGTTTTGAAACTATTTTTAGGGCAAATCTACCAATTATCGTTCCAAAACAAAAACCAACTAAACATAAAAACATACTTTCTAATAAAACTAATAACATTAATTGTCTTTTAGTTGCTCCTTGTAAACGTAATAAAGCAAATTCATATTTACGTTCTTTTAAGCGATTATAAAGGGTTATAAAAATACTAAGACCTGAAATAATCATAATACCATAAGCTAAATAAGATAATGCTTGAATTCCAACCCCAAATAAGGTAAATAATCTATTAATTTCAATTGCAGGAGAAACTGCTTGCATCTTAGTATTAGACGCAATTATTCGTGGCCACATCATAATAGCCATTTTATTTCTTAATTTTAATAAAACCGAGGTAATTTCTTTCGATTCTTTTTCAGTATGTTCTACTTCATTCACATGATTAGTTTCTTCATGTACTCTCCAAACACTTTCAATAGAACACAAAATTACATTGTCTATAATTTTACCTGTAGACTTTAATAATCCAACAACTTTAAAGGGTCTTGTCTGGTGCTTTTCCCCTTCTTTTGCTTCTCCATGTATACTATAAAAAGTATCTCCCTTTTTTAAATTCATTCTTTTTGCAACAGTAGCTCCTACAATAACTTCAAAATCATTTAATTTTTTTTTACCGTCAATTATTTTAGCATCAAATTTATTCAAATAATCTACAGTAGTTCCTAAAATTTTATAACCATCATAGTTATCTCCAAAAGCTAATGGAATTGCTTTCTCTACAAAAGGATGACGCATCCATACTTTCGCAGAATCATAATTAACATTACCTGTAGGAGCATCTACCTGGTATACAGAAGATAAAACTAACTGCAAAGGACTTCCTTGAGCTCCTAGAACTAAATCAACATCATCAGCATTAGATGAAAATTGATCCTCAAACTGCTTTTGTAATAATATTAAAAGTGTTATTATTCCCACGCTACTAGCAAGAAGTATAATACTCAAAAAGGTATTTAAAGGTTTAAACCAAATATTTCGCCAAGCTAATTTTGCTATCATATTAATCGGATTTGATTTGGAAAACGATCTTTTAAACGAGCATCATGTGTAACTACTATCATTGCTGTTTGATATACCTTAGCTATACTTTCTAATAAATCAGCTAATATCATTACATTTTCATCATCTAAACTAGAAGTAGGTTCATCTGCTAAGATTACTTTGGGCTCATTTATCAAAGCTCTTGCTATAGATACACGCTGTTGTTGTCCTAAACTTAATTGATAAGTCTTTTTATAAAAATGATCCGATAATCCTAAGTGATTTAAAATTTCTTTTGCTTTAATCGTTTCCTCCTTTTGTTTTCCAAAATAAGAAGCTATCAAAACATTTTCTAAAACATTTAAGGATTCTATAAAATAATTTTTTTGTAAGATAACACCTATATTTTTTCCTCTAAAATGATCTCTTTCACTTTCATTTAAAGATTCTAGAGCACAATTATCAATTAAGATTTCACCTGATTCAGGTAACAATAAACCTCCTAATAAATGTAATAAAGTAGTTTTACCAACACCTGAATTCCCTGTGATTAAAAGAACTTGAGATGGGAAACAGCTAAAATCAGGAAATTGCAATTTTTTATGATTAGAATAACTATACTTTAATTGTTTGATTTGTATCATTTATAACAGATTTTCATCAGCAAAGCTAAAATACGCCTTTTCTGTTATTATCAAATGATCTAAAACTAAAATATCTAAATGTTTCCCTGCTTCTATTATTTTTTTAGTCAACTTTATATCCGCTTCACTAGGATTAAGTCTTCCCGATGGATGGTTATGTAATAAAATTATCCCTGTAGCAAAATGATCAAATGCTAACTTATAAACTAATCGAGTATCTACAATAGTTCCTGTAATTCCTCCTTTACTGATTTGTGTCTTATAAATTAATTTATTCGAATTATTTAAGAATAGCACCCAAAATTCTTCATGAGGTAATTCCCCTATTACGGGCTGCATTAACGAATATACTTGCGAACTAGATGTTATTGTTGTAATTTCTTCTATCGCTTCTTCTTTGCGCCTACGTCCTAATTCTAATGCTGCGGCTATAGACAATGCTTTTGCTTCTCCAACTCCCTTAAACTCTATGAGCTGTTGAATGGATAATTTACCTAACTGATTTAAATTATTATTTGCAGAAGCTAAAATACGCTGGCATAACTGTACAGCACTTTCGTTACGAGTCCCTGAACCTATAAGAATAGCTAATAACTCAGAATCTGACAGAGCTATTTTCCCTTTTGTTAAAAATTTTTCACGTGGTCGATCATCCTCGGCCCATTGATTAATTGGCGTATACATATTTATCTGGTTTATAACAGATTACAATTTAATATCTTTTTTTTAAAAAATCATCAATTTTTTTATTTTTATTTATTCTAAATAAACTTGTTTTTTATTTTTTTTATAGATTACTTTGTTTTTATTTTTAATTAATCTAAATAAATATGTATAAGTCTATTTTAATTATTCTATTAGCCACTATGTCTATATACACATATGGACAAAAAAAAAGAATCTACAAGGATTCGATCAATAGCATAAAAGAAATTGCAATATCTGGAACCGCAAACAAATTTGCTTCTAATAAAGTTTCTAGCAGTTTAAGATTAAAGACTGAGATTTCAAAAATTCCTCAAAACATTCAAATTGTAACGAATGAACTTTTAAAAAACCAGAATATTACTACAATGATGGAAAATGTCACCCGTAATATAAGTGGTGCTCAAATGAATGAACATTTTGGCAATTATGCTAATATAAATATGAGAGGTTTTAAACTTCCCTCTTTTAGAAATGGGATGAATATAGATATTGGATACGGACCATTAGCAACTGATTTATCTATGGTAGAGAATATCGAATTTGTAAAAGGTCCATCTGGCTTTATGACTTCAGCAGGAGCACCAAGTGGTATTTATAATGTAGTAACTAAAAAGCCTACTAAAAAACCAGTCAATGAAGTTAGTTTCTCAGGTGGAAGCTTTAATTTTTATAGAGCCTCCTTAGATTTAGGAGGAGCATTAACCGAAAATGGTAAGCTTCAATACCGTTTTAATAGTATGTATCAGTATTCCGAAACAAATAGACAATTTGAAAATAATTCTAGATATAGTATTGTTCCATCATTTAAGTATGAATTTAATGATAATACATCAATAACAACTGAATTTACTTATCAAAAGGCAAAACAAATGCTAAGTGCATCATATGTTTTTGCTCCTGCTGAAAAAGGACTTGGAAGTTTAGATAGAGACATTTCTCATATAGATCAAAATTATCCAAGTTCAGATATAGAAGAAGTAAATTTATTTATTGACTTCAATCATAATTTTAATACTAAATGGTCTATCAATTCTCAATACATGATTATGCAGTACAAACAATTGGGTTATACGAATTGGGTTTATGCTATACATCCTCTTGGTTATACCCAAAGAATGCTGAACAACTTTGACACCAAAGCATTAAATGAATTAGCTCAAATTTATCTAAACGGGGAAGTAACCTTTTTAGGAATAACTCACAAACTTTTAAGTGGTATAGACTATAAAAAACTAAACAGTAAATATGATTGGTCACATATAGCTACTTATGATCCAATCCCTTTTAATCTTTTTCAACCGTCTTATGGTAATGCGGTATACCCTAAATTTGATAGAAATTTAGAATTAACCAATATTGGTAGCGGAACAGAATATACATCAGTTTATGCACAAGATGAAATATGGTTGTTAAACAATAAACTTAGAGTAACTCTTGCTGGACGCTATTTTAATGGAAAAACAAATGATGATTATAAAAATGAAATTACTATTAAAAAAATAACACCCAGAGCAGGAATTAGTTTTGATTTAACAAAAAATTTCACTCTATACTCACAATATGACAATTCTATTATACCAAACTATGGTACCAATAGAACAGGAAAAACATTTGATCCAGAATATGCTAATAACATTGAAGCTGGATTTAAAAAATCCTTTTTAAAAGATAAATTAAAAACTACTATATCCGCCTATCAAATTACGAAAAAAATGTATTAGTAACAGATCCTTATGACATCAACAACAAATTACAGATAGGTAAAGTACGATCTGAAGGTCTAGAATTTGATATACAAGGACAACTATCCCCTCAATTAAACATTGTCTTAAATTATGCCTTTACAGAAGTAAAAACAATAGAAGACACAAATCCTTTAAACATTGGCAAAAGAATTGAAGGTCATTCAAAACACACAACAAATGGATGGATCAATTATAATTTTAAAGAAGAATCAATCTTTAAAGGTTTTGGAACTATGTTAGGCTATCAGTATTTAGTAGATCGTTCTACATCTAATTGGGGAATGGATAATAAAACCATATTACCTGATTACTTACGAGTAGATACTGGAATCAACTGGAGATATAGAGGATTAAATATAGCATTAAATGTAAATAATCTTTTCAACAAATATCTTTATTCTGGAGGAATAGCAGGGACAATTGCTTATTGGCAAAGTGAACCAGGCAGAAACTGGAGAGCTATGATAACTTATAAATTTTAATAGTATAAAAAACTTTTAGGCACTTTTAATTAAAAGTGTCTAAAGGTTAACAGAAAGATGAAAAAAAATAGTTTTAAACAAAAAACACGAAAAATACATCTTTGGTTGGGGCTAATCTCAGGCATTATTGTTTTTATCGTGGCTACTACGGGAGCTTTATATACGTTTAAAGAAGAAATTCAAACTTGGAATCAACAACATCCTAAAGTCAAAACACAAAATAGTCTTCTTTTAACTCCTAGCATATTAAGGAATATAGCTACAAAAAAATTTCCAAATAAAGAAATACATGCTATAAAATATAATGGTACTAATAAAGCTGCTGAAATCATATTTTATAAAGATTCTCCTAGTTATCATATTGTATTATATCTAAATCCTTATAATGGTAAAATCATTAAAATAAGTGATCTAAATACAGGTTTTTTCCATTTTATATTTGAAGGTCATATGTACTTATGGCTACCACATTCTATTGGACAAATTATAGTAGCAACCGCTACATTACTTTTTATGTTTTTAGTTATTACAGGAATCATACTCTGGTATCCTAAACGAAATAAAGAAATTAAAAAAAGAATATGGTTTCAATGGAAAGAAGGAATTAAATGGAAAAGAAAAAATTTTGACCTACACAATATAATCGGATTCTATACTTCCTTATTTGCATTAATTTTTATTATTACAGGATTAGTTTGGGGATTTCCTTGGTTTGGATATTTATACTACAAAGCTATAGGCGGAGAAAAATCCATGATTTATCAAGAACCTACTGCTTTTTATAAGAATAAAAACTTAAAAAACAGCTCATTATCTCTAGACAAAGCTTGGTCTATCATGAAATCAGAATATCCTAATGCTCAATCAATTGAAATACATCCACCTCTAAATGATAGTACTTCTATAGCTTGTAATTCTAATTCGGAATCTAATACTCTTTGGAGAACAGATTATCGCTATTTTGATCAATATTCTTTAGAGGAAAAAAAAGTCAATCATTTATGGGGTCAACTCAAAGATGCTGACAATTCAGACAAGCTTTTACGTATGAATTATGATATACATACGGGAGCCATTGGTGGATTAGCAGGTAAAATTTTCGCATTTTTAATAAGTCTTTTAATAGCATCATTACCAATAACAGGTTTTTTAATTTGGTGGGGACGTAAAAATAAATAATTATGTGTTGCAACTTTTCAATCATTAATCAAACAAATAATGGTATGCTCATCTTTTTAAAAGGCTGCCAAAAATACCAACTAACTTTTAACAATCTAAACTTTAGTATGTCTGCTGAAGAATTAGATGCGTTTTATAAGTATTTAAAAAGAATGAATCCTGTCTTTTGGGAAAGAGAGTATGAACATTCTGTATACGAAAAAAAGATTCCTATCCCTACTCTTCAAGATAATTTTATCATTATGATAAATAGAATAGAATTATTTGAACTTCAAGTTTTAACAAAACCTAATAAAACTGAATTTTTCAAATTAGTTGAAAATGACATTTTATCCATAAACTGGAATTAAATTTTTTATTCAATAAATCTATAATTTTATTAATGCTTGAAAACAGTAGCCATATTAGACACTCCAAGCTTATTTCGAAAAGCTTTTAACTCCTTTATACATAAATTACTAATTAAATCTAAAAATTATGAATTAGATACTTTTTATCAATTAGAAAATTTAACACAGAAAATAATCATAAACTATCTTTTCTTTGACCCTACTAGTCTTAATAATGATTCACTGAATCAAATTATTCATCTAAAACAAGAAAATAAAATGATTAAACTCATTATTATGACTTCTAACGAAATCTATCTCAAGAATCATACAACAATAAAACCAAACATTATTAACTCAGTTGATGCTATTATCAGTAAAGATTGTTCTGAATCTCAAATCATAGAACTATTTCAGTCTATAGATAAAAATGAAGAATACTTTCCTTCAAAAAGTTTTTACAAACCACGAGATTTCAATTTAACAAAACAAGAACATTGCATCTTAAAAATGCTAACAGAAGGTAAAACTAATGAGCAAATTTCAAATAAACTATGTATCAGTATTCATACTTTTCGCACACATAGAAAAAACATTATGAAAAAAATAGGTGTTAATACAACTACCAATCTAATTCTTTATAGCTTAAAAAATAATATTATAAATAATTAAACTTTTAAATTATCATTATATAAAGCCTTCTGGATTAAATCAAGAAGGCTTTATTATTTTTATTAAAACATTTAAAATACCCTATATCGGGTATTAGTATACTATCATGAAAGTAAAAAAAAACCAATAATAAAGGTATTGATAAATCAATTTTCTAACTCTTACTTTGCTTAGTAATTTTTATTTAATCTAAATAAATCATGAGCGAATTGATTTCAACTATTAAAACTAAACCTAAAAAAGGAAATAAAAAACTATTAAACAGCAACTTACACATTTTTTCTGAAAAAACCGAAAACTTGAGTATTTACAAAAAAAGTATGAAAAAAGCTGTAAAGCAAATCATTAAAAATAATGAAAAAGAATAACTCCTTATACAGGCAAAAGTATTTCATCCTTACAAAAATTAATAAATAAAATAGACTTATATGACAATGACAATGGTCTACCTTTAAGTAAAGTACTCAATGAAATTCAAAAAATATACCTTGATGATTGCATTCTTTTTCACCATCCAAAATATGTAGCTCATCTAAATTGTCCTATCCTTACTCCTACTTTAGTTGCAGAAGCTTTTATTTCTTCTCTAAACTCCTCCATGGATACTTGGGATCAAAGTACAGGTGGAACATATATTGAATTAAAATTAATTGAATGGACACTTGAATTATTAAAATATCCTAAACAAGGTGAAGGTATTTTTACAAGTGGAGGCACACAATCTAATTTAATGGGGCTCTTATTAGCTAGAGACCATTACATTAAAACAAGATATAACATAAATCCTGTTATGGAAGGGCTACCAGCAGAAGCATCAAAATTTAAAGTACTTTGTTCTGAGGTAAGCCATTTTAGCCTAAAAAGAATCTTAGCCTATTAGGTTTAGGACAAAATGCTGTTGTACAAGTTCCAGTAGACAAAAACTTTAAAATGAACATTCAGGAACTTAAAACCAAAATAGAACAACTAAAAACGAATGGAGATATACCTATAGCTATAGTAGGAACAGCTGGTACTACAGATTTTGGTTCAATCGATCCGTTAGAAGAAATAGCAATAATTGCGAAAGAAAACAATCTATGGTTTCACGTTGATGCTGCCTATGGTGGAGGTTTATTAATTAGTGAAGTACATAAAAATAAATTAAAAGGAATAGAGCTTTCTGATTCTGCCACAATAGACTATCACAAAACTTTTTACCAACCTGTTAGTTCCAGTGGTTTTTTTATGCGTGATAAATCATTTGTTGACTATATAAAATACCATGCTGATTATTTAAATTCTAAGGAACAAGAAGAGGAAGGAATTCCTAATATGGTTAAAAAATCTATTCAAACAACTAGACGATTTGATGCGCTTAAATTATGGTTTACACTTCGCTGTATAGGTGTAAAAGGTTTAAGTTCATATCTAGAAACAGCTATAGAAAATGCACTCTACACAGCTAGTGTATTAAAAAACAGAAATGATTTTGAAATTATTCATCAACCAGAAATCAGCGCAATCGTTTTTAGATATACTCCTTTTGAAGATCAACACAATTCTTCCTACTGTAATTTAAATTCGTATATAAGAAAAGCCATTTTTAATGAAGGAAAGGCTATTATAACCAGTACGAAAGTGAACGAAAAAGTTTTTCTAAAATTCACTCTTCTAAATCCTTTAACAACTACAAATGATATAGATGAAATCATTGATTTAATCACTTATCATGGTCAACAATATTCAATTAAAAATTAAAATCTCATGAAAAATAAAACGTATGACTTTATTGCAATTGGCGTAGGCCCATTTAATCTTGGCTTAGCTTGTCTAACAAATCCTATAGAGAATTTAAATGGTTTATTTTTTGATAAAAATGAATCATTTGATTGGCATCCTGGAATGCTTTTGCAAGACACTACTTTACAAATTCCTTTTTTAGCTGACTTAGTTACACTAGCTGACCCTACAAGTCCCTTTAGTTTCTTAAATTATATAAAAGAAAAAGGGAAAATATACTCTTTTTATATTCGTGAAAACTTCTTACTTCTACGTAACGAATACAATCAATATTGCCAATGGGCTATAAATAAATTACCTAATGTTTATTTTGGCAAAGAAGTAACCTTAATAGATTACAATGAGCAAGAAAAAATCTATTTAGTTACTGTACAAGACACTAAAACCAAAAAGAAAATATTTATGCTTGTCGTAAGTTAGTTTTAGGTACAGGAACAACGCCATACATTCCTAACTCATGTCAATCACTCAAAAGCCAAGCTATACATTCTTCTGATTATTTAGCTAATAAGCAAAAACTTCAATTAAAAAAATCTATTACGGTTTTAGGAAGTGGTCAAAGTGCGGCCGAAGTTTTCAATGATTTATTACAAGAAATAGATATCTATGGCTATCAACTAAACTGGATTACTCGATCTCCTCGTTTTTTTCCAATGGACTATAGCAAACTAACCCTTGAGATGACTTCTCCTGAATACGTAGATTATTTTTATAATTTACCTGAAGAAAAACGAGATCATTTAATTCAAAACCAAAAAGAATTATATAAAGGAATTAACAAAGACTTAATTGGAAGTATTTTTGACACTATATATTATAAAAAAGTCTTACATCCCATTGATGTCAATTTAAGAACTAACGCTGCCTGTATCAATTCTAAGTACAATCAAATATCACAAAAATTTGAATTAGAACTTCATCATACGGAACAGGATAAAAATTTTGAACATACCACAGAGGCTCTAATACTAGCAACTGGTTATTCTAGCACTATTCCTTCATTTATTAATGAAATTCGTCATAAAATTAACTGGGATAATAAAGGACGCTATGCAACTAACCGTAATTATACTATTGACACAGAAGGTGATACAATTTTTGTTCAAAATGCTGAATTACATACACATGGTTTTGTAACTCCTGATTTAGGAATGGCATGCTATAGAAACTCTTATATTATTAAAGAAATCACAGGTAAAGAAATTTATCCTATTGAAAAACAAATTGCCTTCCAACAATTTGGCATTACTGAAACAGAAAAACAAAAATCAAACCTAGAATTATAATGGGATTGACAAACAATAGAATTGCTGCAATAGATTTTACTAGAGGTATAAGTGTCTTTTTTTTAGTCATTGTACACACAATGCTTATATACGGTACACTCAAAACCCAAACAGATACAATAATAGGTCAAATAATAATTTGGCTAGGACGCGGAGCTGCTATGTATCTTATTGCTATGGGAATAGCATTTACTTTTTCTAGAAGACAATCTTTTTATGCCATTATAAAAAGAGCTTTATACATATTGTTTATAGGCTATTCATTAAATTTTGTAAAATTTATAATCCCAGAATTCATATTTGGAGGCTTACCTTATCGTTTTTTAAATGCTTATCATTTAAAAACACAAACACTCCAAACAGAATTATTTTTCTTAGGACTTGGAGATATTTTACAATTAGCAGGATTAAGTTTAATCCTCATTGCTTTTATTAATCAAATAACAAATAGTAAATGGATATATTTCTTTTTGGACTCTTTATAATTGTAATATCCAAAGAAGTCAGCGGAATTAATATAAACATCATAGGGCTTGAATATGTAACGGATTTATTCTTTAGCAATCAATACAATGTATACTTTCCTGTATTTCCTTGGAGTGCTTTTATCTTTATCGGAGTATTCCTCGGTAAACAATTAAAAGAAATAAATAATGACACCCAGATATTCTTTAAGAATCTAGCGTTACAAAGTTTGGGTTTAATTTTGTTAGGGTTCATACTTGTATTCACAAATTACAAATATCATTTTGGAGATTATTACCACCTAGGACCTGGAGGTACTATCATTTTACTAGGTATTATGATGCTTTCTTTTTGGATATCTAACCAACTAGTTAAGTTATTTAACCCTAACTCTCGATTCTTCAATACAATAATTTATTTAAGTAAAAACACTACTAGCATTTACTTTATTCAATGGACTCTAATTAATTGGGGAATGTATGTTTTTGGATTCTGGAATTTAGATCAATGGCATGTTTTAGGGCTCATTATCTTATTTACAATATTCACTTTAGCACTTAATATTCTATACCGAAAATTACAGTCACTCAGCATTATATCGTTTGAAAAACAACCAATAAGTAGTTAAAAATGAAAAAAACACAGTAAATACCACATCAGAAATTATATTTTCTACTCTAATAAAAGGGTTAGGAACAATTGATTTTGTGCCCCTTAATATCCCTATCCATATTCCTATTATTCACGATTGGGTTAATAGAGAATATGCTCAATATTGGGGAATGATTGGTAAAAACGTAGATGAAATTAAAAATGAATATGAGAAAATCATACAACATTCAGAAGTCTTTTTAGGAAAAGTAAATGGCGAAGTTTCATTTCTATTAGAGAAATATAATCCTAAAAAGGATCCTATATCTGATTATTACAAAGTAAAGGATCATGATTGTGGTATCCATGTAATAGTAGCACCTACTAATAAACCCATTCATAAATTTACTTGGCATATTTTTACTTCTATAATGAAATTTATTTTCTCTGATCTTACAATTGAAAGAGTTGTTGTAGAACCTGATATTCGAAATGAGAAAATGTTTAAAATATGCCATCGAATTGGTTTTAAAGATGGAAAAATAGTGGAATTACCTCATAAAACAGCCCGATTATCTTTTTGTACTAGAAGGCAATTCATTAAAACAATGGATTCAGAAAATACTACCTCATTAAATATATCAAAATTATTTAATCAAATTGAAAATCCTGAAATTGCCACTACTCATATAAAAGAAGAAACTTGGTCACTAGCTAATAAATTATTAGTTAAAAAAGCAATTAGTGAATTTTCTCACGAAAATATTTTTACCCCTACATTTATTTCTTCAGAAAATGGGATAGAAACCTACCAAATCATCAGTGACAATAGTGAAATTTCATACAGCTTTCAGGCAAAAAAACTAGCTCTTAACCATTGGCTAATTAATGAAAATTCAATTATTAAAAATTATAATTCAGAAGAAAAAATAGATGCCATCCTATTTTTCAATGAATATAGAAATACCATTGGTATTTCAGAAGAATTATTCCCTTCTTATATAGAAGAAATAATCAGCACACTACAAAGTAGCATATATAAATTAGACAAAGATAGTCTAGCTTCTTATCAATTAATTCATGCTGATTTTCAAACCATTGAACAATCTATGAACGAAGGGCATCCTGGTTTTGTTGCTAATAATGGAAGAATAGGTTTTAATAGTACTGACTATCAAGCCTACACTCCTGAAACGGGCAATCATTTTCAATTAGTTTGGTTAGCCGGTAAGAAAGATAGAACCGTTTATGCAGGTACTCAAGAATTAGATTATGACACCCTAATACATCAAGAATTAGGAGATGAAACTATTGATATATTTAATATCATAATTAAAGAACACGGAAAGAATCCATCCGACTATTTCTTTATGCCAACTCATCCTTGGCAATGGTTTAACAAATTAGCCACTATTTTTTCTCCTGAAATAGCACAAGGTAATTTAATTTGTTTAGGTTATGGACCTGATTATCATCAAGCCCAACAATCTATTCGAACATTGTTTAATGTGAGTCATCCTCAAAAATTATATACTAAAACATCTTTATCTATTTTAAATATGGGATTTATGCGTGGACTTCCTGTTTACTACTTAGGGAGTGCACCTGAAATGGCAAAATGGTTAGACGATTTACTCAAAAATGATAGTTACCTACAACAAGTCCGATTTAGTATGCTAGGAGAAGTAGCTTCTATTAGTTATATTAATCCTTATTTTGAAAGTTACGGAAAACATAATCCTTACAATAAAATGATTGCTTCATTATGGAGAGAAAGCCCTGTAAAATACCTTCAAAAAGGAGAACAATTAATGACAATGGCTGCATTGCTACATCTTGACAAAAAGGAAATGCCTTTTTAACCGAAGTAATCAAAGCATCTAAACTAAGTACTGACCAGTGGTTAAAAACTTATTTTTCAATTTATCTTACCCCTCTTCTTCATTGTTTTTATGAATATGATCTCGTTTTTATGCCTCATGGTGAAAACTTAATTTTAGGCTTGAAAGATCACGTTCCTGTTCGTTCATTTATGAAAGATATTACGGAAGAAGCGGTCATTCTAAACCCAACAATTCAACTTCCCAAAAACTTAGAACGAATGTATGCCGAAGTACCTGAAGAAGTAAAATTACTCTCAATATTTATTGACGTTTTTGATGGTTTCTTCCGTTTTATGGCAGGTATATTAGTCTCTCAAATACAATATGATGAAAATCGCTTTTGGAATCTAGTAGCAGAAAGCATTCAGGAATACCAACAAGCACATCCACATTTAGAAACTAAATTTGAAAAATACGATCTTTTTGCTGCTGATTTTGAATTGTCCTGCTTAAACAGATTACAACTCAATAATAATAAAACAATGATTAATCTTGACGATCCCGTAGCCTTATTACAATTCCAAGGTAGAATTTCCAATCCTATTGCTCCGTACAAAAAAGTAATAGCTTAAACAAAGACCGTATGAACAATACACAGCAATCAAATCAGAATATAAAAAACATCATTTGCTTTAGTAAAAAAATAAATGGATTAGGGGCTTTTGAATTAAGAAAGTTTGACCTAATTCACGATCTACCTATAATTTATGAATGGGTTCAAAAAGAATATGCTATTTATTGGGGAATGATGGGTTTAAGTTATGATCAAGTTCTAACTATTTATCAAAAACTAGTAGAAAACACTTACGTATACATAGGCCTTTTTGAAGGAAAAACTGCTTTTTTATTAGAATGTTATGATCCTCAAGAAGACATCATAAAAGAACATTATCAAGTGAATAAAGGAGATATAGGAATGCACATCTTAGTAGCCCCTCCTGATAAAAAAATAAGTGGTTTTACTTGGCATATTTTTAAATTCATCTTAGACTTTATTTTCAGTGATTCTAATGTAAAACGGGTAGTTGTAGAACCTGACGCAAAAAATAAAAAAATTCACATTTTGAATAAAAAAGCAGGATTTGTTTTTCAAAAAATTATTGAATTACCACATAAAAAAGCACGATTAGAGTTTTGTACAAGACAACAATACTATAATGCTATGACAGAGAAAAATTAATCTTAAAGCTTTTTCAATGAGACTGTCCGAAAAGGTAAAACTGCTTATCTAAATTAAAAGAAAATTCAACAGATTTTTTTCAAATTAATTGATACAGTTAGATAATAATTATTAAGATTTACCCCTTAGTACTTTTAAATAACAAACTAAATATTGATTCTTTACTTTTCGGACATTTCTTTATAAAATAAAATTATGAATACAAAAACATACATGGCTAATATTCTGAAAGAAAACATAAACCATCTAAAATCAGCTAACTGGGAAAAGGCAAATAAAATTCTTATCCGAAAAGCTATTTCAGAGTTTACACATGAAGCCCTCATTAATCCCATTTATAATCAGAAATTAAACAAATACTATGTAAATACCATAAACAATGAATATACCTATAGTTTTACTGCTGATTTAAAAGCTCTTAATCATTGGTACATTCCTTACGAAAGTATTACAAAACAAGATTGTAATGGGAATCACATCCCCTTGTGTCTAGTTAGCTTCATAATAGAATTTAAAGAAGTACTAGAAATCCCAACTGATTTATTACCTACTTATCTAGAGGAAATCAATGCCACTCTTTATAGTACTGGTTATAAAATTACGAATGAAAAAATTCTTGCTAATGAACTCCCTAACACAGATTATCAAACCATTGAACACGCTGTTACAGAAGGACATCCTTGTTTTCTAGCTAATAGTGGTAAAAATGGTTTTAGCAGTATAGATTTTAAAACCTTTTCTCCTGAAGCTAATAATTCTATTCAATTATTATGGTTAGCAGGACATAAAAGTTCTGCTCAATTTTCCTGTATTGAAACACTTAATTATGAGCAATTACTTAAAACAGAATTAGATATTGACACTCAAATTCATTTTGAAAAAGTATTAGAATCTGAAAAAGTAAATCCTAACGAATATTATTGGTTTCCTGTACATCCTTGGCAATGGGATAATAAACTTACTTTAATTTTCACTAATGATATTGCTCAAAAAAAGTTAATTCCTTTAGGTTTTGCTCCTGATTTTCACTCTGCACAACAATCAATACGTACTTTTTTTAACCTTACTAATCATAATAAATATTTTACAAAAACAGCTTTATCTGTTGTTAATATGGGTTTTATGCGTGGACTTTCTCCTTACTATATGGAGAGTACTCCTATTATAACCACTTGGTTGGAAAACCTCATAAAAAACGATTCTTTTTACAATCAAAAGGATTTACTATTTTAGGCGAAATTGCCACTTTAGGTTATCGTAATATTTTATGGGAAAGCCTTGGTAGAAATATTCCTCACAATAAAATGCTAGCCACTCTTTGGAGAGAAAGTCCTATTACAAAACTTCAAAAAAATGAAACCTGTTTTACCATGGCAGCATTACTTCATATAGACTATGAAGGAAAACCTTTTATTAAATACCTTATTGAAAAATCAGGAATTAGTGCAAAACAATGGATTAATCAGTACATACAAGCATATTTAATTCCCTTAGTGCATTGTTTTTACACACATGAACTGGTATTTATGCCTCATGGAGAAAATCTTATTCTTGTATTAAAAAATCATCTAGTTCAACGTGTTTTTATGAAAGACATTACAGAAGAAATTATGCTTTTTAATACTAGTACCCCTTTACCTGAAAAAGCAGAAAGAATACGAATCAATCTTCCAGAAAAGTTGAAAGTATTAAGCATTCAAAATGATATTTTTCAGCATTTTTTCCGGTTCTTATCTGCTATTTTAGATCAATACAAGATCTTAAAAGAAGAAATTTTTTGGGAAATTGTTGGTTCTTCTATAGCTGAATACCAACTAAAAAACCCTCAACTTAAAACATCCTTTTTACAACATGATCTCTTTAGTAAAACATTTGAATCCTGCTGCCTAAATCGCTTACAACTTAAAAACAATAAACAAATGCTGAATTTAGCAGATCCTGCTTCTAGTTTACAATTTGTAGGAGCATTAGAAAATCCTATTCATCAATATAAACCAATATGGTAAAAGATATCAAAGCAAAATTTAAATTTCTTAAACATAATGATGTAGTTGATTTTAACACCATAGGAATTAAGGAAGGAATATGGTTATTAGCCATCCCTATGATTTTAGAATTAATACTAGAATCTGTATTTTCATTAGTAGATTTATACTTTGTAGGACATTTACCTAATAGTCAATTAGCAATCCAAATTATAGGTTTCACTGAATCTATAAATACAATTATATATTCTATTGCAGTAGGATTTAGCGTAGCTATTAGTGCTCTAATTTCTATCTCTATTGGTCAAAAAAAGGTAGATAATACAGGAAAAATCATTATACAAGCTTTAATCATAGCCTCTATTATTTCCTTAATAATTAGCACTTTGGGCTATTTTTATGCCCCAGCTATTTTTACTTCTTTAAATGTTTCACAAGAAGCTATTAATTATGGAATAAGCTATCCTAAAATTATTTTTAGTAACAGTCTATTTATTCTCTTATTATTTTTAATTAACGGAATATTTAGAGGTATAGGAAATCCTTTACTTGCTATGAAAAGTCTTTGGATAGCTAATGGTTTTAATCTTCTACTATGTCCGTTACTAATAAATGGTTGGATCTTTATCCCTGCCTTAGGAATTGAAGGTGCCGCTTGGGCAACCGTTAGCGGAAGAGCTATAGGTGTTCTTTATCAATTATATTGCATTCGCAAAATCAGAAAATCTATAGGCTTTCAGAAAAAACGTTTTGAATTAGATTTTCCTATTATTAAATCTATTATTAGTATTGCAACACCTGGTATATTCCAATACATATTAGCTTCATTAAGTTGGATATACTTAGCACAACTGATTGCTAAAAATGGTGGAGAATATGGTTCCGCTGGGTTTCAAATTGCTGTTAGAGTAATGTTATTTTTCATACTCCCTATTTGGGGATTAAGTAATGCTGTTGCTACATTAACTGGACAATATTTAGGCGCACATCATTTAACAAGAATTAAAGTTTTAACTAAAATTGTACTTAAGTACACCCTATTTCTTTGTTTAGGAATTACTTTAATAAACCTATTTTTTGCAGAAAATATTAGTTTATTTTTCACTAATGACATACAAACTATTATACGAGCAAAAGAAGCTATGAAAATTATAAGCTTAGGTTATATAGCCTATGGAGTTTCTATGATTTTCAACAATTTATTTAATGGTGCTGGTAATACACAAATTCCCACATTAGTAAACTTCTTAGGCTTTTGGATTTTTCAAATACCTTTTGCTTATTATCTAATAGAATTTCAAAAACAAGAATATATATACGCTATTTGGCTCGTACCCATTACCGAAACCATTCTTTGTTTTCTTTATTTTACTTTATGGAAAAAAATTACCTCAACGCAGCAGTGTAATTTCGGCTAATGACAACTAAATAATTTATTTTTATTACACATTTAGAATAAAGAATGACTTTTTAAGGATTACTTCTTACCTAATAACGCTAAGATTCGTTTTTCATTTAAATTAAAACATAGTGTTATAAAAATCTTCCTTGTTTTATTATCTATTAAAGAGGTAGGAAGTAATCTATATAAAAATTTCAAATGCGGAGTCTATCTCAAAAGTAGATCATTTAATTAAAGAGGTTTCGCACTTCGCAATGACTACACGCTGAGAAATACTAAACTTCAAATAGAGAAGCTAGTTAACTACCGTAATCCTTCAACACAACGTCATTGCGAGGCACGAAGCAATCTAAAAAATTATGATTGCAATTATTTCCTTCGATATTTGATTATACATCAAACTACTTTTAGATTATTTCACTTTTGTGTAACTAAAGTCTAATCCATTAGATTGCTTCGTCGTGCCTCCTCGCAATGACTGAACGCTGAGAAATACTAGGTGTTAAATTGAGAATACTATTACCTAAACGCCAATTCTAAACATAAACCATCAACGCAACGTCATTGCGAGGCACGAAGCCATCTAAAATAGTTTCATCATAGATCCTTTCATTCAGCATTTATTAAATGTCAAACTATTTTCAGCTTGTTCTGTGATAATCCAGTTCAAGATTAGTACCTCGCTACTTTAGATTGCTTCGTCGTACCTCCTCGCAATGACTAGACGCTGAGAAATACTAAACTTCAAATAGAGAAGCTAGTTAACTACCGTAATCCTTCAACTCAAAGTCATTGCGAGGCACGAAGCAATCTAAAATAAATTCAGGATATCTGTAATCTCGTCATACAAATCCTTCCACTCCGGATTTATACTGTGTATCAAATCAATTTTAGCTTGTCTTGAACCAGCTTTGATTTGCTTTTCTCTACCTATGGCATCCCCTATCATTTGGAATGATTCGTAATACACCAATTTATTAAGGTTATATCGTCCTGAAAAAGAATTGGGGTAACGTTTTTCTTTATGATCTAATATACGTTGGGGCAAATTAGATGTTACCCCAACGTATAATGTTGTATTCGTATAATTGGTGATTATGTAAATAAAACCGGGTTTCATAGGTTACTCGTCTTTTATTAGATTGCTTCGTCGTACCTCCTCGCAATGACGACACGCTGAGAAATACTAAACTTCAAATAGAGAAGTTAGTTAACTACCGTAATCCTTCAACTCAAAGTCATTGCGAGGCACGAAGCAATCTAAAAAATTATGATTGCAATTATTTCCTTCGATATTTGATTATACATCAAACTACTTTTAGATTATTTCACTTTTGTGTAACTAAAGTCTAATCCATTAGATTGCTTCGTCGTGCCTCCTCGCAATGACTGAACGCTGAGAAATACTAGGTGTTAAATTGAGAATACTATTACCTAAACGCCAATTCTAAACATAAACCATCAACGCAACGTCATTGCGAGGCACGAAGCAATCTAAAATAGTTTCATCATAGATCCTTTCATTCAGCATTTATTAAATGTCAAACTATTTTCAGCTTGTTCTGTGATAATCCAGTTCAAGATTAGTACCTCGCTACTTTAGATTGCTTCGTCGTACCTCCTCGCAATGACTACACGCTGAGAAATACTAAACTTCAAATAGAGAAGTTAGTTAACTACCGTCATCCCTCAACGCAACATCATTGCGAGGCACGAAGCCATCTAAAAAATTATGATTTAAATAATTTCATTCGGTATCTGATTAGATATCAAACCTATTTTAGATTGCTTCATTTTGAGTAACCAAGACTTAGTCCATTAGATTGCTTCGTCGTACCTCCTCGCAATGACTACACGCTGAGAAATACTAAACTTCAAATAGAGAGGTTAGTTAACTACCGTCATCCCTCAACGCAACGTCATTGCGAGGCACGAAGCAATCTAAAATAATTTTATCAGACATCCTCTCATTCAGCATTTATGATGTACCAAACTATTTTCAGCTTTTTCAGTGATAATCCAATTCAAAACTAGTATCACGCAACTTTAGATTGCTTCGTCGTGCCTCCTCGCAATGACCTAACAAGGTAAATCATCCAATCAACCCTTTTACCTCTTCAAAATCTAATCCTCCGTAATTCCCTGAACTCATTAACAATAAAGCCGAATTATCTAAATCCTGGCTAAACAAATAGTTTTTAAAATCGGCTGGATTGGTATAAATAACTAGATCATCACGTTTGAAAGATTGCGCGATTTGCTCATAAGTTACTTCTTCTAATTTTTTAATTTTTACGGCATCAGGTGAGTAAAAAACAACTGCCACATCAGCAGCATCCAAAGCGCCTTCGTATTGTTTTAAAAATTCAGCATTCAAACTACTATACGTATGCAATTCTAAACATGCCACTAATTTTCTATCGGGATATTGTGCTTTTACCGCTTTTGTAGTCGCCGACACTTTACTAGGCGAATGTGCAAAATCTTTATAAGCCACTCTGTTAGCTGATTCAGCTATTTTTTCTAAGCGTTTAGACGCTCCTTTAAAAGTGGCAATCGCCTCATAGAATTCGGCTTCATCAACTCCCATACATTGACAAACCCACTTAGCTCCTGCTAAATTATTTAAGTTATGCGCACCGAAAACTTCAATTGGCATTGCTCCTTCTGGTGTTTCTAATAAAGTTTTTCCATTTTCAACTGCATATTCAGGCGTGAAATAAGGAATCTTGCGAATAGGATTATCCGCATTTTCAGAAACGCGTTTTACTTCAGCATCGTTTTCGTTATAGATTAAAATTCCACCGTTAGTAATCTTCTGAATAAAAATTTCAAATTGCTCTACATAGTTATCATACGTTGGAAACACATTAATATGATCCCATGCAATCCCAGAAATCAAAGCGATGTTTGGGTTGTACAAATGAAATTTTGGTCGCAAATCAATAGGTGAAGTCAAATACTCATCGCCTTCTAACACGATGAATTCATTTTCTTCTGTTAGATGCACCATGGTATCAAAACCTTCTAACAAAGCACCTACCATATAATCCACTTTGATGTTATGATAGTTCATCACATGCAAAATCATGGAAGTAATCGTTGTCTTACCATGCGAACCCCCGATTACTACACGGGTTTTATTTTTAGATTGTTCGTATAAAAACTCGGGATACGAATAAATTTTCAACCCTAATTCCTGAGCACGTACTAACTCGGGATTATCCGCTTTGGCATGCATTCCTAAAATGATCGCTTCAATATCCGATGTGATTCTTTCTGGAAACCAACCTAATTCGGCTGGTAATAATCCTTTGGCTTCTAATCGTGATTTAGAAGGTTCAAAAATAGCGTCATCGCTACCTGTTACTTTGTACCCTTTGTTGTGTAATGCTAGTGCTAAATTGTGCATGGCTGCACCGCCTATGGCTATGAAGTGTGTTCTCATTTGTAAGTGTAGAAATTTAACGTATTCAGAATTATAAATTCTTCAACCTATTTTATATTGTTCAAATATAAGTCATCGGTTTTTTATTAGAAATAATTTAGTTGGAAAACATACACTAAAAATAATTGGCAAGAAATAAACAACTAAGCTTATTAACATTCACTACTCAACCAAGTTGTATTTACCCTTCAAATAATCATTCACGAACTCCCATAAAAAACAATAGAAACAGCGTGAGTAAAATAAGAGCTTTCACAACCAGACTTTGAATGTTATGGGAATGGCTACCGTTGTATTTACCCTTCAAAATAAGGGCTTTCACAACTCAAATTACAAGAATTTTCCCTTTGGTGGCGTTGTATTTACCCTTCAAAATAAAGGCTTTCACAACGTACTAGAAACGGTTTGCAAAACCAAATTGTTGTATATACCCTTCAAAATAAGGGCTTTCACAACATGGCTACAACCCAACAGATGAGCCTTTTTGTTGTATTTACCCTTCAAAATAAGGGCTTTCACAACTTACAATTATTACGGCACATCTAAAACGTAGTTGTATTTACCCTTCAAAATAAGGGCTTTCACAACAATTTCTATAGTAGAAATTGGCGGGAATGAGTTGTATTTACCCTTCAAAATAAGGGCTTTCTACAACCTTGACATCATTCGCCCAAAAAATGAAACTGTTGTATTTACCCTTCAAAATAAGGGCTTTCACAACAACATTCTCGATAAAGAAGAGGAATTGCAGTTGTATTTACCCTTCAAAATAAGGGCTTTCACAACTTAAGCTAATAAATTAGTATAATATTTAATGTTGTATTTACCCTTCAAAATAAGGGCTTTCACAACTCACTAGTTAAATATATGCGTTCCTTATTAGTTGTATTTACCCTTCAAAATAAGGGCTTTCACAACTATCAGCTCCAATTTTTGTTGACAACGCAGGTTGTATTTACCCTTCAAAATAAGGGCTTTCACAACAATTAAACCATTAGTAAACAACACAATTAAGTTGTATTTACCCTTCAAAATAAGGGCTTTCACAACCCTCAATCGAGTAAAGCCAGTATTCATCAGGGATTTTGATATATTTTCAAGAAAAAAATAACCTTTTTTGGGTGTATTGAGTACAAAAATAGTCATTTTTTTAATCCTAGTTCAGTTTGTCAAAGAGCTTGGCTTTGTTTTATATTGACACTTTTGATTTGATTATATCATTAATATAGATTTCTTCTTCTTTCCTGCGAACTAACCTATTGCTTTTTTGTTCCTCTTCATTTAAACTCTTTTTGCTTTTGCAAATAAGTCATCATGAAGCGTATCTTTTAACGCAGTCAATACCTCACGTATTCTTTTTATAGGTATGTCATAAAAAGTAACTAATGAAGAAACATCAATATTGGCATTAACTATTTCTTCTTCAATAAATTTTTCTTCTATTTCTATTAATTTTTTCACATAAGAAACTTCTTTTGGGAAATTAAAATGATAAACATTATTTCTATAATTTCTTCCTTCTAGATCTTCTAATTCATAGTTTACAGACAAATTGGAAAATTTGGCAAAACTGATATAAAATTGATCGAATGGAGAAGTAGGGGTAAAGTTTTGCTTCTCCTCTTTCAGTAGGGTAGTGCCGTTTTCTTCTTTTAGACAATAATACCCCTCCAATTCCATTAAAACTCTAGAAAATTTATTTGAAGTAGTAAGTAGATAGCTTTCTACTTTTTTAAATTCATCAAAGTTTATTTTATTATTGTTCAATAATTTATTAGCTATGCCAATCATAGATTTTGACGTTTTTAATTGAATAGGATCTTGATCGTATTCCTCTTTTATCATTTTTAGATAAACAGGAAGATTTTCAAAAAAGGATTCGTTGTAAACTTTTTCTTGTTCTTTTTGAATACTAAAATACGTTCGAAAGATACTAGATGTTTAAAAGGGACTTCAATATCGTATAAAATAGTTGAATCAGTTTTTTTACTTACTGGTATAGTTATCGATTTTTGAAGTATAGCATTGATACTGTTTTTAGTTATGGTTATATGTTCTTGTTTTATATAAGTGCAGGCAATTTCATATAAAAAACAATCTTCAAGCTTTGCTTTAAGTAATTTTTTAGTTAAATAGCGATAGCTTTTTTGTTCTTCATTATTTAATTCTATAGGATTATACCACTTCTCATTTAAGTATTTTTCGTTTTTAACTAAAGTGGTAAATATTAGTTTGCCATTTTCTACTTTAAAGTGATAATTAGGTCTGCTCTTTAAAAAATCTAGAAATTGAGAAAGATTTATAACCAACATAAATTGTGGTATTTGTGCATTTTTTAGTGCTTTAAAATCTTTTATAAAGGCATAGTTTTCTAATTTGTAGCTATCTTCTTTAAATGGAGGTGGTGTTGTTAACCAATGGGTGTATTTTTCTTTTGTTTTGTCATACAATTGCTCAAAACTATTGGCATTGTTAAACAATTGTGCAAATTCTTGATTCCTAAAAAAATCTTTAGCATCTAACAGAATTTTTAAATTCTCTTTATAATGTGGTAAATCAAATGCAAATAAAAAACGACTAAAATCATTAAATTCTTCTCTTGTGATATGAAAATGTTTATGATGATTTGTTGAATCTTCTCCTTTGTTCTCCTTATAAATGGCTTTGAAATACATTAGGTTCCAAGCCTTTTTCATAAAACGAAGTTTAAACTGCTTGCCTTTGTTCTTTTTTTCAAAATCTGCTAAAACACCATTTTCTTTTGCTAGTTCCAGTAGTCTTTTATAACGTTTTTCTTGTTGCTGGGTTTCTAACAAAAGTTTTTCGAGTGTATTATTATTGCCCTTTCGGTTTTCAGCATATACATTTTGCAATAATCGTTTAGGCAGGTATTTTGACAACGTATTTTTATCTTCCTTTTGAAAGGTGTTAGTTTCTATTAATTGTATTTGTTTATCAAAATTGCTTTTGTAGATATTAAAATAATCTAGTAAAACATTTTTTCCTTTGCCTTCAATATTGGGTAGCCTTTTATCATTAAGTAGATAAAAAGCATTTTCTAAAAAGTAGATGATTAAGTTTTTAGAAATAGGAATCAATAATGTTTCAGTTGATGTTTTAATTTTTATGCTTATTGCATTGTTTTCAAATACAAATGGATTGTCCCAAGTTTTTACGGTATCATAAGCTACAAAATCAACCAACCTGCCGTGATGGTATTTTAGTTTGTCAAATTCCTTTTTAGTTAAGCTAATGTTTTTATGCTTTTTTAATTCTTCATTTTCTTCTGTGGTTTGTGTAGCATAACATTTAAACAGGGCATCCTTGCCAAAATAATTTTGGGAAGCTAAAAAATGAGTAGCAAATTCTAAAAATCGATCTTGGTTTCTGCCATTAGAAATTAAAAAAGTATTTTCTTTTATTCTCTTTTCCAGTTTTTCTGTAGTAGGTGCTTTTTTATTAACACCTTCATCAAATTTTCTGATTATGGATTCATTTTCATTCTTATCCTTCTCTAATTTTTCTTTCTTTTTAAAATTGATAGTTGGATTAGAAATCTCTTTTTCAATAATTCAACTTTTGTTTTTGCATCTTGTATTTTTTTTGGTATTAAAAGTAAATCATCAAAATTTTGTCTTTTATTTCCGTCCAAATTAAACTTTCTATTATACTTAACTAATAAATGTTTGCAATAATATACAAATTCATTTTTACATTGAAGGCTATTTAATGTTTCTTCTTTAAAAGTATCAATTTTATTTTGCTCCTTGCTATCACTTTTAGTAAGATAGGTTTTAACTAACTCTTTTTCAAAAATAATCTCTACTAGGGCATTTGTCATTTTAGGAAACATAATACCTGTTTTGTTTTCTGGTAGATAAGGAACAGCTTTTTTAGCATTTTCTTCTACTTTTAAACTAGCAAATTTCATTTCACTATTCCAAGCTGTAGGGTATTTGTCAAGATACTGTATTATATCACGAAATTTAGTTAACTGTTTTTCATCATTATCAATATCCTGACTGCTTGGTTTTTTAGAGAAAAAGGTGATAATCGTAGGCTTCTTTCTTTCTTCTTGTGTTTTCGTTTTTTTAAATCCTTGAATTTTTGAAACTAGTTTACTGGCTTCATCTTTGTACAAAAACAGAGAAACAATAAATAGGGTAGCATTATAGGATAGATACGTTCCTTTTGTAATAGTAAAAGCAGGTTCGTTATCAATTTCAAAATCAAAATCGGTTTTCACATTAATATAAAGCAACTCTTTTATCGCTTCTTTATAATCTAAACGAGCAAAGGCATCTATATTTTCTATAATGGTAGTAAGTTCGGCTAATTTACTTTGCTTTTTTTGTTTGTCATCGTCATTTAAATCTGTTTTCTCCAGTTCCTTTTCTATTTCTGAAATAGTATTATTTAGATTTTCTTTTGGAAAAAACTTTTCTTGCAAAAAAACCACTAATCCTTTTAAGTGATTTACTTCATTATCATCGTAAAAATTTTCTTGTTGTATTTTCTTTTCATCACAATAATTAGCAATAGATGAGAGTAAAAAAGCTTCCTCGATAAAGTTTTCAAATTTGTTTTTTTGATTATTAAAGAAACTGGTACTGTCCATATTCAATGCATTAAAATCGTGTATAAAATGACTATTAATGTTTCTTATATCATTCAACAAACCTTTTTCTTTAAAATTTTGATCATACGAATAAAAATAATCCCAAAAATCGATATTCTCACTTTGCAAACTCAAAAATTATGAGGGACGTCTTTTTTTGATCCTCATTATATTGATAATCAAATAGACTTTTAGTAGCTATTGTTTTATACTTATGCCCTAGTGTAAAATAAAATAAACGGTGGTGTATTCTTTCTTTAAGTACTGTATTACTATTTTGAGTATTATTTTGCGCAGTTTGCGGCTGTATTTGTGTTATAAATTTAAAATTTCGACACGCTTTTTCGCAAATGGGCCCTATGTTGCCTTTGTGTTTAAAAAAATAGTTGAATTTAACTGAATTATTCATCTTGTCTTAGCTTGTATATTCATTGCCAAAATACAAATTTTCAAATAAAAAGTACCAAACGAAGCTTCGTTTTAGGAGTGTATGAGTAGAGTTGTAAGCAACTTTTCTAAAAGTCAACATATTTATTAATCATTTGAGTTAGGATTGTACACAAAAATAAATTGATAAAAAAACACAACCGAACTCGTACTTACTATTTTGAATATGCCTTAAAAAATTACATACCAAAATTCAATTATCTTCCCTACTACTTCTTTCATATGATTAGATGGGTTTATCAACTGCTCTCAAGCCTAGACCTAACCGATTTTTAAAATCGGTTAGGTCTAATAAACTAAAAAACGATTTCTATTTGAAATCGTTTTTTAGTTGTTCTGCCTTGGTTTTATCTTTCATTTTATTTTGATATAAATCATATAACTTTTCGAAGGTAACTTTTGAATGACCGAGTTGATAGGCTTTTTTTAGCCAAAACTCGGCATTTTTGTAAGCATCAAACTGTACGGCTATATACCCTTGCGCTAAATAGGCATCTACAGGAGAAAAAGTAATGAGTTCCTTAGCATATTGACTGGCTTTTTCTTGTCCTCCTCCAAATAATTTGGGCAATTCGCAGTACAGAATAATTAATGCCCAATGGGCTCCTATATGTTTAGGTTCTAAATTTAAAGTTTTTAAAAAAGCGTTTTCTATATCGCCTACCATGGTTAATGCTCTTAATTTATTAACATTTTTTGCTTTCATTGCTAAAGCACTACCATATTTAAACCAACTATCTGCTTTTTGAGGTTCTATATGAACTAATTCTTCTCCATAATGTACCATATGGTCCCAATCTTTGTTATAAAAAGCTATTTCACCCAGCTTTTGTATTATTTCAACATTCTTAGGATCGGTCTTGAGTAAATTTTCTAATAAAGGTTTAGCTAGGGCAAATTTCTTTTGTTTGCATAACTCTAATGCTTGCTCAAGAGGCTGTTGAGCGAAAAGAGATTGAACAAACAAAAATAAAAACAGCATTTTTTTAATTGGCATATGCTCTAAAATAACCACATTCATTGATAACATCCTGATAATATTTCGTTTGTTTATATTTATTTTTAAGTATTTTGAATCCTTTAAAAAAGACAAAATCTACTTGATAAGGTTTAAATGCTGGTGTTTGATAAAAAGCATTGCGTTCTATTTTAGTTAGCATATACACCGCCTTGGCTCCTTGTTCGTCATTTTCTGCCGCAGCTAAAGCTTTTTGATAATACAAACCTGCTTGCTGATCATTTACTAACATGCCTTTATAGGTATCATTTATATAATTTGTATAGTATTGATCTATTATTTTATTATCATAAAACAAACGAGCATTACCATAAAACGACATATTATAAAAAGCATTACCCAACAACAAATAATCAGTAAAGGCCCCATCGCCTCTTTCTATTATTCCTTGTATTTCATTCATTTTATGCAAAAAACTAATTTTAGTATATTTAGTAACCTGTCTAGCTTCATGATCACAGTCGCTACAATCTCTTATATTTCCATTAAAGGGATTTCCATATAAGGTGGTATCTTTTCTGGTTACTGCCTTTTCCATTTCTTCTACAGCACCGCTAATATTATTAGCATAAGCGAGCTTTATCGCTTTATATTCATAGATATCATCCAGCTTTATGTTATACAATGACAGTAAAAAACGATCCCATTCTGCGGTTGGTGCACTCTCTTGGTAGGCTTGCATCTTCTCTAAATGCGTGGCATTCAAATAAAAACCAGGGTTATTGTATAGCAATTCCGAATAGACTATGTTGCCTTGTTTTTTGTAGAGATTGCCTAAATATGTTTTGCTCCAACTAATTAAGAAAGAAGTACGTAGATTATTATTTTCTTCTGACTCTTGGCTTAACTTATACAACCATTTTAAATGAGGTAAAATCTTCTTCTGCGCAGCCTCATCCATTTTTTTCAAAGCGGCTATCTCGTTAAAAACTTTAAACAATTTCAACTGCTGTTTGGCCAAAGGAACGGCAGGTAAACTTTTTTCGGCTAATGTATAATAGTGCGCTGCGGAAGTATAATTACCATTAATCGTTTGTAAAAAACCATAGGCTAAGTTCCAAACATGTGGATTTTTAGTATTATTTGCTTTAGCAATCTCCCCTACTAACGCAGACAATTTAGGACTCAGTGCCTCCGCTTTAAAAGTTGTCCCTTGACTATAGTCATCTGAATTACTATTCATTTTATCCTCGGCTTTATTAATAGCACGGGTTAATAATAAATCCAAATGCGGATTAGTAGGTTCTAATTGATGAATATTTTGAATAGCGCTTAGTTCATCAGCATAATACCCATACAGTGTCCATAAAGCGGCTTTTTGAGAATCATTTTTACAGAGTAATAAGGCTTCCTGAAAATCAGACTCGTCTTGTGGATGAAAACAAAAAGTAGCCGTAGATCGCAAATGAGGACAATGATCAAACACTACGGCATACAAATAATTGGAAGTAGCAAATTTTTTAGCCTTAAATGCTACACCCGCCACATACGACAAGGCTCGGTAATACAATTCCTCTTTAGCAACCGTAGCTTGCGTGCGATTAAAAAAAGTTGCACTTTCGGTCCTATTTTCTGAATAAAAATAAGATTTCATAGCCAGAAACCAATAACGCGATTTTAAGAACGGATCTTTCACCGCTTGGTAAACACTTTCTATTGCTTTAGCTTGTTTCAGCGGCATTTGCTCCACTTCTTCTAGGCGTTCGGTTTCATAATTCCACGAGGGAGATTGCGTGCAATAAGGCTCCACTGCTTTAGCTAATTTTAAGAACAAGAAAAACTGACGCACTTGCTGATCGCTTAACAGATGTTTTTTATTCCATTTGCTTTTCCCATCTTTGGTTGTTATGGCTTTATTAATAGCCGCTAAATCCGTTCGAGCCGAATCAGAAAAAATGTAATATTTCAAATCGGTCTCAGGGATTTTATTTCCTAAATATTTTTTCCAATCTGCAATAATTGTTTTTTCAAAACGATCTGAAAACCTCGAATCATATTCTCCCCCCCAATCGTACATACTCGAATAGAAAAGATGATTACTATAAAAAAGAGGTTCATAGGATTTGTCCGTAATAAAAGCTTCGGGAGCAAAACTAGAAGTCCCCGAAAACCAATCCCAATCGCCTTCTGCACAAAAAGAAAATACAGCAGTTACAACTAACAGCGATTTAAAAATCAGAGACAAAGGTCTTGAAAAAAGATTCATCTGAAATATATTTAAAGTTTGTTTGATCTAAATCATAAAAAATAATCGACTTTGATTGCTGCGGTAATCGATCCTGAAGTAAGTCTTTCATTTCTTCAAGATCGGCTTTACTAATAGCCTCTAACCGCAAACCATCATTTTCTTGAAAATAAAATCCTTTGTACAAGCTGTTCCTTTTTACTCGTATTGTATTTTCATGGACTTCAAAATTAGGATTATTTTCAAAATCTGCTATCTCCATTTTAGAAATCAAATTAATAATGCGGTTTCCTCGCGTATGTACCCACCATGAAAAGATAGGCAGAGCTACCGAAAGACGCAACGGATAGTCTTTTAAATGGTATAGATATTTTTTTGCAATTTCTGCATCATAAATAGAGTTGGTCCCTTTTGCGCTTAACTGCCCCATATTATAAAACATCAACACCCCAGAATCTACAGGAGGTACTTTAGTCTCTTTGAAATATTTTATTTGATGCAAACGAATGGTAACCGATATTTTTTCTTTAGCTTGTTTTTTTAGCAATGCCAAAAACTGCATATATGCTTCTTTACTCGCTAAAGACCAATCGCAATCTATCTGTATTTCCGCTACTTTTAACGCATTTACTTTGTTAATCTGATGCACTAGCTTAAGTATCTTATACGCCAGATCAGCAACTTGTAAATGTTTATCTAAGAACACTTCATTTTTTATAAAAACAACAGGGATAATTTTTTGTGTAACTTTTTTTTGGCTAAAATGAATGGGGGCTATGGGCATTGGTAACCCATTTACCAAGGCAACATCAAAATAACGGAGGTACAATTGCTGCACTTCATTGTTAGTAAGTACTTGTTTTTCTGGTTCCGACAAATGAAAACGCGTTTTCCAATAATAAAAAGAAACAGCCGTTTGTTCTTTCTTTTCGCACGAAAGAACAATTCCGATAAAGAATAATACGATTAATTTTTTCATGTTGTTTTTAGCTAGGCAAAGATATAAACCCAAATTAGCATTAGAAATCTACTCAACTTTATTTTTCTTCAACTTTAAGCACGTACACAAATTTTAGGCATCAAAATAGTTCACTATTCTTTCTTTTTAAATTTTCCGTGAGCATTTGAATTTATTAAAAAATTCCGTTTCCCAATAATTTCTAATGCGTACTCTGGGATAAAAAAGCCGAACTCAATCGAGTTCGGCTTTAGTCTACAACCGCTATTGCAGTTATTATTTCACCAATGTCATTTCGTCTACGATATGTTTAGCACCTGAGAAATTCTCAATTACCCATAACACATAACGAATATCACAATTGATTGTTCTTTGTAATTTTTTGTCAAAGATAACGTCACCTGCCATAGCTTCAATGTTACCATCAAAAGCTAAACCGATTAATTCACCTTTACCATTTAATACTGGCGAACCTGAGTTACCCCCTGTAATATCATTATCTGATAAGAAATTTACGTGTAACGAACCATCTTTGTCAGCATAACGACCAAAGTCTTTGTTCTTGTTCATTTCAATAACGCGAGTTGGTAAGTCAAACTCAGCATCCCCTTTTTTGTATTTTTTTAACCTGACCCGCTAAAGTAGTGTAGTTGTTCACTACCGCATCATTACGCTTGTCAGCAGGTAATGCACGTACTTTACCATAGGTTAAACGTAAAGTAGAGTTAGCATCTGGATATTTTATATCTCCAATTTTAGAATCGCGTAATCCTTGTACTAATTTACGGAAAGCAGCACCAAAATCATTTTGAGCTTTAGCAATTGCATCTGATTTTGAAGCAAAGTGAGCTAACATATCATTTGATAATACATATAAAGCATCAGTAGTGAGTGCTTGTTCACTAGGATTTGCTAAGAAGGCTTGGATTTTTTCTTTTGAAGTAAATAAACTTGAATCGAAAGTTGTGTTTACATAAGCTGTAAAATCATTATGATTTGCTTTTGCTAATTCAGCCACTTTAGGAGCAATAGGATATCCAACTGATTTAGTAGCATATAATTTTAATTGCGCAGCTAAGATATCTTTTTCAGCAGGAATGTGTACTTCTTTGTACAATTCGTCAACCATTTCAGTAATAGCAGGAGCCATTTGCGCACGCTTAGCAGCATCAGCTTTTACATAATTTTCTAATTGTTTTCCTAAAGTTCTTCCAATAGTAGCAAAGTTAGAGGTACGGAACATCTGCATCATATAGTTATCATGACGTGATTTTTCGTTTGTCATTTTGTAGTAGTTATTAATTGTTTCTACTACGTTTCCGTATTGTTCTTTATTTTCTGGTTTATTGGCCCAAGTATTAAATTTAGCTTCTTGTGCTGCTTTAGTTTTAGCCGTACCAAATTTAGTTAACGCGTCAATCATCCCTTGACGGTTTTTCCAGTAGTTAGCAGTAGAAGCAAATTTAGAAGCATATATCAAGTTCAAAGCATCGCTTTGTTTCATATATTTCTTCATATTATCCATACCTGTTTTAGCTCCTTCTACCCAAGCAGGATAAGCAAATTTTACGTTTTGCTCAATTCCACCTGCTGGCATCCAACGGTTGGTACGCCCCGGATAACCTAAAATCATAGCAAAATCACCTTCTTTCACACCACCTAAATTAACTGGTAAATGGTGTTTAGGTTGTAAAGGCACATTGTTTTCAGAGTATTCTGCTGGATTTCCGTTAGCATCCCCATATACACGAAACATAGAGAAGTCAGCTGTATGACGAGGCCACTCCCAGTTATCAGTATCTCCACCAAATTTACCTAGACTTTCAGGAGGGGTACCTACTAAACGTACATCTTTGTAATCTTGGTAAACAAAGTAATAATATTCATTTCCTTGAAAAAAAGAACGCACTGAAACAACATACTTTCCTCCTTCATTATTCTCTTTTTCAATTTTAGCGATTTCTGCATTTATAGCTTTTTCACGATCTGCTTCTGTCATTTTATCATTTACGACAGAAAGGATTCTTTTAGTACAATCATCCATACGTACAAAGAAACGGACAAATAAACTAGAAGGTTTTAACTCTTCTTTTTTAGAACCTGCCCAAAAACCGTTTTTTAAGTGATTTTTTTCTGCAGTCGATAATTCAGCAATAGCATCATAACCGCAGTGATGATTAGTTAATACTAATCCTTCTTTAGAGATCATTTCTGCTGTACATCCTCCATTAAACTGAACGATAGCATTTTTTAAACTATTGTTATTGATACTGTAAATTTCTTCAGAAGTTAACTGAAGTCCCATTTTTGCATATCGCGGTGATTCAAACGTTCTATAAACATTAAAAACCACATTCCCTCATCCGCTTTTACACTTGCTGGCACAAGCATAATAACAGCAATTAGAGATAGAACTAATTTTTTCATAATACTAATTATAATCTTTTGCGTTGCGAATATAAAAGATATTTTAAGAATAAATCAATACAATCTTGAAATTAACATCTTTAAGTTTTAAAACAAATCAGGCTTGAGAAATTCTCAAGCCTGATTTTATAAAAATCATTTATATAATTTATTTCACTAATATTTTATAAACTGAACTTTCTGATTGGTATTTTTCTAAGTTAATATAATACATACCATTTTTCATATTTGCTGGTAAATAAATTTTCTTAGCTAGTCTATCAAATTTCAATTCAAAACGTTGTCCAATTGCATTGATTAAAGCAATCGTTTTAATATCGTCATAATTATCACAATCTAATGTTATTACCTCTTCACTTTGAGAAATGTAATTTGGATAAATTTTACAATCATGGTTGATATTTACATTTTGATTTAATCTAGATGTTTCTTGATACAGAGGACTATCTCCTCCATAACATGGAACGTAGATTCTTGTAACGTAAACTCTACCATCTTTCATTTTAATGGTAGAAGTTACATTCCCTCTACTTAAAATACAATTCATTAAAAATGTACTTCTACTTTCCATTATACCATCTGTTTCTCCAGGATAATATGTTCTAGTATAATTTTGATCTGGAAATCCCATTTGATTCCAACTCCAAGTTACTTCTGCAACATCTCTTCCCTTAACAATTTGTCCATCAGGGTATTTCCATAAAAACTGATGAAAACCAGGCCAAGCATAACTATAGTCATATACTAAGTTAGGTCTTTCTACTTTTTGCACTGTATATTCCTGAGAATGAGTTTCTATCCAAGCTCCAGATACGCATTGGTAACTAGCAACTAATTTTATTCTGTCTCCATTAGACCATTCGGATCCTTTTAATGTGTAAGTAGATCTACCGTATCCTTCATAAACTCTTGAACCATTTTTAGTCCAATAATAATAAAAGCTACCCGTTCCTCCTGTAAGATTTGCATTTAAAGAGGATTGATCTCCAGAGCCATATAATAAACGTAAACCTGAAATTGCAACTAAACTTGGTGAGGTAGTTTTTTCTACTACATAAGTTTGTGAAGATGTTTCAATCCAAGCTCCTGATACACACTGATAGCTAGCTACTAATCGTATCCTATCTCCATGAGACCATTCTGATGCTTTTAGTAGATAGGTATTTCTGCCGTATCCTTCGTAAACTCGTACATCATTTTTAGTCCAATAATAATAAAAATTAGCAGAGCCTCCTGTAAGATTAGCTCTTAAAGATAACTCTTCTGAATTACATAATGAGCGTAACCCTGTAATTGCAACTAAACTTGGTGAAGTATATTTCTCTACAGTGTATTCTTGTGAAGGGGTTTCTACCCAACTACCTGATACGCACTGATAACTTACTACTAACTTTAATTTATCTCCATTATTCCACTGACTGCCTTGTAAGGTATAATTAGAGTTTTCGTAACCCTCTGATACACGTGTACCATTTTTAGTCCAATAATAATAGAATTTTCCTGAACCGCCTGTTACATTTGCTGATAAAATTATAGAATCTGAATTACAAAATCCGCGTAAGCCGCTTACCGATACAACGCTTGGTGATACATTTTTAACTATTGAATATTCTTGTGAAAAAACATCTTTCCATGTCCCGTTAGCACATTGGTAGGTAACGACTGCTTTTAATTTATCGCCATGAGACCATTCATTCCATTTTAAGTTATATTGTAAGGCATCATCTGATGATACTTTTACTCCATTTTTAGTCCAATAGTAATATAAATTACCCGAACCTCCTGTTAAGTTCATTGATAACCCAATGGTTTCTGAGTCACATAATGGTTTTAAACCTGTAACGGTAACTAAACTTGGTGAACTCTTTTTATTAATGACCGCTTCTTGTGAATATAAATTTGACCAAGAACCGCCTATACGAGTTAAATAATCTACTTGTAATTTTAGTTTATCTCCATGAGACCAACCTGCATTATCTACTGTATAACTGGTCTTATCAAAACCTTCTGTTATTCGCTGACCATTTTTATACCATATATAGTATAAGCGATCTAATCCTAATCCTCCTGTCACTACTGGCGTAATCCTATAGGAGCTTTCACAATCACTCAATATCCCTAATCCTGACATAGAAACGGCTGTTGGGTAACTACGTTTATCTATTGTATATTCTGTAGTTAAAACATCTACCCAATTACCTGCTACACACTGATAGGCAATACCTACTCGCAGTTTATCCCCATTTGACCACTGAGTCCCTTGTAAGGTATATGTCGATCGATCATAACCTTCATAAACACGAACTCCATTTTTAGTCCAATAGTAGTAGTAACGACCTGTACCTCCTGTTTGTGTTAGGCTTAAGTTCAGACTTTCGCTATCTAAAAATGGTACTAAACCATTTACCGCTATAGAGCTTGGTGAAGTATATTTCTCTACAGTGTATTCTTGTGAAGGGGTTTCTACCCAACTACCTGATACGCACTGATAACTTACTACTAATTTTAATTTATCTCCATTATTCCACTGACTGCCTTGTAAGGTATAATTAGAGTTTTCGTAACCCTCTGATACACGTGTACCATTTTTAGTCCAATAATAATAGAATTTTCCTGAACCGCCTGTTACATTTGCTGATAAAATTATAGAATCTGAATTACAAAATCCGCGTAGGCCGCTTACTGATACAACGCTTGGTGATACATTTTTAACTATTGAATATTCTTGTGAAAAAACATCTTTCCATGTCCCGTTAGCACATTGGTAGGTAACGACTGCTTTTAATTTATCGCCATGAGACCATTCATTCCATTTTAAGTTATATTGTAAGGCATCATCTGATGATACTTTTACTCCATTTTTAGTCCAATAGTAATATAAATTACCCGAACCTCCTGTTAAGTTCATTGATAACCCAATGGTTTCTGAGTCACATAATGGTTTTAAACCTGTAACGGTAACTAAACTTGGTGAACTCTTTTTATTAATGACCGCTTCTTGTGAATATAAATTTGACCAAGAACCGCCTATACGAGTTAAATAATCTACTTGTAATTTTAGTTTATCTCCATGAGACCAACCTGCATTATCTACTGTATAACTGGTCTTATCAAAACCTTCTGTTATTCGCTGACCATTTTTATACCATATATAGTATAAGCGATCTAATCCTAATCCTCCTGTCACTACTGGCGTAATCCTATAGGAGCTTTCACAATCACTCAATATCCCTAATCCTGACATAGAAACGGCTGTTGGGTAACTACGTTTATCTATTGTATATTCTGTAGTTAAAACATCTACCCAATTACCTGCTACACACTGATAGGCAATACCTACTCGCAGTTTATCCCCATTTGACCACTGAGTCCCTTGTAAGGTATATGTCGATCGATCATAACCTTCATAAACACGAACTCCATTTTTAGTCCAATAGTAGTAGTAACGACCTGTACCTCCTGTTTGTGTTAGGCTTAAGTTCAGACTTTCGCTATCTAAAAATGGTACTAAACCATTTACCGCTATAGAGCTTGGTGAAGTATATTTCTCTACAGTGTATTCTTGTGAAGGGGTTTCTACCCAACTACCTGATACGCACTGATAACTTACTACTAATTTTAATTTATCTCCATTATTCCACTGACCGCCTTGTAAGGTATAATTAGAGTTTTCGTAACCCTCTGATACACGTGTACCATTTTTAGTCCAATAATAATAGAATTTTCCTGAACCGCCTGTTACATTTGCTGATAAAATTATAGAATCTGAATTACAAAATCCGCGTAGGCCGCTTACTGATACAACGCTTGGTGATACATTTTTAACTATTGAATATTCTTGTGAAAAAGTTTCTACCCAATTTCCTAATGCACATTGATATGATACTGATGCTTTTATACGATCATCATTTGACCATTCTCTAGGAATAATAGCAAAAGCTGACATATCTGTTCCTTCTACTAATTTAACTCCATTCTTAAACCATTTATAAATAAATGTTCCTGTACCTCCGGTAACATTCAAAATTAGAGGTAGGTTATCATCATTTGAACAGAAAGGACGTAAACCATTAATGATAATGTTTGAAGGCGACGTTTGTTTTTCAATTACTATTGAAGTTTCTTTTATAGTAGTAGGATCTAAATCTGAAAAGACCACTGATTTTAATACATCTCTATTATTTAGAGTGGTACCTGTAAAAGTAATATCAGAAGTAGTAACTGATTGACGTACGTTATTAAGATACCAAGTGTACTGATAATTAATAGCGGTATCACCTGTAATATTAACTAAATATTTATGACTATCACTCACGCATAATTTAGGATTATCAGATATTGCAATTGAAAAGTTAGGAACAAATTTATAATCAATATTGAATTTAATTTTTTGTCGAGCCTGCCCGCTTATAGCTACATACATAGCTTTATAACTTCCTGTGGTCTTTTTTTGATTAATTACAAAATCGTAGTTACCATTTTTTAAGATTGCATTGTTTAATACATTTTCATCTTCTGCAAAATTATTATCTCTATTAAAATCTATATAGAATTTTGGTTTACCAAAAATAGCAGAACCGTTACTATTGAGCTGAGTTGAACTAAATGTATACGTTTCTCCTGATTTTAATATACTATAATTAGAATTAGAAGACATATCATAATCAGAATAAGATTCATAATACCCCACAAAACGTTTATCATACATCTTTATACCAGAAGATTCTGTAATGAGTATTTGATTAAATCTTGTTTTAAAAAGCCCTATCTGAAGCGTTATTTCTTGTGATGCTAAACCAGATACGCCTATAATTTTTGACAAAACAGAATTACCAATAACAAAACATTCTGGCAACTGAAATTCATAATATCCATTTACTAAACTACTATTTAATAAAACATCTTCATCATTTTGTAAAATCCCATCTCCATTTATATCAATATAAAACTTGGGTTTACCAAATACTTGACTTCCGTCATTATTCATTTGAGTTGATACAAATTGATAAATCTGACCTGCTGTATAATTTACAACTGGAGCAACTGAAGATATATTGTAATTAGCATAGTCATTATAAGGAGTTTGAAAATTATAATTAAACATAGAAACACCACTAGAATCATTAATCTGAATGGAATTAAATTTTGTTTTAAGACCTAATTGTATTCTTAAAGTAATTTCTTGTTTAGCACTTCCTGAAATAGCCACATATTTAGCCAATATTGCATTACCATAACTGAGTGAAGATGGTAATTGAAAATTATAACCTCCGTTCTGAAAGTTACTATTTAAAAGGACGTCTTCATCTCTTTGTAATATTCCATCAGCATTTAAATCAATAAAAAATTTCGGTTTCCCATAAACAGTTGTTCCATCTCCATTTTGTTGAGTTGAAATAAACTTATATGTTTCTCCTACTTTATAAAAGCTATAAGTAGCTTCGCTAGATAGATCAAAATCTGAATATCCGGAATAGGCACCAACAAAACGTTTATCATATATTTTAATTCCTGAAGAATTAGTAATAGTAATCTGATCAAAACGGGTTTTTAACAACCCTACTTTAAATAAAATTTCTTGTTTTGAAGTACCTGCAATAGCTACATATTTAGCTAAAACAGAACTACCATTAATATAACATGGAGGTAACTGAAAATCATAACGACCAGCTATTAAACTACTATTTAATAATAGATCTTCTGAATTTTGTAAAATTCCATCTCCATTTAAATCAACAAAAAATTTTGGTTTATCATAGGATGTTGTTCCATCACTATTTATTTGATTAGGTAAAAATTGATATGTCTGACCTGTTGTATAAATAGCTACTGGAGCTACTGAACTGATATCATAATTAGCATATCCGCTATATGGGTTTGGAAAATTATATGTAAAAAGGGTTGTTCCTCCTGTTTCTTTTACTTCAATCTTTGTAAATTTTGTCTTAACTTCTAATTGTAATTTTAATAATATTTCTTGTTTAGCTCCACTAGACGATGCGTAAAAGAGAGCCTTAGTAGAAGTATTAACGGTTAAATTAGTTGGTAGTGTAAATTTATATCGTCCTGAAACCAATACTGATTTAAATAACACGTCTTCACTAGCAGCTAAGACACCATCATTGTTTAAATCAATAAAAAACTTAGGTTTATTAAAATTGTTTGTCCCATCATTATTGATTTGAGCAACTGAAAAATAGTAATCTACGCCTGACGTTAAGGCCATTTTAGAACTGGCTCCTAAGTCATAATCTTTATATTCGTTGTATGAATTAGTAAAGATTGTATTAACATTATCTTCAATTTTAAGAGTATTAAAACGTGTTTTCAAAACATTTCCATTCGGAATATTAGGTACAAAACCACTTGGTATAGCAAATAAGCCCCCCAATATCCCTACTACAAACTGACCTGCACTGGCTATAGCACCTCCCGCTGCTCCTGCTATTGCTACTAACGCTCCTCCTCCAGGACCTGGTTTAGGTGTATTATCATATGCTTCGTTTTCTTCTTGATTACATGATTTTACAAAGTCTGCTTCAGAACGTTTATAACAGGAACCTGTAGTTACAACTGCTTGATAAATACCCGAACTAGTACCTGTAGCAGTTAATGATTTACTATTCTGTTGAATAACTCCGTCTTTAACAAATTGAACACTTGCATTAGGGTTTGAAGATAATAAATTCTGAAGTACAGTTTGTTTACTAGGATCAGTAGCCTGAGCTGTTAATGTAAAAGAGCTCGTTCCTTTTGTTGGGCAAATTTCTGTAGTTGTTTCTAATAAGCTAATAGCTGGTATTTCTGAATTTGGCAAATCTATTTTATCCGAATTACTTGGTGTAGACTTTAGGCCCATAGACAACATTATCTTTTTTTCTGCAGATGATATTTCTATTGTACCTTCTTTTGTAATATTTAAATAACTATTTGTTGTAGTATTCTTTACAGCATAAAGTACATTTTTATTACTATCTCTTGTTAGATCAAAAAAATCAGCTTGATCAATTGTTGTACAAATCACAGAATTTCCAACGAATTTTAAAGCATAATTCTTATTAGACTTAGAAATAATTTTTCGATTAGCTGTATCATAATAAAAAGCGAAATCTCCTGGTAATAGTACAGTTGGATCTTGTTTATATTCTTCTACCGTTGGCTTAAAATTTGTTCCGTTATTATCATTATAACGTAAAAATTTTTTAAAGGTTTGATCTGATATTATAAAATAATTATTTTTTGAATTTTCTTTAACCTTTACAGCTGTATAGTCACTATTTTTTAAAGGCAACTCACTAAGAACGGTCTTGTCTGTAATAGTAGTTCCTGAAGCAGAAAATTTAGTCCATTCATAATCTGTAATATCTGGCGAAGGATTTTTAACTAAAACTTTAAAATTATCTTCACAATCAGGTTGGGTAAAATCTAATAATAGTTTCTTATCTGCAACTGTAAAGGCATAAGATAAAGTTTCCTTATTTGAATCTAAATTCCTGTTGTTTAAGTTATCTTTTACTGTAAAATAGAAAGTTCCAGGAAAGTTTATCTCAATTTTTTTACTTATGAAGTCTCCTTTACATTTTAATTCTTGCCCTCCTAATTGAATTTCTTTTCCATTATAATTTAAAAATAAATCAAATTTTTGAGGATAGTTATTTGAGTCTGTATCTTCTGCTTGAATATTTATATAAGCGGATTCAAATTGACCTGGAACTAGCTCTAGATCTGGAACATCAAAATCAACTGTAGGCATTGTAAATTTCCCAATTACTTCATATACTCTTGTAAATTTTCGAGAGGATTCTACTACCAAACCATCTGTATTGATAACTTTTATAAAAATTTCTACATCATATTGTCCTATTTCACTTAATCCTTTAGAAAAACATACATCTCCCAATAGACATAAAGAAGAATCTTTACTTAACTCATAATTATTCCCCGATTTTTTATTAGTTAAAACTGCTTTGACAAATTCTACGGTTTGAACTTTGTTATCTAATGGATTTGCTTGTTGCACAAAACCTATTTTAAATAAGTCTCCAACATTACCTTGTGTATTAGCTACATCCATATCTATATCAACATAAGGTAAAAAACCAGACATAACGATACTTAAAGGACAATTAAGCTGGTTTCTTTTTAAAGATTCTCCTTTAACAATAAGAGTATAATATCCTTTTGATAAGAATCCTGGAGAAATTTGTTCTACGGTATTAATCTTATCTATACCATTAGTAGCAGGACTTTTAGGGTTGTTAGCATCTAACAAATAAGGTAGATAAACGTCTCCTTGTTGAGATTGTAATGTCAGATCTAAATTAGCATTTAATCCAAATCCTGAATCTTCATCCATCCATGCTGCTGTAATTTTAGGTACATCTCCTCCAGGATAATATAATGGTATTTGATATATAATTTCAGAACTAGCTCTTAGTGTCTTTATATCTTGAATAACTAAAGCATTTTTAGCTGAATATCGAAATAATTCTTCACCATTACACTGTCCCCAACCAGACGTATAATCAGGACCTGGATCTCCTATATCTAATGCACTATTAATCAAAGAAGCTTTAATTGTTGTGGCTGTAGGATAGAAACCATTGTTTGCTTTATATTCTTCTGAAAATGCAGAAACAATTGAGCTAACTAGTGGCGTAGCAAATGATGTCCCTTCTGCCTTTTGAAAATTAAAATTAATAGTTTGTCCTTCCGCACAAATATCAGGTTTAATACGTCCATCCGTAGTAGGACCAATAGAAGTATATTCTGTTATAGCATAGTCTCCAGCATCATTTAACATACTTGTAGCACCTACAGTTATAAGATTTTTTCCTCCTGCATAAGAATTAATAGATCCTGTAATTTGTGAAGGTTTTGGATATAATACACCATTACTTCCATAAGGGATTTTAATCTTTTTCCCGTTTTGATCATCTACATAGATATCTGAACCTATTTGTATTTTTGAATCAATTTCTTCAGATCCTCTATGTCCATGATTTCCTGCTGCAAATAGCATTACTGCTTGATTATTATTCAGGTAAGCAAATTGGTTATACTCTTTTTCTTTATAGGATATATCTTTCAATCTATCACGATAATCATCTCCGTTAAAACCTCCACGCCAATAAGGTAATCCTTTTGAAATTGTCCATTGAAAAGGAGCTCCCCATGAACAATTAATAGTAAAAAATTTTGTAGGATCTTTTTTTAATTCATCTTTATAATCTCTTAAGGAACCTATTCCTCCACTAACGGAATACTGACCTATAATGTTATTACTAGTATTTTTACCAACAAAAACACCACGTTGAAACTTGGCAGGATCACCTCCCATCATAACAGCTGTAACATCCTCGGCATGTTCATCTATAGCATGAATACCTCCTATTTCACGAAAATTATCTTTAAAATTTTTAAAATAATCTCTTGCTATATCCGCAAAACCTCCTATCTCAGAAATAATTACGGAGCCAAAAGACTTAGCACCATTAATATATTTAGCTATTTGCTCATTTATATAATCGTGTCCTAATGCGTCAAATCGTGAAGCCTTATTAGCTTTTATTGTATTATTAACAAGTTCTTCATAAATTAATTTTCCATTAAGTGTATCCAAATTAGCTTTATTTGGACAATCTTTTATTAAATCGTATTCTTTTTGTATTTTTTTATCAAAGGCTTCTTTTTTAGTTTGAATTGAATTCCACAAAACATTTTGTTGTGGCATGAAAGGTCCAAAAAATCCTGTTTCTAAAGTATTTGTTTGAATTTGAGAAAAGGAGGACAGGTTAAACAGTAAAAAAAATAAAATTTTATGTCTCATATTTAATTACATGTTTTAATCCCTGAACCAATAACTACTCCTTGAAACTCCATTTCAGCACAACTTGTAAAATTGCCAAATGCTTGACTTACTTCAAATTTAAAAATTGCTGGATTGTTAATAGGTTGTGATAAATTAATAACTTTATCCATATTATCCGCAATCCAAGTAAATTCTCCATTATTTCCTGCTGGTATTGGAATAAAAACGGTGGGTGCACTAGCAAGACTATATGATATAGTAACTTTTGTAAAAATCCCATTTAGTCCTAAACGCCTAGGTTTATAAATTAACTTACTAACACTTGAGCATGTGTTACTCAAATAAAATTGTAGTGTGTTTGGTACTCCACTAATAGACCATTTAGAATGATAAGCTGAATTAACATCATCATCATAAGCATAATCTAAATTATTAGGAGCTTGAATAGATTCTGCTTCAACAGTAGAGGTGGCATATACCACAGGGATTTTTGACTGCGCTTGCAAAGACAGCCCAGTAAAAGGGAAAATAAAAATAATCGCATATAAATTAGGTTAAATTTAGTTTATTTTAGTTTTATGGGGATTAAAGTGAACATGAGGTTGATATAACATTACGCGCTTTTAAATCTTCTATTAATGCTTTATCAATTTCTACATATAAATTATTTTCTGGTGTATTTACAGGGGCATTTTTTACAGGAAACCCTTGTAAAAACATATAATAAGCTAATTGAACTACAGTAGTTGAGTATTCAATATGTGGGTTTATAGACGCATAACTACATTTATCTTTTATATAAGCCTTAACTTCAGGTTTTAATTTTGTACAAGCATCCGCCAAACTAGCAATTTGCTGCATTTGTAATGTTCGCTTAGCATTTTCAGTTTGGTCCATCCATTTAGTTTGTCTTAAATTTTCATTTAATCTGACTCCGTCAGAAGTGTACTGAGGTATATGAGGATTCTGAGCTATAGGAGATTTGTAATTAACAAAATCTTGAAGAAATTTTTGATTTACTGAAACATGAACTAATTCATGTAAAAGAGTCCCTGCACTATTTTTAGAGTAACCAATAAGATAATTTTTAGGTAAGCCTATTTCAGCATCGTATTTACAAATTGTAGAACCTCCTTGTCTAGTATCTTCTCTGTTTAATGAAGTAACTAATTTAATATCTCGTAGTGCATCTCGAATTGCAATAGCAAGATGAGGATTTGAAACTACAAAACTATGGCTTTTTAAAATTTGTATATCCCGCTGAACTTCAGGATCAAAACTACTCTTTTGATATACATTTTTAAATGCAAAAAGAGAAAAAACGGTCCCTAAAAGTAGGGGGATAGTAGGTTTAGGTAAAATTTGATTCATTTTATATTTTTTTTAACATAATACTATAAAGTTACAATTCACATAAAATATGTATAAAAAAAAATTGTAGAATATTTTCTACAATTTTTTATATTTTAAACTTTTTTTTAATTAAATAGCTTTTTTATTCATTATTTAATTTTTAGCAAATATATTATAAACTAAATTACCTCCTTCATATGGAAAACCTGTAATTCTGGGTGGGTTTGACTGATAATCAATACATTTTAAACCAGGATTAACACCATTATTATAATATCCTGTATCACGAGTAACTACGATCATATGTCCGCTCCCTCCTTGACGAGTATAAGCTAGTCCTGCACTTTGTCCATTCGGTAAAGTTGAAAGAAGACAATAAGCTGTAGCTTCATCTAAATCTGTAATACAGCGTACACTAACTCCAGCATTTCTAAACAAATCAATAATTTCATCTATTTGAGCCGTATCTTGCTGCATAATTCCTGTTGATGCTACTAAATCTGTAACGGTTGTATTTAACAATGCTGCTGTAGAACAGTAATAACAATTTTCAGTTAAACAATGGCTATTAGTTGATTTTATAGGATCCATAACAGGATAAAAACCATTTTGTGCAAAAGCAAAAAAGGAGAAAAATAAAAAATATAAAGTAAAAATATTTTTTTTCATAAAATTACATGGGAGTAAAAAGTTAAAAAATAACACAACGCTCTTGCCTTCTATCGTTAATCTCTCTTCTAATTTGAGCTTTTAATCGTATATCATCTAATCTGTCAAATTCTTCAACAGCTTTTTTTTTGTTGTTCAGTTAATTTAGGTTTAGTACATTCAGGACAAACAAAAGCATATAATGACTCTCCACTACGTAACTGATGTTCTAAAACTGGATTTTGCCCTTTAGTTCTTGTAACTAATTCTTTCATCCAATCAGCAGCTGGAAGGCAAATGATATCTTCATCTAAAGGATCAACTCCTCTAAATTGCTTATGAGTGGGATCTAGTATGTATTCTTTTCCTTTAAAAATTATGGTTACAGCAGTATGATTATACGATTCATATTGTGGATAATGCCATTTCCAATAAGCAAAAGTGGCTCCACTACCTACTGAAAAACCCTTAGAAGACAGTACCGATTTAACACGTATAGCATCAGCACATGATCCTCCACTACTTGATATAAATTCCTTAATAGCATCTTTTGCTCTATCTATATATTCTCTTAATTCCTCTTTTTGTTGATTCGTTTGAAAAGCAGAAGATATAATAGCAAAACGACTACAAGGATCTTGTGAAAATCCACTTATAAAAAACAGAAGTACTATATAAAATCTCATAAGTTTAAAAAATTAAAAATTATTATCTCCTAGTAACGTTGTATTCCATCTTTTAATCATATCATAACGAGTTGATGCGTCAAAAGGAGTAGAGCTTCTTAACATATTATATACATCTGTTTCAACTGACTTAAAACGAGATGCCTCACAAGTCATAATAATAATTTTAGTTAATGCGGAAGATAACGCAGAGGAAACTACCGCCCCTTTAAAACCACTAATAGTCCTAACTAGGGTTTCCAATTCAGCCTTATTAATGATAGGTAGTGAAGAAGCACAACCTAAACTTCTATAAGAACCATCTACTGAAAGAGTAACACTATTAAGGCCTTTTAACTCTATATTAGGAAAAGGTTCTATATTAAATAAATAATCTTTTCCATCTCCTCCCTTAAATCCTACAACGTATAATGAAGCATTTGGGGCAGGAATACAGGCTCTACTTTCAAAAGCTGCATTAAGATACAAAAGACAAGTAGCCTCATTAATTTTAATATTAACCTTTAATACGTTAGCAATATTAGCATTTCCTCTAAAAGCATCTCTTATACTTTGGATATTAGAAGAATAAGCGGTTGGTTCTAGATTTAAATCAAAGACTCCTAAAACTCTAGTCTTTTTTACATCTGATCTATCTATTTGATAAATCTTTTTTCTACTAATTTCTTTTTTTTCAATAATATTAGAAAATACAAAAGGCAAACAGACCAGTAATAAAGTTTTTAACATATGCACAAATTTTATTTGATTAACAAGGTAAAAGTAAACAAAAAGTTTTTTTAATTATATACAAAAACTAAAAAACCACAAAGTAACTAACTGATTATCTATTAGTTTCCAACAATAATAGAAATCATTCTAACCAGTCATCAATAATCTTTTTTACACTTATCATTTTTTAGATCATTAAAATTATCTACTGTACTCTTATAATTATATTAAAAACACTTACTTTACATGATAATTCCGTTATTTTCTTTTTTTAAGTTTAGAGGATATTTGAATTCATTATTACTCAACTTTTATATTTTATTTTCTTTGATGTATCGAATATTTTCAACTTAAGAATATAAAAACAATAACTTTTATACTCCTAATTAGTACAAAATAAAACGTATTAAATTCTATAGAATATACTTCTTTCTAACTTTTATTATTAAAAGAACTTTTAAAATATTTCAATAAATACAAATATTATGAAAACTATATTTTCTAAATTGGACGTTTAGAAAATTAAACATACTTTAAAAAATATTTTAATTCAATTATAAATAAAGATGAAAAAAATCTTATGGATTTATTTAGCTGCTTTTTCAGCGCAAGCACAGGAATATAAAAAACCCTTAATCGAAGCAATTAAAGAAAAAGACCTTCGAACGGATATGTATCAACTAGCAGGAGATCAATTTTTAGGACGAGAAGCAGGCACATTAGACGAACTAAAAGTATCCACTTGGTTTACAAATAAAATGAAGGAAACGGGTATGCAACCCGCAGGTGAATTTGGTACTTATTATCAATTCTTCGATATGTACCGCCATCAAATAAGCCCTAATAGTTACATAAAAATAGGCGATAAAAACCTAAAGCTTTGGAAAGATATTTTAGTCGCTGATGTAGTAAATGCAGATCTAAAAACTACTATTATCTATGTAGGAAAGGCGGAACCAAATGAATTAGCTTCAAAAAACATAGAAGGAAAAATAGTTGCAATTGAAATTTCAGACGCGAACATTCAAAAAGAAATGACACTTTTTGAACGTCGTTATCCCGGTTTCATCAAAACAAAATATTATAATGAAGTAAAAAAGCTAGGAGGTAAAGGAATTATTTTCATTACAGATGATATTTCAGAAAAAAGTTGGCCAGAAGTACTCCCTCAAATGACAAGAGGTATTTATGGAATAGAGGGTTTACGCGATAAAGTTGAAAACACTTTACCTTTATTTTGGATAAAAAGATCTAATAAGGAATGGTTAATTAAAAATCCAGAAATTGAGATTCGTTTAGAAACTGAAACTTACCAATATCCATCTGTAAACTTAATAGGAAAAATAGAAGGCACAGATCCTAAACTTAAGGAAGAATATGTTTTAATCAGTGGACATCAAGATCATGACGGAATTCGACACGTGGTGATGAATGATAGTATTTACAATGGTGCTGATGATAATGCCAGTACTTGTGTTGCAATGCTTGCAATGGCCAGAGCATATCAAAAACAACCTTCAAAACGTAGTATATTATTTGTCTTTCATGGAGCAGAAGAGCGTGGATTATTAGGTTCTCGCTATCATACACAACATTTAGTGGTACCTAAAGAAAAAATAGTAGCTGTTTTAAATGGTGATATGATCGGACGTAATAATTTAGAAGAAGCAGCCTTACTAGGAGGAGAAAACCCTCATAAAAATTCAGATGATTTAGTTCGAATGGCAATTGATGCCAATAACGAAAGTACTCAGTTTAAATTTTTAAAAGATTGGGATTTACCTGAACATCCTGAATATTTTTACTTTAGAAGTGACCATGCTCCTTATGCAAGAATAGGTATTCCTGCGGTTTTTTTCACTTCTGTTTTACATCATCAATATCATACACCACAAGATGAATCAGAAAATATTAATTTTAAAAAACTTCATAAAATGACTGAATGGATGTATCGAACTTCTTGGAAAGTAGCTAATGAAGCAAAAAGACCAAGTTTACTCCCTAATTTTAAACTAGAAAGGTAAGTATAAAAAAGAGGTAATTGAAATTTTCAGCTACCTCTTTTTAATCTTAATACTGTCTTATCTTGAAATAACGATACAAAATGTAATTGTGATGAAAAACACTCAAGAATCAGATTATGTAAAGCGAACCCAAAAAGACTACACAACGTCTTTTAAATTACAAGTAGTTCAAGAAATAGAAAAAAGTAAAATTTCTATTACTCAATCACGTAAATAGTATGACATTCAAAGTAATCCTACAGTTTGAGGTTGGTTAAGAAAATTTAGTAATCTTGATTAGAAAAATCAAACACCACTCAATATGCGAAAATCACCAGAGCAAAAATAATAGAACTTGAGGCTAAAGTTAAATTATTAGAAAAGTAGAAAGCTTTTGTAGAAGAAAAAGCTTTCATTTTTGATATGATGATGAATATAGTTGAAAAAGAATATCAAATTAATATGCGAAAAATTCATCACCCGAACAATCGAACACTTTAAAGAACAACAAAAACAAACAGTAATCTTTTATTATGAAAAAAGACCACATAGTCTAATCATATACTTACACCAAATTAAATATATGAGCAGTTTGAACTTAAAATAAAAACTTATAAAAATAAAAAGAGGCTGTCCAAAAAGTCCGCAATCTTGTCATTTTGACCAAGGGGAGAAATCACATAGTACTGACTATGAAAATCCTCCTTCCGTCGGAGTGACAAACTGTGTGTTGATTTTTTACTTTTAGGACAGCCTCTTTAATTTATCTATTTCTGTTTAATAATCTGTATTGATTATTTAGGAACAGTCATAATATTTTTTACCGTTTCATTATCTTCTTAATAACCTCTTGATTATCAAACTTTAACACTACAAAATAAACTCCTGTTGTTAAAAAAGACATGTCATATTTTTCTTCTATTTCTACTTGCGTATCGTTTACTTCATAAACCATTCTACCTACTCTATCAATAATTTGAATAGCACAAGAAGATGGTGCTTTTTCAAATCTGACATTTAATATATCATCAAGAGGAACTGGATGAATACTAAAATCTTTTTTTACTTGAGGATCAACTACAACTACTGGAACTGAGTCAAAAACATTTTTAACAAACTGACTTGATATTACATCATAATAACTTTTCATAACAAGAGCTTGTCCTTCTGTAAACATATACATACAAGCATCATCTACATAATCCATATAATTCATAGTTAACGCTTTCTGATTTGGCACACATCCTGGAATTGAGCCTACTTTAGGACAACCAGAGCTTGATATAGCAATTTTTGGGGTATCTGCTATACCATCATCATCATCTCCACAACCATCATTATTTGCAAAAGTATGCTTCAAATTAAAGAAATGTCCTAATTCATGTGTTAATGTTCTACCTAAATTAAATCTTGTTGCAGGCTTATATCCGGGACAACCTGCTCCACTACCAAAGCAATAGGTATTAATTACTACGGTATGTCCTTGTGAAGGTTTTCCTCCTAAAGGGGAATGTCCTAACTCATCAGAACCAAGATCACGAATCACAAAATTCATATAACCCTTCCATGTTAAATCAGAATCAGTTCCTCCTAAAAAATTCGTTCCAAAAGTGATAGCAGGCATACCATCTATTAAACCTGTTACTTTTGGGTGATTTTTTGTAGCCAAAATAAATTGAACATTCATTTTGCCACTAAAAATATTAGGATATAGACTTGTGTTTTCATTCCATTTAGAAATATCTTTATTAGTTGCATTATAATCCGCATTTAATATATCTAATTGGCTTTGTACTAAATCTAATATACATTTTTTATCTTGTTCAGTAGCCGAAGTTAACATGGGAAAGTGAACAGCAACGGGTATTTTTATGGGATCAGCCAGCTTACTTAATTCTGCTTTTTCCGTTGTATTTTTTAAAAGCCTCTTCTGAAATTTTTCTTGTAAATCATAATGAATGGCTCTATTTTTTGAGTCTTTTAAATATTTGTCCATATAGGACTGCATACCACATTCTCTATTCTGTGCAAATCCTAAAACGGAAACCAATAAAAACAACTTAAAACTTATCTTCATCACTTAAATAATATATGTTAATTTTTTTAAAAAAATCTAATCTGCCGTATTAAGCATTTGCCATAATTTATCTTTTAGCTCAATTATTCCTTGTTGGGCTACAGAAGAAATAAACAAATATTGAATACCTTTTAAATCCTGATCTAATTGCTGTTTCATTTCTGACCTTAACTCATCATCTAACATATCTGATTTAGATATAACTACTAAGCGATCCTTATCTAAAAGTTCTGGATTATACCTACGTAATTCATCAATCAACACATCATATTGTGCTCTAATATCATCTGCATCAACTGGAATTAAAAATAGTAAAGTAGAATTACGTTCAATATGGCGTAAAAAATAATGTCCTAAGCCACGACCTTCTGCTGCTCCTTCTATAATTCCTGGAATATCAGCAATAACAAAAGATTGAAAATTACGATATGCTACAATTCCTAAATTAGGTTTTAATGTTGTAAAAGGATAATCTGCTATCTTAGGTTTAGCAGAAGTTAACACAGACAATAATGTAGACTTTCCAGCATTAGGAAACCCTACTAGACCTACATCTGCTAAAACTTTTAATTCTAGAATAACATCAATCTCATTACCTGGCATTCCTGGTTGAGCATATCTAGGTGTCTGATTCGTTGCGCTTCTAAAATGCCAGTTACCTAACCCTCCTTTTCCTCCTTTTACTAAAATTTCTTTTTGTCCATCTTCTGTAATTTCAAATAATACTTCATCTGTATCTTTATCTTTTACAACAGTTCCTAAAGGTACTTCTACAAATTTATCTTCCCCATCATGTCCTGTGGAACGAGAAGAACCACCATCTCCTCCATGACCTGCTTTAACATGTCTTAGAAACTTTAAATGAAATAATGTCCATAGATTCTTATTACCTACTAATATAACATGTCCTCCTCGACCACCGTCACCTCCATCAGGTCCTCCTTTTTCAATAAATTTCTCCCTATGTAAGTGAGAAGATCCTTTACCTCCTTTACCTGAAGCTGCATATATTTTTACATAATCTACAAAATTCCCTTCTGTCATAACTTTTTACTATTCAGTCAAAATCGCAGTTTTCAACTGCTATAGCTGAAAACTGCGATCATAAACTAATTTATTTCTTTTAATGAACGAACAATTACTTTATCTATTTTTACTCCATCCATATCTATTACTTCCAATTCCATTCGATTCCAAATGAGTTTTTCTCCTACTTTAGGAATAGAACCTAATTCTGTCATAATTAAACCACTTACTGTTGTGACTTCATAATCATTAATTAAATCATCCATATCAAAGTAAGTCAAAAAATCATGTAATGAATAATGTCCATCTACTAACCAACTACCATCTTCTCTGGCTATTAATTGAAATTCTTCTTCATAAAACTCTGCGGCATCTCCTACTAGTGCTTCTAAAATATCATTAAGAGTAATTATACCTTGCAGGACTCCATACTCATCCGTTACAAAAGCATAATGTACTTTTGTCTTTTTAAAATTTTCTAATGCTTTATAAGCAGATGTATGTTCTATAAAATAAACGGGCTCTTTTGTTATAGAACGTAAATCAAAATCACCTCCTTTTTCAAAACTTGCAAATAAATCTTTTAAGAAAACAACTCCAACGACATTGTCTAAGTTATCTTTACAAACAGGATATACTGAATGTAATTCTTCCAAAACTTGCAATTTCAACTCACTTACTTGATCTTCTAATGAAAGATAAACAACTGATTTACGGTGTGTCATTAAGGAGTTAACTTTTCTATCTCCAATATGAAAAACGCGCTCTACAATATCTTGTTCGATTTCTTGTACTTCTCCTCCTTCCGTACCTTCTTTGATAATAGCTTTTATTTCTTCTTCTGTAACTTTACCGTCTGCAGTTGGTTTAATATTTAAAACTTTTAATATAAACTCAGTCGAGGTGGTTAATAACCAAATAAAAGGAGCCGTTATTACCGAAATCATTTTCATTGGTACAGCTACAGCTTTTGCTATCATTTCAGGATAATTTAAACCAATTCTTTTAGGTAGCAATTCTCCTAACACTAATGAAAAAAAAGTTAATACCACTACTACTACACCTGTTCCTAAACTTTTAGAATACGGAGCAGTCATAGGATAAATTGCAAAGAATTCTTGTACATCATGTGTAATTTTATCTCCTGAATAAATACCTGTTAAAATTCCTATTAAGGTAATTCCTATCTGTACAGTTGATAAAAACTTATTTGGTGAATTAGCAAGATCCAATGCTGTTTTCGCACTCGTATTACCTTTTTTGGCAGCGGTTTCTAACCTATTTTTTCTTGCTGATATGAGTGCGATCTCTGACATGGAAAAAACTCCATTTAACAGTATCAGCAAGAATATTATGACTATTTCCATTAATTATCTTCGTTTGATTCACTCAAGATTTTAAGTTACAAAACATTTAAAATATAACATTTTATTTACAAATATAACACTTGAACTTGAAACTTAAAACCAAAAACTAAATCTTATAAATTCTCTATCACTGAGCTTAATCGTTTTGTAACCTCTTCAATTGTTCCAATACCATCTACTGCGTGAAATCTTCCTTTATTTTGGTAATAACCAATTAAAGGGGCTGTTTTTTCATTATATTCTTGGTATCTATTTCTTATTTTTTCTTCATCTTGATCATCTGTACGTCCTGATGTTTTTCCACGTTCTAATAAACGTTGTACTAATATTTCATCATCTGCTTCTAAAGCAATAGTAGCTGTTACAGTCTGATTTTTACTTATCAAGAAACTATCAAGTGCTTCTGCTTGAGCAATAGTTCTAGGAAAACCATCGAATAAAAAACCAAGTGAATTAGGATTTTTTTCTACTTCTGATTGTAACATATTAATAGTAACATCATCTGGCACTAAATCTCCTTTATCAATATAAGATTTAGCTAACATTCCTAACTCTGTCTCACTTTTAATATTAAAACGGAATATATCTCCAGTAGATAAATGGGTTAAATTGTATTTTTTTGTTAAAAATTCAGCTTGAGTCCCTTTTCCTGCTCCAGGTTTTCCGAAAAGAACGATATTAATCATTTTATTCTAAATTTTTTATTTTGTTATTCTTATATTGTTATTCTGCTAACTGGTACACTTCTTTTAAATTCCTACCTAATCCATCATAATCTAACCCATACCCCACAATAAACTTGTTAGGTATTCTAATCCCTACGTAGTCTAATTTAATCTCTTTTGTATAAGCTTCTGGTTTAAAAAATAAAGTAGCTATCTTCAGCCTTTTAACTCCCTGATTTTTAAAAATATTTTTTAACTCCTCTATCGTATTCCCTGTATCTACAATATCTTCTACTATAACTACACTTCTACCTTGCAAATCTTGATTTAGACCAATTAACTGTTTTACTTCATGAGTTGTGCTAATTCCTTCATAAGAGGCTAATTTCACAAAGGAAACCTCACAAGAAGAGTCATAGTGTTTCATTAAATCTGATAAGAACATGAACGAGCCATTGAGTACTCCTATAAAAACGGGTACTTCTTCTTGAAAATCGTTTTTGATTTGCTGGGCTAAATTAGCTATAGCGAAATCAAGTTCTTCAAACCCGATAAACGGTTTAAAATATTTATCGTGTAACTTAATCTCCATTTTTGTGTTGTTTAAAAAAATAAACGGCAAAGATAATATAAAGATTTTAGATTTAAGATTTTTAGCCCTTAAGTTTTTATCTACTTTTCACACTCTTTTAAAACAATTTTAACACCTAAAACACTTATTACCTTTCCCTTGATTAACTAATAAACCAAACAATTTCTTTTAATATTTTATCAGAATTTAAAATCAGTAAAAACTAAAACCTCATCTAATTCAAAAAGAACAATTCAAAACATCTCTATTTGAATTACATATTCAATAAAATCATGTACAGTTAAAACATCATTCCTTCATTTTCTTCTTATAATTTAGTTTAAACACAAGTAACATTAAAAAATAATTATCATGATTATTTTGATTCAGAAATAACAATAAACAGACAAATAATTCGATCTATTTCATTAAACAAAAATCCAACAAAAAACATTCAATTTCAACACTTTAGCTAACAACCAAAACAAGAAAAATAAACTTTAACAAAACATACGGTTTTACCGTATATTCTTTAACAGATTTTTCTCTAATTTTGAATCAAGCAAAACAAACTAAAAAACTATACAAACACCCTACTTATTTCAAAGCGTACTTTTAACCCAAAGTCGTCTTTCATTAAAATACCCTTCCCAAACGGGGTATTTTTTTTTGTGTTAATATTTTACCTAAATGCGTTTTTAAAAAATAGTATATTTGCGCAACACAACACAACAACTACAATGAATTATTATTTTTCTTCCGATTTTAAATTGGGAATATTAGGAGGTGGTCAATTAGGAAAAATGCTCCTGTATGAAACACGAAAATTTGACATCCAAACATTTATTTTAGACCCGAATGAAGAAGCTCCCTCACGAATGGGATGCAACACCTTTTATAAAGGAAGTTTAATGGATTTTAATACCGTTTATGAATTCGGAAAAATGGTTGATTTATTAACTATTGAAATTGAACATGTAAACTTAGATGCTCTAGAAAAATTAGAGGAGGATGGCTTACCTATTTTCCCCTCCCCTAAAACATTACGATTAATTCAAAACAAAGGATGCCAAAAAGATTTTTATACCGAAAATAATATCCCAACCTCAGCTTATATACGATTTGTAGATATAAACGATTTAAAAAAAGCTTTAGAAAAGAATGAATTGGATTTTCCTTTTGTTTGGAAAGCTGCTCAAGGTGGTTATGATGGAAATGGAGTAAAAATTGTTCGTTCAACAATGGATTTAATTCATTTACCTGAAGTTGAATGCTTGGCAGAAGCCCTTATTCCATTTAAAAATGAATTAGCTGTTATCGTAGCACGCAGTCCAAAAGGAGAAGTTAAAACCTATCCTGTCGTAGAAATGGAATTTCATCCAGAAGCCAACCAAGTAGAATATACTATTTGTCCAGCTAGAATAAGTGAGGAGTTAGCAAAGAAAGCACAAGAAATTGCACTTCGTGTTTCTAAAACTATGGATCATGTTGGCTTATTAGCAGTAGAAATGTTTCAGACTGAAAATGATGAAATTTTAGTTAACGAAGTAGCTCCTCGACCACATAATTCTGGTCATTATAGTATAGAAGCCAGTTACACTTCACAGTTCGAACAGCATTTACGTGCTATCTTAAACTTACCATTAGGTAGCACTGCTAGCAAAACAGCAGGAATTATGGTAAATTTAGTAGGAGAAGAAGGTTATTCTGGACAAGTTATTTATGAAAACATTGAAAAAATCATGGCTATCGATGGTGTAACCCCACATATTTACGGAAAACGCGAAACACGACCTTTCCGCAAAATGGGACATGTTACCATTGTTAACGAAGATATGAAGGAAGCTAGACGGATTGCTGAAGAAGTAAAAAATAGTATTCGAGTGATTAGTTCTTAGGAAACTTTTTAAAATAAATTTTAAAAATGAAAATACAATTACCAATTTTATTTTTTCTTTTAACTACTCTATCAATTCATTCTCAAAATAAAAAAAATGTTAATGAAGTAGTAGTAGATAAAAATGGAAAAGTATTATCAAAATCAACAAATAAAAAGAGAAAATTTATACTCCTGATGAAATTTTAAATTCTTTCTACTCTAATCAAAACAATATAAATTTTTTAAGTAAAATGATTAGTTTTAGGTTTTATCAAAAAAACACCTTTTGTAAAGTTTAAAGATATAATGGAAACAAAAAACAATTTTTGTGGTAAATTGATCAAAAAGGAAATTATCGAAAAGGAATATTCCAACAATAATTTAGCAATTAGATATAAATTATATGTAGAGTATGAAAAGAGAAAAACTACCGAACAAGTCGTATTGATAAAAGAATCAGAAAGTAGTAATTTTGAAGTTTTTGATTATAACATAAAAACCAATTAACATAAAACCTATTTCCCTCTAATAGGATTCCCCCTTGGGGGATAGGGGGGCCTAAAAATGAAAGTAGCCATCGTAATGGGCAGTATTTCAGACATGCCAGTCATGCAGGATGCCATAAATATATTAGCAGAATTTGGAATAGAAACCGAAGTCGATATCGTATCTGCACACCGTACCCCTGAGAAATTATTTGATTTTAGCAACAATGCACACAAAAGAGATGTAGCAGTGATTATAGCCGGTGCAGGTGGAGCCGCACATTTACCAGGTATGGTAGCCTCAATGAGTCCGTTACCCGTAATAGGTGTACCAGTAAAATCAAGTAATTCGATAGACGGATGGGATTCAGTATTGTCGATTTTACAAATGCCTGGTGGTGTACCTGTAGCAACAGTAGCTTTAAATGGGGCCAAAAATGCAGGAATTTTGGCAGCGCAAATCATAGGATCACAAAATCAATCCATATTGAATAAAATAATAACCTATAAGGAAGGCTTAAAACAAGCTGTACTAACTGCAGCAGAAAATCTAAAAAAATAGAAAAATCCCTGTAGGGATTTTTTTATACCTTTTTCTTTAATTTCGGCATAAAAAAAGCTCCAGTGGCAATTGGAGCTTAAAAATAACACAAACATGAATGAATACCGATTGGGCTAAATCAATATCTATTTTTTAAAACATTATAACTTCTTAGCAAATCACTCAAAAGAGATAAATCAAACATACAAATATTTTATCATTTCACAAAAAAATTAAAAAAATATAATATTATGGAAATTTTAATAAATAAATTTCAAACAAAATACGACACAGCTCCTTTTAGCTCAATAAAAATGGGAGATTACAAACCTGCAATTGAAGCAGGAATATTATTAGCAAAACAAGAAATTAATACAATTATTACAAATCCAGGATTACCTACTTTTCAAAATACCATTGAAGCATTAGAATTTAGTGGACAAACATTAGATCGAATTACCAGTATTTTCTTTAATCTAAATTCAGCCGAAACTTCTGAAGAAATGCAACAAATCGCACAAGAAATTTCCCCACTACTAACAGAATTCAGTAACGATATTACTTTAAATACAGACTTATTTAATCGTATCAAAAAAGTTTACGAACATAAAGATTCATTAGAATTAACTACAGAACAAGTCACTTTACTTGACAAAAAATACAAAGGTTTTACTCGTAATGGAGCATTACTTCCTGAAGACAAGAAAAACCGCTTACGTGAAATTGACGCTGAATTATCTAAATTAAGCTTAAAGTTTGGAGAAAACGTATTAGCTGAAACAAACAATTATGAATTAGTCATAACTAACAAAGAAGACTTAAAAGGATTACCAGAAGACACTATTGAAACCGCGGAAGCCTTAGCAAAAAGTAAAAACAAAGAAGGCTGGTTATTTACATTAAATATGCCTAGTTACCTTCCTTTTGTAACCTATGCTGAAAACAGAGCATTGCGAAAAGAGCTTTCTATTGCATACGGTAAAAAAGCATTTCAAAATAATGATTTCAATAATGAGGAAATCGTGATAAAAATTGCAAACCTACGACATGAACGAGCAAACTTGTTAGGCTATCCTACACATGCTCATTTTGTTCTTGAAGAACGTATGGCGCAAACGCCAGAAAAAGTCAAATCTTTCCTAAATGATCTTTTAACCAAAGCAAAGCCTGCTGCTGCAAGAGAATATACACAGCTGTCTGCATTTGCTAAAAAAATTGACAATATAGAGCAATTACAAAAATGGGATGGCGCTTATTACTCAGAAAAATTAAAACAAGAACTTTTCAATTTAGATGACGAAAAGTTAAAACCTTATTTTGAGCTTCAAAAAGTGCAAGCTGGCGCTTTTGAAATTGCAAACAAGTTATTTGGCTTAACTTTCACTGAAGTATTCGATATTGACAAATACCATGAAGAAGTACATACCTTTGAAGTGACAGATAGAAACGGTGACTTAGTCGCTATTTTCTATTCTGACTATTTCCCTAGACAAGGGAAACGAAATGGTGCTTGGATGACCTCTTTCAAACACCAATACATTCAAAATGGAATAAACGAACGCCCACATGTTTCTATTGTATGCAACTTTACTAAACCTACCCCTACAAAACCATCTTTATTAACATTTAATGAAGTAACCACCCTATTTCATGAATTTGGACATGCACTACATGGAATGTTGGCAAATACAACTTATCCAAGTCTTTCAGGAACATCTGTTTATTGGGACTTTGTGGAACTTCCAAGTCAAGTAATGGAAAACTGGTGTTACGAACCAGAGGCTTTAGCTCTATTTGCCAAACATTATGAAACTGGAGAGGTGATTCCACAGGAATATGTAGATAAAATTAAAGAAAGCGCAAGCTTTTTAGAAGGAATGGCAACATTACGTCAATTGAGTTTTGGTTTATTAGATATGGATTTTCATAGTCAGGATCCAAGTGGAATTTCTAACGTAAAATCTTTTGAAAAAGAATCGATGCAAAATACAGCATTATATCCTGATGTAGCAGAAAACTGTATGAGTGTTTCTTTCTCTCACATATTCCAAGGGGGTTATTCATCTGGCTATTACAGCTACAAATGGGCCGAGGTTTTAGATGCTGATGCTTTTGACTATTTCAAAGAAAATGGCATTTTCAATAAAGAAGTAGCGGAAAAATTTAGAGACTATGTCTTATCACAAGGAGGCACAGATCATCCTATGACTTTATACAAAAAATTCAGAGGACAAGAACCTAAACCAGAAGCTTTATTAAAAAGAGCGGGGTTACTATAATTATTTACACTAAACCTGTCAGTTTTTTCAATTGACAGGTTTCTAAAAACATTCATTTTGAAAGTTTATACTATCTTTAAAAAACACCTCAAAAAGATTATACTTATCACATTAATTGGAATCATAAGTAGTATAGGTGTAAATAGCTACGTAAAAAAGGTAACAAATTCATTAATTTACAATTCATCCAAAAATCTTCCAACAACGAGTGCAGGTATCATATTTGGAGCAGGTATAAAGGGTGATAAACCCAGTAAATACCTAAAAGACAGATTAGATGCTGGTATTCGACTGTATCGATCCAAGAAAATAAACAAAATTTTACTCTCTGGCGATAATGGTAGAGAAGAATATGACGAACTAACTGTAATGAAAACCTACTGTTACCAGCATGGTGTTGATACCACTAAAATCTATCTTGACTATGCGGGTTTTGACACCTACTCTACAATGAGCAGAGCAAAAACTATTTTCAAAATCAATCAAGCTATTTTAATATCACAAAAATACCATTTAAATAGAGCTATTTTTATAGGCAATAAATTAGGTGTAAAATCTGTGGGGTATTCTGCTGATAATGGGCAATACAAAGGTTACAATTACGCTCGATTTAGGGAATACTTTTCTAGATTGAAAGCATTTATAGATGTTTTAAGAAATCGAAAACCTAAATTCTTAGGAACACAAATACCTATAGATGGAATATCAAATTATAGTAAAGAGGATAAAAGGTAAAATCTATGATTGAACTAGTTTTTACCGTTTTTTTAAAAAAAATCTGGATTGCCAAGCGATATAGAATAGTGCTTCAACTCTAAAATTAATATAACATTCACATATTTATTCTAACAAATCAAATCACTACCAATGACAATTTCTAATTTTATTACCGAACATAAACTAAAATTAAAATCAGCAAAAAAAACTAAATGTTAGAGATTTAGACGAATTAGAAAAAAACAATTTCGTTGCTTATGTAGATGAAGCTAATAAAAGCTACGACGTACAATTAGTACTAGATAATAAAAAAATATAAAATCAACAAGTTGCGATTGTGATTTAGGCGGAATTTGCACACACATAATTGCTTTAGTTACTTTTGTATCTGAAAACAGAAGTGAAAAATCAGTTGTAAAAAAAGCTCCCAAAAAGAAACTTTCAGAAACCGATGAAATCCTTGAAAAAATCAATGCAGAAGATTTAAGAAATTGGCTATCAAAAACTTTAAATAAAAACAAAGAATTAGCATTTAATTTCAAAAAACATTTTGAAAGCAGTACAATTATTATTGATAAAAGTTTCATAAAAAACACTATACAAGAAAGCATAACTTCAATTATTGGAAAAAGAAAAAAAGTTGAAACAAGCGAAGTCAAAAAGATTGTAGATAATCTTAATGTTTCACTAAAGCCTATTTTAGATTTCATCTTTTTAAAATTTACTCCTGAAAACCATAGCCTCTTTAATTTTTTAATCCACGAAATAGAGGAGTTTAATTATTCCTATTATATTACAAGCACACGTATTACTAAGCTTATTGAAAATTTATACAATGTCAAACTAAAATCACTTTTTAATATTAAAGAAATTGAAGAATGGCAAAATGCAATTCGTTTTTTTATCGATTCAATTTTTGAACCTAAATTCCACATAAACGATTTAAACTTTGCAAAAATGTTTATGAATTATCAAAAACAAATGAGTTTCAAAAAAACTTTTTTATTCAATATTTAGAAGAAAAACACCAAGCACTTTATTCAAATTACAAAGAAAATTTCCCTTTGTTAGCCTACGAATTAGACTCTATCATTTTAATTATTTTCACTGAAAATAATCTCTTTGCAAAATATTCCAACAATTTCAAACCTAGAAGATTTCAAAACGCATACAATATATTATTAATAAAAGAGTTGCTAAAAAATAATGAAACTGAATTAGCTGAAAATTATTGCCTTGAACAAATAGCTGGAAATTCCAAAACTGAATACGACCTGCCGTATGCTGAAATATTAATTGATCTATACACACAAAACAAGGACAATCTAAAACTTGCTGAAATATTATCTGAGTACGGAAAATACATCTATTCTATTGAGCATTATAATTTTATCAAAGAAAATGCAAGCACGGAAAAATTCAAAAAATACAGACAAGCTGTGCTAACAAATGCACGTTATAGTTATCAAAGCGGAAATATTGAAGCTTTTGATTTCTATTTTGAAATTAAAAAATTAGATGGCAAAGAAAATGACCTCTTTGACATGTTAGCTAGTTCTCACAATCTAGAAATTTTTAATCAATACAAAGAAATTGCACATCAATTAGACGAAATTAAATTTCTTAAAACTGTAGTTCAAACTACTTATCATTATAACAAAAATGAAAGTACAACTAAAGAAATAATTGATTTCATTCTACAAAAAATTGATATACCTACTTTAAAATTTTACCTGAAAAACATAAAAACATATTATTTCAATTACATTCACAATGAATTATCAAACGCTATTAACATATAATACAAACTATTAACTCAAAAACAACTTATTAAAGTTCAGAAAACAAATAAACTTTCATTTTTTTTTGAAAGTTTAAAAACTTTGTTATACATTTGTACTATGGAATTCAGAGAAGCAAAAAATAAATTCGTTCAAACTTGGGGTGCATTAGGATCTCAATGGGGCATCAACAAAACGATGGCTCAGATTCACGCCTTGTTGATGGTCTCTAACGAAGCGGTTTCGATGGAGGACATTATGGAGGAATTACAAATTTCTCGAGGAAATGCAAGTATGAATATTCGTGCTTTAATGGATTGGGGAATTGTCTACAAAGAATTTAAAGCGGGTGAACGTCGTGAGTTTTTTACAGCTGAAAAAGATTTAGACGAATTAGCGGTAAAAATTTCTAGAGAAAGAAGTAAACGCGAAATCAAACCTGCTCTGAAAGTTTTAAAAGAAGTATCTTCTATTGATGCCAATGCTTCTGCTGAAGAAAAACATTTTGTGGAGCAAACCACTAAACTCTATGATTTTGTTTTAAAAGCAGATAATGTTTTGGATAAAATCACGGAATACAAAGACAATTGGTTAGCGCAGTTGTTAGTTAAATTTATGAAGTAAAAAAATTTAATCAAAACTTTCATTTTTTTCTGAAAGTTTAAAACAAACAATAAAAATTAAAAGTTATGAGCTTTCTAACCGCACAATGGAACAATTTGGTAATGGCAAATTATGTCATTGATCCAAAGAATTTAGAAAAATACCTTCCAGCAGGAACAGAACTCGACATTTGGAATGGTAACTGTTTTGTGAGTTTAGTAGGATTTATGTTCAATGATACTAAAGTATTAGGACTTCGAATTCCGAAACACACTGATTTTGAAGAAGTAAATCTTCGTTTTTATGTAAAACGTTTTGAAAATGGTCAATGGAAACGAGGTGTGGTTTTTATCCAAGAAATTGTACCAAAAAGGGCCATCACTTTTGTAGCCAATACTTTTTACAAAGAACATTACAGAACACGGGTAATGAACCATCAAAATAAATTGGAAGCCGAAGTACTCCAAGTAAGTTACAGTTGGCAAAATCAACAAAAGACCAATTTCATCAAAGTGAATGCTTATGATTTTCTGATGCCGATTGAAGAAGGGAGCGAAGCCGAATTTATAATGGAACATTATTTTGGTTACACTAAATATAATGACAAAAAAACCTATGAATACGAAGTAAAGCACCCCAAATGGAATCAGTATCACATTAAAAATTATGAAATAGATGTTGATTTTGAAAGTGTGTATGGAAACGACTTTGCTTTTCTTAATGACGTAGAACCTGTTTCAGTATTTCTTGCCGAAGGTTCTGAAATTAGTGTGGAGAACAAAAGAAAAATCAAAACCAATGGAAACAAACAATTATAACATCATTGCTTATTCTATTTTTCTAGCGATAATATTTTACATTATTCTAGTGGTTGGAAAAATTTGTTATCGAAACGGAAATATCTACGTTGACAGATTAATCCCTGACCATTCAGAATTGTGTCAACAGATTAATAAAGTTTTATTGGTTGGTTATTATTTAGTCAATATTGGCTATGCCGCCACTACATTAATCACTTGGAAAGAAATTTTCACTATAGAACAACTCATTGAAATACTATCTATCAAAGTAGCAACTATTGCCTTCATCCTTTCGTTCTTACATTATTCAAACATTTATATACTTACCAATTACGTTCAAAAATTAATTAAATAACACTATTATGGAAACTTCAAAAATTTTAATCGGTTATGCTTTTTATTTACCTATTGCTTTTTTCTTAACCTATTATGTGTCAAAAACATTATTCAAAAATAGCAAAACATTTATGCTAGACATTTTTAATGGAAGAGAAGAAATTGCGTTGGCGACCAACAAATTATTTGAAACTGGATTTTATTTACTAAACCTTGGTTTTGCGTTAATGATTTTAGAATTAAGCCTTACGCAAAACACCTATCAAGAACTGGTGGAAGATTTGAGTTATAAAATTGGTGGTTTTTCTATTTACTTAGGTATAATGCTTTTCTTCAATTTGTACTTATTCTTTAGAGGAAAAAGAAAAGCCCGTCAAAATAGAGATGCAAACTTCCAAACAGCATAAAGAATTAAACCCGACAGGTTTTAAAAATCTGTCGGGGTTTTAAAAAAATGAGATGAAAACGCTAAAAAACCAAACCATCCTCTACTACGAAGAATGTCCGTTATGCCAAACCTACACTTCTGCGTTTATAGCTACAGGAATGTTGGATAAAAATGGTAGAAAACCCTATCAAGAAATCAATACTCACGAAATTCCTTTCTTAGATAGCAAATGAGATTGCATTAATCGATTATCAAAACCAAAAAGTCATTTATGGTATAGATAGTTTACTCAAAATTATTGGTCATTCTTTTCCTTTAATTAAAACCATTGGAGAATTTAAAGCTATTAACTTTTTACTAAAGAAATTCTATTCTTTTATTTCTTATAACCGAAAAGTAATAATGCCGAGTACTGAAAAGAAAGAACAATCTTGCAAATGCGAACCTTCTTTCAACGTAAAGTACAGATTATTTTATCTATTTTTTGGCTTAGGTATAACAACCATAGTGTTTTTCAAATTTTCTGAAGACATTCCTTTTATCCCAAAAAGCAATATCAGCAGAGAAGCAGCAATTGCCATAGGACAACTTGTATTTCAAAGTCTTTTTCTTTTGAATCGGGATTATAAAACAATCTTGAATTACTTAGGCAATGTAATGACCGTTTCATTATACGGTTGTCTATTGCTCACCCCTATTCTTTTGAGTAGCCTATTTATAAAAATAAATCCAATGGTAGCATTGGCTTGGTTTGGAATCACTGTAACACTAATGTTAGCCGAACATACTAAAAGAATAACAATTTTACAACTTCCAAAGTATCTATCAGCTACTTGGGTATTATATCGACTCCTCATTCTTTTTCTCATTTTAAATCAAGTATTATGAAAATAGTTATTAGTGCAGGAACAGGTTTTTTAGGGCAAGTTCTTGTGGAGTACTTCAAAAAAGACAATAATGAAATCATTGTTCTAACTCGTGGAAGAGCTAAAACAAAAGACAATGTTCATTACGTACATTGGAATGCAAAAACATTAACGGGTTGGGAAAAACAATTAGAAAATACAGATGTCTTAATCAATCTTGCAGGAAAATCTGTAGATTGCAGGTACAATGAAGAAAACAAAAAAACAATTCTTTCTTCCCGAATTGATAGCACAAAAATTCTAAACCAAGCTGTTTTGCAATGTGAGCATCCGCCTAAACATTGGTTAAACTCTTCCACATCTACCATTTATCGTCATTCTGAAGACAAACAGATGGATGAATATACAGGTGAAATTGGTGATGATTTTTCTATGAATGTAGCCAAATCTTGGGAACACGCTTTTTTTGAAACCGCAACGCCTAACACATTGAAAACCGCTTTACGAACTTCTATCGTATTAGGCAAAAAAGGAGGTGCTTTTCTACCGCTAAAAAACCTAACACAAATGGGATTTGGTGGTAAACAAGGAAACGGGAAACAATTCATCAGTTGGATACACGAAGAAGATTTTGCAAGGGCATTGGCATTTATCATCGAAAAAGAAATCACAGGAGTCATCAACATTGTTTCACCAACGCCTGTGCAAAACAAGACTTTTATGAAAACACTTCGAAAAGAAATGAATATCCCTTTTGGAACACCTCTAGGCAAGCGAATGTTAGAATTTGGTGCTAAAATCATAGGAACAGAAACTGAGTTGGTTTTAAAAAGCCGTAATGTGATTCCGAAGCGATTATTAGAAAATGGATTTGTTTTTAAATTTGGAGATTTGAGGGAGGCGTTTAAGGAATTGTTATATAAAAATAGTTACACAGAGTTCCACAAAGTAGGCACGAAGTTTCACAAAGAAAAATTACTATCAAGTAATAATTAACCTTAACCACAAGGAACACAAAGTAATCGTAATGTTCGCTAAAAAAACTTTGTGTAGCTCTGTGAATTAAACTTTGTGTGACTCTGTGTAACAAATAACTTGATAAAAATGACCACACTCCATCTAAAAACCATTATCAATTCAAAAATACAAACGGTATTCAACGCCTCTAGAAATTTAGATTTCCACAAAGAATCATTGGCATCTACCAATGAAAGAATAATCGCAGGAAAACAAAACGGACTTATAGAAGAAGGAGAAACAGTTACTTGGCGAGGAAAACATTTTGGATGCTATCTAACCCATAAAAGCTTAATAACTCAAATGAACAAATACGATTCGTTTACTGATGAAATGGTTGATGGACATTTTAAGTCTTTTGTTCATCATCAATTTATTGAACAAGGAAATATGACTTTAATGATAGACACGATTCATTATTCAGTTCCTTATGGATTGCTAGGCAGATTTTTTGATTTTTTGGTTTTGAAAAAATATTTGAGAAAATTGATTGAGGAAAGGAATGAGTTTTTGAAAATTAACTCATAATATTAAAATCAACAATTAAGTTTCCATTACTATCAAACATTTTTTTATCCGATAAAATAATTTTTTCATCCAACGGCATCTTCGAAAGTTTTTCAACAATTGTTCTTATAATTATTTCTCCTTCGGGCGTTGGTTTTGTAACCCCTTCTTCTAACATTCTTAAACGTATCTGATAAATACCTAAATAATGGGCAACATCAAAATAATTTCTAACTTTCATCTTCGAAAATTCTAAAAATAGTTTCTAATTCAAAAAGATTAAACACCCACCAAACAATCGGTATCGCTTCTACCCAAAACGACGTATAATATTTCAAACTATTGGGAGTGGCAAAAAACAAAGCCATAGCAATTAATACATTCGAAATTTGAAATTTAAAATTAAAATTCATTTCTAAACCTATAACTATCACCAACAAAACATACCCCAACCATTTTGTTTTCTTCACTCCTATTTGTTGCGGAATGGTTTGTAAACTTAAAGCATCTTTAGATAAATCGACTATTTCAAAAATAAGCATTAGTACAAATACAATCAGAAATCGTTGCAGGAAATATATCCATATCGATTCTCCAATCAACGTTTCTGAATAAAAAACAGGCAATAACACCGTTACAATTGCCCAACTTAATGCTACTAGATAAATTTTGACTCCACTCCAGTTTCTAAAGTTGGTCTTTTTAGGCACTATGGGCAGGGCATAAAACCCTGTGAGCAACAACGACACTACTGCTGTCAGTTGTGTTAATCTGTTCAGTTGAAAAAAATAATACCCACAAACAATAGCTGACACAAAACTTAGCAAAACAACTAACCTCAGCTGAGTATGCCAAACCACTTTTTTGACTCTAGCTAATTCATCATATTTGATAAAATTGTAACCAACAATTGTCCCAAAAAAAGCAAACCAACTTATGTTTTTATCTATTTGAAGTTGGAATTCCTCAGCAGTGATTTGGACAAAAGCAAAAACTGCAAAAGCCACATGAATACTTCCGATGAGATAAAAATCAAAAACTTATGGAGCAATCTATTCATTTTCAATAATCACGTACTGTTTTAATTCAGTTCCTTTTTCATCTACAACGGTTACTAAATGCTTTCCAGTAGAGGTTATAATTGGCATTTCATGAAAGGTTTCAGTTGTACCTTTAAATTCGTTATCAATGTACCAATATATTTTTGATTCTCGATTAGAATGTGCTACTTTAAAAATCACTGGTTGGATTTTGCCTTCAAAATTTTTAGTGAGGTATATTTTGCTATTTGCTTTTGGATAAATAAACCCCATAGAACTTACATTTGCTCCTTGACAATCGGAACGAAAAGGTGGTAGTGATTTATAATCAATGTGAAACCCTTTATAATACCATTCCATCACAGGAGGCAACACAAACCATGACTGGGTAACAATATTATCGACCTCTTCACAAGTGCTATTCACACGATATTGCCCAGTTTTATCCAAATGTATGATTTTATGATATGGACACACTTTGGTTTTCATTCCGCTTTTAGGAATGAGTTGTTTTACTTTTGGACAATCATCCTTAGCCAAATATCCGCTTAGAACGCAACAATCTACCGAAACTAAATCTTGTGGTTGAGAAAACCATTTTTTTCTAGGCAACAAATTAAAAACATCAAACAAAACAGGTGCCGCACTATCAATACCTGTTAGTTGTGGTCTACCTTCCCCTGAAGCATTTCCTACCCAAATGCCTACCACATAATCACGGTTTGTCCCTATAGCCCACGCATCTCGGTTCCCAAAGCTTGTTCCCGTTTTCCAAGCAATTTGGAGAGAAGAATCATAAAAACGCCAAGCTTCATCTTCTGCTGGACGGTTTACTTCTTTCATCGCTTGATAAGTTAAATAGATAGCTCCTGCCCCTACTATATTTTTTTCGTCTTGATCATTTCCAAAATCTTGTACAAAATCTTTTTTATAATTGATTTCACAAAATTCTGAAGTTCGATATTTTTTGTTGCTTTGATAAAAATTTAAAGTTGATGTAAGATTGGCATACGTTCTACTCAAATCCCACAAGTTACTTTCGGCTCCACCTAAAATTAATGACAAACCATAATGATCTGGATGTTTATTGATGTTTTTAAGGTGATATTGTTTTAAAGTTTCATAAAATTTATGGACTCCGTGATCTTGGAGCATTAAAACGGCAGGAATATTTAAGGATCTTGACAAAGCGCGTTGCGCTGGGACTGCTCCATCAAACGTTAAATTAAAATTTTGCGGCATATAACCAGAAATTTGAGTTGGTATATCAGCCACTAAGGTGTTTGGTAGTATCTCCCCTTCGTCAAGCATCGATGCAAAAAGTAATGGTTTCAACACACTACCTGTACTACGAGGGGCGGTAATAATATCTACATCTTTATCATGATTTACATCTGTGGGTGTATTCCCCACATAACTTAGCACATTTCTATTTTTTACATCCAAAACGATTACAGCCATATTATGAACTTCATTTTGATTATACTGACTGTAATATTGACTTACAATTTGGTTTACTCGGTTTTGAAGAGAAATATCTATGGTTGTTACAATTTTTTGCTCAGGATTTTCTTTGGCTATTTTTTGCAATAAATGCGGAGCTATTTGAGGTAAATTGTATGGTTTTTGAGGCAAAGGCTCAGTCAAAGAAAGATCGAAAGTCATTTTATCAATAACTTTATTATCAAGCAACTTTTTTAGCAAACGATTACGTTTCATTAATAATTGTTGCTGATTCTTTCCTGGATAAATCAATCTTGGAGAGTTAGGCAATACCGCAAGTGTAGCACTTTCTGCCCAAGATAATTGGTGAGGTTGTACCCCAAAATAGCGCCAAGAAGCCATTTCGAGGCCTACTACATTTCCTCCAAAAGGAGCGTGTGCTGCATACAATTCAAGAATACGTTCTTTAGAATATCTAAATTCTAATCGAGTAGCTAAAATTATTTCAATTATTTTTTCAAAATACGTACGTTTCTTATTTTTCCTTGCTAGCCGAATAACTTGTTGAGTAATTGTACTTCCTCCGCGAACAACTTTACCCGCAGTTCTATTTTGTTTAACAGCCTTGACCATTGCTACAGGATTAAACCCAAAATGATGGTAAAAGTGTTCGTCTTCAAAATAGACTACACATTGCTTGAATTTTTCTGGAATAGTATCTTGTTCAGGAAATCGCCATTGTCCATCGGTTGCAATTTTTGCTCCTAATAATTCACTTGTACTACTTTCTATAACCGTTGAATAAGGTTCTGAGAATAGTGTTCGTGGTAAGGAAAAATAGTAAACAACAAGAAGTACAAATCCTATGATGGATTTCTTTTTGTTGTTAATTATCCAAGATTTTATTTTTAAACCCGACAGGTTTTTAAAACCTGTCAGGTCTTTTAGATTTGGAAACATATTATATTTAGAAACCTTTACTTCACAATCTGAACCCACTGCCCTTTGGTACGAGCTATGAAAGTATTATCATACATAGCTTCGCATTGCACACCTGGAAGATAATAATTCCCAAGATAAGACGCATTAATCAGCATTTTGAACACTCTTGTTTCTCCAGATTTTAATCCAAAATAATAATTGGCTCTATCATCACGGATATCAATATTATCTACAACATTTTCTGTGGCATTACCAAAGTCGGTATAACGGGTATTCACAATTTCAAAACCAGAAGGCAATATTTGCGTAAGTGCAATATTTGGAACATATTCAGTGCGTTTGTTTCTAAGAACTACTTCGGCAATTAGTTCGGTACCTTGAGCGATTTTAGACACATTAACTACCTTTCCTTTTCTATCTTTAAATACTACAGACGCTGTAACATTATTAGAAGCTACTTTTTCTTGACCTACAGGTAAAATTTCGCTTGTAATAATTCTGATGAATAAGGTATTATTTTTAGTATTTTTAATACTTACTTTACCTATTCCTGCTTCCGTTAAAATGGTTCTTTGTGCAATAGGTTTTGTGGAGTTTATAGCTACTGTTTTTCCAGTGTTTGTTACTTGCACATTAATTCCTTTACCTCCATTGAATTTGGCAAACTTCGCCATGGCACATAAAGCATAGGCAGTGGTTTGAGTACTCATCCAAGTATTAGACGAAAGATTTCTAGCTAAAGTTACTGCTGTTTTAAATGCTTTTTGTTTTTGATTCAACAAAATTAAGGTTTCTAGAGTCATCGCTCTATTTCTATCAGAAGAACCATAACTATAGTAATAACTAGATTTTGTATCGTCAATATTACTTCGCAATACTAATTCATTTGCCGCACTAGACTGTTTGACAAGGGCATAAGTAGCCGCTAAACGAAGTTTTGTTTCATTAGAAATTCCCTTTGTTTCACGTAAACGATTCATAGAGGCTAAATCAGGAGCATCGGCTAATGCCAATGTGTATAAGCGATACGATTGATTAAGATCAGTATTATAATCATTTTCCATTCTCCATTGTTTCGCAATTTTTTGTTGGTATGCAATCCACTTAGATTTAAAGTTTACTGGTAAAGCATAACCTTTTTTCTCGGCCTCAATCATAAAATGTCCTGCATAACTTGTTCCCCAGTCATCAGGAGTGTTTCCTCCTTCCCAGTAAGCGACTCCACCATTTGCAAGTTGGAAACTTGATAATTTAGCAATTCCTTTGGTTACATTTTTTTGAATAGATTGTTTTCTTATTGGATCTAAGTCAATTACCTCTGTTAAATATAATTGAGGAAATACAGAAGAAGTTGTTTGCTCAACACAACCATGAGGATATTGGATAAGATAATCTAAACGTCTTCCAAAATCAACTGTTGGAATAGATGAAATTTCTATAACAGCTTTATTACTTCCTACTACTCCAAAAGATTTCCAAGAAAGCACTTTTTGACTATTCGCTCCTAAAACCGCATCTGAAGTTAAAGTAGTGACAGGATTAGGATTCATTACATCCACCTCAACCTCATACACTGATTTTTGGTTACCTGAAGTTGCAATAACTTCTATTTTACCTATCCCTGTAGTATTTCCAACGCTTAAATCGAAATAGGCCATTTTTTCATCAGGAGAAGTGAAACTTAATTTTTGAGTAGCACTACTAATTATTTTAACAGAATTATTTGTCTTTACATGAACAGTTACATTTTTAATATTTTTTTCGGTAGCAAAAACAGTAACCGGCAGCGTCACTTTTTCTGATGGAGAAATTTTTCTTGGCAAAGATGCTAGAACCATCAAAGGACTTTTAACAGCTGTAACTTTTTCGGCCATTCCATAAGCACCTTTTTCGGCATTTGCTGCAACGACCATCGTTTTTACAGAACCTATATATTTTGGTAATTTAATTTGGTGAGTTTTAGAATCACCGCCCCCTATTTTATAGGGACCAAAATACATTACAACAGGTTTAAAGCGATTTGCTTTTTTCGCATTAGCACCACCTTTTTCGGCATCACCTCCTATACTAAAAATTTGATTCACTCGACCACCGTAGGCTCCAATAACATTATCATAAATATCCCAAGTACGAACACCTAAAGCTTCGCGAGCATAAAAACTATCCCAAGCATTAGGAGTTTTAAAACGAGTTAAGTCTAACAAACCTTCATCTACAACGGCAATGGTATACGTCATAGGCAACCCCTTTTCTTCACTTACTTTAACATTTACTGTACTTTCTGGTTTAATTACATCAGGCATTGTAATTTTTGGTTTCAACACAGTTTCTTTATCCACTACACTAATAGGTACTAAACCATACATACGAATAGGTGCATCATTTTTAGTTGAAGCGTGTGGCCGCAGCATGGTAATATTGATATATACATTTGGAGCCATATCCGGTGTTATATCTAAATCCACCTGTGTTTCGCCTCCTGAAGTTTTTTTCCCAAAAAGTTTTTACTACTCTTGAACCATTTTCAATAGAAATTAGAGCACGACCGCCTTCACTTGAAGGAAAGAATATTTTAGCTGTTTCACCTACATTATATTCCTTTTTATTTGTTGAAAAACGGAGCATAGTTGCTTCTTTTCCATCGGAATTTTTCGAACGTTCCGACCAATAAGGATAATCTAAAAATACGGTATTCCCTGTAGCATGTCCATCATTAGGATCAATGGCTCTCACTAAATAACGCCCCCAATCATTTTCTGGAACTGAAAAAATCACCTCACCACGTCCTGATGCATCTGTATTAATTACATATGATTTGTAAGCTGTAGTGGAAGTACTAGTACTATAGTTAGACAAATTATCAGAAGATTCATCCCACCACCATCTAGAGTCTATTTTATATACCCTAACTTGTAATCCTCTAATAGGTTTAGGTTGGCCATTTTCGTTTAGGGTAATAAATTCGTAGCGATTATTTTTACCTGTTTCTAATAATCCATATTTATTAGGTTCAGGAACTTTAATACCTACATAAGTTGGATAAGGAGAATACTTCACGCTACTTACATCTGTGCTTACATCACCTCCATTTTCATATACTTTAGTAATGAAAGCGGCATTTAGCATTCCTGGTGCTTGACCTTGTAGAGTAGGATCTATTGAGAAACTTGCAAGACCTTGTTGATTAATCTTTCCTGAAAAAATATTTATTTCTTCTGTTGAAAAAGTTCTTGTAGGATCATCAAAAACATAGTTTGAATAACCACTAAAAGTAGTCACTTGTTGAGAGAATTTTGCTTGGACTTCTGCTTTTAAATCTTTAGCAACAGCACCATGCATCCAAGTTACTTTTATGGTATTTTTATTTTTTATTGAAGCAGAAAGAATACCTTTATTAAAGCTATTTTTAATTTTTAATCGATTAGGTTTTATTGTTTCAATTTTTACGCTTTTATAAAAATTAGCGCCTCCTATGCTTATCATGGCTTCCCAATTTCCTGTTGGAGCAGAAGCACTAGTTGCTAAATCAAAACGATAATGATTGTCTTCATTTGTTTTATGAATATATTGATAAACGGTTTTGCCTGTTGGATCATTAAACCTAAATTTAATTGGATGATTTACAGGAATTTTATTAGCGTTGTCATTAAAAACAAATGACAAATGAATAGAGTCTCCAGGACGCCATACACCTCTTTCTCCGTAAATATATCCTTTTAATCCTTTTTGTAATGTTTCTCCTGCAACATCAAAATTACTCAAAGATAAAGACAACTCGTCATCAAGTTTTACATAAGTAGTATTTTTATCTTGTTTTACTATGGCAAAATAAGCAAATTTCTTTAAGTCAAATTTTGCAATTCCATCACCATCCGTAGTTGTTGTAGCTATTTTTTGTTGCTGATAGCTGTATAAATCTACTGTTGCACCACTTACAGGCTCTGTTGATACAAGATTACTTACTGCTATGGTTACACTTTTATTATTCCCTCTTTTAGCGATAACACCTAAATCAGTAGCTAAAATATTCGTTGAAACTTTTGTATTGTTATAATAATAATCTGTACAAGGATCTTGACTTTGTAACCATTCATAATCTTCTTCGTAATAATAATCATAATCTTCCCCACTGTAATTTACATCATCTTCATCTATTTCTTCTTCCTCTACTATTTCTTCATTATCTCCAGAACATTTGTATAAAGCGTGAGCTTTCTTAAATGAAAACTCTACTCTATAGATACATCCTGGTTCTGATTCTATAATTTTTGATAAATCAAGAGCATAAGTATTCCATTTCGTATAATCTAAGAGTTCATTTTGTTTTAACTCAAGTGTTGTTTTGGCTATTGGTTGACTAACTTTTCGTAAATTTCTATTACCATTTAATTCATTATCTTGTAAAAACTGTAAGATATTACTTTCATATATCTTATAAATTTTAACATCTACTTTTTTCAAATTTGCAGCTTCAAAGTTTATTTGTAAATTGCTAGAACTTGGTAAGATTGTCCCATTTTTAATTAATTTTATAGCTGGCTTTATAGATTCAAAGTCTATTGTTTTAGAATAACTTTTCTTTAATTCATCTCCATAAATATTTTTAATACCTTGAAAAATTTCAACTAATCTAGATCCATTTAACTCTGTTGTTTGAATTTCTTCTGTCTCTGATTCAGATTCTTCTTCAATATATGATTCTTGATTTTCTTCTGAAGAGGAAACGGTGGTTGCCGAATCTTCTACTTCTTCTTGAACAGCAGCTACAGCTGAATCAATAGAAGTAGCTGTAGTATCTACATTTTGTTCTACTTCTATAACTGATTCTTTAACAGGCTCTGCTACAATTACTTTTTCTTTTTCAGGTTTATAATTATTAAAAAATACCTTTAGAACATTTCCTATTGTTGCATATTTTACCCCATTTGTATTTTGAATATTTACCAAGCCACTAAAGTCTTGATCTTTTTTTAAAGGATCTGAAAAATTAATTAACAAAGATTGATTATTTTCATCACCTATCTTAATAGTCATTACTTTAAAGTCATTCTTTGCAGGTATAGATAATTTTGTTTTTCCGGCATTTTCGGCATCAATTTCATCTCCATCCCATTCTAACACTATTTCACTTGCCTGATCAAAACGCTTGATACCTTCTACACGATACTTAAATTCAGTATTAGTACTCTCTTCTTTATCAAAAACTATATCTAAATCATCTCCATCTTGAGCACACTCCAATAAATCTTCAACATCATTAAAATCAGCTACATCTGCGGTTTTAACTGTTCCTAGTAAATAATACATTTCTTTATCAGATGATTGTAATTCATCTGTTTTCACGACAAAATCTTGTTTAATTGTTTTTAAAGAAAATTTAAACTCTTCTAATTCTTTTGGGACTTCTTTTATTTTTCCTAAATTTAAACTTACTTGATATAAAGTATTTTGATCTAGTTTTTCTTTAGGAACAAAAGCTACTGTATTAGACGAAAGTGCTATTACTTTCCCACTTACGCTGGGTGAAATATCAAACAAATCACTATCTAATTCTTGGTTTACTTTCCAAGCGGGGTTATTAAAAGCTAATTGAACTCGAATATCAGACTTAACAGAAACAAATCCTGATGTAAAAGCTGAAATATACGCTCTAAATAATCCAAAATTAGAATTAAAATCAGATGCTTTTTTAGAACAGGAAAACTGAAATAGAAGTACATAGAATAAGACAAGAAACCTAGATAATTTCATATTTTTTTAAATTGTTTATTTTTTAGATTAAGTAACGTAAATGTAGAAGATTTAATGTATAAATATAACAGAAAAATTAATTTCGTTAAACACCTACAAATATTGTTAAATAATAGTAATTTTGAAGCACTCAAAACAACACATTATTTTTTGATTGAATGAGAACAGATGCATTTGCTTTAAGACACATAGGTCCAAGACAAGAAGACCTTCAACACATGTTTAAAACAATTGGTGTAAACGACATTGACCAATTATTGTACGAAACTTTTCCAGATGGAATTCGTTTAAAAGAAGACATTAAATTAGACGCTCCAATGACTGAATATGAATATTTAACTCATATTACTCAATTAGGAGCTAAAAACAAAGTTTTCAAATCATATATTGGAATGGGCTATCATCCAGCAATTGTTCCACCAGTAATACAAAGAAATATTTTTGAAAACCCAGGATGGTACACTGCTTATACTCCTTATCAAGCTGAAATAGCACAAGGTCGTTTAGAAGCTTTATTAAATTTCCAAACTACTATTATTGAATTAACAGGGATGGAAATTGCAAATGCTTCTTTATTAGATGAAGGAACTGCTGCAGCTGAAGCAATGACACTTCTTTTTGATGTTAGAACACGTGATCAAAAGAAAAAAACACTAACAAATTCTTCGTTTCAGAAGAAATTTTACCTCAAACTTTATCTATTTTAATAACCCGAGCTACTCCTTTAAATATTGAATTAGTAGTAGGTAATCACGAAACTTTTGACTTTTCATCGGATTTCTTTGGAGCAATTTTACAATACCCAGGAAAATACGGTCAAGTATATGACTATGGAAGTTTTATAGCAAAAGCTGCTGAAAACGAAATTAAAGTAGCGGTTGCTGCTGATATTTTATCATTAGCTAAACTAACATCTCCAGGTGAGTTAGGTGCTGCTGTTGTGGTAGGAACTACCCAACGTTTTGGAATCCCAATGGGATTTGGAGGCCCTCACGCCGGTTTCTTTGCCACTAAAGAAGAATACAAACGTTCAATGCCAGGAAGAATCATCGGTGTTTCCGTTGATGTAAACGGAAACCGCGCTTTACGTATGGCATTAGGTACACGTGAGCAACATATTAAACGTGAAAAAGCAACTTCAAATATTTGTACAGCTCAAGTTTTATTAGCAGTTATGGCAGGTATGTATGCTGTATATCATGGACCAAAAGGATTACAATACATTGCTGACAAAGTTCACGCAAGCGCGGTGACTACTTCAAAAGCCTTAGCTTCATTAGGCATTAATCAAGTAAACTCTTCTTTCTTTGATACACTTTTAGTAAAAGCAGATGCAAACAAAGTAAGAGAAATTGCAGAGAAGAATGAATTTAACTTCTTCTATCCAAATGAAAGTTGTGTTTCAATTTCATTTAACGAAACTACTTCTATTGCAGACATCAATATTATTCTTTCAATCTTTGCTGAAGCAACAGGTAAATCCGCTATTCACGTTTCAGAATTAGCTACTGAAAACCATATCCCATCTAACTTAATCAGAATCTCTACTTTCTTACAACACGATGTTTTCAACAACCATCATTCAGAAAGTCAGTTGATGCGTTATATCAAAAAATTAGAGCGTAAAGATTTATCACTAAATCACTCTATGATTTCTTTAGGCTCTTGTACCATGAAATTAAATGCTGCGGCTGAGATGTTACCTCTTTCATTACCAAACTGGAATAACATCCACCCATTTGCTCCAACCGAACAAGTACAAGGTTATTTAACTATGTTAAAGAAATTAGAAGAGCAATTGAATGTAGTTACGGGTTTCAAAGGTACATCTTTACAACCAAACTCAGGTGCTCAAGGTGAATATGCAGGTTTAATGGCTATTCGTGCTTACCACATTTCTTGTGGCGAAGGTCACCGTAATGTATGTTTGATTCCATCATCTGCTCACGGAACCAATCCTGCTTCTGCAGCAATGGCAGGAATGAAAATTATTGTTACTAAAACGACACCAGAAGGAAATATAGACGTTGAAGATTTAAAAGCAAGAGCTATTGAACATAAAGACAACTTATCTTGTTTAATGGTTACTTATCCATCTACTCACGGTGTGTATGAATCTTCAATTATTGAGATCACTAACTTAATCCACGAAAATGGCGGATTGGTATATATGGATGGTGCTAATATGAATGCACAAGTTGGCTTAACAAACCCTGCTACAATTGGTGCTGACGTTTGTCACTTAAACTTACACAAAACCTTTGCTATTCCTCATGGTGGCGGTGGACCTGGTGTAGGACCAATTTGTGTAAACGAAAAATTAGTTGACTTTTTACCTACTAACCCTATTGTAGCAACTGGAGGTAAAAATGCTATAACAGCAATTTCGGCTGCACCATACGGATCTGCTTTAGTATGTTTAATTTCATACGGATATATAACTATGTTAGGAGCAGAAGGCTTGAAAGCTTCTACACAACATGCTATTCTAAACGCAAATTACATGAAAGCTCGTTTAGAAGAACATTACCCCGTTTTATACTCTGGAGAAATGGGACGTGCTGCTCACGAAATGATTCTAGATTGTCGTGAATTTAAACAAAATGGAATTGAAGTAGGTGATATTGCTAAACGTTTAATGGACTATGGCTTCCATGCTCCTACTGTATCTTTCCCTGTAGCTGGTACATTAATGGTGGAACCAACCGAGTCAGAAGATTTAGCGGAATTAGATCGTTTTTGTGATGCGATGATTTCTATCCGTAAAGAAATTGCAGAAGCCACAGCAGACAATACTAACAATCCATTAAAAAATGCACCACATACTTTAGCTATGTTAACAGCAGATTCTTGGGATTTACCGTACTCAAGAGAAAAAGCTGCTTATCCGTTGGAATATATTATAGAAAATAAATTCTGGCCTTCTGTTCGTCGTATAGACGATGCATATGGCGATAGAAATTTAGTTTGTTCTTGTGCTCCAATTGAAGCGTATATTGAAAACTAAAACAAAATATTTTATAATTTAAAAACAACCTTCTCTTTTGAGAAGGTTGTTTTTTTAGCTAGAATGCAAAAAAAAGTATTTTAAACAGATATATAGAAATTAAAAAAGAGTTTTAATATGAATTTCATAAAAATCATACTCTTTGAAAAATTTTCACAAAACCAGTCATTAGTTTAACTAAATTAGTTTCTTTTAAACCCCAAAACATGAATATAAGAATTACGGGTTCAGGAAGTTATATCCCAACCGAAATAGTAACTAATTTAGATTTTGCTAAACACGTTTTTTTAAATGATGATGGCAGCCCCTTTCCCTTACCTAATGAAACCATTACTGAAAAATTTCATGACATTACAGGAATTGAAGAACGCAGATATGTAACGAATCATCTACTAACTTCTGATATTGGAACTATAGCTGCTAAACACGCTATTGAAGATGCAGGAATTGACCCTGAAACTTTAGATTATATCATTTTTGCTCACAATTTTGGAAATGTAAAGCATGCAGCTATACAAACAGATATTTTACCGAGTTTAGCTACACGTGTAAAACATGACTTACGCATTAAAAATCCTAAATGTGTAGCCTATGACATGCTTTTTGGCTGTCCTGGATGGATTGAAGGTGTTATTCAAGCAAAAGCCTTTATTCAGGCAGGAATGGCTAAAAAATGTTTAGTAATAGGTGCTGAAACTTTATCACGAGTAGTAGATCTACACGACCGTGACAGTATGATTTATTCAGATGGAGCCGGCGCAACTGTAATAGAACTTTCAGAAGAAGAAGGCGGAATTTTAGCACATGAGTCAGCGAGTTATACTTATGATGAAGCCTATTATTTATATTTTGGAAATTCTTTTAACAAAGAACACGACCCAAATGTACGCTACATTAAAATGCAAGGGCGAAAAATTTATGAGTTCGCTTTAAACAATGTCCCAAAAGCAATGAAAGAATGTTTATACAAAAGTGGCATTGATATAAATGAAGTAAAAAAATCTTAATTCATCAAGCGAATGAAAAAATGGATGAAGCTATTATTCAACGTTTTTACAAACAATATAAACAAACACCTCCAGAAGGCATTATGCCAATGAGTATTCACAAATTAGGTAATTCAAGTGTAGCAACTGTTCCTACTTTATTTGATTTAATTATTAAAGGACAGATCCAAAACCAAGAAATCAACAAAGGAGATATTATTATTTTTGCTTCCGTTGGTGCTGGAATGCATATCAATGCTATTGTATATAAATATTAAGTAATATTAAAAGAGGCTATTCGAAAAACATAAGAAAACTGTACTTGTATAACTCTATTATAATAATTCCTTTAAAAAGACACTATCCTACAAAGTGTGTAAGTTAAAAAGTTTAGGCTTGGATTTTATAATCTGAGCCTTTTTTCAAATATAAGATTAAATTGGTTTAAAACAATACCCCAATTTTGTATTGGCATCGACCATTTTTTAGTTGCTTCTTTTAAGGCAAGGTAAACCGATTTTATTACCGCCTCATCTGTTGGAAACGACATTTTGTTTTTGGTGTACTTGCGAATTTTCCCATTAAGATTTTCAATTAAATTTGTGGTATAAATAATTTTGCGGATTTCTAACGGGAAGTCAAAAAAGATGGTTAATTCGTCCCAATTTTCCCTCCAAGATTTGATAGCATATCCATATTTAGATTCCCATTTTTGAGCAAAATCTTCTAGAGCTAACTCGGCGGCTTGTTTTGTTGGTGCTGTATAGACTAGTTTCATGTCGGTTGTAAATTGCTTTTTATCTTTCCATACGACATATCTACAAGCATTTCTTATTTGGTGAACCACACAAATCTGTGTTTGTGATTCAGGAAAAACAGAACGTATGGTTTGAGTAAATCCGTTTAAATTATCGGTAGCCGTTATTAAAATATCTTCCACTCCGCGGGCTTTTAAATCGGTTAAAACACTCATCCAGAAGCTTGAACTTTCATTCTTACCTAACCACATACCAAGAACTTCTTTTCGTCCTTCATGATTAAGTCCTACTGCTAAATAGATAGTTTTATTGATTACTTTTGAGTTTTCACGAACTTTGAAAACAATTCCATCCATCCAAACAATTAAGTAAACTTCATCTAATGGTCTGTTTTGCCAGGTTACTATCTCACTTGCTACTGCATTAGTAATTCTTGAAATGGTAGAAGTTGAAATGTCAAAATTATACATTTCTTTGATTTGCTCTTCAATATCACTAACACTCATTCCTTTAGCATAAAATGAAATGATAACATTCTCTAAACCATCAATAATATTATGTCTTTTAGGGACTAAAACAGGTTCAAAACTACCTTCTCTATCTCTTGGGACTTTAATTTGATCTTCTCCAAAGGAAGTCTTAATCTTCTTGGTTCCATGACCATTACGATAATTGCCGTCAGAGGTTTTTTGATGTTTTTCGGTATCTAAGTGAGCATCTAGTTCGGCATTGAGCATGTGTTCTACTGCTCGTTTATGCATTTGCTTAAAAAAGGAAGATAAATCTTCTCCATTTTTAAAGGATTTAAAAAAATCCTTGTTGTTTAATAAGTCTTCTTTGTCTATCATAACTATGTAAATATATAAAACGTTAAAAAGTTATTTCCGAAAAATTTTAGCTCTTTTAAGCGAGCTAATTTTTCAGAATAACTTTTTAACTTACACAGTTTGTGTTATACTGCCTTAAAAAAATTACTTTCAATAGATCAAATAGAGTTACCAAGAGCACTGCTTTTTCAACCTATTTAGACATAGTTCTACGTTTTACCCTTTCCGAATAGCCTTTTAAAAACAATTGATCTCTATTGTTTTAATCTAACAATTACACCATAGGTTTTCCCTGCTACTAAACTAGCTTCTTCTAAAGATTTAAAATTCAATGCAGATTTTATTATTTGACGTACATTTTTATCAGAATTTTTAACATCTAACACAACTAATTCATTATCAGAATTGATCGTAAACAACACATAAGCAACACTTTCTTTTTCTATTTCAATATCTTTTAACGCATTTTTTGTCACTTCTGTTATAACTTTTGTTGCTTTTGGTAGATCTTCATCTACTTTAAAAACTTTTGCGATTACTAATTCAGAACTTAATAAAGCTGAAATAACGACTAATAGATTAATTAATTTTTTCATGATTTCTTTTTTCTATTTGTTTACAAGACAAAATTACAACAAGAAATTTCATAAAAAACAGATTTACAGAAGCTTAACTTACATTTAAATCCTTATTTATTTAAATTTTAAAACCATTCAAAAGACATCGATGTTTTCTGAAAAATTCACAATAAAAATGAAAAAAAATAAAATTTATACTATTTTACAATTAACATTAAATTAAAACAAAGAATTATATCATAAAGCCACTATAACATAAACTATGTAAGTAGGAAAATAGACACTACCCTAAAAAATTTCTAATCTTCCCAACCACATAAGGTTAAACCATATTCGTTTGCTTCTCTTAAAGAAATTTTTATAATCTCATGTTTACAAGCATTAAGACCTCTGCAATCTTCTCCATAGTGATATTTTTTTGCCCCTTTACTTCCGCAAATAAAAACATTTGTTTCTTTTTACTAAATCCAGTTAGTAAAACAAAAATACTTACATAAATGACTCTTTTCATTTTTTTAGATTTGGATTATTTTTTATAAGATTTTACTAGTTTATAAATAATCAATATGTTATAAGGATAAAACAGAAGTCATTCTACTTCTAACTCATATTCATTACCTTTATCATCTACAGCTTGAAGTTTCCCATAACCAATCCACTCTACTTGAATGTTAATCTCCTCTTTTTTAACAGTCATAATTATACCTGCTCCATACTTCCCTTCTATATCAATATTACCTGTAACTTGATTACCTTCTTTATCATATCCTTTTACATTATAATTATATTTATATTCATTATATTTTCCTGTTCTATACTCATATTTACACTCTGTCGCTTTATAAAAAGTTTTTGCTTCTTCTACTGAAATAGTTTTAATATCTTCAGGGTTAATCTTTTGACTAACCGCAACAAAATTCTTTTTACTCCTTCTTTATTTACTTCTTTTTCTACCTGTCCTTTACAATTATAAAGTATTATAGAAACATAAAAGATTAGTATCTTTTTAACCATAGTTTTTTTCTTATAAAATTACTATGACTAAAAAATGTTTCCTTACGGAAAACCGTAACATCAACAAGAAATAAGAAAATAGTTTCTTTTATTTTAGTAAGTAGCGTGTATGAAGAAGTAACAAAATTATCTAATTGTTCATCACTAACACTATACACTTCATAAGTAGATAAACTCCAATTACATATTTCCTTATAAACATCTAATATTTAAAAACTATCACTATTTATTACAAAATCACCTTAAAGTAGATAAATTTGATTCATATTCCTCTTAAAGTAAAGGCACTATAATACGTTATCCCTTTCAAGTTTTTCAAAATTTTAGTGGGTATAAAATTTTCTACATGAGACTTTTATGAGTTTCAAATTTCGACCATTTCGTACAAACTAACAGTATCCAATAACTCCATCTCAAAATTGTAAATATCATCAATAGATGTTATAGGTTTTCTATTTTCATTTTTATCACTATTAAACAGTCCTATATACTTCTTATTTCCATTAAGATGTAAACGACATAGAGGCTTACGATTATTATCATCCAATAAGATTCCAAAATAAGATTGAGTGTCTCTATAAACTATTCGATGTGTAGGCAATTTTCTTCTTAAAATAGCTACTACTATACGATAGGCATCAAGTTCTTCTTCAGAAGTATATATTTTATTTTTCTCAACTTCTTCTATTTGATCTTTTTCTTGGATAATAACTTCTTTATTAAGAGCAAAATGCAACCTTTCATTTATTTTTTCTCCAATTAATTGTCCAAAGGCTTTTTGTACTAATTCCGTAAATTCTTCCATCACTTTTTCGGTTAGTCTGCCATTATAAACTCTTGAGGCGAAAAGGCGAACAAATTCGGGAGTAGGATTGCCAATTTCTACATCTATTTGTTTTCTAATTTCCTTGATAAATTTTAATGTACTTGCATTGTCAAGGATTTTGTTGACATCAAAATTAGATTTATGGAATTTAGCTATTTCATTTATGGCACTGTCTTTTAAATTAGAAATATCAAATTCAAAAAATGGCTTTTCATCCATTTTGTTTTTTTCGTCCAAATCGGTAAAAAACTGATATTGAATTCCATTAGTTAATAGTGCAAAACGAGTTTTACTTACGTGAAAATATCTAAATAATTGAGAACCGTGTACAGAAAGATTTTCTTTCCAATTTTTACACTCAATTATCATTATAGGTTCAGAATCTTGAATGATTGCATAATCTACTTTTTCTCCTTTTTAATACCAATGTCTGCAGTGAATTCTGGCACCACTTCAGTTGGATTAAAAGTATCGTAACCTAATATGTTAATAAAAGGAAGCACAAAAGCGTGTTTTGTAGATTCTTCGGTTTCGATTTTGTCCTTGAGTTGGTTTATTTTCTCAGAAAGTTGTTTGAGTTGTGTTTGAAGTTCCATAGCTAATCTTATTTAGTATTACAAGGATTGCTGCAATAGTAGCATCCGTTAACTTTAGTGTAGTGTTTTTTAGCTTCTTTGACAGCTTTCTGACAGTTGTTGAATTCTCCGATATAAATTCTATTTTCAACACTTGGCAGAAATAAATAACCAGATTCATGTACTTCATGATCACCATTAGCTTGCGCGTTTTTATTTACATAATAACTTTTCATCTTGTTTATTTTCAAATTGATTATTAATCTATTAGCTATTTCTTTTCTTCAATTAGATTTCCAGAAGGAAGTAGCATTTGAATATTATTTGTGATTGGATTTTTAAAAACTTCAAATCCATTTCGGCAATTTTTGTATCTGAAATAGAATGCCTTCAATCCTTTTAAAAATCCGTGCCTAAAAGTTTCTTCATACACATACTTTGAACAAGATTTTTTGAAGATACATTTAGGTTTACTATGCTTTGGTTTAGTAATCCAATACACACGGATGATTAAAAGAATTAAGTACTTCATACTACCTTTCAAATACTATCATTTGTCTAGTTGTTATGTAACCAGGTTTCGCTCCTAATCCAAAACAACCAGTTTCTGGGTTTACAAATGTGGTGACACTTTCTAAACGAACATACTTCCAACCTTGACTAGAAAAATCATTAATTAGATTTTCTAATTGGTTTGCTACGTTTCCTGAAGTTCCTTTTTAGGGTCTAAAGAGGCTACAAATGGTACTACTTTATATTCCATTTATACTATTTTATCTATTACTAAATCATTCAAATCAATTTGAAGTGCATAATTAACTCTTGAAGCCTTACTTATTTCTTTTGCTTTTTTAATGTGACTGACAATTATGGTTATTGCTCCATTTCTTGTGCCTCCATCTTGAAAAATAACTTTCCAAGCAGTATCCAAATCATTAATTTTGTTCCATCCTTCCTTAATTAAAACTTCATAGAAATTTTTTCTTTGCTCTGTTGTAACGTTAGGTAAATCTAATGTTACCAATGCTTTGTATCCCATATTTATAACTTTAATAATTAATAACACCCAAACTTACTTTCAATAAAAACCAATTCCTTACGGGAAACCGTAAAGCATAAAAAAGTCTGTAAAATGAATTACAGACTTGACTATAGACTTGGTAAAAATTTTAAACTATGCCCATATCCTTTGCGATAGCCACTAAGTGAATGGTGTTGTTAGCTTGAAAATAATCTTTAAGCTTGGCAATACGTTTTTCGATGGTACTTTTGCTATTAGGGGAAATACCTAATTGTTTGAATTTTGCCTCCATATTTTCTTGAGGGATTCCTAGTGCTAATTGTGTTAACAACTGAATGTCATAATCATCAATTTCGGCAGTTGATTTATCTTGGAGAACTAATTGTAAAGAAGGAGATAAATATTTTTCTTTGCCTTCCCATATTTTATTAATAGCAGTTAAAAGTTCATTAGCGGTGTTCCGGTGCTTTAAAACATAGGCTTCTATATTTTGCTCATTCATTAATCTCTTAATACGATGTGGTCTATCATCAATTGAAAAAGCAATAATCTTAGTTAGAGGAAATGACTTTTTTATTTCTGCAATTAATTGTTCTCCTGACGTTAATTTAGCATCTCGATGATCTGCTTTAAAGGATAAATCGGTAATTAATAAATCGTAAGGAGCTTTTTCATTTTGTGCTTTTTTAAATTTCAATAGTGCATCATCACAATATTTCACATATTCTACGACTGAAATATGTAATTTTTTCAATGCTTGTTCGGTTGCAATATTATTTAAATCAATATCGTCAACTACTAGTACTTTTTTAAACATTTTACAATAGATTATTTTGGGATATTAATTTTAGTTTTCAAACCTTTTCCTAATGAATCAAAAGTAATTTTACCGTTGATATTTTTAATACGGTTTTCCACATTTGACAATCCACTTTTTTTAATTTTTTCTAAATCTAATCCTTTTCCGTTGTCTGAATAGTCTATGTTTATATCATTTTTCCCACTGGCAAAGCTTACCAAAACTATTGTTGCTTGACTGTGTTTTTTCATATTGATTAAAAGTTCCTGAAGTACTCTAAAAATAGTAATCTTTTTATTGCGAGTAAATTTTGCCAATTTATGGTTTCGTCTTTTTTTATGATTACATTACATTGGTTGGTTTTATAACTATTGATCATAGCAATGAGAGCATCATTAAAATATTCTCCTGTTTCTATTGATTCATTTTCCTTAGAGATATTTCTTGACCTTTGATAAATATTATCTAACAGATTAATTAGTTCTTCTTTGTGTTGTGGTTCATCAATTGATTTAGTTTCTATATAGGATATGGTTTGAAAAACATCGTTTGCCAATTCATCGTGGATTTTTTTGGCTATTCTGGTTTCAGTAAAGTAAGTCGCTTTTTGTTTTTCTTGCCGATTTTTATTTTTGAAATAATTAAACAAAAACAACACAAAACTAACTAACAAAACCACTAAAACTAACCAAAAATCTTTTTCATTTTCGCTTTTTTGAAGTTCAAGCTCTGTTTGAATTTGAGAATTTTTAAGTTTTAAATTTTCCTCTTCCGTTACTTTAGCATCATACTTAATTTTAGCAAATTGATTTTTTGCTGAATTTCTAACATTTGTGATACTGTCATTTAAAATAGCGTATTGAAGTGCATAATCTTGTTTTTTTGTTGATTTAATTAAAAACAATAATGATTCTAATCTTTCATTTATACTTTTATAAATTGTTGCATTTATATAGGCTTTTTTTTCATAAAAACTAGCTCTTTTGGGATATTTTTTTAAATATAATTCTGCAAGATGTAAATAGCTTTCAATAGCTCCATACGAATCATGATTTTTTAATTTTAAATTTAATGATTGACGCATTAACTTTTCTCCTTTTTTATTTCATTTTTTTTAAAATAAGCATAACCTAAATTATCTATGTATATTGCTTTCCTTAAAGGAAATGCGTCTAAAAATTTTTCATTTATAAATGACTCTAATATTGCCACAGCTCTTGTATAATTACCCGTTTGAATATTAACATTTGCAATGTTATTTAAAGCCACAACCTTAGTAATTGAATCATCAGCTAACTGGTATGTTTTACTATAGTAATCTAAAGCTTGATCATAATTCTTCATTTCTTTAGCTGCAATACCTAATAAATTATTTACAGCAGATCTATAAGAATTATCTCTATTCAAATAAGGTAAAATTTCAATAAGCGTTGTTTCACTCCCAAAAAAATCATCATATACTTGCTGAATACTAGCCATTTGAATACTACAATAAGTAACATGATTGATAGTATTATCATTTTCAAATATGTTCTTAGCTCTATTATAATAATAAAATGCACTATCAAATTTTTTTTGATTATAATTATAATCACCTTTACTTTGAAACTTAAGAGCTATTGCATTTTTTTTAACTTTTTCTATCGTTTTAGAATTATGCTCTTTACAGCCCAAAAATAGAACTAGTAATAATAAAAAAAACGGGGAATGACTCATAAAACTGATTCTTTCCCCGAATTTAAAAATAAAAAATTAAATTTTATTATTTTGGTGGTTTAATAGGTACAAGATCATCACCTAGGTTAGTTTCAATTATCATCTCTTTTTATCCATAATCGTATCTATTCTTTTTTAAACAAAAGAGTATTCTCTTTTTAAAAAGTTCATTTTTTGAAGTAATATTCTTCTCTAAACTTTCTTTCTCACAAGAAACCATAGCTATCCCAATAGCCATATAAAACAACTTTTTCATAATGAATGCTTTAAAAAAATTATACAATGCTTAGCTGCTCGAATAGATTCTTTTGAATCGCTTTGCAGCTTGTTATTGGGAAGTTGAGTGCGCTAATACAGAAAGGTTTTAATACACTTCCCGGAATAAAAAAAGCCAATCTGTTTAGCTACACTTTTTTAGAAGTAGTTTTGTACATTTGTTCTTATCGCGAAATAGAACAAGAACTAAATCTGAAGCAAAGTTGCATTGTTTTGACTGGGGTTTAGCTATGTAATTCCGATAATTCCGAAGAATTACAGTTGTTCAATAGAATTCCAAATAATTCCGAAAAGTCTATGAAAACAATTACTTATAAAGATTATATTAAGGGTATAAAAGAGAAATATGAAATTGAAAAGAAAGGTGCTTTTTCTGGTTATCTTTCTAAACCTTCACCTGCTTTACTTAATGATTATTGCAAGATTTTAAAGCAAAATGGACTTTCTAAAAAAGACCAAGAAGTTCTTGAGTTATTTTATGGTTTGCCCAACTTTGACAATGATAAGTTTCGTCCAGTTTGTAATTTTTTTAACGGAAAAACGGTTAATCCTAGTCAAGATATTTTAGATATAATGGCAGTACTTGTAGATTTTAAGCCTCGCCCTTTAGGTGATTTTTTAAAAAACGGAAGCATTTCAAGTTATAGAGAAGAACATAGTACAGTTTTAGCTCAAAAAAACAGTAAACAAAAGATAGTAGATAAGGCTGAAGAAATATCTTTATTTAGAAATCTATTTTATAAAAAAAAGAGCATAATAATACTTTTAGCTGCCATATTACCTATTAGTATAGCTTCTTTAGTTTATTTATTTTCCATTCAAAACAATTCTTGTCTAATATGGAAAGAAAAAAAATACATAGAAGTAAGTTGTGATACGGAAGCAAACAGTTTTACAGACTTAAATTTTAAAATTCCTTATGATGAAAATTTACTTCATTTAAGAAAAATTGAGCCTACAGATACTACTACTTATTTTAAAAATGGTAAAGCTATAATTTGGTATTGCAAAATAAACGATAAGCATATAGAAATTTTTAATGCTCCTGGTCATCATCCTGTTTCTAATAAGCCCCTAAAAGCTATTACTCGATATATAATCAATAAATATCTAAAATTAAATAATAGTAGAAACAGAAATAAGTAAGTAATTTATTAAAATATATCTTCTGAAAAAATATCTTAAAAGTTTATACATTTTTTATTCCAAATACAAAAAAGTCCATAAATCATAAGATCTATGGACTTTTAGTTTGATTTGAGCTTTACATTGTGGAGTCGCCGAGAATCGAACTCGGGTCCAAACAAGCAATCAAAGAGCTTTCTACATGCTTAGTTTTCACTTATATTTTCGACTAAAAGCAAGGTTGAAAACGACCACTTTTAGCTTAGCTTTATAAATGTCAAAAAGGATTTAAAGCATTACCTTTTCTAGGTTTACTTTTACGGTTCCCCTTTACCAACCGCCATAAACCAAGGCTTTTGAGGAGAATCTAGCTTTCCTACCTTGTAGGAACTAGGCAAATCGTACTAATCTTCGGATTAAGCAGCTAAAGCGTAATTATTTTCGCCGTTTAAAGTTCGTATAGCAGATATTTCCGAGCCTACCATACTTGGCTCGACATGCTTACTAATCAATTCCACTCGCTGTCAAAACCAGTCGACCCCAATTAGCGATACAAAATTAAGAACTTTTTGCAAAATACAAAATCATTCCGAAATAAATCACTCTACTAATTCATCTCCTTTTTTATGTATATGAAAAGGATAATCTCCAAAAAGACCTGTTGCCAATTTTAAATAATAAGCTTTACGTGTATATTTATTTGACAAAGCGATTAAGGTTACTTTTTCTTTTTTCAATGTTATATAAGCAGAAGTATTACCGTGCCACCATCCATTATGATAAAACATTTGTTTACCATCTTTCCATTCCAATAATCGAATTCCTAAACCATAATTACGAATTCCTCTTGCTTCATAACTATACCCTTTATAAACTTCGGCTAGTAATTTCTTATTCAAAAAATCAGAATTATAGGTAGCCCTATCAAATTTCAACAAATCTCGGGCTGTAGAATATATATTTTTATCTCCATAAATATCATCTAAATGATTTAAAGGGTATTTTATATAATTTCCTTTATATGAGCAACTAGCGGTATCAGCATGTTTAGTTAAATCAAAAACATAGGTGTTTTTCATACCTAATGGCTGAAAAATCATTTTATTCATAGCTGTTCGATAATCCATTTTAGAAATTTTCTCTATAATTAGTGCTAATAACGCATAGTTGGTATTACAATAACTAAAACGAGCATCAGGCTTGAATTCTAAACCTATTTTCCCATTTTTCATAACTGAAACTAAATCACTATTATGTAATATTTTACCTCTCTCCCAAACGCCTTTATCTTCTATAAAGTAACTGTAATTTCTCAAACCACTTCTATGATTTAACAACATTCGAATTGTTATATCATCATATGGAAAATCTTTTAAAATGGTATTTACTTTTTGATCTAACTTCAAAAGGTTAGAATCTATCAACAAAAGTGTTGCCGTAGCTGTTAAGACTTTACTAACAGAGGCTATATGAAGAGGTGTATTACCTGTAATAGGTATTTTTTTTCGAAATTACTCATACCACTATACTTTTCGTATAAGATTTTTCCATTTTTAGCAACTAAAATACTGCCTGAAAAATCATTACTAAAGAACTCTTTATTATATAAGTAATCCATACTATCCTGGACCTTCTTCAACTCTTTTGAATCAACATCTGACAATTCTTCTTGATAAGGTTTCATCGTATAAATTTTTCCAATTTTATACTCTTCCTTTGTTTTTATTTTAGTTTTTTTGTCAGCACAGTTAAAGAACAAACATGGAACAACTATACTATATACTAAAACCTTGACTAATTTCATAACTAATTTTCGAAAACAATTTCCATTTTAAAATTCATTACTTTTTGAGCTTTCTGCTATCCATTTCACACAAAACGGGCGGCAAATATAACCAAACGGGCATACTTTTCATAAAAACAAGTCTTTTTAAAATTGTATAATACTTTTTAATGTTATATTTGCAACAAATTTAAACTCTTACGTTATAAAACCATCCTTTTAAAACTACTAAACAGATGAAATTTGGCATTATCAAAGAGAGGAAAAACCCACCTGATAGACGTGTTGTTTTTTCACCACAAGAATTACTTAAAGTTAAAGCAACCTTTCCAGAAGCCAATTTTGAAGTTGAAACTTCTGATATTCGTGTATTTAAAGACGAAGAATACAGTAGCTTAGGAATTTCGATAGATACAGATTTAACGGATTGCGATATTCTAATAGGCGTAAAAGAAGTACCTGTAGAAGCTTTAATACCTAACAAGACTTATTTCTTTTTTTCGCATACTATAAAAAAGCAACCTTACAACCGTAATTTATTAATTGCTTGTTTAGAAAAAAACATCCGATTAATAGACCATGAAACAATAGTAGATAGTAACAATAAACGCCTAATTGGTTTTGGACGTTATGCAGGAATAGTAGGTGCTTATAATGGAATTAGAGCTTTTGGCTTAAAGTATGATTTATACAATATTGCAAAAGCAGAAACTTTAAAAGATCAACAGGATTTAATAGAACGATTAAAAAGAATTACTCTCCCTCCTATTAAAATAGTTTTAACCGGACACGGTAAAGTAGGTTTAGGAGCAAAAGAAATGCTTGATGCTATGAAAATGAAAAAAGTTAGCATTGAAGATTTCTTAAACAAGTCATATGACCGACCTGTATATACCCATATAGATTTAGAAGACTATAACAGCAGAAAAGACGGAAACCCTTTTGACAAAAAAGATTTTTATACTCATCCTGAAGAATACGAATCTAATTTTGAACGTTTCACTAAAGTAGCGGATATCTTTATGGCTGGACATTTTTACGGCAACAATGCCCCTTATATACTTACAAGAGAGATGCTAAAAGCACCTGATAATAAAATAAAGGTAGTTGCTGACATCTCATGTGATGTAGATGGCCCTATAGCTTGCACCCTTAGAGCTTCAACAATTGCAGAACCTATTTATGGTTATCTTCCAAACGAACATCGTGAAATTCACTTTGAAGACCCACGTGCTATAGCCGTAATGGCCGTTGACAATCTTCCTTGCGAACTTCCTAAAGACGCTAGCGAGGGATTTGGAAAAACATTCTTCGAACATGTTATACCATCATTTTACAATAATGATGCAGACCAAATATTAGAAAGAGCAACTATTTGCAAAAATGGCAAGCTAACTCCTAAATTTGAATACTTACAAAATTACATAGAAGGCAAAGAATAAAAAGAATACCCTAAAATGAGCCTACTCTACAAGAATTACTTATTGAAAGTAATCTTCGACAGGCACGCAAAATATTCTATCAAAAAAGGGACAGTGCAAAAGTTTGTACAGTCCCTTTTTTTATAACTCACACTAAACAGACACTCCTTCTCCTGATTTACGATAAATATATTGTCCGTAAATATGTCTCTTAGCAAATCGATTAGGAGACTCCGCATTAATCATTTTTATATAAACATTCTTAGGAACACCTATATATTCATAAATTAACCCATTGAGATAGGTAACAAATAAAACTTGTTTTTCAAGATAAAAATCAATTATAGGAGAATTTGCAATCATCTCTTGATATTCGGAAAGTTTTTTTCAAGTGTTTCATTAGCAATGCTAACTAAAAAATGGTACGCATTGATAATCTCTTTACTTCTTTCTTCTGCTAAAACACGCCCTTCTTCATCATTTGCGAACTTATCTGGATGCGTCTCTTTCATCGCATTACGATAAATATTCTTAAGCTCCTTTAAGGTAACATTCTTATCAACTTCTAATAATTTCCTATACTCTACTACTCTTTTCATACTTTTGAGAATAAAAAAAGCCAATCAAAAGTGATTGGCTTACTTAGTAGCGGGAACAGGACTCGAACCTGTGACCTTCGGGTTATGAGCCCGACGAGCTGCCTACTGCTCTATCCCGCGCTGTGCGATTTGTTTTTTCAGTATGTAACTTAGTAGCGGGAACAGGACTCGAACCTGTGACCTTCGGGTTATGAGCCCGACGAGCTGCCTACTGCTCTATCCCGCGCTGTGCGATTTGTTTTTTCAGCATGTAACTTAGTAGCGGGAACAGGACTCGAACCTGTGACCTTCGGGTTATGAGCCCGACGAGCTGCCTACTGCTCTATCCCGCGCTATGCGATTTGTTTTTTCAGCATGTAACTTAGTAGCGGGAACAGGACTCGAACCTGTGACCTTCGGGTTATGAGCCCGACGAGCTGCCTACTGCTCTATCCCGCGCTATTTCGAGTGCAAATATACACCGTTTATTTATATCTACAAGCTATTTTAGTTTTTTTAATTCAATTTATTCATGACAAACTAAAAATCAGGATTTTAAATTTAAAATATCTAAAATAAACTCATCTATTTGCTCTAAAGTAACATTAGGCATACAAATAATATGTGAATATCCTTTCTCTGTTGCCAATTGCCATTTTGCACAAACCTCAACAGAAGGCGAAGGAAAAACCACTGTAATAGCATTTGGATTACGCCAAGCTTTCACCCCTATTTCATTTAATCGTTGTTCTGCGTAAGCTGCTACTCTTAAACTATGTTGTGCACGAGAAGCAAAGCCCTCTAATCCTAATTTTTTAATTGCATACCATAAAAACAAAGGGCTATGCCCATTTCTAGATCCTGTAATAGTAGCATCTGAAGATCCTATATACGCAATCTTCCTAGCTATTCTATCTCGATTTTCTTTTTTACGACTACCACTCCTGATGGCATAGGTGATCCTATAAATTTATGACCACTTACAGAAATACTATCACAACCATCTACAAAATCAAAAGCAGGACGAGGCTCCACAAAGGGTGCAAATCCACCTGCTAAAGCAGCATCAGCATGCACATAATACTTTTCAATAGCCATGTCAGCAACTATCTGCTTGATTGTTGGAATATGATCTTTAGCTTCTGTCATTGTAGTACCAATATTTGCCACGACTACTACCGGACGGTGTCTATTATAACGAATAGCTTCTTTTAAATCATTATAGTCTATTTCACCATTTTCTTGTGAACGAACTATAACATATTCCATATTAAGAAGGGTTACATTTTTCTGAATACTATAATGTGTATCTTCTGAAAAATAAACCATAGCATTAGGATACAATTCTCTAGCCACATACAATCCATATAAGTTTCCTTCTGATCCGCCATTAGTTACATATCCCCAAACGTTATCTGGATTTGCTCTAAAAAGTTTCGCAAAAAAATGCACTACTTCTCGTTCCATCTCACGCGAATCTACTTGATAAGTTGATTTCACAAATGGATCTCCTAGGTTATTCATTGGAAATTGCAAAAAGGGAAGTAATTCAGAATAATCGAAATCTTTAGAAACAGGATACCCTAAGAAATACTTTGTACGATCTTCTACTTGAGATAATAATTGTTGTAACTGCTGAGAGACTTTTAAATTGGGATTACTCATATTTGTTTTTTTAGCAAAAATAAGAATATTAGATTATATTTTTATAAAAAACTATTTATTTAGAAATATAATCTAAAAAAATAATATCAAACAAAAATTAAAACTAAAAAAATATTTTAAAAACAAAAGACCTTTATTAAATTTCAGCTAAAAAAAAACTCGAATCAATTCAACTATTAGAATCAATTCGAGTTTTAAATTTTAATTATTAAAAACTAATTTTATTTCAACGCATTATACAAAATCTCTACAGGATGTTGTGCTTCCCTTCCTGTGCCATCTGCAATTTGATGACGGCAACTAGTTCCTGAAGCAGAAATAATAGTTTCCTTTGCTTCTTGACGAATTGTAGGAAATAAGACTAATTCTCCTATATTCATTGAAATTTCATAATGTTCTTTTTCATACCCAAACGACCCTGCCATACCACAACAACCACTTGGTATATTAAGTACTGTATAATTTCTAGGTAATGACAAAATCTGTTTTAATGGCACTAATGATGAAAGTGCTTTTTGAAAACAATGTCCGTGCATCCTTACACGTTCTTCTTTATCTGTAAAACTATTAGAAGTAATTTTTCCTTTTTCAATTTCTTGTGCTAAAAATTCTTCCATCAAAAAAGTACGTTTAGCTATTTGTTTTGCTTTATTTTTTAATTCTCCACGACATAAATCAGGATATTCGTCTCTAAATGTAAGAATGGCAGATGGTTCTATTCCTACTAAAACAGCATCTTTTGGCAAGAACTGAAATACTTTTTCTACATTTTTCTCTGCAATTTCTCTAGCTATCTTTATCATTCCTTTTGAGAGATAGGTTCTACCACTCATTCCTATTGATGGAACTAGAACCTTATACCCTAATTTATTTAATAGTTTAACAGCTGTTTGTCCTATAGTTACATCAAAATAATTTAAAAACTCATCACTATACAAATAAATTTCTCCATTATTAAAGTTTCCTTCTTGATTAAATTTAGCGATCCATTTTTCAAAGGTTATCTTATTCATTTCAGGAAGAGAACGTTCTGTTGCAAATCCTGTTGCCTTTTTAACTAGTGTTCCTAAAATTCCTTTTGTTGACAAGTTATACAAAAAAGGCATATTTTCAAATAATTTATTTACTCGAGGTGTATGTCCTATTAATTTGGAACGAAATTTTACTCCATTTGCATCGTAATAGTGCTGTAAAGCTTCTGCTTTTAATTTAGCCATATCTACATTAGAAGGGCATTCCGATTTACAACCTTTACAGCTTAGGCAGAGATCTAAAACATCTAGTATTTCGTCATGATTAAATGGGTTTATTTGATTAGAATGTGTGATTGTTTCACGTAAAATATTAGCTCTTGCTCTTGTTGTATGTTTTTCATTACGAGTAGCCATATAACTAGGACACATAGTCCCTCCACTTTTCTCTGTTTTACGACAATCACCAGAACCATTACACATTTCAGCTGAACGTACAAATCCATTTAAATCTGAAAAATCAAAATAAGTTTCAGGCATAGGGGTTACTTGTCCTGCTTGATAACGAAGTGATGTATCCATAGGAGGTGTATTTACAATCTTCCCTGGATTAAAAACATTCCATGGATCCCATGTATTTTTTACTTGAATAAACATTTGATAAATTTCTTCTCCTAACATAAATGGAATAAATTCACCTCGCAAACGACCATCCCCATGTTCTCCACTTAAGGATCCTTTGTATTTTTTCACCAAATGAGCTATATCTGTTGCAATCGTTCGAAACATAGCTGTTCCTTCTGATGTTTTTAAATCGATAATAGGACGCAAATGTAATTCACCTGTAGCTGCATGTGCATAATGTACACAATAAAGACTCCTACGTTCTAGTGTTTTATTAAATTCTTCTATAAAATCAGGTAAGTCTTCTACTGCTACTGCTGTATCTTCAATTACAGCAACCGCTTTAGCATCACCAGGAATATTAGATAAAAGTCCTAGACCTGCCTTACGAAGATTCCACACTTTATTGGTATCTTCTCCATAAACAATTGGGAAATGATACCCTAAGCCAGCCGCACGCATTTGTGCTTCCATTTTTTGAGCAACTTCTTCAATTTCTTCCACCGTATCACGAAGAAACTCTACTACTAAAATGGCTTTTGGATCCCCTTGAACAAAGAAACGATTTTTACTCTGTTCTATATTTTCTTTTGTACAATCTAAAATATAATGATCAATTAATTCGACGCTGTCTGGCTGATATTGCAGTGCAATTAAATTAGCTTTTAAAGACTCATTGATACTATTACAATGTACGCAAACTAAACCCGCTTTAGGTTTTAATGCGTCTACTAAATTTAATTTAATTTCAGTTGAAAAGAACAAAGTTCCTTCTGAACCTGCAATCAATTTACAGAAATTAAATTTTTCTTGAAAATCACCAAAAGGTGCTGTATCGGCTAACAAATCTAAAGCATAACCTGTATTACGTCTTGGAATTGTTTTTTTTGGGTAATTGGCATTAAATAGTTCTTGATTTGCAGGATTAGAAAGTATTTCTTTAGCTTGCAGGTAAATTTTTGCTCTAATTCGCTTACTACATTTTTACCTTGACATTTAGCCTCAAACTCATCATTGGTTAATTCGCCAAAAGTAACTTCATTTCCATCAGCCAAAAAGCCTTTGATTTCTAATAAATGTTCTCTAGTTGACCCATATACTACTGAACGAGCCCCACAGGCATTATTACCGACCATCCCTCCAATCATACAACGATTACTAGTAGAGGTTTCTGGACCAAAAAACAAACCATATTTTTTTAGATGTAAATTAAGTTCGTCTCGAATAACTCCTGGTTGCACCCAAGTCGATTTCTCTTCTTTATTAACACTTAGTATCGAGGTAAATTTTTGTGATATATCTACAACAATACCTTGCCCGACAACTTGGCCTGCTAAAGAAGTTCCTGCTGCACGTGGTATAACGCTTAATTGGTTCGTACGAGCAAAATCAATTATCTTTTTATGTCTTCTTTTGATTCTGGCACTGCAACGGCCATAGGCATTTCACGATAAGCGCTGGCATCTGTAGCATACAGCGTACGCATGGTTTTATCATGATATAATTTTCCTTGTAATGATTGTGCTAAAACATCTAATTTCATGTTCACTTTTTAATCCTTTTTAAACAGAATTTTTAATTTTTCTCTATTTCTAAAATGATTAATACAAAATTCTATAGCGTATTGTATTGGGAATCATTTTTAATTGTTTTTCTAAATCTGGATCGTAAAAACTATCTATATCAGTAATTACATAACCTATTTGTTCATTTGTTTTTAAATATTGCCCTAAAATATTACAATTTGCATTGGATAATATTGTATTAATTTGAGCTAATATTCCTTTCACATTTTCATGTATGTGCATTACTCGATGGGCATTATCAAATTCAGGCAATTGAATCTCTGGAAGGTTAACACTTCCAAAAGTAGTACCTGTATTAATATATTGTATAATTTTTCCAGACACGTAATGTCCTATATCATGCTGTGCTTCTTCAGTACTTCCTCCTATATGAGGTGTTAAAATAACATTATGTCTACCTCGTAAAGCTGAAACAAAAATCTCATCATTATTTTTAGGCTCATACGGAAATACGTCTATAGCTGTCCCTTTTATTTTACCATTATCTAAATTAGTAATTAGGGCATCCATATCCACTATATGTCCACGGGACAAATTTAAGAAGACTACTCCATTTTTCATCAAATTAAATTCGTTTGCAGCAATCAATTGTTGATTATTTTCCCTCCCATCAACATGCAAAGAAATAACATCTGCTAGAGCTAATAATTCTTGTAAGGATGCGCATTTTTTAGCATTCCCTAAAGCTAGTTTATCTACTACATCATAAAAATACACTTGCATTCCTAATGCCTCGGCTAGGATAGAAAGTTGCGAGCCAATACTACCATAACCTACGATACCTAGTTTTTTTCCTCTAATTTCTACACTCCCATTGGCTGATTTATCCCAAATACCCTGGTGCATTTTTTGACTTTTTTCAAACGTAGCTCGCATTAACATAATCATTTCACCTATAGCTAATTCTACTACTGAACGTGTATTACTATAAGGAGCATTAAAAACGGCTATTCCTTTTTGACTACAGACTTGTAGGTCTACTTGATTTGTACCTATGCAGAAGGTGCCAATTGCATGTAATTTATTAGCATTTTTTAATACTTGCTCAGTAACTATTGTTTTAGATCGAATTCCTAATATAGACACGTCCTTTATCTGTTCAGACAGTTCTTCTTCTGATAACGAGCCTTTTAAACTAGTTACTTGATAACCTTCTTTTTCAAATTGAGCAACTGCATCTGGATGAATATTTTCTAAAAGTAGAACTTGTATTCTGTTTTTAGGGTATGATACAGATGCTTTATAAGATAAGTCATATAAAATTTCGTCTAATGATGGTGCTATTTTTTCTGCTAAATCTAAAACAACTTGTCGACGTACATTTTCTGTAAACGCATAAAACTTTGAAACAACGCCATATTGTAAAGTTTGATAATCTGTATAACCATCACCAATCATGATAACTTCTCCTTCAAAATTTAAAGATTGTATTTTTAGGGCTTTTCCTTTATTTTCACACAATTCATCTTTTTGATCAAATCCTACTATATTTCCCTGATGATCAAACTCAAATGTATTTGCTAGTACATTTTGAGGTTTTATACCAAACTCTTGAACAATGGGCACTATGATTTCTTTAAATCCATTTGAGATTATATATACTTCTTCTTTATGAAGTTTAAAAAAATTTTTATTACGAATAACAGATGTTGATATTTTACCTTTTAGTTCTTTAATTAATTCTTCTAAATGGTCTCGATGTGCTTGTAACAATTGAATTCTTTTAAATAAAGATTCTTTAAGGGTAATTTTTCCTTCCATACCAAGATTTGTAATTTCTTGTATAGCAGATAAGATTTTTTGTGCTGCATTAGTTTTTCCATGCACAATGACTGACAATTCATCTAAGGCTTCTACCTGAATGAAAGTGCTATCAAAATCAAAAATAAATGTTTTCGTTGTGTTCATGCTACAATAGATTGGATAGACTTAAATAATTTTGGAAAATAAATTTAGTTTATCAAATTGAAAAACTGATCTATTCGCTATTTTTTTTCAAAAGTAAAATTAAGGACTCTAACGACTTAAAATTAAAATTTAACAATGAATCATTTATCGCTAGGTATTGTTTAAGATTTTTAGCCGCTTGTTCTTTATCAGAAGACAAACGCAAGCCTCTTGACTTATTTTTATCTTTTATAAAAAAACAAAATTGGTTTTTTGCTATAATATATTTTTTATTTTCAAATAGGATTTCTCTGAATTCAAAAGTTTCCTTTTTATCATCTAAAACACTTTCTAATGACTCTATTTTTTCTAAAACATCTGAATTTTCAACACCAAAAGCAATATAATCTCGGATTGCAAAATAATTATCTAAAGTTATTCTCATACCATTATACCCATGAATTATAAGATCTGCTATATCATTTTGATATGATTTAAAGAAAAAATTATCCTTACCTTCTTTAAAATTTAAACTATTGCTGAGTTCATGTATAGTTTTAAAACTTCCCACTCCTTTATGATTATCGTATATTGCAAAAAAAACATCATCATTTCTTTCATTAATTTTTAAAATTGATGCAGCGTTTTTATCAAAATAATCTAAATCGGCAATTTTTTTTATATCATGCTCTAGCTTATAACCTTCTGCTATGGCTTTTTCTGCTAAGAATTGATAAATTTTATCTGTTGACAAGTCATCATAAATAAACGTCTTTCCGTTTCTTAAAATTAATCTATCCCATTGAAACGCATCTGATAGCAAAGGATCTCTAAAGTTTGATTCTTTATCATTTATGTCTAACTGACAATAAGCAGCTATATAATTATCATCTAAATCATATAAAATATTTTTGATAAAGGATATTTTTCCTTGACTAAAAGAAAACGATGAAGGAATTGTTTGAAAACGTCCTATAGGCAGACCCTTAAAATACAAATCTTTTCCTTTTATTTTTATATCTTGTCGATTGAATTCACCCTTAACTTCATCACTAATAAGTGGTTCTGAAGAATCTGTTCTTAGTTGTAAATTAACTGAATTAATATTATCTGGATAAACTCCGTTTTCGTCTAAAATTTTTCTTTCATAGAGTGCTTTTAATAATTCTTTAGATCTACTAAAAGAGGTTTCCAGGGTATTAATTTTAGTAAAACTAGTAAAATTTGCATTGGTCAATTCAATATCAATCTGATTAGATTCTTTACAGTTTCTACAATTAACTACTTTAGCCCTCATTAAAAGGTTTTCATTCAAATCAAAAAGTTCATATTTAGTTCTATAACTTACTTCTTTTAGAATTGCTACTTTTTTACCTTGAATTGAGACAAAATGATTTTCTATTTTTATATCTTGGGCGTAAGAGGTAAAAAACGAAAAAAAGTATAATAACCATTTTTTTTTCATAAACTCATAAAACAAAAAGAGTTCTCTTATTTTCACAAGAGAACTCTGCATTAATTTTTATTATAAAACTTACTTTGTTTCATTTTGAAGTTTTACATCTGTACTTTCAAAAATTTTATCTGCTGAAGCCGCAATAAATCCTGAATATAATTCTCCGTTAGCCATTGGATAACGTAAGGCAAATTCATAATAACAAGAAGGTATTTCTTTTGCTCCTTCATTAAAATTTACAGTATACAAATCTGCTAATGTACTTGACTGTTCTAACAATTCTGCTGGAGTTCCTTTAATTTCACCACCTGAAGCGTTTAATTTCCATCCATTATCTTTTAAAAATTGATTTAAAGACTGTAATGTTGGGAATTTTGTTAGTGCATTTACATTAATTGTAAAGTGATTAGCACGGAAACCATAAATATACATCCAAGCAGCGTATTCTGACTCTTCTAATAAAGTAGAATAAGTAGCATAAGACGAGTTATTCCAAACAGCACCGCTTAAAATCAAATCTTCTTTTTCAAATACAGACTGATCACAAGCGTCTAAAGTTTCTTTTACCGTTTTTTGTAAAGACTCCGAACACTTAGCTAATTCTAATTGTGAGATAAAAACACGTGGAGCACTTTTATCTGTAGTATGTTCGTAGTGTTTAGCAAATAATTTTTTTGACTCAAAAACATACTCACCTTTTGGTTCATAACCTGCTTTTAAAAATGGTTTTTCTAAAACTGAAATATCAACTCGCTTATCATCATATGTACGAATAGCAATATGATCATTACCAATCACTTCTCCCTCAGTAGCTAATAATGTGTGAATTTTTTCAGCAGATGGAGTAATAGCGATGTATTGCTCCCATAATTTTGACAATAATTGATCTTTATCCATAGTGTTGTTTTCTTTTTTAATGTGACACAAAATTAGTGTATTTATAAGTATATTTACAACATGAAAGTAAATTTATTAAAATTTGACTTTTATAGAGACAAAACAATATCAATTTAACATTTTAAAAAGAATATAAAAGAACCAAAAAATCAATATTTTTATTTTTTACATTTTCAGGGATATAGCAATTTTTAAAAATTTTTAAAATGGCAAAAGGATTGAACAAAATAATAGATTATATCAATAAAAAAATTATTCAAAAACTTAGTTTAGATGGTCGTTTTGCTTATTCTGAATTAGCTAAAGAATTAAATATATCAAATTCATTAGTTCATCAACGAATTAAGAAAATGCAAGAAGCGGGTATAATAAAAGGTTTTTCTATTAAGCTTGATGCAAAAGCTATGGGATATGAAACAATTACTTATACAGGCATTGCTACTAAAGAAGCTCGTTATTCTTATTCAATTGCGGAAAAACTAAAAGAAATTCCAGAAGTAGTAGAATGTCATTTTGTATCAGGGAAATATGCTTTATTCTTAAAAATTGTAGCCACAAATAATGAGGAATTTAGAAAAATTTTATACGAAAAAATTCACGTTATAGAAGGTGTTGGAAGTACTGATTCGTTTATTTCTTTTGGATCTGCTTTTGAAAAAGAGATGCCTATACTGTAATTATTTGTGAATATTTTTTATATATTTGATTACCAAACTATAAAAAAAGGGATATGCACATTAACGTTTTATCTATTATTGTAGCTTCATTAGTAACCTTGTTAACAGGCTTTATTTGGTACAATCCAAAAATATTTGGTACTATTTGGATGCTAGAAGCGGGAATAACGGAAGAGAAAATGAAAAAAGGGAATATGATAAAAATATTTAGTTTAACTCTTTTTTATTCATTTCTTTTATCGTTCATAATTGCCCCTGCTGTAAACCACGAAATCGGTGCTATGCAAGCAGCTGGAGGAAATGCAAATGACGCAGCATTAATTGATTTTTTAAAAATACATCATGGCAGATTTTTATCGTTTAAACATGGTGCTTTACATGGGAGTATGCTTGGTATTTTTTTCGCCTTACCAATCATTGCCATTAATAGTTTATTTGAACAAAAATCATGGAAATACATTGCTATCAATGCTGGTTATTGGATTCTATCATTAGGTATTATGGGAGCTATAATTTGCGGATGGCAATAAAAAACATTAACATTTATTTATAAAACAATCGCCTTATATTTAAGGCGATTATTTTTTTATTTTGGAATCAATTACATTTACTATACACCAAACAATCAAAGAGCTTCCTGCTACATGGAATATGATAGCTAAGGATAATGCTTTTTTACAAACATCTTATTTATCAGTTTTAGCAGATTCTTCTCCGATTAACATGCAATGTTTTTATATTGCTATTTATGAAAATAATCAACATATAGGAGTAGCTTTAGCTCAATATATTGAATCAGAAAAGTTATCTTCTTTTGGCGATCGTGACAAATGTCTTAGAGTTTATACTAGAAATTTCTTATTACGTCATTTTGCTTCTAATGTATTATTCATTGGCAATAACATGATTACGGGGCAAAATGGGTATGCGTTTTGCAAAAAAATGGATTTTTCATCTATTAGCCAGATTCTTCAAGAATGTGCTAATGATTTAATTAATGATTTTAAAAAACAAAAAATCAACATACATATTGTTACTTTTAAAGATTTTTATGAAGATTGCAGTGAGGAATTAAAAAAACATTATTTCAAAAACATTTTTGAATTTAATATTCAACCCAATATGATTTTTGAATTAAATTCAGCATGGAGAACAAAAGAAGATTATATAGCTGCTTTTTCAAAAAAATATCGAGACCAATACAAACGTTCTCGCAAAAAATTGAATGAAATTGTAACGCAGGAATTATCATTAGAAGAGATTAAAATACATGAAAAGAGAATTTATGAACTCTACTTCTATGTAGCTAAAAATGCTCCTTTCAATACTTTTTTCTTATCAAAACATCATTTTTCTACTTTTAAAAAGAATGTGGTGATCGATTTAAGTTGACAGGTTATTTTTTAAATAATAGATTAGTTGGTTTTCACACTCTTCTTTTAAATGGTGAACTATTAGAGACTTATTTCTTAGGCTATGATGAACAGATACAAAAAGATAATATGTTATATCTAAATATGTTATATAACATGACTGAATTTGGTATTGAAAATAAATTCAAAAAAATCATATTCGGCCGAACAGCTTTAGAAATTAAAAGTTCTATAGGGGCAAAACCTGTTGTAATGTCTGGTTTTATTTATCATAGGAACAAATTCATCAATAAATATATCCATAAAATTTTTACTGGTTTAGAACCTACTGTAATATGGAAGGAAAGACATCCGTTTAAATCGTGATCAGTGATCAAATTTTAAATAACAGATTTAAATTGAATTTTATTTTATCAATAATCTAAATACCTAAAATAATCACTGATCACTAAAAACTAGTTTTCCAATTCTAACTGTACGTTTTCCCAATCTTCCATAAACTTATCTAGGTCCTTTTTCTTTTTTTCATAGGCTGTAAAAAAGAAGTGTCTTGTGATAGTTTCTCATAATTTTCAGCTAGGGCTAAGTCATCTTTTTGAATTTGTTTTTCTAATTCTTGTATCTGACTTTCTATCTTTGATAATTTATTTTGCAATGCTTTTTTGGCTTTTTGTTCTTCATAACTCAAATTTTTAGGTTCAGATTTTAAATTTGATGGGGTATTATTTATCCCTTCTTTTGAAATTTGAGTTGTATCTTTTTCTCTACCTCACGAAAGTTATCAACATTACGTTGTTCTAAGAAGAAATTAATATCTCCTAAATATTCTTTTATTTTTTGATCTTTAAACTCGTACACGGTATTAGCCATCCCTTGTAGAAAGTCACGATCATGGGAAACTAATAACAGTGTTCCTTCAAACTTTTGTAAGGCTGCTTTTAATACATTTTTAGATTTAATATCTAGGTGATTGGTCGGCTCATCCATTACTAGAACATTAAAAGGTTGTAATAATAATTTACAGAGAGCTAATCGATTTCTTTCACCTCCAGAAAGAACTTTAACCTTTTTTTCTACATCATCTCCTCGGAATAAAAAAGCACCTAACATATCTCGTACTTTAGAGCGATTAGAATCAGTTGCAGCATCAATCATAGTATCTAAAAGAGTTTTGTCTCCATCTAAATATTCTGCTTGATTTTGTGCAAAATAGCCTAGTTGTACATTATGTCCTAATTTTATAGCTCCTTCAAAAGAAAACTCATTGACAATAGCTTTTATAAAGGTAGATTTTCCTTGTCCATTTTGACCTACAAATGCAATTTTACTACCTCGTTCAATGTTTAATGATATATCTTTTAAAATTGTTTTTTCCCCATATGATTTAGTTACGTTATCAGCTTCTACTACTACACGTCCTGGAACTACTGAAATGGGAAATGAAATATTCATAACGGAATTATCATCTTCATCTACTTCAATACGTTCTACTTTATCTAATTTTTTTATGAGTGATTGTGCCATCGATGATTTAGTGGCACTATATCTGAAACGATCAATTAGTTTTTGGGTTTCTTCAATTTTCTTTTGTTGATTTTTTTGAGTAGCTAACTGTTTTTCGCGGATCTCTTCTCTTAAAACTAAATACTCCGTATAGGGTTTGTTAAAATCATAGGCTTTACCTAGGGAAATTTCAATGGTTCGATTAGTCACATTGTCTAAAAACATTTTATCATGTGATACAATAACAACGACTCCTGGAAATGTTTTTAAAAAACTTTCTAACCAAATGATACTTTCTATATCTAAATGGTTGGTAGGTTCATCTAACAGTAAAATATCATTCGTTTGCAGTAACAATTTTGCCAATTCTATACGCATGCGCCAACCTCCTGAAAAGGTATCTGTTTGACTATTAAAGTCCTCTCGTTTAAAGCCTAGTCCTAACAATACACGTTCTGCTTGCCCTACATAACTATAACCTCCTAAAATTTCATAACGATGTTGTAAATCACTGAGTTTTTCAATTAACTCAGTATAGGATTGACTCTCATAATCTGTTCGTATGGTTAGTTCTTGATTAATTCTATCTATCTCAAATTCAGTCCGTTTTATATCTTCAAAGGCCATATAGGCTTCTTCTAATACGGTTCTGCCTTTCACAAAGTCAATATCTTGACGTAAAAAACCAATTTGAATATCTTTTTCTGTGGCAATATCTCCTGAATCAGGTTTAAAATCACCTGAAAGAATTTTCAAGAGAGTGGATTTCCCTGCTCCATTTTTTCCTACTAATCCGACGCGATCTCCGGCTCCTAATCTAAAGGTTATTTCTTCAAATAAAAAAGTCCCTCCAAAAGAAATTGATAAATTGTGAATATTTAGCATAAATTGTTAATTAAATTATATATTCAAAAGCGTAAAAAAACTACCTTTGAGAAAAAAATTTTTGCAAATGTTAAAAAAAGGATTGAAAATCAATAGCATTTTAACAGGAAGTTGTCCTAAATGTCAACAAGAAAGCATGTATAAATCAAGCAACCTGTTTAACCCAAAGTATACAATCAAAATGAATGAACATTGCTCTCACTGTGGATTACAGTACTCAATGGAACCTTCATTTTTTTATGGTTCAATGTATGTCAGTTATGCCCTGGGCGTTGCATTTGGGGTTGCAGCATTTATTATTTGTTACGTTTTTTTAAAAACAAGCTTAAAAACGGCCTTTATAGGCATTAGCTTAACGCTCGTTCTCTTTATGCCTGTTATCATGAGGCTTTCTCGAAACATTTGGATTAGCTTCTTTGTTTCCTATGATAAAAATTGGCAATTAAATTCAAAAAAATAAACGCTTATTAATCGTTTGTTCACAGCAAGCTGTGAACAAACGGTTGATTTAAAATAAATATTTATATCCCAATCCAAAAGTATTAAAGTTATATTTAGACTTAAAGTTCATATCAAGTGAAAATTTCAAATAACTATTTTTAAATACTTTATAATGAGAATTCATTCTAAAACTCATAAAATTATCCTCAAAAGAATCAAAATAATAAGCTCCCGAAGCATATAATTTAAATTTAGAATAATCATCTCCTAGGTTTGCTTCTATACCTGCTCCTCCAAAATATCTATTTTTAATTAAATAAACAGGGAGAACTTTTACTTTTTCGTCAATATTTGAAAATTGACAAAATCCTTCTAAATACGGAACTACTTTAAAATTTTTCTCTCGATTTGATGCTGATTTTAGTTTTGAACTTAAAGTAAAATTAACATTTGAAATATTTGGATAATAATCTGTTACAAAATAAGAATCTACCTCTAAAAACTTAAAATATTTATTATAGGCTCCATTCCATTGTAATTGGTATATATTATCTTTATATGCTTCCCAATAATTAGCTGGGAAATATTCTAGACTGGTACTTACGTTGTATTTAGTTGTTATATAATTTGCCCCTGCTTTTGCATTATAATATAATTCCCCACTTAAATCTTTTTCTAATCCTAATCCATAAGTATAAAAAAACTTATCAATCTGATCAGGTTGCTTTCTTTTAAACTCATAAGCGAGTTCTAAAATGGTTGCTATTTTATTATCTGATGCTTGATCTACACTATATAATTCTTTATGTTTAAGGAAGAAATCATGAGAGTTTCTTTGCTTATCAAAATGACCATACTTTAAATAATTTCTAAAATTTGTTTTCTTATTTATAAAATAACTTAAACTTGAATTTGCATCTAAATAATCACCGTATAGATCTTTTATTTTCATTTCTATTTTTTCTCTATTGATAGCTGTAAAAATAGTAGGGTATTTACGGATTAATTCTTCTTGTGTTTCAATATCAAAATAAACAATTTGTTGATTTAAATGTTCTTTTATTTCTTGAAATATTTTCTGATCTTTTATTTGTAATAGGACACCACATGCTTCATCATATTTACCTAGAACTTCATATATCTGAAACATTTTTTGCTTAATAGCTTCATCATTTGGATTTTCGCTTACATATTTACGGTAAAATTGTTCAAGTTCTACATATTGTCTTAACTCAAACATCCATGACAGACGAGTATCAGCTCCTATTAAAGGGGTAAATTCTGACCAATTAATAGCATTTTGATAATCTTCATCTTCATTAACATAACTCCAACTAATATCTGAAACTAAATTTTCATTAAAATAAGATGTAGCTGGATCTAATGTTTTTAAATATTTAAAAGCTTCTTCTTTTGCATATACAAGAGCATGGTAAACATAAGCTTCTTGATTTTCGCAATTAGGTTCTAATTGAAATATTTTAAATAATACTTTTCTTATTTCATCATGATCTTCAGAAGGTGTAATTATAGATAAGTAATCTTTTAACACTGATAATTTTTCATTATTCCATTGATATTGATTACATATCCATTTTGTATGTAATTCTTCTGAAGAATAACCTAATATGTTTGATAATTCAAATGAATAATTAACGTTATGTTTTGAAGGATATTTATCACAATGTTTTTCTAATAATACCCAAACATCATCTCCTTTATTATCCCATGACATATAAGTAGCATATTTATTCCAAATAGCATAATTAATTTTAGGCTGACTCATCATTAAGGCTAACAAATGTCTTTTTTCTTCTTCTATTTTTTTCAAATAATCTTCAGTAGTAAAACCACCTAGTTTACCTGCTAGAAAAAGCCCTCTGTTTTTTTCAAACAGTTTATATTCTTCTAGTATTTTATTAAAAATTAAATCATCTTCAATTATCTTTTTTTCAAGCGTAAAAGCTAATTTATTATTAGATTTGAGAGAAACTAATTTCCCTCCCATAAAATCAGCTATGTGATAATTCTTTGATTGGTTAACTAATTCTTCTTTATTTTTTTGACTCAAATCGTCAAAAAAGACTCCCCAAGTATTTCCTTTTTCATTAAAAAAATCTGTTTCTTCAGTAACAATATATTTTTCACCTATGATTGAATGACGGTATTTAGATCCTCTCCATTTCATAACGATAGGCGCAGCATCTTTTACTGTATAAAAATCACTTTGAGGATTTAAATCTTTAAATTCAGTTAAAAAATCATCAAAACAACTATAGAGCGTTTTCTTCCCTTTTTTCCAATTTAACCCGAGATCATTCCTTAATTCATAATGATATTTTTTCTTTTTCTTTTCTTTTGTATTACCTATTTGAAAAACATCATCTGGATGGACGAAATGGGTCCAAACTCCTGTATACAAATAGGTAGAAAAAATATTATAATATTTTTCATCATTAAAATAAAAACCACTGGATATTCTAGGATAATCAAATAAATCTTTATGACAGGGTTCAAAGTCAAATTCTCTATCTCCTCCTTCTTTTTTATCTCCTAAATACAAACTTGAGAAATATTTTAGAGAGGGCATTCCTTTTTTTAATTCTACTATTCCATAAGCATCTATATAATTCGAAGGAGGTACATATGTAACTGGAAAATCTCCAAAATTATTAACTAGCCATTTTTTCTTAGTAGCTTTTAATGAAAAAAATATATCTTCTGGATCTTCCCACTCTTCTTTTAATAATGAAACGTGGTTATAACCATGAAATCCTAATTCATGATTACCGTTAAGCAAATCATGTGTTAAGTAATTAGAAGTTCCTTTTTAGTTTCTCCTTTTCCTTGCATTTTGGCAAAGTCCCATTGTTTAAATGAAAAGGGGCATGCCGAATATCGTCATAATCAAAGGCAAGTAATGCGGTATATTTTATACCGTATTTATCGGCTATTTTTTTCATATCAGGCCACCATTTTTTATATACGAACTCATTCATAGTTAAGTTGTACTCTGTTTTGATAGGCTCTTGTTTGACATCATACAACGGAGAAGGAAAGTCATCTAAAAATACGGTACTTGTATTAGCCAAAGGATATGGGATACCCGACAATCCTTTTAATAAAAAAGTAAACAACAATCCTCTATCTCGTTTTTCAAACATTTTAGAAGTATTGCAACAAATTACTTTACCAAAACCTATATTATTTTCCAATAGTATAGGCATAGTCATCTGGCTATCAGACCATATGGTAACTCTTAAATCAGACTTAAAATTAGATTTAGCGAAAGCAAAATGTTTAGTATCACTATAAAGATTAATTTGTCTTTTACCTCCCAAAGGAGAGGCATTTATAGACATTCCTTTAGTCTCAATATCATAGCTCAAATCCGAATCATAACGCATTCCCCAAAAATACATAAAACGTTGATCTTCTCCTATATTAGGAAAGATCAGGGTTCCTCCCGCACTAACAAATTTTAATAAGACAGGTATAGTTTGATTACTTAATCTTTTTGTATCATTAATAACTAATACTCTAGCTGAATTTTCAATTTTTAACTGTTCATTGAACCTATCTACTATTTTAAAATTAAAAGGTATTTTTGTATAATCACATAATTTTCTAAAATGTTCATAATAGGTCATAGAGAGATCATCTTTTGAATCTAATATATACTCTACGACGGGCTTTCTACTCAAGCTTGATGATTCATATGCTGATAATAAATCTTGCTGCTGTCTATTTCTTAAATAATCATTTTTTAATCTATAAAGAGAATCTACACTATTACAATTAAACAATATGGAAGAGAATAAACAAAACATCAAAATTTTAAAAAACCATATTGGAAATTTGACTTGAAAACGGTTTATTGATGATTTCATATACCTTTAATTGATTGCTATCAAATATTTTTTTAATTTTTCTACCTCTTAATCTTAAACGTTTTAACCTATCTAATAATTTAACATTTAATTCTTTATACTCAACACTTTCGTATTTAAACACAAACACACTAGAGGGCAAAATAAATTCGGGATGTTTAATTAAGAATTTATTTCTTTTTATATTTTTAGCATAAATATAATCTACTTTAAGATAACGCGAACCTAAAAAATCGTCATAAGTTAAAAAATAACGTCTTCCACTACTTAAGTTAAAATATTCATTTTTATTAACTACTGCATAGGTTCTATCTAAATAATTTCTTAAAATCTCTTCGTTAACTGCTAGAATATTCTGGTGTAATTTTTTAGTCTCATTCATAGGTAAAAACAAAACATTCTTTTGTAAATAAGCAAAAATGAATATTGAAAAAAGCACAACAAAACCTCCTTGGTATATGTGGTATCTATTTTTTGAAAATAATTTAATAAAATCTAATACAATAGCTATGTTTATACCCATTAAAATTGGTATAAAAACAGATAAAACTTTAAATAACAAATCTTTATCTATCCATTCATTATCTACTTGAGTTAACAAATAAATAGCTGTTACAAACAAAAAGACTAATACTTTTTTTCTCCATCCTTTTTTAAAAAAATAGCAGATAATAAATTTAATATAAAGCCTATTATAAATATAATCTGATAATAAAATATTAATCTATCTACTTCTATTCTTATAAAAGGATTTGAAAATGATAATTCTACATCTATTAAAGTTCTTCTCAAAATATCATTAAACCTTTCTTGATGCGTAATCAGAAAAGAACTATAAATAGAAATAATAATAATCAATGAAAGAATATACATTTGAAGTACTACTGATGATTTATTCTTTTTAAAATATACGATTACTAAAAAAACTACTAAAAAGGCAATAAAAAAGAAAAGCATATAAGTCTAGAAGTCCTATAGCAATAAAGGCTATTAAAAACTTAAAATATTGTTCATACTTTGTATATGGTAACATTTTTAATTTAGTCATATAAATAACTAATGGCAAAATCAATGTAAAAGATAGTAAAAGAGAACAACTCTGATAAAAGTTTGTAATATCAGAAGGTAAAAATGTGAATCCTAGAATATAATAAACTGTTACAAATATTGGAATAATAATCATTGATTTTGTTATTTTTTGAATAAACCAAAACACCACAATTGTCATTGACAATAATTGAAATATAGAATATATGTATATACTTATTTCTAATGAAGAGTTTGTTATATGAGAAAGAAAACTAACAAAAGCATATACCCCTTCTGGGTTAATTTCTTCAGTAAACCATTTAGATCCATCTTTTGCTTTTATTTTTTCAAGTGTATCAAACCAATTACTTGAAAAGAGATAATGGTCAAATTTTATAAAATAAAAAGATATAAGACAAATTGAAAATAACAAAAACAAGAGAGAGGAGATAATATATACATTTCTCCTTTCTATCTGTAGATGCGCATTTGAAAAAACAACTTTCCAGTTAAACTGGTTACTTTCTACTTTTTTCAAAACTAAAAGCAATCGTCGTTTGAATTTATTAGCGATAATACTTGGTAACTTTATAGGATTTACAATACGTAAATAGTCACATAGTCCAACAACTACGAGTAAGCCTGTAACAACTAGTCCATCATATATTTCTAAGTTAATCGTTATAAATAAAATTACAATGAGTAAACTTAGATACTCAAAATATTTTCTAATAATACAGTCTAATAAAAAATTAAAATCACGACGCAATAACACGTATTTACGTGTTGTGAATAAAATAATTAAGACAATGATTAAAATTTTTAGTATTCCTACCCCTATAGCTGTGTAAACATTCATACTAATCTTTTATTTTTTGCAAGGAAATTTCCGATATACTGTAAGTCATATTTTGCGATTTAATTCTTTTTCTTATTTTTTTTTATCTGACCTTCATCAACAGCATATTCTAGTAATAACGGTTTTATTTTATATCTATTAATTGCTTGTTTTAGACTACCTAAACGCTCTGAAAAACTTTCGTTATTTCTTATTAAGTATTTTTTTTCTTTAAAATCATAGTCTGTATACACTGATTCTATGAGAACGTAATCAATTTGACGATATAATACTCTTACTAAATCTAGACCTGCATTTTGGACTAAAACTTTGGTTGGATATTCTCTTTTGATATCCTTTATAAATGCGACTAAATCATCCTGTAAATTACGTTGTACACCATATTCAGTATAATTATCTATATTATCTAAAAAAAGACCATCATATCCCATATAAAAAATATTTTGTATTCGGCTTTTTAATACTTTTTGGATTTTTGACGAACCAATATCTAAATAATAACTATTCCAATCTGTATTTTTCTCACTTACAACACTTTTTAATAATTTATAATCTTTAGCATCTTCATTAATTTCACCTAAACTTATGTAAGCAATAACTTTTTTATTGTGTCTCTTTAAATATGAGACTTCATTGTATGTAAAATGAGCTGATTCTACAATTAATAGATCATAACCAGAAACCTTTGTTACATCAAATTTACCATAACAAACTAAAAATTTGGTCTTTGAATGAGCATTCAAAGAAAAACAAAGAAACAACATAATGAGTTTAAAATGACGCATAATAATAATAATCCATTTTTTTAAAAAAATTATACAAATGATAGGACGTAAATAACATAAAAAATAAATTGCCCATTAAAAATCCTACAACACTCAGATCATAAGAAAAAAACCTACTAAAAAACAATCCAAAAACCATATTAATTACAAAAGAATATAAAATACTTTTGAGAGGAATTTGAGGTTGTCCTAAAGTAAAAAAATGTAAAACATTTAATACAGAACAAGAAAAGAAAAAATATCCTAAAGAACCTATTATACAAACTTGTTTATTTATACTATTCAATTTTATTTCAAAAAAAGCATCATACCCATGAGGTGAATATAATATAAATAATTCTATTATAAAAGCGACACAACTTGTCAAGACGAGTAACAAAAAGTTACCTAAATAAGTATCAATAAAGCCTTTACCATAATTTTGTATAGTATCTAAGGTAACTTCTGACTGTAATCTATCTAATAATTTAGCAAATCTAACAATCCCAAATTCAAAAACACCAGCAACTAAAAGATAGGTAAGTAACGCTATATCCATTCCTATTTCATAGTCTTTCTCAAAAAAAATGAAATATAAAAATCGTTCTTTTTCATGTACTGACCAAGCTATAATTCGATCTAAAAAGACATATAAGAAAAACAACATACCATAAAAGAAATACATGTAATTATTATAAATAATAAATTCACTTTTTACTTCTTTCGTAGAATAACTAGGATCAAAAGCGTTATGCTTTTTAAAAAACCGAATTAAATATAGCCATAAAATTACTACAACAAGTCCTAATCCAATCCAATGAGTAAAATAAATATACAATGGTGTAAAGACTTTTAGTCCTAATGAAAAAGCAGAACCTACTATAATAACGATTGGAATTACAATTCGTTCTTTAAACACATATAAAGGAGCTATCATAAGTAACATACCTCCTATAAAAATAGAATATATCCCACTCAGAATAGCCATTTCAAAGGCAAAAAATTCTAACAAAAGGAAGATAAAACAAATATAGCGTTTACAAAAAACAATAATTTAAACCCTGTTTTCATTAAATATACAGTAGTTTGAAAAACCATTTTATTGTTTTTATGATTCCAATAAAAAGAAATTTGTTTACTGATTACAGTTACAACTCCCCCTGTTAGCACCAAACTGGAAATAACTCCTATAACTACCGAAGTAGATTGTAAAATATTAAAATCAGAATAGACCCACAATGAATAACCAAAAACTACAACACAAAAAACTTGAAAGAAAATAGGGAAAACATAGAATATACCTATTAAATAATCTTTAAAAAAATCTTTGACTTCTTCTTTTGATAACTTAATTAAAATTGATTCTTTTTTTCAACCAAAACTTTATCACTGTATCTTTTTAATAGTTTTTTATATACTACTTGTGAAAGATTAGCTATTGATGGAAAACCATAGTCATTCTGCACGTCAATTTCACGAATCCCAAAAGATTCTATTATTGCCTGCGTAACGTTTACACTCATAGGTTTCCCCACTCGCTTTTGAACTAAAAAAACAAGTTGTTCTACTTTATCATTTTTTAATTCTACCTCTATCATTTTTTCATATCTAATAGTTCTTGATATATTTCTTCGTACTGATCAATAAACTTATCTATTGTAAAATAATCTTCTACTCTCTTTCTACAAGCAATCTTCATATTTTCTCTTAAAGGATGATCTTGTAGCAACTTTAATACAGCTCTTCCTATATCTTCTGGATCTTTAGGCTTACATAATATACCACATTCTTCATTTAGGGCTTCTGCTACACCACCTACATCAGTAGATACAACAGGTATGCCACAACTCATAGATTCAATAATAGTATAGGGGAATCCTTCTGATATAGAAGTCAAAATAGATATATCCCCTTCGCAAAATACAGCTTCTGGTTTAGGATTAGGTCCTAAAAAGAAAAAGTTTTTTTCTAGCCCTAATTCTTCAATTAGTTTTAAACATTTTGACGTATATTCTGGAACTGCATCATTTTCTCCATGCACTCTATATTGTACATTTGGCAATACGTCTGCTACTACTCTACAGGATTTAATCATTGTCAAAATATCTTTTAACTCAAAAATCCTGGCCATAGCAACTACGGTTGGGATATCTTTAAATTCCTTTGGTTTTTCTAGAGGTTTGAAACGTAAATGATCAATTCCATTATAAACTACTCTTAATTTATCTTGTTCAGCACCATACATTAACTCCCATTTAAAGTTAAATTTATTAACTGACATGATAATATCAGATTGATGATAAGAAGCTCTAGCAGAACACTCTGATAAACGGATTAAAAAATCTTTCAAAAAATAAGAACTTTCTGACTGGCTAATGGCTAAAATTCTTTCACGTATATATACTCCATGCTCTGTTAATAAAATTGGTGTACCATAAAGATATTTTTGTACTATGGCTGGCAAAACTATAAAACTAGAAATAGTTAAATGAATAATATCTGTTTCTGGAAAATCAATAGAAATAGGTAATAAAAAATGATAGATCCAACGCATTGCATATGTTAAATCTAGGAGTGAGATCTCTTTTATCCCATAATATTCTGTATAGGTCACTACTTCTTGCTTGAAAGTGTCCCATATTTTTTCATTTTTAAATACCAGTTTATAATCATTATCTTGAAAAAAATACCACATTCCGATAAAAACTTCGATCAATTCATTTGCATCAATATGCTCAGAATAGATACATGCCAAAAGTCTTTTAAAAAGAGGAATAAATTTAATTTCAAGATCTTCTAAGAAGAGATATTCTTTTTTAGAATAAAATCATAATATGTATCTTCAAACCGAATAACTTCTTTTGGTTCAAGTGCATACCAAATGGGAACTTGAACAACTTCTAAAATTGACTCATTTAATACATATTTAGGCTTAGTTTCGTAGAAAGCATTTACGGAATAAATCTTAAAATTAAATTTATTGATTTTATTACATAATATATGCGCCCAAGTTGACACACCTCCTCCATGAAAAGGATAAGTTCCTTCTAAAGCCATAAGGATACTCGGTTTGGACATAAAAAAGTTTAGTTTGTTTTCAGGCTATGAAAGTAATTTTTTTTTACGAAATCTTTCTGTAGAAATATTTCTATCTAACTCTACTCCTTTTTCAAGAAAATTAAACAGATTATGTGCTAACCAAGGCCCTAACATAACACCTCTTGTCCCTAATCCATTTAAAATATGCAACCTTTTATAAACAGGATGGGTTCCTAATAAAGGTCTTCTATCTTTTACAGTAGGTCTAACTCCTGCAAAATGTTGAACAATTTCAAAATCACAATCAATTAATTCTTTTAAATTATTGATCAATTCATTTTTACCTTCTTCTGTTGGAGTATCTGTTTTATCTTCCCAATTATAGGTAGCACCAACCTTAAATAAGGAATTTCCTATTGGCAGGATAAAAATACTTGATTTTAAAACTACATCTAATTTTAAATTTGGAGCTTTAATTATTAATAATTCTCCCTTAGTTCCATCCAAAGGGAGGTCATTAAAAAAAGGATTATTCACTAATCCAAACCCTTCTGCAAAAATTATATTTTTATAAGACATTCCTTTATAAACTAGATATTCTTCAAAAAACTCAATAGATTTATAATCAAATCGTTCATTAATAAAACTATCTTCAGCTTTTAAATAATTAATATAAGCATCAATTAATGAAGAAATTTCAAGATAACCAGTGGACAAAACCTCTCCGAAACCAAAATCAGAAGTAATTGATTCATACTTTTTATGTATAATTTTGGGAGAAAGAAATGGAGACAGATTAGGTTTATCACAAGCTTGGAACCAATTGTTCTGTTCCTCTATTGAAGCAAATTTTCTAAAAACAGGTATAGGAAATACGAAATTAGTTTTTAATTTAACTTGAAGTGCATTTAAAAAAGGTATACTACTATCTATTTGTTCCTTTGCTTTCCAAACTTCACTAAACCTTTTTAGTATAACAGGATTATAAAGACCTCCTGCGATTCTAGAAGAATTTGTAGAAAAATCTTCCAAAACCCTTATTGATTTTCCATTGCTCTTTGCTATTTCTGCAAAACTAATACCCGCTATACCTGAACCAACAATTAAATAATCAATCATGGTACAAAGATAAAAAAACTCTTATTTTAAAAATAAGTTTTAACATTTTATATAACTTATAGTCACATAAACATTTTTTTAGCACATAAATAAAATAAATAGGTAATAAATTTAACATTTATTTTAGTGTTTAATAGTAATAAATATTCAAATTTAATTCTACATAAATAATAAAAAGAAAAAATGTTTATTAAAATATAGGATAAATAAAAAACTCCTACCTTAAGTAGGCAGGAGTTTTTATTATGTAATTGGAGAAATTTACTATTAATAAGTCCACATATCTTGTTCGAAATCACGGATTTTATCCTTTACTCTTTGTGCTTCTATTAACTGCATTAAAGAGTTATCTTTCATATACTTAGATATATCACGGTCATTATAAATATTTTCTTCTTTATAGATAACTGAGTTAAATCTTCTTGAATTTAATAAGTGATCAAAAGAGATAGGCATAGAAGAATTCTTTTCATTAAAAGCTTTAGCTTCATGTAATATTTCTCTTGCATCTGGATAAAATACCCAGAATAGATCGATATAATCTTTTTCTTCTTCTGATTTCCCCATAGTGTAAACATCTGGTATAACTGGACAAATTCCTAAAATACGATAACGTAAATCAGATTGTCTTTTATCAAAATACCATAATCCAACTATTCTATAATCAGAAACATCAATAGATGCTAAGTCTGTTTTGTTAATATATTCAGGAGAGATAAATTTTGAAGCAGGAACCACTTTTGTTTCAACTCCTACTTTTTTACGTTTTTTACCAGTACCTTCATATACAGGAACTTCTACTGTTCTGCTTCTATAAGCATTGATATCTGAATTCATCTCTTCACGACCTGCATCAGTAGTATCTATCTTAGTAAGCGAAGCGGTAATATCTTTTAAAGTTTTCTTTTCTCTAAAATAACTATCTCCATACACTTCAGTAATCTTTCCTGACTTTATACCCTTTACTAAAACATCGTAAAGGGAACGACGATCAGAACCTATACTAATTGTGTCAATTGGATAATACAAAGAAAAGTTAATACGCTCATCTAAGTCTATTATTTCCCATACTTTTTTAGACATCAAGATATCTCTATCGTCTACATAACCGTAGTCTAAAGGTTTATCATTATCCTTAGTCTGTTGAGCTGCAGATTTTAAACCAATTTCTTGAGGTTTTTTTGCATTCAACAAATTTGATTGAGCGAAAGTTGATATACTTCCACTAACAAAAAATGCTAATACTAAATTTCTCCAATTCATACTTTTCTATTTGAGGCGTTTAAAAATTAAACGAAATTTATGCAATTATTATTGTACTTCATAAGTACAAGATGATACACGTTTAGCAACTTGATCAATACCTGAGAAAGATGCTTTGATCTCAGAAATTACTACTACGTCTCCTCTTTGTGCTTTTTGGATAGCTGCTTTTGCTCTACCATCCATTTTATTACCAGTAACTACTATTGTTGGTTGGCCTGGAACTTTAACATTAAATTGTGTAACACGTACATCTACTGGAAAGTCAAAATCTTCCATCTCAGCAGTTACAGTACATACTTCTAGGTTAGATTTAGAACCTTTTGCAGAAACTTCTCCACGAACTTTTCCTGTAGGAGCTGGTAAACCTTTGATTCGAAATTCTTTTTTATCAGAAACAACTTTACCATCAGGTAACTTTGCACTTACATTAATCATTAATGATGTACCAGGACCTGGTTTTAAAATATATTTACCATTTCCTGTTTTAGTCATACCAGGAGCTGATGCGTTTACATTATTATCAGCTACACCAGCAAAAGAAATTGAAATTGGGTTAGGTACACCACGGTAAACTACATTCATCTTATCTGCTGAAATTGTAGCAGAGTTAGGACGAGGTACAACTACATAAGTTCCTGCGAATTTTAATGGAATTGTTTTCCCATCCTCTAAGAATGTAAACTGACCATTAATATTTTGCTCACCTACTCCACCAGCAGTAGTTGATATAACCGCTTGACCATTTTCTAAACGTCCAGGACCTTGAAAAGAAGTTGGCTTAGTATTTTCATCATAACGACCTAACACTACTTTTCCTTTAACTTGTTCTCCTTGGAAATAAGCATTCTTTTCTAATACTACAATTGCTTGGTAATTACTATAAGATGCTGCCTGTACTGCTGCCTTACCTAAAGCTGCACTAATTACGTCAGATTCTGCTTTTTTAGCATCATTTTGCCAAGCTGATAATTTAGCTAAAGAAGCGATAGAGGGAAATCCCTTGAAATGATAATTTAAAAATTTATCTTTAGAACCATCTGTTTTTACCACATCTTTAGTATCAAATTTATTTAAAACTTCATTTAAAATATGAGCATATTTTTTCTCTGATCCTAATGCGTTTTTTAAATCTGATTTGTACGTTTCAATAGCATCAACGACTGCTTTTCCTTTAGGAGTATAATTTTCTCCTTGAAACCACGTCTCATCTAACTTATCACCTTTATCCATAGCCTCATATGGCAACTTACCATTTTCCAAAGCGACATCTTTTGTTATATCTGCTTTTATACCATCTATGAATGAATAAAATTTATTTGAAGCAGCTTCTACTTTGTGAGCTGTTGCTGCTGCCATTGCAAATTCTCCTTTTGCCTCTGTAGCTTTCTGATCAAGAGAAGCTAACATTTGCTCATTAGTAGACTTTGCTGATTGATTAGACCCTTCAAATCTTTCGTTCATTAAACCAAATGCTGAAAGGACTTCTTTTGACATATTCATTGCCAACATAGCGACGAAAACCAAATACATAAGGTTTACCATCTTCTGTCTAGGACTTAAATTACCTCCTGCCATTCTTTTAGAATTTTTTAGTTATTAAATAATTATATTAGAAAGACATGAAGATTATCCTCTATTACTCATAGCAGACAACATACCTCCATATACGCTATTTAATGTAGCGATATTTGTTGTCATAGACTGCATTTGTTCTTTTAATTTAGCTGCATTTTCTGCAATTTCTTGGTTTGCCTCTGCATTACGTGAAGCACTTTCTAACTGTGACTTGTATAAATTGTTTAAAGAAGCCATGTTATTAGCAGCTGCTAACATTTCATCTGCATATTTCTTTTGTCCAGCAATAGCGTCTACTGTAGGTGCCATATTTTTAGCAGCTCCTTCGAAGTTTTTGATACTATTTCCTAAGCTAGCCATTAATTCACCATCAATTTTTGCTTCTTTTAGCATAGCATCTAATTTTTGAGATAATACACCTTGTGCTTCAACTGGTTCTTCTTTTTTCACTCTCTTAGCAGCTGGCTGTCCTCCTGCTAATTCAGGATAAACTAAAGTCCAATCTAACTCTTGAGCTGGTGTTTCAAATGCAGATAAACCAAATATTAAAGCTTCTGTACCTAAACCAGCAATAAGCATAACGCTTGCCCCTGGCCAGTGCATTAATTTAAATAAAGCTCCAACGATTACTACTGCCGCACCAAACCCGTATGCGAAGTTCATTACTCTAGGTGATAAAATTGCCATAATAATAAATTTTAGTTAAGTTAAATAATTATGATTGTGGTATAAAATAAATGTATTAAAAAATCTTATTTTGATGCGTTACCTGTTGATTCTGTACCCATATAATCTTGAATAGTACGGAAACCTATGTAACTTCTAGCTGAATCTGCATATTCAAAATCACGAGTACTTACCTGTAAGAAATACGCTACATCTTTCCAAGAACCTCCACGTGTTACTTTACGCATATTTTTTTGTTCCGAAACATTTGGATTCATTGTAGACAAAAATTCATAAGCTGTTGGATCATAAGAAGAGTCTGTCCATTCCGCTACGTTACCTGCCATATTGTACAAACCATAATCATTTGGTTCATACGCATCAACTTCAACAGTATATAAAGCTTGATCAGCTGCATAATCTCCACGAGATGGTTTAAAGTTAGCTAAATAGCACCCTCTATCATTTTTCGCATAAGGTCCTCCCCAAGGATAGGTTCCTGATTCTAGACCTCCACGAGCTGCATATTCCCATTCAGCTTCTGTCGGTAAACGATAAGCACTTACATTATCTTTATGAGATCTTTTTCTTGCTCCGTTATGGTATAAGGTTCTCCACGCACAAAAAGCTTTTGCTTGTTTCCAAGAAACTCCTACTACAGGGTAATCGCCATAAGCTTGATGCCAAAAATAATCATTGTGCATTGGTTCATTATAAGAATAAGCGAAGTCTTTAATCCATACTGTTGTATCAGGATAGATAGTTACCTCTTCTTGTTTGATAAATTCTTTACGCTTACCTACTTTAGCTTTAGCTGCTGCTTGAATATCCATCCAAGTATACTTGAATTTTAAGTTTTCAGAACGTAATGTTCTCAAACCATTGAAAGCTTCTTCTGCAGGAATATACATAGAATCCATTACTTCTGCATAATAAGCATCAGGATATTCACTAGTTTTCCATTTGATTGGAATTTTCTTATTTAATTTTCTTCCTGAGTATGGATCATCTCCTGTACCGATACTATAATAGTTATCATACATATACTTATCATAAACTGACATTTTAGTTGTATCAGCATCTAAAAAAGCATAATCTGCTATACTACCTCCTTTTGAGGATTTTTTTCCGTCATTCTTCTGACCTAACTCATCAGCCGCTATTGCCAACTTTGTTCTAACAATAGAGTCTCTCACCCAATGTACGAACTGACGATACTCACTGTTTGATATTTCAGTTTCATCCATATAAAATGAACGTACAGTTACTGTTTTTGTTGGTGCATCTTGAACATTAGCTAAATCGTCATCTGATTTACCCATAATAAAAGACCCTCCTGGAACCAATGTCATCCCATAAGGTTTCTCAGGATGCCAAGCCTTTCCCTTAACACCAACAAGCTGGCCATTGTCTTTTGAACCGCAGCTGTATAAAAACATAACAAGTACTGCTGATAAAATGAACTTCTTCATATAAATTTGGGTTATGTATGTATTCACTTCTACTTTAAGAATGTAAACCTATCTATTTATTTCCTAATTACCAAAAAAACGTTAAAAAAACTTACAAAAAAAATTTTCTACAACAAATTTTTTCTTTGTGCTTTCCACCATCTTTCAGGCACTACTCCTTCACAAGCATCTAAATAATCATCATAGGTACAAGGAAGTAACGTAATTTTTTTAAGTTTATTATAAGAATTCGACAAAAAGGTATTTCTATCCACCAACGACCTGTTTTATCGCTCTTATAAAAAATAAGTTCTTCTTCTAAAGGTACAATATATTTAATAAAATTACTTTTTGTTCCAAATGGATATTCATTAGATCGATAGTGATATCCTTCTATAAAATACCAAATTACTTGAGCAATTAATACTGATTCAGAACTAGTATATTGATGATTAAAAACACCAAAAGAGGTTACTTTATCACTAATTCCTGCATATCTTGAAAAAGCACAAATTTCTTTTCCTGAAAATCCATTGGGCATAAAATCAGTAAAATTACCTGAATTAGACGACATAACAGACCTCATATCAATAGAAACTAAATCAGCATCTCTTAAAACAGGCTCTGTAATGGTAGGATCATGCGCTACTTCTCCTAGACGATAGGCATCAAAATATAATTTTTCTACCAAATCAATTTCTTCTTGTGAATTAAAATAGGTTTGATAGCCAATATTACTATAATTAAAGAGATTATTAGGTTCATCAACAATCATCTTCGTTAGAAAGGAATCAGCTAAACAGCCATTATCTCTAGCAAAATCAAATTGACTATCTATCGTTACAACGTTAACCATCTGCTCTAGCCTATCATAACCTCGATACATAGCATAAGTTAAATCTTGAGAACCTCCGATGATAATTGGAATAATATTATTCTTAACCAATTGTTCTATTAATTCTTTGAGAACAAAATAAGTATCTTCTATACTTTCTCCTCCTACAATATCTCCTAAGTCAGCAATATTAATATTCCAATTACCGGGATATAAGGAATAAAAAGACCTTCTTATTGGCAGCAAATCCAGATTATCGTTGTTGTTTTTACTCCCTCTCTCTTCTAAAACACCAACAACAGCAATGGATACATCTGTTAAATCAGGAAATTCTTGATGTGTATTAAACCGAATTTTTCTACCAAGTGTAGCTTCGGAAAAATTATGAACATCAATCAAGAAATCAACTTCTAAAGGCTTTAAAAAATCAAACACCATTATTTACTTTTTTTGACTGTTGTTTTTTTAGGTGTCGTTTTTTTGTTGCAGCTTTTTTTGCAGGTGCTTTTGCGTCAATCATTTCTTGAACTTTTTCCAAAGTTAACTTAGAAGCATCTACATCTTTAGAGAGCTCAATCTTAATTTTTCCTTTTAGAATTACTGAACGCCCCCATCTGGCTTTTTCAACTCGGATACCTTCTATTTCCCAATTATGAATTATTTTTTCACTTTCTTTTTGTAATTTATCTTCTATTAACTCTGTTATATCAGAAGAAGAGAGATGATCAAAATTATATTTTTTATTAACATTAATAAACATTCCATTCCATTTTATAAATGGTCCAAAACGTCCTACTCCTTTTTGAACATCGATCCCTTGATATTGACCTATAGGAGCATCTGCTTTATTTTTTTCGTCGATTAGTTGTTTTGCTCTGTCTAGTGTTACATCTAATGGGTCTTCGCCTTTAGGTAATGATATAAAGGTCTTTCCAAATCTTACATAAGGACCAAATCTTCCATTATTCACTTCTATTTCTTCACCATTATATTCTCCTAACATTTTAGGTAATAAAAATAGATCTAAAGCTTCTTCTAAACTAACAGTTCCTATATTTTGTTCAGTTCGCAAACTGGCAAACTGTTTAGCCTCATCATCAGCATTTCCTATTTGAACCATAGGTCCAAATTTACCTAAACGAACTGAAACTGGTTTACCTGTTTTAGGATCAACTCCTAAAATTCTTTCGCCACTTTCACGTTCAGCATTTTTTTCAACATCTTGAACATTTGGATGAAAATGTTTATAAAAATCATCCATCATATTTTCCCATTCTTTATTTCCTACAGCAATTTCATCAAAATCTTGTTCCACCTTTGCTGTAAAGTTATAATCTAAAATGGTTTCAAAGTTTTTAACTAGAAAATCATTTACAATTGTTCCAATATCTGTTGGCACTAATTTTCCTTTATCAGATCCCACATTTTCTGACAAAATTTCTGCCTTTATTTGCTCATTTCTTAATGTTAATTGATTATATCTACGTTCAGCTCCTTCAAAATTTCCTTTTTCAACATAATTTCTGTTAATAATAGTTGAAATAGTAGGTGCATAAGTAGATGGACGACCAATTCCTAATTCTTCAAGTTTTTTCACTAAAGAAGCCTCTGTATAACGAGCAGATGGTCTTGAAAAACGTTCAATAGCGGTAATATAATTATTTTTTAAAGCTTCATTTACTTTCAGAGCAGGCAACATACCTTCTTCTTTTTCATCTTCATCATCATTTCCTTCTAAGTATACTTTTAAGAAACCTTCAAACTTGATAACTTCTCCTGTAGCTACAAAAATTTCCTGATGATTATGAGCTTGAATTTTTACATTAGTACGTTCTAGTTGTGCATCACTCATCTGTGAAGCAATAGTACGTTTCCAGATCAAATCGTATAAACGGGACTGATCTCTATCTAAATCAACTGTATGACGTGCCATGTCAGTAGGACGAATAGCTTCGTGAGCCTCTTGAGCACCTTTAGATTTAGTAGCATAATTACGAGGTTGACTAAATTCAGCTCCGTAATAATTAGAAATTTCAGCTTGTGCAGCCCCCATTGCTTCTTGAGATAGATTTACACTATCCGTTCTCATATAGGTAATTAATCCTGCTTCATACAAACGTTGTGCTACTTGCATAGTAATTCCTACAGGCATATACAATTTACGAGCGGCTTCCTGTTGTAAAGTTGAAGTAGTAAAGGGTGCGGCTGGTGACTTTTTAGTAGGCTTTGTTTCTAGATCCGAAACTTTATAGTTAGAACCTATATTTTGTTGTAAAAACTTCTCAGCATCTTCCTTTGTTGCAAAGTTTTTAGGGAGTTTTGCTTTAAACGTTTTTCCTTGTTGATTAGCAAATTCAGCTGAAATACTATACGTTGCTTCAGATTTAAAGTTTTGAATCTCACGCTCACGTTCTACAATTAAACGTACGGAAACGGATTGAACACGTCCCGCAGACAAACCACTTTTAACCTTTTTCCATAAAACAGGTGATAATTCATATCCTACTAAACGATCTAAGACACGACGAGCCTGTTGTGCATTAACTAAATCATAATTAATAGTCCTTGGATTCTCTATTGCTTTTTGAATAGCTGTTTTTGTAATTTCATGAAAGACGATGCGTTTTGTCTTAGATTGGTCTAATTTTAACTCTTCCGCTAAGTGCCATGCAATCGCCTCTCCCTCGCGGTCTTCATCGGATGCCAACCAAACCATTTCAGCAGTTTTAGACAAATCCTTTAGTTTTTTCACTAAAGCTTTCTTATCAGAAGAAACTTCATATTTAGGTTTGAACTTATTTTCTATATCTACCCCCATTTCTTTTGAAGGTAAATCGGCTATATGCCCAAAACTTGATTCAACTTGAAAGTCTTTTCCTAAAAATTTTTCTATAGTTTTCGCCTTTGCAGGCGACTCTACGATTACTAAATTCTTTGCCATTTGTAACGTTTATTTCTTCGGCAAAAGTAGAAGTTTTTTTTAAATCCCATTTTTATACCGTTATAATATTCCTAAGAAATACTTTTCCTCTAAACATAAATAAACAATACATTAGTACTACCCCACCCAACTTAAACAAAAATAATATAAAATATTTCCAAAACTTTCAACTAAACAAATATGACATCTTGTCAGAATAAAAAATTTAGTATTATCTTTGCAATCTCAAAAATACGAAAGCGTTTTTATGGAAAAGGTAATTGACGAAAACAAACAAGGAACAAGCTTGGTTTTAGAACAGAACCAGCAAAATACAAAAAAGATGTTCATAGAGAGTTATGGATGTCAAATGAACTTTTCGGATAGTGAAATTGTAGCCTCTATCTTAACGGAACAAGGATATAATACAACACAAAATCTTGAAGAAGCTGATTTAGTTTTAGTAAACACTTGCTCCATTAGAGATAAAGCTGAGCAAACCGTCCGTAAACGTTTAGAACAATATAATGCCATCAAAAAAATAAATCCTACTATGAAAGTAGGTGTTTTAGGCTGTATGGCAGAACGTTTAAAAGAAAAATTCCTAGAAGAAGAAAAAATTGTAGACTTAGTTGTAGGACCAGATGCCTATAAAGATATTCCAAATTTATTAAGCGAAGTAGAGGAAGGTAGAGATGCTATTAATGTTATCTTGTCTAAAGAGGAGACCTATGGAGACATTCAACCAGTTCGCTTAAATAGTAATGGGGTAAATGCGTTTGTTTCGATCACACGTGGATGTGATAATATGTGTACGTTTTGTGTGGTTCCTTTTACCCGTGGTCGCGAACGTAGTCGTGAACCACAAAGTATCATAGAAGAAATCCAAGATTTATGGAACAAAGGATATAAAGAAGTTACTTTATTAGGTCAAAATGTAGATAGCTACCTTTGGTATGGAGGCGGTTTAAAAAAGGATTTCGACAAAGCGAGCGAGATACAAAAAGCGACTGCTGTTGACTTTGCACAATTACTAGATATGTGTGCAAATAAATTTCCTAAAATGCGATTTCGTTTTTCTACTTCTAATCCACAGGATATGCACTTAGAAGTAATTGAAACAATGGCAAAACACCATAACATCTGTAAATATATTCACTTACCTGTACAATCAGGAAGCACACGTATTTTAAAAGAAATGAATCGCCAGCATACCCGTGAAGAATATTTAACACTTGTTGACAAAATTTATGAAATCATACCTGAAATTTCTTTATCACAAGATATGATAGCTGGTTTTCCTACAGAAACAGAAGAAGACCACCAAGACACTTTAAGTTTAATGGAACATTGTAAATATGATTTCGGATTCATGTTTGCTTATTCTGAAAGACCAGGAACTTTAGCGGCTCGTAAAATGGAAGATGATATTCCAGAGGAAGTTAAAAAACGTCGTCTAAATGAAATTATTGATTTACAACAAAAGTTAGGCTTACAACGTACTCAACGCTTCATAGGACAAATAGTAGAGGTTCTAGTTGAAAAAGATTCAAAACGTTCGGATCAACATTGGAGCGGAAGAAACTCTCAAAATACAGTTGTCGTTTTCCCTAAAGAGAATTATAAATCTGGAGATTTCGTTTTAGTCAAAATTACGGATTGTACTGCTGCTACTTTGATAGGTGAAGCCGTAGGCTATTCTGAGATTATGCAATAAATCGGTCAAAAAAATAAATTCAAAAATATTTCTTTAGGCTTTTAACTTTTAGAATTAAAGTAAATGGAATCTGTTCAAACCATAAAACAACGATTTGAGATCATTGGTAACGATCCGAAATTAAATCGAGCTCTTGAAAAAGCTATTCAAGTAGCTCCGACTGATATTTCTGTATTAGTTATTGGTGAAAGTGGAGTAGGTAAAGAAAGTATTCCTAAAATCATACATGCCTTATCTCATCGAAAACATGGAAAATACATCGCTGTAAACTGTGGTGCTATACCTGAAGGCACAATAGATTCTGAACTATTTGGTCATGAAAAAGGAGCTTTTACAGGTGCTACTAATACTCGCGAAGGCTATTTTGAAGTAGCTGATGGAGGAACGATTTTCTTAGATGAAGTAGGCGAATTACCATTAACAACACAAGTTCGTCTACTGCGTGTATTAGAAAATGGCGAATTTATAAAAGTAGGTTCTTCTCAGGTACAAAAAACAAATGTAAGAATTGTTGCTGCTACTAATGTTAATATGCAAGAAGCTATTTCTAAAGGTAAATTCAGAGAGGATCTTTATTATCGTTTAAGCACAGTTGAAATAGGACTTCCTGCATTACGCGAACGAAAAGAAGATATCCATTTACTATTCAGAAAATTTGCTTCTGATTTTGCTCAAAAATACAAAATGCCTCCTATAAAATTAGAAGACAATGCTATACAATACTTATTAAAATACAGATGGGGTGGTAATATTCGTCAATTACGTAACGTAGCTGAACAAATATCTGTTTTAGAAACGAATCGAGATATTTCTGTTAATACTCTAATGTCTTATATCCCTAACGAAGGAAGTAATTTACCTCAAATTGTAGGTCAAAAATCAGAAAGCGATTTTTCATCAGAAAGAGAAATTTTATACAAAATTCTTTTTGACATGAAAGCAGACCTAAACGATCTTAAGAAATTGACTCTAGAATTAATGCAAAACGGAAGCTCTAAAGTACAAGAAGCTAACAAAGGGCTGATTCAGCGTATTTATGGTCAAAAAGAAGAAACAAATCCATACTTTGAGGAAGAAACAACACTTCAACCTATCGCTAACACGACACATATACAGGATGAGTTTGAAGATGAAGATGATGACAGCAATTATATCTTTGCTCATACTATTGAAGAAGAGGAGGATTCATTACGATTAGATCAAAAAGAAATTGAGTTAATTAAAAAAGCCCTAGAACGAAATAAAGGCAAACGAAAAGCTGCTGCTGACGAATTAGGTATATCAGAAAGAACCTTATATCGAAAAATTAAACAATTTGATTTATAATTTTTAATATTTTATCAAAAACGTTTATACAAAAACTCTATTTTTGAAAATAGATACTCATTATCAATATTATGAAACAATTAAAACATATACTTTTTCTCTTTTCCCTACTAACACTATCTTCCTGTGGCATCTATAACTTTACAGGAACTGGTAAGATAGACGCTAAAACATTTCAAGTAAATACATTTCAAAATGTTTCAGAACTTATCGAACCTGGAATTGAGAGAAAATTTACCTTACGATTACAAGATTTAATTCAAAATCAAACAAACTTGAATCTAACCAGTACAAATGGTGATTTAGTATATGAAGGAGAAATAGTAGATTACCGTATAAGTCCTATGACCGCTACTGCTAATCTAACTGCTGCACAAAACAGACTTTCAATTACAATCAATCTCCGATTTTCAAACAAGAATAAATCAGGAGAAAATTTTGAAAAGAAGTTTTCTTTTTATTATGATTACCCCGCAGCAGAACAATTAACAGGAGGTAAATTACAAACAGCTTTAGATGAAATATTTGAAAGAATTACGCAAGACATGTTTAATGAAACATTAGCTAAATGGTAATTTATGAATACAACAGAACTTACCTCTTTATTAAACAGCCCTAATACAATTACTCATTTGCAATGTAGTGATCTAGAGTCTGTATTAAAAGAATACCCTTATTTTCAAAGCGCTAGAAGCCTTTACTTAAAAGGGTTACACATTCAAGACAACTTTAAGTATAATACTGCTTTAAAACTTACAGCTGCTCACACAATTGACAGAACGGTACTTTTTGATTTTATTACTAACAAAAATTTCGCTCAAGAACTAGATTTCACAAAAAACATATCAGTCAAAGATGTTTTTGAAACCATTAATGAAATAAACGAAATTCCAACAGCAGTAGAAAGTATCACTAAGGAGATTGAACTACCAGAAGACATCATAGACCTAGACCTTCCTAAAGAAGCAGAAATACAAAATAGCATCTCAGATGAAGAAAAGTTAGAACTTTCTGTATTAAATTCTATTATTATAGCGAATGAAACAACAGACAATCAAACAGAAAACATTATTATAGAAGAATCTATTTCATTAGAAAATCCTTTAGAAAAATCTATTTTGTCATCCATAACAGAATCATCTCAATCTAGTAATAACATTGAAATTCCTACATCTCCTAATCCTTCAATTAGAGAAAGAATCTCTTGGTTAGAGGACACCATTGATTTAGAGCAAAAACAAGAAATAGAAATTTATCTCGATAAACCTATCATACTAGATGATAATAAAACACTTTCATTTCAAGAATGGCTTCTTTTATCTAAAACAACTCCTATTGAAAGGTCTGAAAACAATATTATCATAGAAAATCAAGAATCTGTAGTGAGAACAGTTGAAGAAAATCAAATTAAAGATATTTCTACAACAACTTCTTCCCTAACAAGCAAAGAATTAGAGATAACAGAAAAAACGGAAAAAGATATAAATTCAAAAATGGATTTGATTGATAAATTCATTCACAATAATCCGAAAATTTCACCTCCAAAAGATAATATTCCTGTTCCAAACTATATCACTAAAAAGAATGACAGTCCCTATTTAATGACTGAAACTTTAGCAAAAATTTATTTAGAGCAAAAAAAATATACAAAAGCAATACAAGCTTATGAAATTTTAATTTTGAAATATCCAGAAAAAAGTAGTTTATTTGCAGACAGAATTTTGGATATAAAAGATTTACAACAAAATAACAATAGATAAACAATGAGTACATTTACAATTTTCTTAGTATTAATCACTATAGTTTGTTTTTTATTAGTGGTAGTTATTATGGTGCAAAACCCTAAGGGAGGAGGATTATCTTCAACTTTTGGTAGTTCACAAATGATGGGAGGTGTTCAAAAAACAACAGATTTCTTAGATAAATCAACTTGGTATTTAGCAGGAGCTTTATTAGTACTTATCTTATTGTCTAGCTTAAGTTTTAATGGAACGAATAGCGATACTGGTTCTAAACTAATTGATGAGTCAGCTTTACCTGCTGCAATTCCAGCTACTCCAGGTAGTGACAGCAAAACGGCTACTCCCGCTACTCCAACTAAACCTGCTACAGAAGAGAAAAAAATAATCCAAAATAAAATATATTAAAATGCCAGCCTGTCAGAGCTGGCATTTTAGTTTTTCTATAATTTTGCAATTTTGACAGCTTTTATAACTTGGCATAATTTCTGTCAAACTAGTCTCAAAAATTAACAACAATAAAAATCCAAAATAATTATGGCATTAAACATTAAACCACTTTCAGACCGTGTTATCGTGGAGCCAGCTGCTGCCGAAACACAAACAGCTTCTGGTATCATTATCCCTGATACAGCTAAAGAAAAACCTCAAAAAGGAATTGTGGTAGCTGTAGGAAACGGAAAAAAAGACCAACCTATGACAGTTCAAGTTGGCGATACTGTTTTATATGGAAAATATGCTGGAACTGATTTAAAATTTGAAGGTAAAGATTATTTAATCATGCGAGAAGAAGACATTCTTGCAATTATCTAAATGAGTAAAAAGTAACTAGTGAAGAATAAAAAGCAAAAAATGAAAGCTATTCACTTATTACTAATCACTAATCATTAAAAAAATTAAAATGGCAAAAGATATAAAATTTGATATTGAAGCACGTGACGGTTTAAAACGCGGTGTTGACGCATTAGCAAATGCAGTTAAAGTAACTTTAGGACCTAAAGGACGTAATGTAATTATTTCTAAATCGTTTGGAGCTCCTCATGTAACAAAAGATGGTGTTTCTGTAGCGAAAGAAGTAGAGCTAAAAGATACTCTAGAGAATATGGGAGCACAAATGGTTAAAGAAGTAGCTTCTAAAACTAACGATTTAGCTGGTGATGGCACTACTACTGCTACAGTATTAGCCCAAGCAATTGTAAAAGAAGGTTTAAAAAACGTAGCTGCTGGTGCTAACCCAATGGATTTGAAACGTGGTATAGACAAAGCAGTTGAAGCGATTGTTACTGATTTAGGTAAACAAGCTAAAGAAGTAGGTTCTTCTACTGACAAAATCAAACAAGTAGCTTCAATTTCAGCAAACAATGATGATGTCATTGGTGATTTAATTGCAACAGCTTTCGGTAAAGTAGGTAAAGAAGGTGTAATTACGGTAGAAGAAGCAAAAGGAACTGATACATATGTGGATGTAGTAGAAGGTATGCAGTTTGACAGAGGTTATTTGTCTCCATACTTCGTTACAAATACTGAAAAAATGGAGGTTGAATTAGAAAGACCTTACATTTTATTATATGACAAAAAAGTTTCTTCATTAAAAGAATTATTACCTATTCTTGAACCTGTAGCACAATCTTCAAAACCACTATTAATTATTGCTGAAGATGTAGATGGTGAAGCTTTATCTACTTTAGTAGTAAACAAATTACGTGGAGCATTAAAAATTGCCGCAGTAAAAGCCCCTGGTTTTGGCGATAGAAGAAAAGCCATGTTAGAAGACATTGCTATTTTAACTGGAGGTACAGTTATATCTGAAGAAAGCGGATATACTTTAGAAAATGCTACTTTAGAGATGCTAGGTACAGCAGAAAAAGTATCAATTGACAAAGACAATACTACAATTGTAAACGGTGCTGGTGACAATGAAATGATTAAAAATCGTGTTAACCAAATCAAAGCACAAATGGAGTCTACTACTTCTGACTACGATCGTGAAAAATTACAAGAGCGTTTAGCTAAATTAGCTGGTGGTGTAGCCGTATTATACGTTGGCGCTGCTTCTGAAGTAGAAATGAAAGAGAAAAAAGACCGTGTTGATGATGCTTTACACGCTACTCGTGCAGCTGTAGAAGAAGGTATCGTTGCTGGTGGTGGGGTAGCTTTATTAAGAGCTAAATCAGTATTAACTGAGGTTAAAGCGGATAATGCTGATGAAACAACGGGTATTCAAATTGTTTCTCGTGCTATAGAAGCTCCATTACGTACTATCGTTGAGAATGCTGGCTTAGAAGGTTCTGTAATTGTAGCAAAAGTAAGCGAAGGAAAAGACAACTTTGGTTATAATGCTAAAACAGATGAATATGTAGACATGCTTGAAGCTGGAATCATTGACCCTAAAAAAGTAACTCGTGTAGCGTTAGAAAATGCAGCTTCTGTAGCTGGTATGATTTTAACTACTGAGTGTGCTTTAATTGATATTAAAGAAGAAACTCCAGCTGGAGGAATGCCAATGGGTGGAGGAATGCCAGGTATGATGTAATTCTAAAAAAAACTATAGGGTACTACACTATAAAGCATATGAATATAAAAAAATAATGGGGTTTTAAAACCCCATTATTTTTTTATATTCAACACAGTCAGTGAGAGACTACCGATTTATAACGCTCGAACTAAACAAACTGACAAAAGAGCTTTGGCAGATTTTGCTAATAAATGAAATTATAAATATCCTTATGCCATAAAATCTTGGAAAGAAAACTGGGAAGAACTCACTGTTTTTTTGACTTCCCAATAGAAATTAGGAAAATGATTTACACCTCTAACCTAATCGAAAATCTCAATGATAAAACCCCAAAATATACTAAAAAGAAATTATGGTTCCCTACAGATGAAGCTGTTTAAAATCTGTATATTTGGCTTTAAGAGAAGTAACTAAAACATGGTCAATACCAATATTTAATTGGAATTAATTTTCAATCAGTTCTTAACTATAATTGAAAAAAAGGGGGCAACTTTAATTAAAAAGTCAAACTCTATTATTATAACTTACACACTTTTTGGGGTAGTCTCTTTTTATGATAATTATCTCAAGCCTATTTAGCTAGTTTATGATCTAAACAATCTATTCTAATTTCAGAATCTATTATCTTAAGATTCATTAATGTACAATAATGTGACTTATTATTTATGGTATAAAACGAACATGTAAAACACATTCTTTGAATTGATATTATATTCGCTTTATTTAGATTATAAATTAATTTTAACAGACTACTAAGTAGTATTTCTTTCTGTTCTTCTAACAAATCTTCCATACTATTTTGTATAAAAGAAGCAAAAAGGATGCTTTTAAAGCAATTTTATACCCCTCTTCTGTTAATACAAGCCAAAAACTTCTGGTATCTACTAAATTACTTTTTTTTTCTATTAATCCTTTTGTTATTAATATTTTTACACTATCACTTATTGTTGATTTAGTCATATTAAACTCTTCTGCTAAATAGGTTATTTTACATTTTTCTTTTGAATGAAAACATATAAAAATTAAAATTTGAATCTGAATAGGACTAAGAGAATTCTCTTTGCTTTCTTTCCAAAGTAATACCCTAAATGCTTGTGAAATACGTTCTAAAGCAACTATTATACGACTTTCAATTTTCTGGTTCTGATCATTTAAATTGAATACTGAATATTTCATCTATCTTGAAATATATTATGTTATAAAAAATAGAATTTCAATTTAACAAAGTGACTTCTAAATATTTTATACGAAATAATCATATTTTGCAATCCTCTTGTATATAGATCCAGGCTTTTCTTCCTGATTCAAATGTCTCTAATACTCTAGAATATTGATCCACTTCATATTGATCCGTTTTTTCTAATTCTAAAGAGGATATTTGAAATATAACTCCTTGAATAAAATCTGCTTTATTTATAGATTTTACAGCTATTGGATGGTATTCGAGTTCACTTTTAGCTAATACTTCTTTATCTGTTATTTGTATTTTCTCAATTTTATAACCTTTTAATACATCATGTTTACCTTCTAAAATTCTTCCATAATTTTCAAGTTGAACTTTTTCTAATTGTAAGGTTCCATAAGAGAAAAGTAAATGGGCTGTATCTTTCATTAACAATTTTCTATTTCTATTATAAAATAACCTTTTTTATTTATTTCTTCTTCCCATTTAGGCTGAAGTGATTCTACATGACAAAACTTACATTCCTCTGACGTTAAATTTTGTCCTTCTTGGCCTTTTGTTTTCAAATATTCTTTCCCATAATCATAAATATTTTCTTTATCAATCATTTCTATAGGAGCAATTATATCAAAATGCATAATATCCCCATTTTTTTTTGTTACATAAGTATCCCAAACTGCTACTTTCATTTTATTTTTTTATTAGGTTAATTTTTTATATATAAAAAAGTAAAGTAAATAATTATCATTAAAAGCTTTACAAGATTAGAACTGGCAACCTTGTAAAGCAAAAAAACTATTTAACTTTAAATGGTAACGATAATTTCCCACTAGCTATAGCATATACTTTATAAACGCCTAGCATAGGTTTATCTCCCCCTTCATGATTACCTTCATTATTAGCTTTTACTTGCATATAAGCTGTCACACCATCATAAGAAAAATTTATTTTATTATTTATCCTATAATCTGGAACGATTACTCTAATAGTATTTCCTTTTGTTACTACTTGAAAACCTGGCGAATCCATATACATGGGCATTCCTGGATTAGTTGAAGGTAAAACAACTGTTTTATCTTTAGGATCAAACTCTTTAACTGATAATCCTCCTTGAACTCGTTTATCTTCATTTAAAACAACCCAGTGTGGATGCCAAACTATTCCATCATTTTGAAAATTATGATCAGAATTTTCATCCCATAATGGTGTATCATCAAAATCAGGGTGAGAAGTTAAAGCTAAAGCCACAATACCTTCTGTCTGACCAAATCCTACATCAGTTGATTTTAAAGTTGTAGGGAATACATATCCTAAAACAGGCGCTCCATTAAGTTGACCCGTTGGTATAGGAGTCGTTTTTCCTGCTTGTCCTTTAACGGTAATTTCCCAAATAGTAGCACCTATTTCCTCTGAATGCTTTACACTAACCTTTTGAATTTTAAAATTATCGTTATCATATTTTCCACATTTATCACAAGCAAAACCATAAAGTGTAAAAAGGGAAAAACTAAAAGAAATAAATAAGTTTTTCATTTTAATACGATTTAATTTATTTAAAAAATTATTAAATAGGAATCCTAACAACGTACGTTATTTTTTTTAACCTTTCACATCAGTTAGAGTAGCACCAAAATTTATATGAAGTACATTTCCATTTGTTGTAAGCAAAGCTGGAACTGACTTTACTCCTCTCCTTTCTGCTTCTTCAATACGACTACGATCTTCACCAAGATGTACAATCTCTACATTATTTTCTCCAATAAGATTTACAATATCATGTTCTACACTAATACAAACAGGACAACCTGCATGATAAAAAATTGACTTTTCCATTTTATTTAAATTAAATTCTTAGCACTATTGCTGGTACAAATATAATTAGGATTCCTAACTAAACAAATTATTTTTTATTTTATTTTTAAAAAGTATGATATAAAAATAGCGCTATAATACCCTAGAGGAACAAAATTCGTTGTATTTAAAGAGGGGATATAATTTTTATATATCTAAAATTAAATTGTATGAATAGTTATATATTTAAAAAAAATAGGTTTACACTCTAAGAAAATAGCTTTTTTATTATGCTCTTCTTCTAAAATGTAATTTTGTATTTGGAATATTATTCAAAAGTACTTTGATTATAATAATTTAAATAAAGAATAAAAAATAGAAACATCTTTTATACTGTTTCTAATAAAACTTTTATTAAAATTAGCGAAAAGAAACGATTTAGTTTTATATACAAACTTGTATGGAAGGTTATTGTTTATATTATTACAAAAAATCTTCTTTTTTGAATATTACCATTTAATTAAATGGAGAAATCGAAGAATTTTAAATTATAAGATTTCCCCTCCTATTGGATTAAAGTATATTTTTAGTGTTAAATAGTTTTTAGATACAAAAGAATATTGATAATTACTATTTAAATTGGATATAAGAGGGGGGGTATTGTTTATTACAATACTTGTTTTCTAATAATTGCATTAAAAGCTTTATAACCTACAAATACGCGAAAATTACGCATAAACTTAGCATCAAAACCCACAGTATAACGTGTAAATTTCACACGTGGTCTAGTCGCTATTTTAAAAAACGTAGTTACTACATCGTCTATCAAGTTTGTATTTTTAGATTGCTTTTTTAATAATAAACTTGAAATTTTATCCATTAAATTATCATAAACAAGTATTCCTGTTACATGGCTTTTTACTACATTTTTTTGAAAAGATGTTGGTGCGTTTCCAAATTGTACGGTACTCACCCCAATTCCAAAATTAAATAATTCATAAGCCATACATTCTGAAAAGCTTTCGACAGCACATTTTGTGGAATGATAAAAGCTCCCTAAAGGAAGGTTAACAAGACCTGCAATGGATGTAACGTTTATAAAATGTCCAAAACCTTGCTTTCTAAAAACAGGTATGAAGGCGCGACAAACTTTTACACAACCTAGCCAATTTATATCTACAATCTTGTCTATGCTTTGATCTTCTGAAAATTCAACAAAAGAACGATAACCAACACCTGCATTATTTATAATAACATTAATAACAGAATGGTTTTCAAGAATTTCTTTTTTGCCTTTTCAATACTTTCGGTACTTGTTACATCTAGAAGATAACTACTTACATTTGGCAAAGTAACGATTTCTTTTCCTTGTTCTAAGCAAATCATGGTGGCAATAACGTGCCATCCATTTTGTGCAAAATATCTTGCTGTTGCAGCCCCTATTCCACTGGAAGCTCCTGTTATTAAAATAGTATTCATTTTTTAACTTCGTTTATCAATTAATGTAATGGGTTTACGACTAGTAGGTGGAAAAATTATTTTTTGCAATTCTTCTGTAGATAAAACTTCAATTTTAGGAGATACTCTTAATTTAGCTCTAAAATGATCTTTTACTTCTGTCAAAAATTGCTCTGTTGTATCAGTTGATGCTATTTTAATTAAAATTTCATCAGTCCCAAGATCATTTGTAGAAATTTCAATTAAATGATTTTTAATAGCTGAAAAACAAGTCATTAAATCATGCATTGCAGGTGGATATAAAGTTGTTCCTTTATATTTTATCATATGCTGTTTTCTTCCTAGAACTGGTCCTACTCTATGAGTATTTCTTCCACAAGCACAAGGTTGTGTATGGAGTTGGACAATATCTCCTGTTTGAAAACGTAATAGAGGCATTCCTTCTACTCCTAGCGTTGTTATAACCAATTCACCTGATTGACCTTCAGCAACAGGATTATTTAATTCATCTAGTACTTCTGTAATAATTAATTCTGGATGATGATGTCCTCCTTTTTGCTGCTGACATTCTGTAAATGCAGTACTCATTTCAGTAGAAGCATATGTTGAATATAAGTGTATGCCCCATTTTTCAGTAATTTTTTGGGTTAAAAGCGAAGGAGAAAAATCCTGATTTCTTAATGATTCCCCAATACAAATTACCCCTTTTACACTAGAATTCTGATAATCAATCCCTTGTTTTTCTGCATACTCAATCATTTTTAAGAGAAAAGAGGGTACTGCAATTAGGTATTTTGGATGATATTTTAAGATAGAATCCCATTGTAATTCAGGAATTCCTGCTCCTACCCTAATGACACCTGCTTTTAATTTGCGTAATCCCATAAAATAGGCTAATCCAGCCATAAAGCGACGATCCATGGTAGTCATTAATTGTACAACATCTCCTTCTTTTATACCAGCACAAGCAAAAGATATGGCTTCATTATATGCTAATCGATCTAGATCTAAGTCAGTTAAACCAAAGGTAACAGGACTTCCTAATGTGCCTGAAGTAGTGGCATAATCAATTATTTTATACCTAGGCACACAAAAAAAGTCATCATTATATAGTTGTAAATTAGTTTTTGACGTTAACGGTAATTTTTGTAGATCTTCTAAGGTTTGTATACTTTGTAAATCTATTTTGTAGTGAGCAAAGGCTTTTTTATAATAAGCCGAATGTGTATTTAAATATACCAGCAACTCTTTTAATTTTTGCTCTTGAAATACTTTAATTTCATGAGAAGATTGTTTTTCTATTTCTGGTATCATGATAATTTTTCTTTAGTTTTTCTTAAATATTTTTGAACTTTATTTTTATCTACTAGGGTTGTAATTTCTAAAGTTAATGCTTTTTCAAAATTATATAATGCTTCTTTATAAAGCCGATGTTTATATTGATATATTCCTATTTTATAATAAACAGACCATAAATTAGGATTTAGGTCTTGATATTTCTTAATAAAATTAGATTCTAAAAGTTGATCACCATTAATTGCGTTATTAATTAGTTGATCATACTTTCTATATAACTCATAATTACGATAAGCTTCTGATTCTAAAAATGAGTCTTTAGGAATTGTTAATTCAGGTAAATTAGCCTCTTTCTGATTTTGTTGATCAAAAACTTTATTTAAATCATATGCTATAAATTCCCCCAACTGATAAGGATTCGTAGAAATCCACATAATTCTACTTTCAGGTTTAAAAATAACAGCATGATGTGAGAGAAGTTGATTAATTGATTTTTCATTTCCGTAACCTATGGATATTCCTTTTAATCCTTCTTTATTTCTAAGAATTTCAGCCATTTTATATGGTGTTATCTTATCTTGATTTGCTATTAATTCTTGCATTCTCTGCATACGATACAAAGAATGACTTTCTCTAATATGTTTGTTATTTCTTTTATCATTCTGATAAGCTGAACTTTGAAAATGATTAGAACAAACTAAACTATTCGCATTTTCTACGTTATATATACCAAAATTATTAGGTGATACTTCTATTACTACGGCTTTTTTATCTTTAGCACTACTTACCAAAATAGATTCTGATACGAAAACAGCTTTTTCTTTAGCAATTTTTACAGCTTCCTCAATAGTTGTAGCATATTGTAGTATTTCTCTAGTAAGTAATGAAATAGGTGTTTTAGCTGCTAATGGAATTTTAGATTTTGCAGCATTTATTGTAACTGTTAACCCCTCTTTATTCATACCAGAAAATACCCCTATCATACCTGCCCAACTAACACTTACAAAAGGAATTCCTTGTTCTGGATTAACGAAAGTGATTAACTTGTCTTTTGCAAAATCATCGCCAGCATAAAAATCTAAATTTCTACCTATTAACAACTGACCATCTTCTGTTTTATCTCCCCAAACTGCTAATGAACTACACCCTACTAAGGCTAAATCTTGCATAGCATGTCCTATATCATGGGCTCCATGTAAGTACAAACTTCTTAAATAAGGGGAAGCTACATAATTAAATGTTGTATCAGAATATTGAGACAATCCATATATTTCGGTTTTATATTCTTCTTTTACATTTAAATAAAGTTTTCTATTGTACCATTTTAAAACTGTACGTAATAATTTTTGTCTAAACGTAGAAGGTATTATTTCTGCCAGCTTATTAAAAAAAATTCGCTCTTGTTTTTTAATTAATTTTTCGGCTAAGGCCCCTGAGAGTAGACCTAACTGAGAAGGAGTTCCTTTAACATGAAGTTCCCAAATTTTATGAGGATTCTTTACTAAATAACCTTGCTTATGTATGATTAATGTATCAGAAACATGAATTACGCTAACCTTGTCTGATTTTTTAGGGAGATTTAATGGTAGATGGTGAACCGATTTATTAATTCCGCATGAATAAAAAATCAAAAAAAAGAAAATAAAAAATATGTATTCCCTTAATCTATTCATTTGAAATTTCTGTATTTATTTTATTAACTAAATATTCTCCTCCTATTATTTCTGAACAGGTTGCAATAGCACCTATAGTTACTCCTAATACTCCGTGCATATGAATACTTTGTCCTGTAAGGTATAAATTCTCAATTTTAGTCTTAGGTGAGATAAAAGTTAACATAGGATTATTAGAATCTTTTATATAACCATAAAGATTTCCGTTCTGTCCACCTATATAATCTCTGTATGATAACGGTGTAGAGGCATAAACGGATTTAATACAAGATCGAATATTTGGAAATTTTTTCTCTATTTCATTTAAAAAAATTTCAATTTTATTATTTTTAAATACTTCATATGCTTGTCCTCGTTCCTCTGTTTGAGAAACTGTATTATGAGTCTCACTCCATTGTTGTACTTCTTCAAAACGCATATAGGTAATAGCGGTAAGACTTTCCGCCCATTTTTGACCATCTGAAGCAATATTCATAGATAACATATAACTTTCTGGCCAAGATTCTTGGGTATAAGTAGTAGCTTGCCAAATACGAGTGTAATCTTTAAAATGATAATAATTATGATTTAAATAAGGAAATGTTTCTGGTTTAAAAACAATATAAATACTAAAAGGAGCTATTTGTACCTCTAAATCTTGAATTCTTTTAAAATAAGATTTTCTAAAATACTGCTCTCCAATTAATTTTAATGTAGTTTTAGGTTCAATATTAGAAATAAAAATTTCACCGAAATATTCTTCTCCACTTTTTGTAAAGGCAGACATAACCTTTCCTTCTTCTACTTTAAATCCGTTTACTTCACGATACTTAAAAACTTCTCCTCCGTATTTACGAATTACCTTTATTAATTGCTTGGTTATCTGACTTCCTCCATTAATACATCTCCATGCACTTTGCATATAAGAATTTATAGATAAAGCATGTACGTAAAAAGGGGTTTTGTGAGGTACACCAGCATAAAGAAAATTTGATCCTGCTAAAACAGCCTTTAACTTATCATTTGATGTTAGTTTTTCAAAATATTGTTGTGCATTTATAGATAAAATTTCTTGTTGATAGCCTTCCCCAATTTTTAAATTGTATAAAGGAAATAAATCACAGGTATATTGTAATTTTTGGCAATATTCTTTTAAAGCATTTTCTTCTTTTGGGAAAAAAGGGAGGAGTTGTTTTATAAAATTATCATATCCTTGAGCATGAGGATATTCATTAGGATCATTATCAAAAGTGATATAATCATAGGCATTCATTTCCATCTTTTTTAATTTCAGCTGATCCATTATTTCAATATACTTAAAATAGCTATATAGATTTTGCCCTTTAGATAAACCTCCTATATAATGGATTCCTGTATCAAAAATCGTTTTATCTCGTACAAAAGTTTGCAAATTGCCACCATATTGATTATTCTTCTCTAAAACACAAACCTTTTTGCCTTCTTTAGCTAAGATAATTGCAGAAACTAAGCCTCCTAGCCCACTCCCTACAATAACAACATCATATTTTTTTTCACCTAGTTACTTTTTAAAAGTTTTAACTTTATCTTTTTCATACAAAAGTTCAAATCCATTTTTTAAAAGAGAATCAATGTATAAATCTGCCTGAAACAAGACTACTTCATTTACATTCTTAAAATGAGGACGTAAATCATTTTCAGAAAAACATGTAGTTGAAATAAATAAACAATCATAAGGCTTTAAAATATCCTGATAATTAAGGTATTCAATATTTCTTATTCTATTCAAATAATTTGTAGAAGCAATTTCTAAATTTTCTAAAGTATAAACAAAAGTTTGTATTTTACGTTTAGGATATTGTAAAGTAAGTATAGCATTTAATTGACCATAATCATTAGCAAAATGTAAGATTTTGGCATCATCTGATATATTTGTAAATAAAGTATAATAATTCTTTTTGTTCAAATAAAAGTCATTTAAAACACTTTGATAAACTTCTTCTTCTTTATATAAATATCCATCAACGACCTTTTTTTTAAAAAATTCTTCAGTTTCCAATTTGTGTCGAATTGTATCAAATTGTTCTCTAAAAAATTTATTTATCTTTTTAGTTCTAGTAATATAATTTTCTCCAAAATTTTTATCTTGATATGAAATATAATTACCCACCACTATTGTAATACTCTCATTATGAATCATAAAATCCCCTTTTGGAGATGTTTCTGTATTTCCATGTAAATAAACAGGTAAAATATCTAATTCAAATTCTTGTGCTAAATAAAAAGCTCCTTTATGAAAACGTTTTATAAGATTATCAGTAGAACGAGTTCCTTCTGGAAAAATCATCAATGAGTATCCTTGCTTAATCTTCTCTCGTAAGTGTTCAATTCCTCCTTCTATTCCTTTAGAAACAGGGTAATATCCCATTGCTTTAACCGCTTTACCAAAAATAGGGGATTTGTATACCCAATCATTTACTAAATAAACAATCTTATGAGTTAACATTCCAAAAGCTAAAGTATCTAAAACAGATACGTGATTAGCTATAACAATTGCTTGCTTGCTAAAGTCTATTTTATGAGGATTTATAACTTTCTTTTTGACAATAGGATTTATGTTTAAGACTGACCTAAAAAATAGTACCATTATCTTTCTAAAACACATCATTTTACTCTCTTTTTTTAAAGGTAAAATACTCATTAAAAATCTACCTAATGTAGATAATAAAATTCCACCAAGAGCATAATATGTTAAGGCTATTATTGAAATGATAACAGTTAATAATCGAACCGGGATTTTTCCTTTTTAGGACGATTAAAAAACAACCATTTAAAAATGATTGGATAAAAAACAAATGTTATTAATAATGCACTAATTACACCTAATAAGGAAACAGAAGAAATAGAAACTAATGCTGGATGTTTAGCAAAAACTAAAGCTCCAATAGCTAAAATGGTTGTTAGAGCTGCTAAAATAATAGAAACACGATAAGCAGGCATTTCATCTTTACCTGTTGTGTATTCTTTTTGAAGAGCACTTGTCATAAAAATAGTAAAATCTACTCCATGACCAAAAATTAAGGTACAAACTATCGTACTAAATATATTTAGTGGAATATTAAAAAGTCCCATTAAACCTGCAGTAACAAAACCAGTAGCAGTAATAGGCAATAAACTGACTAAAACTAACTCTATACGCTTAAAGAATATAAATAAAATAAAGATTACTGCTATTAAGGAGTAATTAATTAAGTTGTTAAAATCATCTCTGAGTTTTCCTAAAAAAGTTTCATTTAACTGTTGACGATCTATAACCACAATATTTTTAAAATGTTCAAATGATCTAATTAATTTTTCTTTGTGTTTTTCATCTAACTTTACTATTGTAGCTATAGTATACCAATTAGGTGAATTAGAAACATATTCATCTGTTAGATCAGGAAGGAATTGCTTCAAATCTTGTAATCGAAGTATTGACTTATTAGAACGAATGGTATGATAAAATACCTCATGAGTATCCTGTTTAAATCCAAAACGTTTACCATTTTGAATTAATTCTGTTTCTACTTTTTTACAAATTGAATTTGTCCAAAAAGATTCCCATTTTTTTATCTTATTAATTTGTTCTGACTCTGAAGGTAATAAACCAGCTAATGAACTATAATTATAAATATTTTTTTGATTCTTTTGCTGAACTAAAAAATCATTTAATCGTGCATTAGCTTCAATGGCTTGCTCCTCATTTGTACCATATGCTACTACATAAATGGCTTTTGAGGTTAAGCTAGTAGAAGCTGCTAATTTTTTTTCTGTTTGCCTTATTTCATCTGGAATAAAATTTAGATCTCCTAAATTATTGTTAAATGTAACTTTATTAAATGTGAAACAACTAACAAAAAGCAATATAAAAGTTCCTATAATCAAAAACTTATTTTTCTCAAAAGGTATTTTTGATAGTTTATCTAATATTCCCGCGTGAGATAATCCATCATTTTGGGGTTTATATAAATGAGGAATAATAATTAATGAGAATAAAGCAGATATTATAACGCTTATAGAAGCAAATATACCTAAGTCTTTTAATGCGTCTGATTTTACAAATAATAAACATAAAAAAGCAACTGCTGTTGTAGAGCTACTCATTATTAATGGTTTAGTGGTATCTTTATACAATTGTTTTACATCTGCATTATGCCTATAATGTGTCATTATATGAAGCGAGTAATCAATGGTTACTCCTAACAAAACGGCTCCTACACTTAATGAAATTGCTGAAATAGTATCTCTTAAAAAATAAAGGCTAGCAATAGCAAATACTACTCCAAAAATAGTAGGGATAAAGATTATAATAGGAATTGTAATTTTCCTAAAAAATAAAATCAAAATTAATATAAGTGTTCCCATAGATAAGAGAACGGTAGTAATGATATCAGATTTTATTTGATTAGCATTAGCTACTGCTATTATTGGAGAACCAAAATAAGATAGTTGTACTTTTCCTTTAAATTCTTTGTTTACAACGGATTGTATTGTTTTTAATAAAGCAACAAACTGAGTATTTTTATCTGTTTCACTTCCTCCGTATTGAGGATTAATAAACAATAGTAGTTTAGATTGATCTCTAGTTAATAAATATCCTTCTTTGATAATGAACTCGTCTCCTATGGCGAGTTCTTGCATTTTTTTAATCCAACAAAACTAATACCTAATGGATCTTTTACTATAAAATCACGAGTAATGAGTCCAGATGGACTAATTAATGATTTATAATTATTTTCAACCAATACTTTTATGCTGTCTGATTGCGTTTTTCGTTTGATTAATTTATAATCGTTTTCTTCTAAAAACAAAGGAAGATTTTGATAAACAAATTCAAAAACTTGTTGAACATTTTCTTGAGCTACAGTTCCTTGTACTGTTTTTATATAAGGCTGTATTAAGTGAATACTGTCCATAAAAGTGTTAGCTGCTTGAGTTAAATCTTCTACAGATCCTTTTTTTCTTTTTCAATAATAACCGTAATCTTATCTGCAAATTTTAATTGCTTAATAACTTTAGATGTTATATCTCCTTTATTATTTTTTGGCAAAATTCGTGTGATATCTTCTTCAAATTTTATTTGAAAAGCAAAAAAACCTACTGTTATGAGTACTAACAGTAATAACAAAAGAGTCAGAATCCGATTCTTTTGAATGAATTCATGAATTTTAATAAAAAAAAGATGCATTTATACCCTATTATTGTCCCGATACGAAAGTACTAAATAACTTCCAGCTCCAAAAATAAAAGCCATTATGAATGCTAGAATAAAACTTCCTACAAGGTATTGAAAAAGGTGTTCTTTTAGTTGTGAAAAATCAAAAGTATTAACTATATGAAAAGGCATTTCTTTTTCTACAAAAAAGCTTCCTATTTTTAATGAACCATAAATAATTATAGGAATCATAGGAGGAATGCTAACATTTGAAAAAGCAAAAGCTAATGTTTTATTTAACTTGAATAATACTGCAATAGTAATAACAATGGCTGTTTGAAATCCCCAAAAAGGAGCGATACCACAAAAAACGCCTAATGCTATAGATTGTGATTTTTTAGCAACGGAATCTTGAGTAGAAAAAAATCTTCTTTCAAAAATGTTTTAAAACTTTTTTTTTTAAAATTTCGTAAAAAATCCCTAGGCTTGATATATATAAAAAGGATTAAAACTAAGATTGTATTTAAAATACTAATACGAGTAAAATCAATAAACGGTCTAAAATGAGAAACCCTTTCTGCTGGATCATATAAAACTTGAATTGGAACATTCTTTACAGCAATACCTTTCCATGCTGTGCGAACAATGATTTCTATTTCAAATTCAAATTTGTTAGTAAAAAATTTTTCAGGAATAGCATAAAGAGGATATAATCTATAACCTGATTGGGTATCATTTAACTGAATACCTGTTTCAAACCAAAACCAAAAACTAGAAAATTGATTACCAAAACTACTTTTTTTGGGCACTGAATCATGATTCATATTTCGGCTTCCAATAAATAGAACTGGCTGACTTGACTGCTCTAATGCTTTTATAAAAACTTCAATATCTTCTGGATAATGTTGTCCATCTGAATCAATTGTTATAGAATAATCAAAACCTAATTCTAATGCTTTTCTAAATCCTTTTTTTAAAGCATTTCCTTTCCCTTTGTTTTTTGGCAAATGTACTACTGTAATAGTTTCTTTATAAGCTTCTAGAATAGATTGCGTACTATCTGTAGAACCATCGTTTACAACAATAAGTTTTGGAGTTATGTTTAAGACTCCATCTATCACTCTCTTGAGTGTCTTTTGATTATTGTATGTTGGAATAATAACACACAATTTTAAATTATCTATACGCTCAGATAGGGATAAATTTATGTTCATCTTAATTTAATTTAGATTTTTCAAAATCTGTAAACACCTTAGATTGAAACACATACCTTTGAATATATTCTTTCAACCCTGAATTTTGTTTGTTAAATCCCAGTAATATAATTTTTTTATCTTCTTCAATATTACTTTTATACTTTAAAAATTTAGGGGTATGTTCCTGAATGCTTAATCTGATTAAACGAATCTCTACACTATTTGCATCCTTAGCTACTGCTTGTTCAACTGTTTTTACACCTAACATAAATTGTTCTTTACGCTCTTCTTTATTGGTTACAAAACGTGATTTTAATAAAATAGCAGCTCCCTTATAAGCTATAATAACGGGGGAATCTCCATTTACTTTTGAATCAATTCATAAAATTTTTCAGTATTATTTTTTGATTTCGAGGCATATTCATATTGATTACGCAAATCCAAAGTATTCTGAAATAACAGAGTAAAAAAACTAATAAAAAAATCAGGATCGAGTTCATAGAATTTTTATTAAAATAAAAAACGACTTAAGTAGTTTGCAAAAATACAAACTAAACTTAAGTCGATAAAAATTTATTTTAAGCTTTACGATATGTGTTTGTCAATTTTAATGCAACAGTATCACTAAACTTTGTTGTATTTTTTACCTTTATTTCGGAATCTAAATCTCCTGATAGATCTAATTCTAAAACGAGTTCAGGATTTATTTCTGGATTAATGATAGCCATAAATTTAACATTTGAAGAGCTTATCATTCGCAATTCAGTATCTAAAATTTTCTCTAAAAGTTCTTTAATGATTTGCATCATACAAACTCCTGGAGTTACTGGATTTCCTGGAAAATGTCCTTTAAAAATAGCATGAAGTGGGTTTAAAATCACTTTTACTAGATACTTATTGTCTGCTAATTGATCTAACTGATTAACACTATAAAAATCGTTTAAAAGCATTTATTATTTTATATCAAATTTATAATAGGCTCCAAAAGAGAAAAGTGCATTTGTATGATTTTCAGTTTTTGAATAGCTAGAGTTTCCTGAGTATGAATAATGTGTTGTTTGAAGAACAGGAGCTACTCCTACTTTAAATCTAGCTTCTACACCAAAATTTTTGGTAATATCATACCCCGCACCTAAAGAAAGTGTTAAATCTACATCATTTTCAACTTTAAAGTTTTTACTTGTAATGAAATCTAATCCAGGACCTACATGTACGTTAAACTTTTTAAAATTAAATTTATTTATAACTTGAGCTCCAAGATAAGAAACTTTTAAATCTCCGTATTCTACCGCGTTAGTAAAAGGATTATAAAATAATTTTGCTCTAGTTCCTTGTGCTGAATAGTTAAGCTCTGGCTGTAAAGTATAAAGTTTATTAAATTTTAATGCACCTGCAAGACCTACATAAAAGTTTGTTGTTGAGGAGAAAAGATTCTCACTTTGAATTTTAACAGCTTGTCCAGCAGCATTGTAATCATATGTATATTGATAATCTGGTTCTCCATTTGTAAAACGTGATACATTTAATCCTCCACGTACGATAGGATTGAAAGTTACTTGGGCTTGAACGCCACTTACGCCTGCTAAAAATAAAGCTAATGCTACAAATATTCTTTTCATATTCATTATTTAATTATTTGTTTTAATTTTATATTTATATTTAAATTATAGTGTTCTAAAAAAATTTGTTCAGCAAAATTAGTAATTTTAGATTCAAAAGTTATTGCAAATTTTGCCTTCCTCTTAGAGGATTGTATTATTTTAATTAATTGATTTGTATCATTTTTAAAATAGAAATAATTTTTTACTGCCTCTTCATCAACTTCTAAAACCTTTACCTCAGCATTCTTTCTTTCTATTTTAGCTATATATTTTTCTTGAATCAATAATTTAAGATCATTAGCTAATATTTTTAATATAATTTTTTTATTTAGATCTTCTACTACATAATTAACTTTTGTGTTATGTTGATTAATAGTAAAATCTATTAATTTATTTCCAAAATCAGTAGTCATGACTACTCTATGAGTGTTTTCTGTTATCTTTTTAACTACTAACAATCCACTTAAATCATGTCCATAGACCTCTATTTGGGCTTTGTACACATAATCCAAATCAGGATTAGCAAAATATGGATTTACAACTATTTGTTCGTTTAATTGTACTTTCCCATCTGAAAGAGGCTCATATAGCTTACAACTTTGAAAAAAAAGGGTTAGCACACTAATTATCAAAAACTTCGTCACTAAACTTTGCATTCACTTGCTTGTTTTTAAATATTATCTTTGTAAAATCTTCAGAAGGTTCTATCAATTTTACTTGAGAAACACTTGGATCTTCTTTCTCAAATGTTAATTCAATTTGCTTGATGTACTTTTTTACTTGATTTGTTTTTGATACTAATTTTACTACGTAAGCGTCTTTTGTTTTAAAGTAAGAAATTATAAATTCTTTATCATCAAACATATTTCCACTTATACTACCAATAATCATTTTATTAATTTTCTCAAACAGTTTCCCATCAACTGTACTCTTTTTACCTTGATCGTTTATAAAAACCTTATTGTTTTTAAAAACAATACTATACTGGTATGGTTTATTATATTGCCAATTTAATAGATTAGACAACTTAAAATACATCTTCCCTGTACTTTCAATATCTTTTGACAAAAAATCTAAATGTTTATATTGTACAAAATCTGTTTTTATTGTTTTAATATTTTTATTTTCTTTTTCTACTAAACTCTTAAAATTTACAACTTCTGAATCTGTCATTCTTTGTTCTTGCGCCCAAGAGAGCTGAAAGAACAAGCAAGCTAATACTAGTAGTATATTTTCTTTTATCATTATACTTTTTTATAATTATTGCTTTTGAAATTCCTCTATAGTAAGGGTTACATATTCATTTTGCTTCAACAATAACAACAATCGTGCCAAAATATTTATAGTTTTTTGTGAAATATCGTGAAGTAATATAATTTTCCCTTTTGTTAATTTAGAAGTAATCCTATCAAAAATTAAATTTTCGTCTTCTATAACGGTATCCAAAGAGCGAATACTCCATCCTATAACTTGATATTTTTTCTCACGAACTGCTCCTGCTATATGCGGGTTAGTAACGCCAAAAGGAGGTCTAAAAATTTATTTTTTTTTTGGGTAATTCTTTCTAGTAGTTGATCAGTCTTACTAAACTCTTCTAATAATTTTTTCTTTCCCCAAAAACCTGTTTGATTTGAATGTGAATAGGTATGATTTGCTATTAAATGTCCTTCTGCTACAATTCTTTCTGCTATTTCTGGATATTGTTCTAATTGTTTGCCAATACAAAAAAAAGTAGCTTTCATTTGATATTGTTTCAATAGATCTAGTACTTGGGGAGTAAATTCTGTCGGTCCATCATCAAAAGTTAGCGCTATTGCTTTTTCATTCGTTCCGAAATTATTGATAATTGGCATAAAATATTTCAATCGTACATCAAACACCCCCCAAGTAGTAACCCCAAGGTGTATTAGTAGTAAAATAATATAAGCCCACCATGATAATTGCCAATATATGAATAGTGACATTAAAAGAAAGAATAAAAAGCTAATATATTTATGTTTTAACATTGTGAAAGTAGTAATAAACTATGATCTCTTCCTTGATATTGATTATATAATAACACTCGTTTGAAGGACGTAGGTTTTATATCATTCCATTGAATAATTTCAGGAACAAATTGTTTTTTAATTAATTGAGAGGCTATCCATAAACCAAAAGCTGAGGCTGTATTGTATTCACCTGATACATTTTTGTAATACAACTGTGATGTAGAGTAGAATAAAGAAGCTATGTTATCATAAAACCTATCATAATTTACATCACCATTATATCCTAAAATTACAATATCAATAGCATCTAAAGTTAATTTTTGTTGTAAAATAAATTCGTTCACAAAATCTTGAACTTTTTCTTCATCTAAGGTGTTTTGTATCGTTATAGCTTCTAACCTTGCATAGGTTGACTTTTTGTATTCATTTGAAAGGGTAAAAAAGAAGCTCCTTCACTAAAAACAACACCGCTTGTTTTTGATTTCTTTATTAAAAAGGGTTTTTCTTCTTCTTTTTTATGATATTTACTAGCTTAAAGAGATCTAATGTATGAGATGAGGTTTCATCTACTCCTCCCACTAGAACAGACTGTGCTTCTCCTGTTTCAATTTGCATTTTTCCATCTAATAGAGCCGTTTCAAACGATATTGCCCCATTAACATAAGTAAAATTATAACTTTTGCATTGTAACCCTAAAGCTATTTGCCCCGCCACTGTGTTGTGGGTAGATTGAATAAATGAGGTTGGTGTTAAGAATTGTTCTTGATTATCAATAATTGCTTTTAAGAATTTTTCGGAATCTTCTATACATCCCATACCTGTTCCTGTAATAATTGCGTCAGGACAAGTAACTTCTGCCTCTTCTAGAGCTTTATTAGAAGCATAAATTCCCATTTTTACTCCTTTTGCCATCCTTCTAATCATTGCAGGAGGGATCATTTCTTTATAGGAGGGCTGGACTGCAAATAACACATTTTGATTTTCATCAATTGCTATTTCAGTTAAAAAGTTGCCTTCATATGTTTTTTGGGCTGAAACACTTCCTATACCATTTATATAACAGGTTTTCATTTCGTTATTTTTTTGAAAAAATCAGGGTTGAACAATTTCCTCCAAAACCAAATGAGTTTGATAAAACATAATTAATTTCTTTGTCTTTTAATTCCGTTTGAGGAATTAAATCAAATTCTTTCATTGGGGTTTTAAAATTTAAATTTGGGAATACTTTATTTTTTTGAAGGGCAAGAATGCTATATACAGCTTCAATAGCTGCTGCTGCTGCTAATGTATGTCCTGTAAAAGCTTTAGTAGAACTAAATTCTGGTATATGATATCCTTCAAAAGCTCTTATTATTGCTCTACCTTCTGATAAATCATTATTAGGAGTGGCTGTACCATGTACGTTTATATAGTCAATCTTATCTGGTTGAATGTCTGCTATTTTAAACGCTTTTTGCATGGCTAAAAAAGCCCCTTCTCCATTTTCAGAAGAAGCGGTTTGGTGATAAGCATCATTCGCATTACCAAATCCTGTTAGATAAGCTAGAACTTGCTTACCTGTTTTTTCTATTAATTTATCTGATTCTAAGACAATAAAAGCTGCTGCTTCTCCTAAGTTTAATCCTTTTCGTTGATCATCAAAAGGAGTATTATAGGTATCAGAAAGGATCATAAGTGTTTTAAAACCATTTATTGTAAATTTTGACATAGCATCTGTACCTCCTACAATAACACGATCTAATTGACCTGACGCAATCATACGAGCTCCTAACATGATAGCATTTGCTGCTGACGAACAAGCTGTACTTACAGTAGAAACAAATCCTTTTAGTCCAATATAATCTGCTATTTTATGAGTTGAATGCCCTGCATCATGTGCTTTTATATACTGCCACAATGCTGGATTTTCAAAATATTCATAATAATATCTTTCAGTCATATCCATACCTCCTACGCTAGTTGCTGAAATAAGACCAGTTTTGTACGCATTAACATCTAAAATATTTGCGTTTTGAATTGCTTCTTTAGCAGCGTAAGCACCTAGCATGGCTGTACGAGAAAAATTATTATCTTCAGGCAAGCCTAACATTTTAGATAATTGTTCATTGCTCAATTTTATTTCACCTACTTTGATCACTTCTTTATGAAAAGTATCAAAATTTTCAATTTGAGAAATCCCTGTTTTTTTATTTAAAAGTGCTTGATAATTTTCTTCTACGGTATTTCCTATAGAAGAGATTATCCCCATACCTGTTATAGCAATTTTCATTTAAACAAAAGTTATTATGATTGATTAAAAAGAAGCTTAAAAAAGGCTGTTCAAAACGAATTCAAACAGCCTAAGAAATTATTTTGTTCTATTCTTTGCAATAAATTCGGCCATTGTTTCTACTGAAGCAAAAATAGTTTTACCTTCTTTAGGATCTGTCAATTTTATCCCATATTCTTTATCTAGCAAAACAATTAATTCTAATGCGTCAATTGAATCTAGACCTAAACCATCTCCGAATAAAGGATCGTTATCTTGAATATCTTCTATCGCTATATCTTCTAAGTTTAATACTTCAATAATCTTAGCTTTTAGTTCTCCTTTTAATGCTTCCATTTTAATTAAAAATTTGATTTATATTCTCAATTTGGTGCGCAACACCTTTGTTATTTTTATCAACTAAATAAACTACTGCTTTGTAGTTTTCCTGAAATAATTCTACCCATCCACAGAGTACTTTATCTGCTTTTCCTGTTTTTATGAGTTGTTCTGCATATGTGTACATAAATGATGCTTGAAATTGATCAAAAACAAAAAAAGCATTTTCTGAATTTAGTTTATGTTTAATACTTATCTCTCCTATACATATATTAGGTAAAGTATAAACAAAAACAGCTGGACTAGGAAAATATTTTTCTTGATCCATAATAGATGCTTGATATTTAACATCTGTATCTAAGCTTGCTGATTGATTTGCAAAAACAATAGCGATATTAGTTTGTTCATCATTTTCAAGTTTGTTTCCTAAAATCATTTCAGATGCGAGAAAAGCTAACTTACTTAAATTATCCATTTTAAAAAATTTAGGATAATTTACTTCATATTTTTTATAGATTTTTTTTGCAAATTCTACAAACGAGCTTTGATCGTTAATCATTAGGGTTTGTCCGTTTACAACCAATGCTTCTGATGTAATCGTACAAACTTCATTTATGTATAATTTAGACTCCAAAATTACTTTATTTTTTTAAAAACTACAGCGGTATTACATCCACCAAAACCTGATGCTGTTTTTAATATGATATCAACAGGCATCTCTAATGGCTCACTAATAATATTAATAGGCTGACTTACACCACACGTTTCGTATCCTTTTGAAACTATTAATATATTATGTTTAGCGCTTTCAAGAGTCATTACTGTTTCTAATAGTCCTGAAGCTCCTAATGTATGACCATAATATCCTTTTAAGCTATTTATAGGTTTATTTTGCAAACCTAGTCGATTAAACGCAATTGCTTCCATTTCATCATTGTAAGGGGTTGCTGTTCCATGAGCAGAAATAAGATCTACAGAACTATTTATAATAGCTGCTTCTTTTAATGCAGACGCTATACTTCTATAAAGTCCTTCTCCTGTACGAGAAGGTCCTGATATATGATTGGCATCGTTTATAGCTCCTTCTCCTAGTACTTCAAAATCATTTGTTTGTACTTCTTCTTTTAAAGAGGTCATATAAACTGCTGCTGCTGCTTCTCCTAATGTTACACCTGTTCTATGAGCATCATATGGTTTACATGGCAGATCGCTCATTGCTTGAAAGGAATTAAATCCTGATAACACAAATTCAGTAACTTCATCTGCTGCTACTATATATGCGTTGTCATATAAGCCTCCTTGTATAAGGCGTTTTGCGACGGAAATAGCTAATATTCCAGAAACACAAGCATTAGAAACAACTATAGGTTCTGTTTGAAAACCAAAAAAATCAGCTGTTTTTTTCGCCAAAGTACTCAAAAAAGCATTACTAATATTATTTAAAGGGTCTTTTAATTGAATAATATCTCCTTTTGTTGTAGAAAAAATCAAAGCGGTTTTTTCTGTTATTTTATTTACGTCTAAAATGGGTTGTAATACTTGAATCAAGATACGTTCAATTTTAGAAGTGACTTCTATTGTCTGATCCACAAAGTGATCTGGTATAATGGCTGCGTAGAAACCTTTTAACATTCCAAATTTAGAATGTTTTTTTATACCAGATTGGCCAGACTGTATAGCTAACCAATTTTTAGCGACGGAATTACCTAAGGGGGTAATGCAATTGGTTCTTGTTATATAACAACGTTTCATTTTATTCTATTAAACCACATTTTCGTTTCCAATCCTCAAAAAAAGAAGGAAGACTTAATGATAAATCTCCATTAGTATCAAGAAAAACTTGTACTGTTTCTCCTGTACAAACGATAGTATTATTGTTATCAAAAATTTTATATCTAAAAATCATTTTGGCTGCTGGGGTATCAACAAAGGTTGTTTCTATTCTAGCCACATCTCCGTATCGTAATGATAATTTATGTTCACATGATGATTTTACGATAGGTGTTGTGTAACCATTAGCTTGAACATCTAAATAAGAAATTCCATGCTGACGACCGAAGGCTTCTCTTCCATCCTCAAAATAAGTAATATAATATCCGTGCCAGACGATTCCTAATGGATCTGTCTCATTAAATCGAATCCGTATATCATGAGCTACGGTTAGCTCTGAAATTTCTTTACACAGCTCTTTTCTTTTTATCATAAACAATAGCTATCGTAATAGTTAAAACAAAAAATAATACCAAAAGAATTAAATTAGGTAGAATAGACCATAATCCTGTATTTCTCAAAAGCACATCATAAAAAGCATTTAATCCCCAATTCATAGGTGAAATATAGGACACATATTGCATTATTTTAGGCATAGCAAAAACTGGAACCCAAACACCTCCTATAGCTGCTAAAATAACTACTGAAGTAGCTCCAAATGGTGCTGACTGTTCTTGTGTAGTAGCAATAGTTCCGAGTAAAATTCCAAATCCTATTGCTGCTAAACCTGCAGAAATCGCAACGAGATTCATTAATAAGAAACGACCACTTATATCTAATTGAGGTAATCCTAAATAAGGAAATATATATAGACCTACAAGCATCATCAACCAAAATTGAATAATGCAAATAATTAAATAAGTAATAGTTTTTCCTAATATAACGGTACTATAGGAAACTGGATTTGTAATTAATCTTATAAATGTTCCTTGATTTTTTTCTTTTACTATATTGATTGATAAAGGAACTACTATGAAAAATATTGCAAACAATGTCCAAGCAGGAACATTATGTTGTACGGAATTAGGAATTAATTCTTTGTTATTTATTCTTGGGATTATTTCTTTGTATGTAATAAAGCTTTTTTGTTGAAAGATAGTTTGATCATTTTCTCCCATTTGTTCTTGAAAAGAAGCATAAATGGTTTGATTTTCAATAGTTGCTACCATTTTATCAATGGCATTTTTTATACTATTTTTGAAACTTAATTGTGAAGCAGGATCAAAATATAATTTAATTTCTTTTGAATTAATATTTTTTTGATTTTGTATATCTGATTCCTCTGCTACTCCAAAACTATTGAGTATTTTTTCTACATTCTGCTTTACCTTAGCTTGTAAATCTTTACTTAGGTTTTTTGGGACTACTATTGCTAATTGATATTTTCCTTGAAAAACTAGTTCCTTAGCTTTTTCTTCATTTAATTGATGCCCTTCTCTTTGAGTTATTACTTCTAAAACGCCATTTTTGCCTAAACTTTTAATTATAGTTTTAGCGATAGTTCCATGATCTGAATCTACTAATAAGATAGGAATTTTAGCATCTGAAACAGTTTTAAATGCCTCATTTTGAATGAGTGTAATCGTAACAATTAATACTAAAGGCATTACAAATAAGATTACTAAACCGCCAAAATCACGTTTTAGTAAAATTATTTCTTTGTATATAGACATCCAAAGTTTATGCATTGTCTCTTAATTCTTTTCCTGTTAAAGCAATAAAAACATCTTCTAAATTATAGGCTCCTGGTGTTTTTTGGATTAATTCATGAGGTGTTCCTTCTGCAAAAATTGTACCTTTATCTATAATTGCAATTTTATTACAAAAATCTTGTGCTTCGGTCAAATGGTGAGAGGTGTAAATGATAGTGGTTCCCTTTTCGTTTAACTCTTTTAAAAAATTTATAATAACATTTTTAGACTGTACATCAACTCCCACAGTAGGTTCATCTAAAAATAGCACTTTAGGATTATGCAAAATACCAGCTATCAAATTAACTCTTCTTTTCATACCTCCTGAAAAGGTTTCAACACGTTTGTGTGCAAACTTCAACAAACCGAGATGTTCTAATAACGCGTCTACTTTTGTTTTAAGCTCATTTCCTTTCAGTCCTAACATACTCCCAAAATATAATAAGTTTTCACGAGCTGTTAAGGTTGGATACAAGGCATATTCTTGTGGTACTACCCCTATACGTTGCTTAATTTTTCTAGCATCATTTGAATAGGTTAATCCATCAATACTAAAAGTACCTGAAGTGGGTTTTACTAAACCACATAGCATTGAAATTAAGGTTGTTTTACCTGCTCCATTAGGCCCTAAAAGTCCAAAAACATCATTTTCGGTAATTGATAAATTTAGATCATTTACTGAAAAAAATCAGTTCCTTTATATTGTTTATAAAGCTTGGTAATATGTATGATATTGTTATTCATTTATGAATTACACTGCTTTTTTAATTTTTAAAAAAATTTTCTTCTAGCTGAGCTAATGATTCTAATTCATCAGCCAAAGCATTGTATACATCATGTTGATTGCTTCTTTTTTTGTAAACTCTTGCTGCCATTACTGCAAAATCTCTCCATTTATCTCCTATAGTTGTCATCTGAACTGATAATTCTGCTAACGACGGATTATTTAAAATAAGGGAAGCTTCTTGTAAAAATGCTGCATAAATGAATCGAAATCCACCACCTCCTGTACCAATTTCTTCTTGCATACGTACCATTTGGGCTAAGTAATGATTAGTAACTTTTACTCCTCTTTTACTCGGCCATATTCGAATATGCTTAGCTAAACGACGCATACCTGCAACTCCTATAAGTGGTAATGGTGCTAACATATCTTTGCAAGTATTCTTAATTCCTTTTACTATTGCTGATTCTAAATGTAATTGAGTAGGTATGTTTATGGGATAATACATGTGCCCTTTAGGAGCCAAAGCTCCTTTTGAAAAGCGTACTTTTTCTAACTCTTTTTCACTTAAAGTTGTGACTGTTTCCATAACGGGGTCACTAATTAAATATGTCTGATCTTCTTTTCCATATACCACTAGGTTATGGGCATTAAAATGAAAACGATATTCATCAGGGAAGTAAGTTAAATTATATACCCCTACTTGTAATCCAGTAGGAATATTATTTTTTAAATTAAGATCTAGTGCTTCTTGTGCTTTTTTAGAGGTTGAAAAACGAGTTCTCTTTACCTTTATTCCTAATCTTTTAGCTGCTTTATTAAAAATACTTCCAGGCATTGGTCTATAACTAATAGCAGGTGCATGATTCACTTTTAACATAGGGAAATAAAAGAAGAATAAACCTGAGCCAATACCAAAAACCATGGGTTCACTTAAATTAATCCCATTAAACTTTAGTAAATTAGATGCTACACCATTTTCACAATGAGCCGATTGATGATGTGTAAAAAGAATCTCCATTATATCCCTCTAAAAGTTTTTAATTCTTCAACTGTTATTTCAAAAGCATCTGCATAACGCTGTAACTGCTTGATGGTTAATTTTTTAAAAACAGATGGTTTTGCATGTCGTTTTACTCGCCAAGTCCACATGTCAACATAACCAGCAAGTGTAACCCAATCCATTTTGTGAAGTTCCATAAAATATACAATTGGACTTTGAGTTCCTTCTTTAACGGCTTTGTTAGCCTCTTCAACTCGTTCTTTAATATCTTCTATGGAATGCTCGAGTGCAATAGTTTTAGGTTCCCAACCAGTACTTAAAGCGGTAGTATAAGATCCATCTTGGTCTACTGCATAGCAAAGTTCTTTCATATTGTGTTTAGAAAGATTGCTTTTATCTTGAGGCACTTCTTCTTTTTTCATTATTAATCAGTTTGCTGAATAAATAAGTTAATTTCAGCTTCTAAAAGCTGGATATCATCACTATAGGATTTACAATCCATTGTACAAATACAATAACCATCACTATCAAAACGAGATTTTAGCTGGGCTTCGGTAATAATCGTCTGACCTACTCTAGGCAGGTCGAATAATTGTATTTTTTTTATTCCACTAATAAAACCTATCACTTTTACATTTTCTTTTATTTGCTGATTTTCATCAACAAAAAAAGTTTGTCCTACAATAGCTGAACAGGTTTGTGCAGCATTCTCAACCATTCCTGCTTCTACAAAAAGAGCATTTTGTATAAAAACATTATCTGATTTTATTTCAAAAATAGTTTTCACAGTTGTTTCTGACAAATTGAGGATATAATCTACCATTAACATAGGGGCTCTATGTGGCAAAAAGTTTTGAATTTCAATTACTTCCTCTATATTATTCATTTGATCCTGCTATTACTGTTTTCATCTTACCAGTAGCTATTACTTGACCGTCTATGGTAGATGTGATTTCTACTAGTGTTACTCCCATAAATTCCTGCAAAATAACAACTTCTGTTATTATTTCTTCTTTCAACTCAGGCAGTTTTAAAATATTAATTCCATTTATAGAACCTATATACCCAGTAGGAGCTGACTCCTTTTTTAAAAAATATTGGTACCCTGTATAAAGCGCTACTGATTGAGCCATATGCTCTATTAAACCAGATTCTTGAAAGATATTATTTTGGGTAAAAATATTATCTACTGTTATTGTTAATCCTGCAATTACATTTCCTTCTTGATACCTTATTAACTTATCAATCATCACAAAAGGGTATTTTTGTGGTATTAAATTTTCCACAAAATTTTTATCTACTATTGGAAATTGAGTAGTAATCATTAGCAAACGGTTAAATAAGCATATGAATATGAAAATCTTCCACTTTCAGGCACTGATAACAAGATGGTATCTCCTTTTTTTAATTGTCCTGAATTCATTAATTCTTCTAACATTAAATAAATAGAAGCTGAGCCTACATTTCCTACTTTATGAAGATTCATAAACCAATTTTCAATTGGAACGCTAACTCCTATTTTTTGTAATTCTTCTGCCAATCCTTTAACAAAATAATGAGAGGATACATGGGGTAAGAAATAAGTAATTTGATTTGATTTTACTTTATTTTTATCAAGAGCATCTTTCATACTTAATGCCCCTTTTACTAATATCTGTGCATCTAATAACTTAACATCTTGTTTAATAGAGAAAACAGATTGCTCCAACCATTCATTTGTTGGATAATCACTCCATGGTTTAATAGAACCGTCTTCATTTTTATCTCCTCCTGCATACATACAAGCTTCTAACTCATGAGCATACGAATAGGATTCCATCCATTCAATTTTTAAAGAATATTCTCCTCTAGGTTTATTTTCTAGTAAAAAGGCACCTGCTCCATCCGACAACATCCAACGTAAAAAATCTTTTTTAAAGGCTATTATTGGTTGTTCTTCTAATTTTTTAAGGTTAACGATTTCGTTTTCAAATCGATCTGCTAACATCCAAGTAGAAACTCTTTCTGAGCCTGTAGCTATTGCATTTGTGGTATTGCCTGATTTTATAGACATAAAGGCAAATTTTAAGGCTATCATACCTGCATTGCAAACACCAGAGGAAGAGTTAATTTCTAATGGTTTATTCTTTAATAATCCGTGTACCATAGCAGCATGCGATGGTAATAAATGATCTGGTGTAGAAGTCCCACAAGATAAAAGTTGGATGGCATTAAGATCAAACTGATCATCTAGAAGTCCTTCAATTGCTTTTTGTGTTAAATCAGCATTAGAATGAGTAGGCTTTCCTTCTGAATCAAGAGCATAATAACGTGAAGTAATTCCGTTATTTCGCAAAATAATACGACGGGCTTTAGAGGTTTTGTTATCTATTAATCCCAAATAAGTTTCCATATCTTCATTTGATATAGGATCATTTGGTAAAAATTTTCCAGATCGAGTAATGTAAACGTCAAACATATATTTATACTCCTTGATAATAGGATTTTAGTTTTTTAATTTTAGTATTTATAAATGGGCGTTTTAACAAATATATCAAATATACTAACGGTGAAATTAACCAAATAGCTATAAATAAATAATAATTAAATACTTTTAACCAAAAGGGTCTAGTTTTTTTCTTTTTATAATAAAATTAGACCAAATTTCAAACATTTTATTTGCTTTCTGGTCCATTTCAATTAAAAATGGACGGATTTCAACAGCCTGATTTTTTATTAATTCTTCTTGTAGATTAAGGCTATTATCTTTTAAAAAAGATAATATAACTGTGCCAAATTTATCTGAATTTTGAATTTCATTTTGAGAAACACCAGGCTTAGGAAAAATTCCAAGATATTTTTCTTTTTACCTGAAAACATCCATTGAACAATTGTAATAACGCTAATATGATTAATATTACGATCTACTAAAACAATATTTCCTTTTAAAACAGCACCTAATTGTTTTAACTGTTTTTTGACTTTTTCTTGTGCTAAAGCCCACATATTTCTTGCTCCTATAACAGTTACAACAGGAGTGTCTTTAAGTAATTCTTTTGCTACGTTACTCTTTAAAAAGGAGTTTATAGGGATAGATGGGCTTAAGTACCAAACTTGATATCCCAGAATAACTAAATCATATTTTTGATGTAAAATTGTATTTTGAGAATCTTTTAATAAATAGGGGATTTGCAAAAATGATTCGGGGAAAGCATCAAAAAAAGCTGTTTTATTCCAAGGAAAAGGAAATTCTTTTTCTATGGCTATATTATAATAATTAACTTGAACATCTTGAGCACTTATTAATGGGGCTGTAATGTTGTTAATAATCTCTGTTAATTGTCCAGACTGACTAAAATGTACTACTAAAATTTTTTTCACTTTTATATATAGCTAGAATTTAGTTTTCCAAAAATCAAAATAATTAAACCATTGTAATGGATATTTTTTAAGTATTCCTTCTACATTTTCTGTATAAGCTCTTAATAATCCTTTCTCATCTCTTTGTTTCACAATAGCTTTTCTTGCATACAGATGGTAATGTAATTTTGGTTCTTTCATTACGTAAACAAAAACTACTGGAGCTTTTAATCTAGATGCTATTAAAAATGGTCCGGCTGGAAATAGTGCTTTTTCTCCTAAGAATTCTTGTTCAAAGCATTTAGTTCCTTCAAAATAACGATCGCCTGTAAAACAGATTAATTCATTATTAGCTAGTGCTTGATTAATTTCAAATATATGAGACAAATCATCTCGTACAATAATAAATTTTACAGATGGTTTTTGTGTAACAGACTCTAAATATTGCTTGATAACGGAATGTTCTAAATCAGTTGTTACTAAATTAATTTGACATTCTAGATCTATTTCTCCAAAGAAATGCTCTGCTATTTCAAAATTACCAACATGGGCACTTATAAGCACCCCTCCTTTTTTTCTGCTAATAATTGTTTTAAAATTTCTATTCCATCAAACTCATAGGTAAATTTATCTCGTAGACCAGCAGAAATGGCTACTTTATCAATTAACGTTTGTCCAAAAACAAAATAACTCTTATAAACATTTAAAAAAGCCTTTAATTTATTTTGTTTTTGGCGATGATGTAAATAGTAAAAAACAGCTCTATTAGATTTAAATTGTGTAAGAAAATAATAAAAAGCTACGAAAAAAAGAACTAGATAAGCAGTTCGAATTCCGAGCTTTTTTATACAAAACACAAAAATTTTATATCCTAAAAGAGTCCCTTTGGATTTACCATCCCATTGGCTCATAAGTAATTATTTTTGTGCTATTTTTGTTTCAATTAAATTATAGAAATCCTGAAAAGTATTAACTCCAGCAAAATCAGCTTCTACTAATTTAACACCAAAACTTGCTTCAATTGAAACAACTAGATCTACATAATCTAAACTATCTAAACCCAATGTTTCTTTTAAATTTGCTTCTGGTGAAATAGCCTCTCCATCTACTTCAAATTCATCTACTAAAATTTCATTAATTTTTTCTAAAATAATTGTTGATTCCATTTTATCCCTTAAATTTCTTAACTATAACAGCGGAATTTGTTCCACCGAACCCAAATGAATTTGACAAATATAAGTCAAATTTTTTATTTATAGTTTCTTTTGCTATATTTAACTTGACTGAATCTTCATCTGGCTCTTCAAAATTAATATTGGGTGCAATGAAATCATGCTGCATCATTAAGGTAGAATAAATTAGTTCACTAGCACCAGCCATCCAGCATTCGTGTCCTGTCATGGACTTAGTTGAGCTTACAAATGGTTTGTTTCCAAATACTTCATAAATTGCTTTTGCTTCATTTGCATCTCCTAAAGGAGTAGAAGTTGCATGTGCATTTATATATTCTATTTGATCTGCTACCAAACCTGCTTGTTCTAAGGCTCTACGCATAGCGGTTGAAGGTCCCTCTACATTAGGTGTAGAAATATGTCCTCCATTAGAGGAAAAACCATAACCTACTACTTCGGCAATAATAGGAGCTCCTCTTTTTATAGCAGATTCATAACTTTCTAATATTAACGTAGCTCCACCACCACTAGGAACTAATCCGTCTCTATTTTTATCGAATGGTCTAGAAGCTTTAGCTGGATTTTCTTCTCTTGGAGAGAAAACACCTAATCCATCAAAACTAGCCATACTATATTTATTTATTTCTTGAGCTCCTCCACAAATAATAATATCTTGTAATCCACTTTTAATTAAATGAAAACCAAGACCTACTGAATGCGAACCGCTTGCACAAGCAGCACTAATGGTCATATTCACACCTCTTAATCTAAAAATAGTAGCTAGATTCATTGTGACAGTAGAATTCATTGATTTGAATATAGCTCCAGAACCGATTAAAGCGGTATCCTTTTTTTCTCTTACAATGTCTGTAGCATCAATTACTGCTTTAGAAACACTATCATTACCATAAAGAATACCTACTTCATTTTTATCAAAAAAGGCATCATCTATATTTGCATTTTTTAAAGCATCTATAGTAGCCATATATGCAAATTCTGTTTCTTGCCCTATACTAATTCTCTGACGTCTGTTTAATAGTGTTTTCAATTCTGGATTAGGAACCATTCCTGTAAGTGCTGATTGAAAACCAAATTCTTTTCTTTCTGCATCAAAAATAATACCTGATTTCCCTTGATATAATGATTCTCGAACTTCTTCTAAAGAAGTACCTAAACAAGAGTAAATCCCCATACCTGTTATAACTACTCTTCTATCCATTTTTATCTATAAGCTGTTATTAAGAATAAATACCTCCATTAATATTTATGACTTCTCCTGTAATGTATCCTGCATTTTTAGAAGCTAGAAAACTTACCAAAGCGGCTACTTCTTCTGCTTCTCCAAAACGATTAGCAGGAATCATTTTAATTAATTCTTTTTCATCCAAATCACCTGTCATATCTGTACGAATAAAGCCCGGTGCCACTGCATTAACTGTTATATTTCGTTTAGCTACTTCTTGTGCTAATGCTTTTGTAGCAGCTACAACAGCTCCTTTTGCGGCTGAATAATTAGTTTGTCCTGCTGTTCCTTTTACTCCTGAAACAGAGACCATATTAATGATACGTCCATATTTATTACGCAACATCTTTTGAATAAAGAAATTTGTAACATTATAAAAACCGTTTAAACTAGTATTAATAACATTATTCCAATCTTCGGGTGTCATCCACATAAATAATCCATCTCGAGTAATTCCTGCATTATTTACAATTACTTCCACAATAGCTTCAGGATTAGCTTCTTGCCATTCTGTCAAAACTTGTGTTACTTCGGCATGATCTCCAACATTAAACTTTATAATTTCACCAGTAGCTCCTAAATCCTGAACTTCTTTTAAAGTAGTAAGAGCAGCTTGTTTATTTCCTTGATAGTTAATTAAGATATGGTATTTTTTTTCAGCTGCTATTTTTTTACAAATAGCACTTCCTATTCCTCTTGAACCTCCTGTGACTAATACACACTTCATAACTTATTTTTTAAGTTTATTTATTTTAGAAATACTTGTCCTTAATCGTACCTTTTGTCTGTAAACAACTTTCCTTCTTTAGTCTGAAAACCCTATTCATTAAAACATCTTACTTGAGAAGGCTTTGAATAAATCTCTTTTATTTGCATTAAAATTCTATCCAAAAGTTATTTTAAACTTAAAAGAGATTATGACTTTTCTTTTTTAATCTACAATCTCCTCTTTTAACTCTTATACATAAGCTAAAGCATCAGAACTAAAACATCCAGTATTTGTATAAATAGGTTGATGTTTTCATTTCCATTATCGTTATATATCCCACAACCCTTTATTTTTTTACAGTCGCTAAACTTCCCAAAAATGGCGTACTTTCTCATATTTAGGTTTTATATTTATATAACCCATTTTAGTTTTTCTCTAACCATTGTAACCTGATCATGATCCATATTATTTTAATAATATCTTCTAGAAACATAAACTTGATACTCTTTGACTAATCCGAATTTATCTTATTGCCTAGCCTATAAAAAATTACTTTTAAAAAAGCACTTATTCCATTATAACCGACTGCTACAACTTCTTTGCCATTCTGATTTATAACACTTCATAAATCTCTAATTTTAAGACGAGCAAGTTATCCACAAAAAAGAACATTATCATAATTTGAGTTCAGAAATACTTTCCTTGCATTATAAAAATACTCCTTGTTCAAAATCAAAAAGATTTTATTTCACAAGCTTAAACAAAGATTATCCTTATTCATCTATTGATCCTCCTTAGCTACAATACAGATATCGTTATTATTTTTTAAACTCGCTCAGGTAAGACTCATGAGTACTTTTCCTCTCAGACGAACAAATCCTGATTATTTTTTTATCTAAACAAGTATTAATTTTTCAACAAAATTTCTTGTTTTTTATATTTTGATTATATAACAACTTGTTCATCTCTTTTAATAAAACTAAACTTTTTGTTTTCTCTAAGTAGAGCTAATTATTAACAAAAAAATCTCTCTTCAATGATTTATTGCATTAGATAATCTTTTATTTTTTGGACATATGGATACATCACCATATCGTCTTTAAAAGTTGGTACAATTGTACGAACTTCATCATAAAATTTACGAGTAGAAGAGGATACTTGAGCTGCATAACCTAATGAATCAATTGCTTGAACAATAGTAATCATTTCGATAGCTAATACCTCAAAAGCATTTTCAATTACCTTACCTGCCATTACAGCTGAATTTGTTCCCATGGAAACAATATCTTGATTATCATTATTGTTCGGAATACTATGAACATACATTGGATTTGACAAAGTCTGTGACTCTGCGGTAGTAGATACTGCAGTAAATTGAACTCCTTGCATTCCAAAATTAAATCCTAATGTACCTAAATTAACAAATGGTGGTAATAATTCATTAATCTTAGAATTTAATAAGTAATTCAATTGTCTTTCTGCAAGCATAGTCATTTTAGCAACTACAATCTTCAATTTATCCATTTCTAGGGAAATATAATCACCGTGAAAATTACCTCCATGGTATACATGCTTATTTTTTACATCTATTATAGGGTTATCATTTGCTGAATTAATTTCATTTTCTAAAACCTTAGCTGTATTTTTTTATTGTATCTAAGACTGGACCTAAAATTTGAGGAACGCAACGTAATGAATAATATTCTTGTACTTTTTCTTTGAATACTTCTTCATTATTTTCACCATTATAGAGATGTTCTTCTCGCTTACGGACTAACGTACTATCTTTTAGATGTTCACGCATCATTTTTGCAATTTCTTGCTGACCATAATGATGTTTAGTATTATTTAGTTCAGCAGATAAATGGTCGTCATAAGCTTGCACTATTTCATTTATTGCACTTGCTATTTTTACTGACCAATCCAAAGCTTTTTGTGCATTATACACATTAACAATTCCAATACCGGTCATAACAGAGGTACCATTCATTAATGCTAATCCTTCGCGCAATTCAACTTTAATAGGTTCTAATCCCTCTACCTCTAAAACTTCTTTAGTCGTTTTTCTTTGGCCTTTATAAAAAACTTCTCCTTCACCTATTAAGGTTAGTGCTAAATGAGCTAACTGCACTAAATCTCCACTAGCTCCTACTCCTCCATGTTCAAAAATTAATGGTGTTATATCTCTATTAATAAATTCTTTCATTAGATTAATAACAGAAGGATGAACCCCTGAATTCCCTAATGACAACGTATTCAATCTTGCTAAGATAGCTGATTTTACATTGACTGGGTTTAGGGGGTTACCTGTACCTGATGAATGGCTTCTTATCAAGTTATACTGAAGCTGCAATCTATCTTGGTCTTTTATACGATATTGTGCCATAGGACCAAAACCTGTATTTACACCATAGATTATTTTATTTTCTGAAAATTTTTTTAAAAACTCAAAACTTTCTTCAACTCTGCTCAATACTTCTTGACTAATCTCTACATTTTGATTTTTAAACACTATGGAAATGAATTCTTCGAGCTTTAAATATTCTTGTATAACTCCCATCCAAACTAATTTTTATAACAATTGATTAATATCTTTTTTATTTGATATTATGTATTTATTTTTGAAGGTGCAAAGTTAATACATTCTCATAAAGAAAAAAGCAAATATGAAACAAGAATTTGTAGACGTTTTAGTAATCGGCGCTGGACCTTCTGGCTGTGTATCAGCATCTTATTTACACAATAACGGAACAAGTGTAAAAGTGGTCGAAAAAACCAAATTTCCAAGATTAGTAGTAGGTGAAAGTTTAATCCCTAGAGTAATGGATCATTTTTATGAGAGTGGACTTTTTCCGGCATTAGATTCCATGAATTTTGAAAAAAAATTAGGTGCTCGATTCATAAGAGGGGAAGAAATATGTGTTTTTGACTTTAGTATCAAACATGGTAAGGGATGGGATTGGACTTGGCAAGTACCTCGTGCTGATTTTGACAATACTTTAGCAGAAGAAGTTATCCGAAAGGGAATTGATTTAGAGTTCGAAACGGAGGTATTAGATGTAAAATTTGATGGTTCTAATTCTATAACAACAGTAAAAGATAAAAATGGAGAAACGAAAGAAATTCATGCTAAATTTATAATTGATTCTAGTGGATATGGCAGAGTATTACCTCGTTTATTAGACTTGGATACGCCTTCTAAGCTAGATCCTCATTCATCTATATTCACACATGTTAAGGATATTAATAGACCTGAAGGAGAAGAAGGCACGCTTATTTCGTTTGATATTTTAGAAACAGAGGTATGGCTTTGGGTTATTCCTTTTTCTAATGGGAACACAAGTGTAGGTATAGTGGGTCCTACTTCATTTATCAATTCATTATCTAAAAATAATGATACTGCGGAAGCTTTAAAAAACGCAATTCAGAAATCAGATTATTATATTCAACGTTTTGGAGGTGTCGATTTCTTATTTGAACCTGTAAAACTAGAAAATTATTCAAGATCTGTAAAAAAGATGTACGGTGATGGTTTTGCTTTAACAGGTAATAGTTCAGAATTCTTAGATCCTGTATTTTCATCTGGTGTGGCATTTGCTACTGAATCTGGTATGCTATCTGCTAAATTAGTTCACCGACAGTTAAAAGGGGAAAAGATTGACTGGGAAATTGAATTTACCCAATATATGCGATCAGGAATTGATGTCTTTACAACGTATGTAAAGGAGTGGTATACAGGAAATCTTCAAACTTTATTCTTCCATCAACCTGAAAACCCTGATGTTAAAAAGAAAATATGTGCTGTTTTAGCAGGCTATGTTTGGGATGAAACGAATTCTTTCGTAAAAAAACATGATAGCGTTATAAAAAACATGGCGCACCTACTAAAAATGGAGGAAGAAGCTAAAGGAAAATCCTAAGTATAACTTGGGATTTTTTAATATTCGTTCTTTAAGTACTATTTTAAATCTTTCAAAATTAATTTAGCAAATGATTTACCTATTTTAGCAAATCCTTCACCAATATGTGATTCATTTGTAAAGTTACTAACCATTTTATTTCTAGGAGCATATTCACTTCTTACTTCAACCAAAACATTATTTTTATTAGCTGTCTCAATAATTTTTTAGAGTAGTAGTTAGTTTACATCATATAAACATACCATCCTGAATAAATCCGGCCTACTTGTCTTAACAAAGTATACTTTTAACAAAGACTTTCGCTAACATATAATTTTTGATCATTTTTTTCAAAACTTCATTAACTAATTGAATAAATTTAGGGTTCCAAACTCTCTATCTTGATTGTTCTCTTTTTTTCCAAATATCTCCCTCTCTATTTTTCTCATTTAATTCAGCAGAACGATTAGCTGTATATTGACTTTCTATTAAATTTCCTTTAATAATTTTAGATTAGCGTAATCAAATTATACATTTAATCCTGCTTCATCTTTTAGAAAAACAGTTTTTTTAGCAATCTTAATTTCTTGTAAAAAGGATATTATTACAAAAAAGATACAAATAGTAAAATTCTTTTTCTCATAGATTATCATTTTTTTAGAATACATGTAAGCAAACATGTTGTATTAACATTCTAAACAATTACAATGGTATCTTTAGATTATAAGTAATAAACGTAAAAGCCTATTCTATAAATTCTAGAATAGGCTTTTACATTAAATTACATAAAAAATTACAATTACGTAATTGGATTTTGTTTAACTCTATTGAAAACCCAAAATATAATAGGAAAAACTAATAAAGTCAACACTGTGGCTGTTATTAAACCTCCAATGATTACAATTGCTAAAGGTTTTTGACTTTCGGAGCCTATACCTGTACTGATTGCAGCTGGTAACAATCCAATGGAAGCCATTAAAGCCGTCATTACTACAGGTCTTGTTCGCATTTTGACTCCCTTTAAAATGGCATCTTCAATTTTCATTTTTTCTTTTATATTTTGGTGGAATTCTGATATTAATATAACCCCGTTTTGAATACAAATTCCAAATAAGGCTATAAATCCAACACCTCCTGAAATTCCAAAATTCATACCTGTTATATGGAGTGCTAAAATTCCTCCAATAATAGCAAAGGGTACATTAGCTAATACTAATAAGGAATCTTTTATATTTCCAAACATAATGAATAATAAAACAAATATTCCTACTAAACTAATAGGCACCATCTGCCCCAAACGAGTTGTAGCTCGTACTTGGTTTTCAAATTCTCCTGTCCATCCTATACTATATCCTGTAGGTAATTTTAATTTAGCTACATTTCGTTGTGCTTCGGCTATTGTACTTCCTAAATCACGATCTCTAACTGAAAACTTAACTCCAATAAAACGTTTGGTATTATCACGATAAATAAATGCTGGTCCTGTAATCTTTTTAATTTTCGCAAATTCTTTAATTGGTATTTTACTTCCATTAAGAGTTGGCACTAAAAGATTACTCATATCTTTTTCATCTTTTCGGTATTCTTTTAAATAACGAACCCGTACATCAAACTTTCTTTCTCCTTCATATTTTTCAGTAGCCGTTTTTCCTCCAAAAGCCATTTCTAAAACGGCTTGAGCGTCAGAAATTTTAACTCCATAAGCAGCCATTTTATCACGATCTAAAATAACACTAACTTCAGGTTGTCCTACATTACGAAGAATTCCTACATCTTTTATTCCTTCTACATTTTTTATATTAGCAATTACTTGATTGGCAAGCCTATCTAATTCTTCTAAATTTTCACCATAAATTTTTACGGCATTAGAGGCATTAATCCCTGCTACACTTTCTGCTACATTATCAATAATTGGCTGAGAATAATTAAATCCTATACCTTGATATTGTGATAAGTTTTTATCCATTTCACGAACCAAATCATCCATAGAAATTTTTCTTTTCCATTCCTCTTTTGGTTTTAAATTTACCTGCATTTGCACATAATAGAACCCACTAGGATCTGTTCCATCATTACTACGTCCTACTTGACTTAAAACACCATTCACTTCTGGAAATTTTTGCAATTCTTTCCTTAAGACAGCAGTTCTTTTAACTGTTTCTGTTAAACTTTGACTCATCGGAAATTTTGCTTCTACCCACAATGCTCCTTCATTTAATTGAGGTAGGAATTCTGTCCCCATAAACTTAGCTGAAAAAAGAATTATCGCTATTAATGTTCCTGAAATGATTAAAGTAATCCTTTTATTTGCAAAGGTCCAACTAAATCCTTTTTGAACTAAGTTATCCCAAAAATTAACAAATGGATTGTGTTTTTCTTTAACATTTTTATTTAAAAAGATATGACATAGTACAGGAACGAGTGTAAGGGTAAAAATTAAAGCTCCTAATAATGCAAAACCTAATGTATAAGCTAAAGGAGAAAACATTTTTCCTTCTACTTTTTGAAAAGCAAAAATAGGAAGCAAAGCCGTAATAATGATAAGTTTTGAAAAGAAAATAGCCTTACCAAGTGTAGTTCCTGTTTGTTTAATAATTTTCCCTTTTGCTAACTTATTAAATTTATCCATTCCTTTTTATGTGCAAGATGATCTAGAGTCACAAAGATACCTTCCACCATTACGACGGCTCCATCTATAATAATTCCAAAATCAACTGCTCCTAATGATAGTAAATTGGCACTCATTCCTTTTAATTTCAAACATAAGAATGCAAACAGAAGGGATAAAGGGATAATAATTGAAACGGTAACTGTCGTGCGCCAATCGGCCATGAAAAGAAACACAATAACGGTCACAAAAATGATACCTTCAAACATATTGTGCATTACTGTTTCTGTAGTAAAATTCATAAGGTTATCTCGATCATAAAAAGTCACCATTTTTACATCTTTAGGCAAAATAGAAGTGTTTAATTCTTCTATTTTAGCTTTTACTCGTTCTAAAACTTCTTTTGGATTTTCACCTTTTCTCATAACCACAATTCCTTCTACGGCATCGTCATTACTATTTAATCCAACTTGTCCTACACGAGGCATTGCACTTTCATGAACATCAGCAAGGTTTTTAACTAAAATTGGATTGCCTCCAGCATCATCTACTATGATATTCTCTATATCTTGAATACTTCCTAATAGACCAACTCCACGAACTACATAAGCTTGACCATTTTTTTCAATAACATCACCTCCGACATTAATATTACTTTCAGTTACAGCTTCATATACTTGCAACGGTGTGACACCATACTTTGCTAATCTATTTGGGTCTACACTTATTTCATATGTTTTTTCTTGTCCCCCAAAGGCTACTAAGTCTGCAACACCAGGAACGGCTCTTAGCTGTCTATCAATAACCCAATTTTGTAATGTTAACAGTTCTTTACTATCCCTATTTTTACTTTGAAGTGTGTATCTAAAAATTTCACCTGTAGGTCCATAAGGAGGCTGAACATCAGGGGTTACTCCATCTGGCAAAGAAACATTTCGAAGCTGATTATTTACTTGTTGTCGTGCAAAAAAGTCTTCTACATCATCTTCGAAAATGATTTTAATCACTGAAAGTCCAAACATAGTAATGCTTCGAACGCTGGTTTTCTTTTGCACCGAATTCATAGAGATTTCGATAGGGGTAGTTACAAAACGTTCAATCTCTTCTGCACTGCGTCCATTCCATTCTGTTACGATAATAATTTGTGTATTTGTAACGTCTGGAAATGCTTCAATAGGCATATTTTTAAAGGCAACAAAACCTGATATAACGAGTACTGCTACCCAAAAAAAAGTAAAAGGCTTATTCTTTATGGAAAAAGCTATTATATTTTTTATGAATTTGTTCATAATTTATTTTTTAAATTCGGCAATGTACTCTAACGGAAAAGACATTTATGGGTCCTTGTCTATCTGCATTATAACCAGGATTTACTATAAATTGATAAGTACCTGTTAAATACATCTGATTTTTGACTAACTCAGCGGAATAATAAGTTTCTACAATGTGCTCTGGAGTATAATTTAAATAACCATCTCCTAACATAAATCCTTTTCCTCCTGATTTAAGATAATTTTGATGAGGTTTTGATAATCCATTAACTAAATAGGCGAAACCTAAAACATCACTTTTTCTATTCCAACGGTTCCCATTTAAAACACCTCCTAAACTAAAACTTCTGTCTATTTCAGTAAATGCCCATGTTTCATATTTTCCATCGTTCCAACTAAAACGAGCAAAAACACCTAAATCATCAGCTAGTTCTTGTTCTGCATTTAAACCAAATCCATATTTTGTTCCTCCATATGTTCTTACATTTTTTGTATCTGGACTGATAGGATTTAAAAGGATACTTTTTTGATAATCTCCCATATAAGTTGCATTAAAAAAGTAAGGGCTCTAATGGCTCCTGGCCTTTTATTAAAGTTAAATTTATAGGTATATTCTAAATTATGAGAAGAAGATTTAGGGTAATTCCAATTCATATCATTACCATTTGCTGCCAGAGGTAATAAAGCTGTTCCATAACGCAACTCATGTTTAGGCGTTATGTATTCTAAAACAACTGCCGGTGTATACCCACGTGTATTAGCTGCATAATCCCAAGCTCCATTGGCCATTAAACCCCAATTCATAAACTGGGTACGTGCATCATGGCTATAGCGATTATCATCAAAAAAATCAGCAAGACTGACTTTTCCAATGGTAAATGCAAAATAGTTATTGGGTACATATTCATCTAATTGATTAAAATCACTGTGATTATGAAAATAATTTTGAATATCTTTCTTATGTTCTCCTCTATTTAGATCGAATATTTGTTTAAAAAACATTCTTGCTACATAGATTTTGGGTTCTGGATTACCTATCCTAAATGTTTCTCCATTTGTAGCACCTCCTAAACCTAAGGCTTCGCTAAGTCCTGACCCTCCTGCTATTTCAGGATTAAGATAAATACTTGCTCCTTTCCATAATTTTGCTCCTAAATATAATGTTCCTGTAATAGAAGTTTTACTTTCATTCTCTAAAGTCAAACTATTATCCCCAGAATAAGGTGCTTTATACCCTGCTTTCGTTTGATTTATTACCGTAGTTTGTGCGTGAATAGTAAATCCTTTTCGGTGATTGATGGTATCATTAACTTGTGCAAAACCTTGTAATGCAAATAGGATTACTGTTATATAAATTATTTTTTTCATTAGTCGTTTAAAGCGTCGTAAATTAATAATTGGTTATTAGTGATAACCTTTTCTCCTTCATTCAGTCCAGCAGAAATAAATGTTACATTCCCTACTTGTCTAAAAACTTCTACCTGACGTGTTTCAATATTAGAACGGGATTTAAAGATCATTACAAAGTTTTTACTTTTATCAAATATAACGGCATTCGAAGGGACTGCTAACATATAATCATTTTCTTTATAAGACAATACGATATTAGCGCGCATTTCTGGTTTTAATAAAAATTTTGGATTATCTAGTACTATTTGAGCACTCATCGCTTTTGTTTCTGGATTAATTATGTTAAAAATTTTATCAACCTTTCCATAAAATTTTTTATCAGGATAACTCAAGGTTGTTACTTCTGCGTTTTCACCAACTTTAACTAATTCAATATCACTTTCATTAATATTTGCAATTGCCCATACTTTATTAATTTGAGCTATATCAAAAATATTATCTGTTTTATCATCACGTAAAAGCGTGTTTTCATTAATAGATTTTTGAGTAATAAATCCTGCAATAGGAGCGCGAACTTCAAAAATTGATCCCGCATGCACTTGATAAATTGTATTCGTTTCTTGACTTCTTTTTAATTGAGCTAAGGCTTTATTGTAAGCACTCTTAGCTTCTAAAACATCACGCTCAGTATTTAATTTACCTTCGTACATTTCTTGAGCCGCTTTTAAATTACTTTTTGCTACAACTACTTCATTTTTTGCATCATCATAATCTTTTTGAAATCCTGCAACTGAGGTACTCTTAATTGTTGCTAATAATTGTCCTTTTTGAACATAATCTCCTAATTGAACATATACTTTTGTCACATTTCCTCCTACTACTGGATATACTTCTATAAATTTGTTATTATCCGCTGTAATTTTTCCAAAAAATTGAATTTCATTTTTCAATTGTTCTTTTTAATCACCTTTGTTTGAGTAGTCTGAAGCATTTTATCAGTTAAAACAATACCTGTTTCTTTTTGTTCCTTTTTAGCTTCCTCTTTACAAGACACAAACATAATTGCAAATAAAACAGTTGCAACTAATAGATTATCTTTCAATATTTTTCTCATTTCAAAAATTAATTAATGTTTAAATATTTCAACATTGGTAATATAATTAAGGTCTAATCCTGACATAATCCATTGTTTTTTAATCTCATTTTGCTGTATAACGGCTTGATTATAGCTTTCCAAAAAGTCTGTAAACTCAAGAAGGTTTATATTTCTCTTTTGAAAATTAGACAATATTCCTTCATATACTTTTTCTAGATCTGATGTCATATTATTTGTAATTCCACTATATTGCTGCAATTGCTGTTGCCAAACTAAATAAGCGGTTGCTAAATTAGTTTCTAATTCCTGCCTTTTAAGTTCTAAATTATTTTTACTCTGTTCTAGCTGTGCTTTAGCAAGGGCAATGTTTCCTTTGTTTTGTTTCCATAATGGCAGAGGGACTGCAAAGGTAAGATTTATTTGATTTTTAAAAGCTCCTCCTGATTGATCGTATGCTCCTCCAAGCGTTACATCTGGTGTATTAAGTGACTGTTGCCATTTCAAATAAAGTGCTTGACTTTCACTCATTTTTTTAGTCCATAAATATTCAGGGTTATGTTCTAATAGCTTAGCTTTCATATCATCTTTTGTAAGCAATGTACTTGTATAATTAGCTAAAAGTTCTTTTTCGTTTAAAACAGGATCTATAACCTCTGGAATACCTGTAATAAATGAAAGATTTTGTTGACTAATAATAATATCTTTAGCTATTACGTTTTTTTCATTTCTAAGACTTAATAATAATGTCTGAAGTCTTACCACGTCTTTTAGAGCTATGTTGCCTTTTTGAGCTTGTGTATTGTAAACGTCTAACAAAAATTCTAATTTCTCTATTTGAGAAACAAGAACTTTAATTTTTTGATTATCAAAATAAATACTACAAAAATTTTGTGCTAATTGATGTTTTAAACTTAAGAGTACCTGCTGAAATTGTATTTCAGCTAATTCTGCATTAGATTTAGCAAAGGCTACTTCATTTCGTTTTTTACCTCCCATGTAAATTAATTGCTGGATTGCAAATGCTTTTTGCCCCGCTGCTCCTGCATCAAAAATTTTTCTTTTTCTGGATTATAAAAATTTAATTCACCTGAAACTATGGGCTGCTGCCATATTTTTGCTTGTATAATTTGTGCCTTAGAAGCGTCAATATTATACTGTTGAGCAATTAATTGTAAATTATTTTTTTTCAATGCTAATTCACAATCTTCTAATCTGAGTGCTTTTTGTGAATAAATAGGACTGAAAACAACACACAAAAAAAACCTCTTAATATTTTATTTAACATTTTTTATTTTTTTTGTAAAATATAAGTCTTTTATTTTATCGCAATAAATAACTTAAAAATCTTTTATTTATTGTACCAATCAAAATTTGTTAAATAGGAAATTCTAACCGTTGGATTATTTTCTTGAATTGTATTTCCTAAATTCCAATTGTTTTGATGAATATAATTTAATTGTATTTGATGATGTGAATTTAGATTATAACCAAATCCTGCAATTATTCTATTTTGTTGAAATAGTGTTTTAGCGTCTTTTACTCCTATATTTATAAAAGCCTCATCTCCAACATTTAAGAACAGCTTAGACTTCCCATTATCATCTTTAACTAATGGATAATTTATTACAAACATATAACGCAAACGATTTCTATAGTCATAATGATCAATTTCATAATTCCCATCTGTATTTTTTATAGGAATCCCTACTAAACGATATTCATCACGTAACCGATTTGTAAATTTAAAATCACCACTATTTAAAACATAAGTTCCTTGTATCCAGATATGATCTTCAGGTGTATCTGTTTTATTTATAGGAGTTTCACCATACACATAAGTATTATAATGTGAATAACCAATACTTCCTATAAAGTTTTTATGAAAATGATAATCAATTGAAGGACGAATAAAATATTGCTGTTTTTCATCAAATCCATTAGCATAACGCATGGTTGCTTCTAAAGTAAAAGATATTTTTTTATTTAACATATTTTTACCCATATAATGAAACCAAATATCCTTGTTATGATTTATTGTTTGAGCTTGGGTAGCTGTTCCTATGGTTATAAATAGGAGTACTAGTAGTACCCCTATTTTTTTTAAATTAAACTTCATTGTGTCTTTTTATATGCTTTATGAAAATAAGATTTTATGAAATCATTTGCTAATTTGTGTTGCTAATTTATGACTTGACAAGGGCTTATGATTTTCTAAACCTTTAATAATTACTGTACTATTATCATGCGCTTCGTAATCATGTTTAAAATGTTCTAAACTTTCCATAACGGAATGGTCTACCAATTTTGTTCCTTTTAAATCAATGGTGATATTAAAGCCTGTAGGAATTTCTTCTAATTTTCTTTTAATCCCAAGGAAATTAGTAAAAACAGCTGCTTTACTTATCTTAACATAATAATCATTCCCTTCAAAAGAAACTTCTGTTGGAGCTTTAAAGAATGAAGATATAGGCGTACCGTTTATAGCATGTATAATCATTTTTAATAACATACCAGCCCCTATTCCTATCAATAAATCAGTAGCAAGAGTAAATACAATAGTCGTTAAGAAAATAGCTAATTGTTCTTTTCCTATTTCGAAAGTATGAATAAACTCTTTTGGATGCGCTAATTTATATCCTACCCCTATTAACATTGCTGCTAAAGCTGGTTTAGGAATCAAATCACTAAACTTAACGGCTAAAAGTAAGAAAATTAAAATAAAAAATCCATGAAAAAAGTTAGCCCAACGGGTCTTACCTCCGTTATTTACATTCGCCGAAGAACGGGCAACCTCAGAGATCATAGGTAACCCTCCTAAAACGCCTGCTACTATATTACCTAAACCAACTGCAATTAAATCTTTATTATAATCTGATTTTCGTTTAAAAGGATCCATCATATCAATAGCTTTTACAGTTAGTAAAGCTTCTAAACTACCTACTAAAGCAAACATAATAACGTATTTTACAAAGATTCCTATCTGTGATAAACCACCAAAACTTACATTTATTGCTAAAGTATCTAATAAACCTTTCCCAAAATGTACCAAATATTTGGGAGTTCCTTTATCATCTAGTATATTTTGTAAACCAAGTGCAAATGAAAGAGGTATTGCTACTACTAACACCACTAAAGCTGCGGGTATTTTTTTAACTAATGGATGCTTAATCATAGGCCATCCAAAAACAATTACTAAACTTACTAAACCTACAAGCATTGCTGTTACATTAGGGTTCATTAAAGTATGTGGAATAGCACTTAATAATTCTAGTGGTTCTACCATAGGTTTTCTTTCTTCTGTTAATGGATTTTGACCTAGTAAAACGTGTATTTGTTTACTCATAATTATTAATCCAATAGCAGCTAACATACCATGTACAGCAGACAAAGGAAAGAAATCACTTAATTTTCCAAATTTTAAAACTCCAAATACTACTTGTAATACACCTGCTACTACAATTGCTCCTAATGCGTATTTCCAACCTTGTTCTCCACCACCAAACTCAGCTACAGCACCTGCTACAATGACTATTAATCCTGCAGCTGGTCCTTTAATTGTTAATTTTGACCCTGCAACTAAAGACACTAACACACCTCCAACCATAGCAGTCACAAGACCATATATAGGTTGAAAATCAGATACTTGAGCAATCCCCATACTTAATGGTAACGCTAACAGAAACACTAAGAATCCTGATAATGCATCAGAAGAAAAATTTTCTTTTAATCCAGCTAATCCATCAGCTGGAATATTTAATTTATTTTTGCTCATACTATATTTTTTTATTTCTAAGAAGATTTATACGGTAATTCATGATAGGTTTTTATGTGAGGTCCTAAAAACAAACGAGTATAAATACGAATACCCGCAATTCCAGACACTACGAAGCTACTAGCTATAAAAAAAGCTAGTACAACCTGATCACTTTCTATATGACTAAACAAAAGGTCTTCACCTATAAAAGTTGTTGTAATAGGGAATCCTGTTACACCAAGAGCTGCAACTAAAAAGAAGAATGCAAATTTAGGATGTTCATATACATGTCCTAAATATTGATTTAATGATGTTTCATTTTCTATTTTATTTAACTTCAGAAGTGCTATATAGCCTAAAACTCCAGCAATTATAATTCCTGTGAGATATAAAGAAACTTCATATAAATCAACTTTTTCATTAAATAAAATGGCCAAAACAATCCAAAAATGATTAAATATTATCAAAACCCAAGCTACAAAAGGGCTTTTTCGTTCTGAAAATGATTTAAAAACAGATATTAAACCAATAAAAGCAAAAAATTCAGGTAGTCTATGATTTATTTGATCAGATAATCTCGATTGACTATTTAATAATAATATACCTCCTATATAAACTGGCACAAAAAGAATAAATGTTCTTTTAAGATTTAAGAAATTTAAAAGTTTACCTATAGACTTAAGAGGTTTCCATAAAAAGAAGTTTACTATTTTTTCTAGGTTAAACTCCTTTACACTTAATATATAAAGCGCATATTCTAATCGTTTTGGCAAAGAGTCTTCAAATGTATGCTCTACTGGTTCATAATGGTAAAATTGCTCTCTTATTAAATAACTTACAACTGAAGGGGAAACTAAAAGCTGATATGTTCTTAAAAAAGCATTACCTGCAAAATGTAATAGAGCTAAATTATCAAAACCAAGTGCTATTTCTATAAAAATCAATCCTATTTGAGAAATAGAACTATATGCGATCTGACTTTTAACAGAAGATTGTACGCGAGCCATAAAAGTTGCTACCAAACTAGTCAATACTCCCATTACAACAATAGCAATTCGCAATGAAGTTTGATGCTCCCAAAAAGGATGTGTGCGTAACATTAAGAATACACCTAAATGTACAGATAAAGATCCATAAAAAATTGCACTTGATGGTGTAGGTCCTTCCATTGCACGAGGTAACCAAGAGGAAAAAGGAACCTGAGCTGATTTAACAGCGGCTGCACATACTAAACATAAGCCAATAAAAACACCAATAAACGAATGCGTTTGAAGATGTTCACTTACTAACTCATAATTGTGCATCTTCATAAAGGTAATATTCTCATGGAATAAATGATGACTTGCCCACATAGCTAACAATAAACCAACATCTCCAATACGATAAATAGAAAATACCTTAAACGCATTCTTTACAGGCAAATAACGTTCTCTATAAAATGCAATCAATAAAAAAGATGAAATCCCGATAATTTCCCATCCTATAAATAAAGTTTCAAAATTTCCTGATAAAACAGCTAAATTATACCCAAAAAGAAAAATAAAACAGTCATAAAAAAACGTTTATATCCTTTTTCTCTGTGCAAATAATAACGACTGTAAGTAGTAACCATAGAAATTAAAAGGGCACCTACAAACAAGTAAACTGCTGTTACTTTGTCAAAAAGAAATCTATAAAAAACTCATAATGATTTGTTTTCACCAAGCTAACCTCAAAAAGATTGAAAGGTTTTGCTCCTTTTAGTCCCCAATAAAATAAAAATATAGTTAACGCTAATAATTGAATTAAAACTGTACTTAAAGCAGTCCGAGATAACCACGATTCTTTTTTTCAGGTAACCAAAAACTAATAAAAAAACCAGCAAAAGGAATTAACACAAATGCTATTAAAATTTCATTCCACATATCCTTAGCTTTTATTTAATGATACCCACTTTCAAATTATCCATACTAGTTTGTGTGTATTGAAGTATATTATCAATATTTCCTAGTGTTACTTCTATTGGTTTATACAACTCAAAGTTTCCTTTAACAAATCGAAAAAGTTGTTTAGTTTCTGGATGAAATACAACTAGATTAACCCATTCGTTATAAAACCATTCATAAGTTGCTGGATTTTTAGTAATAGCATACTGAACTACTTCTGGAAAATGTTCAACTATTACTAATAATCGAACAGGATCGTGTACTTCTATCATTTGATTAGGTAATCCAGGACGTAAATCTCCATCAATACCGTTAGCAACTCCTATTAACCCCATGACATTATGAGGTAGTTTAGAACCAGCTCCTAATTTGTGATTATCTACTCTAGAAAAATAATACTCTAGATTAATACCACCTCCTACTGGTGCTACTGCATTTAATATACCAGCCAAATAATCGCCCTTAGGGTCTACTTGATAATCAAATGAATTAAGAAAAGAACGTCTATCTAAGAACAATTGTTCAGAGACTGTTCTCCTCCCTACTATACACATAGCATTAGTAGCATGATTTAATTCCGGACGTGGTTCAAACAAAGAAACAGAACGGAGTTTAACAGACTCATGTACTTTCTTTAAGTCATCCGATTTAGTAATAATTTCAAAACGACGAGAACGTTCTACCGCATTTTTATCTAAAGCTCTTTCAAAGGTTTTCTTATTTTTAGTGTGGATTAATAAATTCGTTTCCGTCAATATTTTCTCATCATAAAACTCAATTTCGTCACGAGTTGTATCATGCAATGCTGGTAAGAACTGAGTTGTATTTGGAATATTTATACCCTTTTTTAACAAAAGAGCTCTTACTTCTGGATGGTTAGCGGCAAAACATAATACTTTAGCATTTACAGAACTAGGTCTTCCACTACAAGCACCACAATCATAACCTGCAAAATGTGTATTATTTACACTAGTAGCTCCATGCCCTACTACATAAACTATAGGGGCAAAATCTTTTACAAGCCCTATAGATCTAAACAATCCTTCTACACGAGTAGTCATTTCTTCTACTGTAAAGCCTACTTGTAATCCATCTTGTTGTAAACCATTTTCATTTTCAATCACTAATTGTGATTTTTTATTCAAGTGTTTAAAAGAAGCCGAAGTTGCAGGCGTTATTGCAGGTTTAAAAATATTTAAGAATAATTTAAAAGCTGATGCAAAGCCTAATGACTGGCTAATTAACCAACCAAACAATAAGGAATGAGTATGTTTATGATAATGAAGATCCGTAGCATGTTTTTTCTTTCTTGGTAATTCTTTTACCAAATATTTTGGTGTTACTGGAGCAGGGCAAAGTTTTGTAAAAAATTTACCTTCTATAGGCTGATAAAAAAACTCAAAATTAAAAAATGCTGCTGTACCAAAAGTTTGCGCATTAGAATCTTCTTCTTCTATATATCGTCTAAGCGAGCACTCTCTATCATCCATACAAAACATTGCCTGAAAACTAGTTTGCTCCTTACGCATCATTTCTGCATTGGTTTGTTGTATTCCTAATAGCGCTTGATTATAAAAGCTCCATTCAAAAGCCTCTTGCCATATAGATAATACTTCAAAATATTCTGAATATTCTGGAACAGAAAAAATATTTTCGGGTACTTCATGTAAATTATGAGCAATGGGTTTCCAATTTTCACCGAATTTTTGATCTAAAACATCTATTTCTAATAACAGTTCAAACTTAATCAGTTCTTGTAATGTAATAGTTTTTTTAGCTAATAATGAAACGGGATTCTGCTCTAATGTTGCAACCATTCCACTCCATCCTGGATGTGAAAACTGTTGATCAAATAAGTAGTGTGTATAATAGGCTTCATTACCTACAACAATATGTAATAATTCTTCTATGCTCACCTCTTTTTGCAATAATGCTTTTGCTCTTGGTGTCTTAAAGAATCCTGTAATTCCATTTTTATCTAACTCTCTTATAGAGGCTAAAAAACCTTTATCATGAACTGGAAAAGACCAAACTGAAATTCCTTGATCTAAATAACTACACAATACTCTAAATAAGATACCATGCGTTGCTTTATCCAAATTCATAGCATAGTGCTGTTTCCATAAAGAACGAACACGACCTATTTTAGAAGACAAAGATTCATCATATATCTCGTTTAATACTTTGTGTTGCCATAATTGATAAGAATATTCTAGCTTGCGTTCGTACAATACTTTATCTAAAATTGCTTTAGGTATTTCACCATTAGCATATTTCGCTCTGAATTCTGCCAATGACAAATAGGTTTTATATCCAAATACTACGGAAGCTTGATGCAAAGCATCGAAAAAGATTGTTTTTGAAACGCATGCAAAGTATTATGATGCACAAAGTCTTTTAACGGATTTTGTGCAGGCAAATAATGCGATAACTCGTGAAGTACATCATGCTCCACGAATTGCTGATTCGTTAAATTCATTTTGGGGAAATATTTAATTAATACCTCATTTTTGATGTAAATACATCATTTAGGGAATTAATTAAACTAGATCATACTTCCAATTACAGTAGAGTATGTAAAGAGGCTGGTTATAGATAAGTCTTAAACTCTTATAACCAATTATGTTTAAAGATTTTTTAAATAAAAGTAATTGAAGGGCAAAAACAAAATCTTTAGACGAAATAAACTCTTCTATACTATCATCTTCAAGATCAAGTTCTGCTAATTCTTCATCTTCATCATCTAGATTTTGATTAATAGAGAGGATCTTAGATTTAGCTGGACTCTCCTTTTCTATTTTTACTGGAATTTTTGAAAAACTCTCTACATTACAGTAACTTTTTCCAGAAATCGAAAACAACAATAAAATGGCTAAGAGAAATGAAAAACATCCTCTTTTTTCAAAAGCTATTTTATTATTTAACAATTTAAACATCCGATTTCGTTAGCTTAATTTTATAGCAAACAAACTTATGCAATTTTTTATTCAATATGTGCTTTCTTTTTAAATATTTTCCATAAAACAGGAAATGTAGTAAAGGCTACGATTGCTATTACTATAATTTCTATGTAATGTTTTAAATCAATCCCAAAGCTTTGTAAAAACAAAGCGTGAAGATAATGGCCTGCAAAAATCATGGAAAAAGCCCATAAAAAAGACCCTACTATATTATAAAACATAAATTTCTTTTTATCCATTTGAACGATTCCAGCTACTACAGGTGCAAATGTTCTAACAATTGGCAAGAAACGGGCAAATACAATTGCACGATTACCATATTTATCAAAAAAATCTTTCGCTTGATATAAATATTTTTTCTTAAAAAGAATGTATCTTTTTGATTGTATAAATAATTTCCACTTTTAGCACCAAACCAATAGCCTGCCATGTTCCCTATAACTCCCATAAGTCCAACTAAGAAAGCAAAAACAGTAACATTCATAAAATCATTTCCTAAAGAAATTTGACTCATCAATGTTTCGCTATAAATTCCTGCAAGGAAAAGTAAGCTATCACCTGGTAAAAAGAAACCCGCTAATAATCCTGTTTCCGCAAAAACAATAAATAAAACTACAATTAATCCTATTTTAATTCCACCAAACTCCAATAAAATATAGAATTCAGGATTTAATAATTGCAACCAATTGAAATCTTTCATAAAACTTTAAACCTTTAAAAGGGCGAAGGTACTATTTTTAGTACAATCACCCTTATTTTATTCATTAAATTAATCATAAAATGATTAAACATCTAATTGATACATTTCATGTAAATCAGAATTAGAAGAAAAGTTAACTTGCAAATCAGTTACATATCCTGAATTTAAACCATATACCCAACCATGTAAATATAACTCCTGTCCATTTTTCCAGGCTGTTTGTACAATTGAAGTTTTGGCTAAATTTAGAACTTGTTCCTTAACATTTAGTTCTACAAATTTATTAAACCGCTCTTCTTCATTTTCTATAGAGTTAAGTTTTTCTTTGTTAAAACGATAAATATCTTTAATATGTCTAATCCAGTTATCTATGACACCAAAAGAACTATTTCCCATAGCTGCTTTTACTCCTCCACATCCATAATGACCACAGACAATCACATGACGTACTTTTAATACATTAACCGCATAATCTAATACGCTCAACATATTCATATCTGTATGTACTACCATATTAGCTATATTACGATGAACAAAAACTTCTCCTGCTTTTGTACCTGTAATTTCATTAGCAGGCACTCGACTATCCGAACACCCTATCCACAATAAAGGCGGATTTTGTCCTTGGGCTAAGTCTTTAAAGAAATTAGGGTCTTGATTTAATTTTGTATCTACCCATTTTTTATTATTATCTAGTAAACTTTTATAAAAATCACTCATTTTCTTATTTAATTAATTCTTTTAGATTAAAATTAACCTCTAAATCTGATTTGATAAAAATGCAGTCTTTATAAAATTCTACCAAACCAGTTTCTATATTATACATTGCTCCTACAATTCCTATTTCTCCATTTTCAACCATCTGTTTTAAAATATAACTCTTTTGTAGAATGGATTTCACCGTTCTCTTTACATTAATCTGCGCTACATTTTCAACAAATTCACTATTCTTAGAAGTTCTATTTTCTTTTGTTGTTTGTTCTTCATAAACAGCTGGCTGTAATTTAGAGAGTAATTCAGTTAAATTTCCCATTTCCACATGATCACAAGCTCCTTTTACAGCCCCGCATTTACTATGGCCTAGAACCACTATTAGTTTAGAACCTGCTATTTTACAAGCAAACTCCATACTTCCTAAAATATCAGTATTAACAACATTTCCTGCAATTCTCACAGAAAAAACATCACCTAAACCTTGATCAAAAATTAACTCGGCAGAAGTACGACTATCTATACAACTTAAAATAGTTGCAAAGGGCCATTGTCCGTCCCGTGTATCATTAACCTGTTCTAATAAATTTCTATGAAGTTTTAAATTATTTACAAATCGTTCATTTCCTTCTTTTAATATTTCTAATGCTTTATTAGGACTTATTTGAGCTTGTATTTCTTTATTTAGAGTTCTCATTACTATTTAATGCTATGTTTCACATAAATATGCTTATCTTCTTCTCCTGTATTTTCTAGTTCATATCCTTCTTTAAAACCAACTAGCTTTACTTGAATGTTTTCTTCTTTAGCTCTGATATTTTTAAACTCTTTAATCAAATCTAATACATCATGTGCTATATAAACAGTATCAGAAGCATTAATAACTACAGAAGAATTTTCAGGAATGGAAGCAAGAGAAACTTTAATAGCTGCTTTGTTTAAAAAGGAAACTTCTTGTGCTAAATCAATATGAATAAGATCTCCTTCAGTATAATTTTCTCTTCTAAAATTATATGCTCGTTGCATATTCCCTTTTAAAATAAAAATGATGCTTATAACTAAACCTAATGCAACTCCTTTTAATAAATCTGTAAATACAACACAAATCATAGTCGCAATAAAAGGTATGAATTGATATTTCCCTCTTTCATAAAAATGTTTAATGACTTTAGGATTTGCTAACTTGTACCCTACTAGGAGTAACACAGCAGCTAATGTTGCCAATGGAATCATATTCAAAATAGAGGGAATTAGAATAGCACAAACAATTAATAAAACACCGTGAAAAATAGCAGCCATTTTAGTTTGAGCTCCTGCATCAGCATTAGCCGTTGTACGGACTACTACAGAAGTCATAGGTAATCCTCCTAAAAGCGCACTAACAAGATTGCCAATTCCTTGTGCCTTTAACTCATTATTAGTATCTGTATAGCGTTTATGCTTATCCATCCGATCAGCCGCTTCTATACACAATAAGGTTTCTATAGAAGCTACAACGGCAATTGTAACACCTACCATCCAAACTTTTTGATTAGTAAATTGTGAGAAATCAGGTAATATAAAACTATCTTTAAACTCTCCAAATGACTTAGGCACAGGTAATTTTACCAAATGACCATCTAGAACGGCTAAGGGAGATTCTGATATTACAAAAATATAATTCAATATAATCCCTACTAATACAGCTACTAAAGCGGGAGGAAGTAATTTTAATTTTTTTAAAAAAGAGATCTTGGGCCACAAAATCAAAATAAGCAACGAAATAACGGCTATTAGAGTAGCTCCTAAATGTATGTTTCCTATAACAGAAAACAATTCTGAAAAAGTATTTTCCCCATCAGGCTGTAAAAAAGCGAGATCTCCCTCGTAATCTTTATCATAACCAAAAGCGTGAGGCAATTGTTTTAAAAAAATAATAACACCTATACCTCCTAACATCCCTTCAATTACATTATTAGGAAAGTAATTAGAAATGGCTCCTGCTTTTAAGAATCCTAAAATTATTTGAATAAGACCTGCAATAAAAACCGCTAATAAAAAAACATTAAAACCTCCTAAATCTGTTTTTGCAGTTAGGATAATTGCTGTAAGTCCAGCAGCGGGGCCAGAAACAGACAAATGTGAATTACTTAAATACCCTACTACTATCCCACCTACTACTCCTGAAATAATACCTGCAAAAAGAGGCGCTCCAGAAGCTAATGCAATACCTAAACACAAAGGTAATGCAACTAAAAAAACCACAAGTCCTGCTGGCAAATCAGAACCAAGGTTTCCAAAAATATTTACTTTTTTTGTCATCCTAATTTAATTTAAATCCATAAAAATATGAGCACAAAAGCACTCATCATCAAAATGATTTAAACTAATTTTGGAGGTGTATAGTGAAGTAATAAATGAGCTAAATAATCTTTTAACAAATAAATAGAATTGTTTGTTCTCTCCTTTTTAGTAAGAATTACTAACTCATTTGTAAGGGAAACAAAAAGAAATTCCATTTTAACTTCTTTTGTTTCTTTTGAATCTTCATTGTCTTCTTCAAGCAATAACCAAGAGACTTTACTCTCTTTTTCATTCTCTATCAAAATTATAATACTTGGCAGAAATTGAAAAGAAAGAAAAGAAAACAACAATATGCTTGTTAAAAACTTCATTAGACGAAGTTAACATTTTAATATCTGAGAACAAATAATGATAAAGTTTTTTAACAAAAAATATAGAACCTTTTATGTATAACACATCTTCTTACTATATAATTTTCTTTGTTTAGACAAAACAGTAAACAAGTCATTTACTATATTTATCATAGGAATTTATTAAACCTATAGGGAAGAATATTAACCAAACTGGAGTTTATAAAACACAAAAACAGATATTAAGTTATGTCATAATATCTGTTTTTTATTATATTAACAGCTAAAAATAGATTCTCTTGTTTTAAAGCGATAAAGGAAAAACAAAATTTTATCTATACTATCATTTTTTACTTCATAAGATATACTTTCCTCTTATTTAACGGTTGAATATTCCTAAAATTAGGTCTAGTATAAATTGATTTATAGAAATCAAATTGAGAAGAGGAAACTTCTTGTTTAGACTTAAACACAAACCAAGTCACAGGACCTCCGTTTGTAACATTAGAATTTGCACCAAAATTCGGTGTCGTAAGAGACCCACTATAAGAATAAATTTTATTTATATCTTCAGGCAAAATTCCCGGAATAGATAACGAAATATTAGGAGAATTTACCTGATCAGCTTGAGTTGGAGAATTCTCAAACAACTTTTGAATAGTTGAATTTACAGATCCTAATTCTACCAAAACTCCTAAAACAGCATACGAATTATCTGCTGATTTATTTACAAGATGAATTTCCATTTTACTGTATTCTCCATCAATTTTATGTTCGCTATTATAATGAAAATGTATATTGACCAAATTATATTTTTTCTTACTGACAACAATGTAATTATTATCTGTATCTGTCTTATTAAGATGAATTTTCAACTCTTCATTAGCATGATTTGTAATTTCACTTAAAGTCATTCTACCATAATGAATCTCTAAATCACTTCTATTTACTGAATTTACATTTGAAGTCTGAATATCAATAGGAGTCTGAGATGCTACTACAAACTGAGGAAAATTAGCTGTAAAAATAGGAGTACTAATTAAGTCCGTAGGATATTTCATTGAATTAACTGATGAATCAGTACCTTTGTCTAAATCCGTAACATAGTCATTATTATCAACACTACAGGAAATGAGTAACCCTTGAACAGATATGGCCATAAAAAACGCCATAGTTGATTTACGAACAGATTCTTGAATTTCTAAAAAATAAAACTTGTTTGTCTTCATTTTAATATAATTTTAGTTTTTAAGTAGTTTTTATTTGATATTATTTCTATTAGTGATTTATTTTTACTATACCTTTATATTTTTTTTAGAGAATAGTCCATTTATTTTAATAATGCTTTTTCATCAAAAATAAAACCGCAAAACTATCAATAATTACAAACAAAAAGACATAAATACTTATTATTCACATTTTTTTATGAAAAAACACAAATAATAACACTTTTTTTCACACATAACACAAAATTACCTTTAACCAACCGTTTTTTCCAACAAAAACATAATCCATAAAAGAGTAGTTTAAAAAATAATTCCTATAAAACATATTTGTGTCCAAAAAACACCTCAATTTCACAGGATAAAACTTTAATTAAATACCATTTTCTAATTATTTTTCACACAATAATAGAAGTCTTAAATGTATTCAACCAATCTAATACAGATAAACAAGGCACTTCAATTAAAATAATTCTAAAATTAAAAATACCATTCAAAAAAAATCCCTCTTCTCCTATCAATACTAAGCTCTAGCTGACGAATGAAAAGGGATCTATTTTTTGAAACAAAAGCTCTATTTTCAAAAAGACTTCTGATGAAAAAGGACTGTTAGGAAAAACATTCTATTTACAAGAATATATAACCTATAATATCTCATTAATTTCGTTCATATCTACAACAACCGTGAAGTTTTTCATAATCTTCTTGAATTGCTTTTACATTTTTAGTATCGTGCCCTATTTTCCCAATTGCTTTTTCAACATCTAATAATGTGCATTTTTCTTCATTTAAAACTAAATGCAACATTTTTCCTTCAATATCATACTGTGCCATTTTTACTCCTGAAATTGAAAAAGCAGCTCTTTCAATTCGTTTTTTACACATTTCACAATTTCCATTTACTTCTATATTATATTTTGCATTTTTATTTTTTTTAACTCCAATAAATTCAGATCCTACTATTTTTTCTTGAGCAAAACCAAAAACACTTATAAATAATACTAATACCAGAACTATATTTTTCATTTTTTTATATTTTATTATTAAACAAAAACCTTAACTAAAATTACTTCACTTTAAAACGCAAACCAGCATAAATCATTTGACCAAAAATAGGCGCATACACAACAGAACTATCAAAATTTGTTCCAAACGGATTTTCTGAACCTATGATCGCTTTTTGTTGTCTATAATTCCCTAAATTCTCTACACCTGCATAAACTTCAAATGCAGAAGAAAAAGTACGTGATACTTGAGAATTCATCAAAATAAAATTGGGTGAAAACTCTGGTAATTCAGCATTAGTATTAGACAATTGCTGATTGCCAATCCAATTTAAAGTAAAATCAAAACGCCATTGTTTTCCTTTTTTACTCATATGCGTTGCATATTCTATATTAGAAAAGAAACGATGTTTTGCCTGCAAAGGATGTTGATATCTACCTAAATAATAATCTGTTTTAACATCATAAAATTTATATGCTGAACGTAAATTGAGCTGCTTAACAATTTCAACATTAAATTCTATTTGAAAACTATTAGCGAACGAATTACCTATTAAATTATAAAAAGAAACCTCTTGATATGATTGCAAAATATCTACAACAACTTGATTTTGAAAATCTGTACGATAAAAATCAAGTGAAGCATCAGCATTCATACTAAAAATTTTAAATTTTTGCAGAAATCCAACACCATAATTCCAAGCAATTTCCGGATCAAGACCATAAATTTTACCTAGATTATTTAATACAACAAATTTTCTATTACTTGCAAAAAGGACTTGATTTTCTGCAAAAATATTTGCAGCACGTTTTCCTCTTCCTGCTGAGATCCTTAACACTGCATCCTTCCAAGGATTATAACGAGCATGAATACGAGGAGTAATAAAAAAACCTAACCGATTATGATAATCTACACGACCTCCAAAAATAACACTAAAATTATCTGTATTATCATAGGTATATTCAAAAAAGGCTCCTATTCCATTATCCTTCCTACTTACATCTTCTCCTAAAACAAATTCATTATAATGATCTAACGTAAAATTCAAACCTGTACTAAATTTATTCATTGTATTATGAATAATAGAATTAAATATTAGGTTAGAATAAAAACTATTTTGTTTTATAGTATAAGTTTTTAATCCAAAATAAGAATTTTGATCATGTATGGTAAATGCATTTTGAAAACCAATACTCTGATAGGGAGCTTCTTTCCAAACATACCCAATTTTTGACGAAAAATCAATTCGATCTGTATTAATCTCGGAACCCCATACTTTTCCACTCAATTTATCTGTTACGGGATTAAAAAACATTTGTCCTGTTTGTTTTTCATCTTTCATATAACGAAAATTCAAAAAACCAACCCAACCTGTTTCTGGATTAGAATACTGCCAACGGTTCATCAGATTTATTTGACGACCTAATGGATTATCTAAAAAACCATCTCCGTTCATATCTTTTTTTGAAACGCGCATATTGCTATGAACTAGCAGCATAGTCCCCCATTTAGAACCTATCTTTTCAGAAAGATGTGTATTTAATTCAAAACGGGAATCAGTAGAACCATAAAAGTTTAAATAGAAAGAACTTGAACGAAGTGAATTCAAGCTTGCAAGCTCTTTGATTGGTTTTAATAATTCTGTATTAATTTGCCCTGAAATACTTTCATAACCATTAATTACACTTCCTGCTCCTTTAGTTACTTGAATACTTTCTATCCATGTACCAGGAGTAAAAGACATACCAAATACTTGTGAAGCCCCCGAACAGAAGGTATATTTTCTTCAGCTATCAGTAAATAAGGAGAAGTTAATCCCAGCATTTTTATCTGTTTAGTACCCGTTAACGCATCTGAATAGTTAACATCAATACTAGGATTCGTTTCAAAACTCTCTGCTAAATTACAGCAAGCTGCTTTTAGCAATTCTTTACTTGATAAAACAGTAGTATTAGTTGCCTTTAATAAAGATTTTTCTATTTTATCACGCTTAGATTGGATTGTTATTGTTTTTAAACTATCCAACCTCTGCCCAAATAGCAAAGTACTAATGAGCATAAATACACATATATAAATGACTTTCATCTTAAAATTAATTAGTAAAACACTCCTTTTTCGGAAAATCCTCCAAAATAGATATGACTAATTAATTTAGGCGTAAAATAACAATTGAGAATATAATTTATAAAATGGTGGTGCATGAGTATTACAGTAATAGGCGGGCAGATTATCCACTATAATCTTATCCATTGCATAATCATTAAACACCAGTTCTAACTCATCTTTTGGTATAAAAACAGGTAATTTAAGCTCAAATGATTTGATTAAAACATTTTCTGAAGTACTGTTCTTGATTTCTACCTTTTTATCTTTACAACAAGAATCTTCTAGCACTATTTTATTCCCACAACAGCTTGAAGAACTATCTTTTTAAGATTATCAAAAGTAATAGCAGCTATCACTTCCCCGCAATAATGCACATTAATTGCTAATCCTGTATTTGAGATTAATACAAGCAACGCCAAACATGTATTTACAATATTACGGAGTCTCATTGGGACAAATATAACGATATTTCTATTCAGTTATATACTACAAGTTTTTAATTAATTTTTTGAATTTTTTATTTGATAATAAAACGCAGGAATAAATAATATTAAAAACAAAGGATGAATTAAAAATCGACGTATATAAAACAGAGTCATTACATAGCTTTCATCACAAAACTCTAAAAGTAAAAAAATCAAAAAGATCAAAACGATTAAAAACAGTATATATAAAACAATTGAAATTTTTATTATTGATAATTCTTGAAACAACGCATAGAGAATAACCAAACTTAATAATGTATTTAATCCATAACGAACTAACCAATTAAACAAAAGCTTAAACATGTCATATTTTGGATATAACAGACCATGAAACATTCCTCTAAAATACTCATTAAAAGGATCATAAAATAAAATCAGCTCATAATTCCTAATCAGAATCAATCCTATTATTGATAAAATACCAAATATAATTTTAAATTTATTTTGAAACATAATCTGAATATTTTTTCACCCAATACGTCCAAAGTAAACAAACCACTCCATAAATCATAAGAGGGAATAAGACACCATGTAAAAAATGTTCATATTGAGGATAAAGATCATAAAGAACAACTAATAAAGCTATTCTAAAGAGATTTAACACATAAATAAAGAAACTCCCAAATAGCAAAAATATTGTTGTCTGCTTGAAAGTTGTTGAAAAAGCTATTATAAAAGCTTGAAAAAGAACAATAATACTTATAGAATTACACCCTTCTATAATACGTGCTAAATATTTCCCATTAAGATGTAATTGGTATTGTTGATTAAAAGTATCTTCTATAATATTTACTTTTTGTCCAAAAAAAACAAGTATAGCTTCTGTTGCATAAGACACATTTCTAGTAAATCCATCTACTTGATTTACAAAACTTGATAAATATAACCTATAAAGCATTGCAAGTATCAAATAAGAGAAAAAAAACTTTCCTAAAAAAAGGAAAAAGGGGCGGTATTGTTTTAAGAGAGTTTTCAATTAATCATTTTTTTAACAAATTTATATAATTTAAAAAAAACAAGTAATTTACATTTGCAAAAAACTTAAAGATTATGGAATTTGAAAATTTAAAACCACAAATCATATCTATTACAACTAACAATTCATTATCCAAAGATGAAAAATTATTAAATATCTGTCAATTATTAGAAGAGCGCATCTCATACTATAACTGGGTAGGATTTTACTTTGCTAATCATGAAACACGTACTTTGCATTTAGGCCCCTATGTAGGAGCTGAAACAGACCATACAGTTATACCTTTTGGCAAAGGAATTTGCGGGCAAGTAGCAGAATCTAACACAAACTTTGTTGTACCTGATGTACAAGCACAGGACAATTACATTGCTTGTAGTTTTACTGTAAAATCCGAAATTGTTGTACCATTATTTGTAAATGGTATCAATATTGGTCAAATAGACATTGATAGTCACATACTAGATCCTTTTACAGAAAAAGATGAACGATTTTTAGAATTTGTAAATTCAGAAGTTGCTAAACTTTTTTAAAATAATTTATATTTCATAATTTATAATTCATAATTATTTTTAACTTTGCGTCCGTATTGAGAAAATCTCAATCTGCATAATAATCATTTAAATAATATTAGCATGTATTTATCAAAAGAGAAAAAAGCTGAAATCTTCACTCAACACGGAGGAAAAGCTGAAAACACTGGATCAGCAGAAGGACAAATAGCTTTATTTACTTTCAGAATTAACCACTTAACTGAGCACTTAAAAAGAAATCGCCACGATTACAACACTGAGCGCTCATTAGTAAAGTTAGTAGGAAAAAGAAGAGCTCTTCTTGACTACCTAAAAAACAAGGATATCAACAGATATCGTGCGATTATCAAAGAATTAAACATCAGAAAATAATCCAGATGAAAAGAGGTGCCCGCGCGCCTCTTTTTATTTTTTAATACATTTAAAACAAAAGTTTGGTTTTTCATTGGGTTTCAAGCAACTACACACAACAACACAACAACAACAACACAACTAGAACCCATTGTTTAATTTAACAAAAAAAGATTTTATGATCCCAAAAGTATTTCAAGAGGTTATCGACTTAGGAGACGGAAGAACCATCACAATCGAAACCGGAAATTAGCCAAACAAGCCGATGGGTCTGTAGTTGTGCGAATGGGCGATGCTATGCTTTTAGCAACAGCTGTTTCTGCTAGAACAGCTAACCCAGGAGTTGATTTTCTACCTTTAACAGTAGATTATCGTGAAAAATTTGCAGCAGCAGGTCGTTTTCCTGGAGGTTTCTTTAAAAGAGAAGCACGTCCTAGTGACAGCGAAGTATTAACTATGCGATTAGTAGACCGCGTTTTACGCCCTCTATTTCCAGATGACTACCATGCTGAAACACAAATCATGATTCAACTAATGTCTCATGATGAAGATGTTATGCCAGATGCTCTAACAGGTTTAGCAGCATCAGCATCATTAGCTGTTTCAGACATACCTTTTTACAACTTTATATCAGAAGTTCGTGTAGGTCGTGTAGATGGTAAACTCATCATTAACCCTAATAAAACACAACTTGAGAAATCTGACATCGACATGATGATTGGAGCTTCTAAAGACTCTGTTTGTATGGTGGAAGGCGAAATGAAAGAAATTTCAGAAGCCGAAATGATAGAAGCTATCAAATTTGCACATGAAGCTATTAAAACACAAATTGAAGCACAAGAAAGACTTCGTACAGCTATTGGCTCCCTTACATATCGTGAATACGAAGCAGAAAAAAATGACGAAGCCGTTTACAACAAAGTAAAAGAAGCTTGTTATGACAAATTTTACGCGGTAGCTCAAGAAGCATCAGCAAAACATGAAAGAGGCGAAAAATTTGCCACTATTTCAGAAGATGTAAAAGCTTTATTTTCTGAAGAAGAGTATACCGAAAATGAAGATTTAAAAGAATTAGTAAGTCGCTATATCTACAAGACACAAAAAGCAGCCGTACGCAACGTAATTCTTGAACAAGGAATTCGTTTAGACGGTCGTAAAACAACTGAAATACGCCCTATTTGGTCTGAAATCGATTATTTACCTTCCGCTCATGGTTCAGCAATCTTTACTCGTGGCGAAACACAAGCCTTAGCTACTGTAACACTGGGAACATCTAGAGAAGCAAACGTAATTGATTTACCTTCAGAACAAGGAGAAGAACGTTTTTACTTACACTACAACTTCCCTCCTTTCTCTACAGGTGAAGCAAAACCATTAAGAGGAACTTCACGTCGCGAAATTGGACATGGAAACTTGGCTCAACGTGCACTTAAAAACATGATACCCGCTGATTGCCCTTACACTATTCGTGTTGTATCAGAAGTATTAGAATCAAACGGTTCTTCTTCAATGGCAACAGTATGTTCTGGAACACTGGCATTAATGGATGCTGGCGTACAAATGGTAAAACCAGTTTCTGGTATTGCTATGGGGCTAATTACTGATGGAGAAAATTTTGCAGTTTTATCTGATATCTTAGGAGATGAAGACCACCTAGGAGATATGGATTTCAAAGTAACAGGTACTGCTGATGGTATAACAGCTTGCCAAATGGACATTAAAATTGAAGGTTTACGCTATGACATCATGGAACAAGCATTAGCTCAAGCTCGTGATGGACGTATGCACATATTAAACAAAATCATAGAAACTATTGCAGAACCAAGAGCTAATGTTAAACCAAAAGCTCCTAAAATTGTAATGAGCTCTATACCTGCAAATATGATCGGAGCATTTATTGGACCAGGTGGTAAAAACATCCAAGAGTTACAAAAAGTAACCGAGACTACAATCGTATTAACAGAAGAAGGCGACAAGGGTATAGTAGAAATTTTAGGAACTAACCAAACAGGAATAGAAGCTGTATTAGCTAAAATTGAAGCGATGGTATTCAAACCTCAGTTAGGAGAAGCTTACGAGGTTAAAGTAACTAAAATGCTTGATTTTGGCGCTGTAGTAGAATACACAAAAGCACCTGGAAACGAAGTATTATTACACGTTTCTGAATTAGCCTGGGAACGTACTGAAAAACCTAGTGATGTAATCAATTTAGGAGATGTCTTTATGGTAAAATATTTAGGTATTGACCCTAAAAACAAAAAGAAAAAGTTTCAAGAAAACAATTACTTCCTCGCCCTCCTCGCGAAGAAAAAAAAGAAGATAAAAAAACAAACCCTCAAGGTTAATTAATTTTATTAATTCAAATAGCTAAAACCTCGAAAAAAATCGAGGTTTTTTTATTTTTTTGTAACTTTTTATCAATGCGTTACGTATAACCAATACAACTTTTAAAAAGCAAGGAGATTTTTAAATGAGACAGCTCAAAATTACTAAGCAGGTAACCAATCGTGAAACTGCTTCCCTAGACAAATACCTACAAGAAATTGGCAAAGTAGATTTAATTACTGCTGATGAAGAAGTGGAATTAGCACAACGCATCAAAGCAGGTGATCAAAGAGCCTTAGAAAAATTAACAAAAGCGAACTTACGTTTCGTAGTATCCGTAGCAAAACAATACCAAAATCAAGGATTAACCTTACCCGATTTAATTAATGAAGGAAATTTAGGTTTGATTAAAGCAGCTCAACGTTTCGATGAAACGCGTGGTTTTAAATTTATTTCATATGCTGTATGGTGGATTCGTCAGTCTATTTTACAAGCTTTAGCAGAACAATCTCGTATTGTACGTCTTCCACTAAACAAAATTGGATCTATTAATAAGATCAACAAAATGTACGCTTTACTGGAACAATCTAATGAACGCGCTCCGTCTGCCGAAGAAATAGCAGCAGAATTAGACATGACCGTAAACGATGTAAAAGAGTCTATGAAAAACTCAGGACGTCACTTGTCAATGGATGCTCCTCTCGTTGAAGGTGAAGATTCTAACTTATACGATGTATTACGCTCTGGTGAATCTCCAAATCCTGATAGAGAACTAATTCACGAATCATTACGTACCGAAATTGAACGCTCTTTAGAAACATTAACTCCTCGTGAAGCAGATGTAGTTCGCTTATACTTTGGATTAGGAGATCAACATCCTATGACTTTAGAAGAAATCGGAGAGACTTTTGATCTAACCCGTGAACGTGTACGTCAGATTAAAGAAAAAGCCATCAGGAGATTAAAACACACTTCTAGAAGTAAAATTTTAAAAACTTATCTAGGATAAGTTAACTTTTTCTAAAATTTGTTAACTTTACTTCTTCTTAAAAGCTATAATTTAAAAAATTATATACAGTAACAACAGTCTAAGACTGTTCGTTTTTTGATTGATGATTGAAACTCCGGCTGATTACCGGAGTTTTATTTTTTTATAAAAATTTAAAAAACAGAATCTAAAAACACACAACCTCTTGTTTATTACACAAAAACCACACCCAGTAAACCTTTCATTACATGAAAAACATAATTAAATATATTTTTTTTTAACAAAACATTTGTTTTTATTAAAAATATGTTTTATATTTGATTTAGTTGTATTTCCATAATTGGTTGTTATTATTCAAAAATAAATAGGCTATGACACTTCACTTTTAAAGAATTAAAAAAGGGATATCCCCTGATTCATTCCAAAATTATTTTTTTAAATACACCTCCATACACCTTATGGACATACTATTGTTATGTAATTTTTTTTAAATTTTTATATTATGTCATTTAAATCAAAACTATCAGTAGCTGGAAAAGAGTACACTGTACTAAACGTAAATTATGGTTTATTTCAAGAAACTGATGCAACAGGTAGACCCTCTACCGTTACTAGAGGTGGTAAAATTGAATTAACTATTGAAGGAACAGCAGACACTTCTTTCTTTGAGTGGATGACCAATTCTTTTGAAAGAAAAGACGGTAGCGTAAAATTCTTCAAAAGAGATAGCGATGCTGTTTTAAAAGAATTAAAATTTTCAGAAGCATATGTAGTAAAATTCAGAGAAAACTTTGATTCTACAGGCGTAAACCCTCTAACTGAAACCTTCACTATTTCAGCTAAAAAAATTGAATTAGGAAACGGTGCTTACGAAAACGAGTGGGTATAATTAACTAAGTAAACAAAAAGAGGGTGTCCGAGAAGTAAAACAAACGCACCTTTTGTCATGCAAACCCAAGAAAAGTTCCATATCTCTATTATGCGATTTACTTCGTTTACTTAAACGTAGCCCTTGAGTTTCCCTTGGTCAACTAAAGCAAAACAGCTAAACGATCTTAAATGGCAAAATTGCGGACTTTTTAGACAGCCTCTTTTTTTATTTTAAATAACAACATCATAAAAAATTAACCTATGTCATTTTTAGCAAAATTAGAACTAGACGGCAATATTTACAATATCTTAAGTTGTGATTATCATTTTACACAAGAAATAGATGCCACAGGAAAACCAGAAGGTATGCCTCAAGGAGGAGAAATCAGCATTCGAATAGAAAGCAATGGAAAATCAAACTTACTTCAATGGATGCTTGATCATAGCCAAACTAAAAATGGAACCATCATATTCTTTCGAAGAGATGCCATGAGCAAATTACAAGAATTAAGCTTTGAAAAAGCCTATTGCGTTTCTTTTTCAGAACATTTTGATGCTAAAAGCGACGAGCCCCTACAAATTGCAATGCGACTCATGGCTAAACGCTTTACACTCAATGATGCCACTCACGAAAAAAATGGAAAGAATAAACTAATTAACCATAGAAATCAACCATTTTCATAACGGAAACGATTATTACAGCCAATTTGTAGAAATCCCTGATATGTGGATCCACCTTATTTTGACGACAATATCTATCCTAACCGCCAAGAACAAATCGCATATGTAGTAGATCACAACAACCCTATAAGAATGGGTAGAGTACGCGTACAATTTCCTTGGCAAGAAAAAAGAATCACCTCCCGTGGATTGGCTTGACACAACCCTAGTCAGGAGCCGGCAAAGGCTTTCATTTCATCCCTGAAATAGGCGAAGTCCTCGTAGGATTTGAGAACGGCAATGCAGAAAAATCGTTTGTATTAGATACTCATTACAACGGAAGCGAAACCAGCGGGTACCATTCCCTAAATAATGATCAAAAAATCATTAATACCCGATCTGGAACAAAAATAATCCTAAATGATGCCCAAGGTTGCGTTTTCATAGAAGACCCGAGCGGGAATAGATACGAACAAGAAAACATTAATATTAATACACCTAAAAATGCCTTTTCTTATTATACCTTTTTAAAACAGTGCCATATAAGGTGTTTTAAAATAGATTTTTACTGATAAAACAGGCATATATACCCTTTATTTTACAATAGTATATTATAGTGACTCCATTGGGATTCGAACCCAAATCGTCAGAACCGGAATCTGATATTCTATCCAATTGAACTATAGAGCCCTTTTTAGCAAAAACAATTAATTATAAGTAAGTGTTTTTACTAATAAAAAGATTATGCTAAAAGCTTTTTCACTACATTAGAAATGGTTTTACCATCAGCTTGTCCTGCTAAACCTTTAGAAGCTTGCCCCATTACTTGTCCCATAGCAGCCATTCCAGAAAAACCTCCTTCTTGAATAATTTTAGCTACAGCAGCTTCTACTTCTTCTTCAGATAATTGAGCAGGTAAAAACTTTTCAATAACTGTTACTTGTGCTAATTCTGGCTCAGCTAAATCAGGACGATTTTGTTCTGTATAAATAGCAGCCGAATCTTTACGTTGTTTTACTAAACGTTGCAATAATTTTATTTCATCATCAGCTGAAATTTCTTCTTTAGCCCCACTTTCTGTCTGCGCTAATAAAATAGCAGACTTAATAGCTCTTAAAGCTTCTAATGCTACTGAATCTTTAGCTTTCATAGCATTTTTCATTTCATCCATAATTTTTGCTGATAAACTCATGTTTCTTTGTTTTTGAATATAGCTTTTAGATGTAAAAAACTATACTTATTAATACTTATTAATTTAGATTTTACTTTCCTTATTTCAATTGAAAACAGAAGAACTGCGAAATTAAAAAAATAACCCGAAAAATCATTAAATTTTTCGGGTAACATAAGAGCATTTTTATTTTAATTAATCTACATTATCATGTAAAAAAGAATTATTAGAACGCAATTGTATTTCATCATTACTGTCTAATCCTAAAGACATTCTTGATTGATTATTCTGAATTGGATTGTTTGTTACATCTAATCCCATTCTTTTGTAAGCTGGTACTTTTTCGTACTCATCTACACGAGATGCGTTATTATGAAATTTATAATTAAATTCTTTCATTTTACGACGACGTTCCTCTGCTCTTAAACGTAATGATTCTTCAATAGACATTTCTACTGGAGAAATTTCATTAGAAGCTAAACTAAAATTTTGTTCTACAACAGGCTCTTCTGTTTGCTTCATTGTAATATTTAACTCCTCCGGAATATTTTCTACTACAGGCTCTACTTTTTTAGTCTGAAAAAATGGATTTTCATTTTCCATATATTCTTCTAAAGAATGGCGAATAATTCCATCTTGTGACACCTCGGTCATAGGTACAAACTGAACAGCTTGATTAACTTTTATATCTTTAATTTCGTCTGTCAAATCAAAAACTGTTTTTTCTGTAGCACTGGTAGTAGTTGTCATTGTTTCCTTTCTAGCTACAGGTAAATCAAAAGTAAATGCTACGGGATCCTGTACAGATACCACCTCTGGAGCTATTACTTCCATTGCTTTAGCTTCTGGAGTTGTAATAAAAAATTCATTTGCAACAACTTGCTTAGGTGAAACTATTTCAAAAGTAACATCTAAGTTTTTGATAAATTCAGAAGTAGGAACTAAGTCTAAATTTGAAACTACTGGTTGTATCACAAGGGGTTGTTGTGCGGTTACGGGTTGTTTCTGTATGGCTACTGGCTGCTGTACTACTGGTTGTTGAAAATCATTTTGAGCAGGAATAGATGATGTTAAGTTATTAGGCGTTTCATCTTCTAAAGTATAAACAACTCTTGTATCTACAGGAGGTACTATTGTTGGAACTACTGGAACTACTGGTTCAGAAGGTGTAATAACTGTATTAAAATCAAAACCCTGAGCTTCAAATTTTTGTGTTAAATTTTGCACTAATTTTTGTTCATCTTCTAAGGCATGAATTATTCTTTTAGGTTCCGTATTTACAAAACCTGCCTGCTGTTCTATACAAAATCCAGTTGCAATAACCGTGACAGAAATTTTATCTCCAAGTTCTTCATCTTCTCCTACCCCCATGATTATATTAGCATTATAACCTGCTTCTTCTTGAATATAATCATTGATTTCTCCTATTTCATCAATAGTAATTTCGTTAGCACCTGAAACGATAAGCAACAAAACGTTTTTAGCACCCGTGATTTTATTATCATTTAATAATGGTGAATCTAAAGCTGCTACAATAGCTTCTTTAGCCCTATGCTCTCCTTCAGCTGTAGCAGATCCCATAATAGCTGTACCACTATTAGATAATACTGTTTTAGCATCTTTTAAGTCAATATTTTGAGTATAGTGATGAGTAATTACTTCTGCAATACCTCTTGAGGCCGTAGCTAATACTTCATCTGCCTTAGAGAACCCTGCCTTAAAACCTAAATTACCATATACTTCACGAAGTTTATTATTATTAATAACAATAAGTGAATCTACTTGTTTTCTTAATTTTTCAACTCCTAATAAAGCTTGTTCTGAACGGACTTTACCTTCAAACTGAAAAGGAATTGTTACTATACCAACAGTCAAGATATCTTTTTCTTTAGCCAATTGAGCAATGACTGGCGCAGCACCTGTACCAGTACCACCGCCCATACCTGCCGTGATAAAAACCATCTTAGTGTTAGTATCTAACATTTTTTCGATATCCTCAATACTTTCCAAAGCGGCTTGATGCCCTACTTCAGGATTTGCACCTGCACCTAAACCTTCTGTTAGATTAGCACCTAACTGAATACGATGAGGAACATTACTATTCTGTAAAGCTTGAGAATCTGTATTACACACAATAAAATCAACACCTTTGATTCCTTGTTTATACATGTGGTTAATAGCGTTACTACCACCACCTCCAACACCAATTACTTTTATCACATTGGTTTGCGTTTTAGGCAAATCAAATGAGATACTTCCAAATCCTGAGTTGCTTTCCATACTATTTGGTATTTATATTTTCTTGTTTTATTATTGATAATAAACGATTACTCGGCATTATCTAAAAAATCTTTAATTTTATCTATATATTTATCAAAGAAGGAACGACGAATCGTTTTTTCAGTTGATTTTGATTCAGGGATTTGGGCTTCCTCAATTTCTTTTTTCAACTCTTCTTCTATAACTTTTTGTTCTTCTTCAGTTGGTTTTTGAACCAAAATAGGTTCAGGAATATAATCCTCCTGAGGAATAGCACTCATTGTGTTGTTACGAATACTATTCATAACTAAACCTACAGCAGTAGCATATAATGGGCTTGAAATTTCTTCACCTGAACTTCCTGCTAAATGCTCATTTGGATAACCTATACGGGTATCCATTCCTGTTATGTATTCAACTAATTGTTTAATATGTTTTAACTGGGATCCTCCTCCTGTTAAAACGATTCCTGCAATTAGTTTTTTTCTTGGGTCATCATGTCCGTATGATCTAATTTCGCTATAAATTTGTTCTATAATTTCCACAACGCGTGCATGAATAATTTTAGAAAGATTTTTTAATGAAATTTCTTTTGGCTCTCGTCCTCTCAATCCAGGAATAGAAACAATTTCGTTATCTTTATTTTCTCCTGGCCAAGCAGATCCAAATTTTGTCTTTAACAATTCTGCTTGTTTTTCAATTATTGAACACCCTTCTTTTATATCTTCTGTTATTACATTTCCTCCAAATGGAACGACGGCCGTATGACGAATGATACCGTCTTTAAAAATAGCCAAATCAGTAGTACCTCCTCCTATATCAATTAGAGCTACTCCTGCTTCTTTTTCTTCTTGACTTAAAACGGCATCAGCCGAAGATAACGGTTCTAACGTTAACCCCGACAAATCTAAACCTGCGCTTTTTATACAACGTCCTACATTACGAATAGAGGAAGCTTGTCCTAATACTACATGAAAACTAGCCTCTAAACGTCCTCCATACATACCTATTGGTTCTTTAATTCCTTCTTGTCCATCAATTTTAAATTCTTGAGGTAGTACATGAATTATTTCTTCACCTGGTAACATAGGTAATTTTTGAACCTGCCCAATGAGCAGATTAATATCTTTTTCACTAATTACTTCTTCAGCATTAGGTCTTGATATATAGTCACTATGCTGAATACTACGGATGTGTTGCCCTGCAATACCTACGACTACATCTTTTATTTTATAGCCTGAATCTTTTTCTGCTAAAGAAACAGCCTCTTGTATAGACTGGATGGTTTGAGTAATATTATTTACTACCCCACGAGCCACACCGAGACTTTTAGACTTTCCTACACCTAAAATTTCAAGCTTACCATATTCATTTTTCTTACCTAACATAGCTACGATTTTAGTCGTACCTATATCAAGTCCTACTGCTATATTATCTCTTTCCATACTCTTTTATTTTGTGCATACCACTTGTTTGATAAATTTTAGATTAATAGTTTTATATGAACCTAAAATTGTATCCTGCACTGCTTTTTGAAAAAAAGCTTTATAGTTATTAAATTTCCGTTCCATATAAATAGTTCTCCCGAAAATTATATCATAACTATAGTTTCTATTCTTCATTATTACACTTCCATCTGGTTTTATCTGCATTCCGATAATATTTTTTTCAAAAATTCATCATCATGTATCATTTTTAGTAATGTTACAAAATCCTTGCTATAAGAATTTTGCGTGGTACCATAAACTAATGGTACACGCGCACTAAAATTGCCAGACAATGGCATCTTACCTCCTTTATAATCAATATAATAAGAGTTGTCATAATCAAAAACTCGAGCGATTGGGGTCTTTTGAGTAACTACAGCTTTAAGCTTTCCATCTACACTAACATAAACTTCTGATTTTTCAACTAGTTTATGTTTGTTTATGGAGGCTTCTATAGCGTTCAAATCTAACTCTTCTTTTGCCACTGAAAAAGAACCACCAAAATTTTCTATCAACAAGTTATTAACCGTTTCAGGTGTTAAAAAGGGGTTATTTTTATCCACAATTTCCACTTGAGTTTTCATAATTTTCCTAGAATCATTTCTTTTTGATGCAAAAGAATATAAGAAAATCATAAACCCAAAAATGACTATTAGTTGAATATTTATTAACCAATTTTTACGCATCTAATGCCTTCTTTATTTCTGGAACCATTTCGCCTACATCTCCTGCTCCAATAGTAACAATTACTGGAGCATCTGACAATTCTAGCAGACTTATTAGTTCTTCTTTTTGTACTAATTTTTTATTCTTATTTTCAATTTTATCTAACAACCACTTTGAGGTTACTCCTGGCATAGGTAACTCTCTAGCTGGATAGATTTCCATTAAAAGCACTTCATCAAATTGTGCTAAACTTTTTGCAAAATCATCTACAAAATCTTTTGTTCTACTAAACAAGTGTGGTTGAAAAACAGCCAACACTTTTTTATCTGGATACAACTCACGCACTGCTTGATGTACAGCATTAATTTCTGTTGGATGGTGAGCATAATCATCTATATACACAAAACTTGGCTTGCGAATTTGAAAAGAAAAACGACGTTTTACCCCTTTAAATGTTGCCAAAGCATTAACAATAGAATCTATTGGTGTACCATATGTACGCGCCATAGCAAAGGCTAATAAAGCATTCGTTAAATTATGTTTCCCTGGCAATCCAAATTTTATATCTCTAATTTGCTCAGTTGGTGTTTTAACATCAAAAATGTACCATCCGTCAACAATTCTCACATTATGTGCTACATATTGAGAATCATCATTTACGCCCACGGTTACACCTTCTAAAGGTAGATCATTGATTACAAACAAATTATCTTTATCTTGAACTTTTGCTGCAAATTCATTGAAAGTGGCTTTTATAGAAGCGTCATCTCCATAAATATCTAAATGATCTGCGTCCATTGAAGTTACGCAAGCGATATTGGGGTGCAAATGTAAAAAGATCTATCAAATTCATCTGCTTCAACGACAGTAATTGTTTTTCCTGATCCAATTAAATTAGAATTATAATTCTCTACTATACCTCCTAAAAAGGCTGTGACATCTAAACCACTTTCATATAAAATATGACCTAAAATACTTGAAGTAGTAGTTTTACCATGTGTACCTGCTACAGCAAAACAAAAGGTGTCTTTTGTAATGATCCCTAAAACTTCAGCTCGCTTTTTTATCGTAAACCCTTTTTCCTTAAAATAATCCCATTCTGAAAGTTGTTTAATAGCAGGAGTATAAACAACTAGGGTATTTTCTGGCGTACAAAAATCTGGAATATAACTAATATTATCTTCGAAATGAATATTAATACCATTTGCAATTAAATCATTAGTTAGCATTGTAGAGGTCTTATCATACCCCATTACTTCTTTTCCTATATATTTAAAATAACGAGCTAAGGCACTCATACCAATGCCTCCTACCCCTATAAAATAAACGTTATGTATCTGTTCTAAGTTCATTCTTAAATTCAATTTTCAATTTTCAACTTGAAACTTGAGCTTAAGTTTATGAGTTGAATCTTTTTCATTAATTTTAAAGTTTAATTTGTTATACAACTAATTTTATTATTTCATCTACAATTTGCTTAGTTGCATTAGGCCGTGCTAGAGCTTTTATATTTTTGCTTAGATCTTCTTGTTTTGTTTTATCATCTAAAATAGTTTTAAAAACTATCTGAAACTGATTATCTATTTCATTTTCTTTAATGAGAATTGCCCCTTTTTTATCTACTATAGCTTGGGCATTTTTTGTTTGATGATCTTCGGCTACATTTGGTGATGGTATAAAAACTACCGGTTTACCTACCAAACATAATTCAGAAACGGATGAGGCCCCTGAACGTGAAATAACTATATCTGCTGCTGCATACACTAAATCCATTCGATCAATAAAAGAAAGTAGTTGTACTCCTTTTTTCTGATTAAAATGTTTGTATTCTTCAAAATATAATTTTCCACACTGCCATATTATTTGCAATCCTTGCTCTAATAACCAATCTAGTTCTTTTGCTACTAATTGATTGATTCTTCTGGCTCCTAAGCTTCCTCCTAAAACAAGTAAGGTTCTTTTGGAAGGATCTAATTTAAAATAAGCTAAAGCTTCTTCTTTTTACTATCAACAGAAATTAAATCTTGGCGTATAGGATTACCTGTAAGAACTATATTTTTATTTGGAAAAAATCGTTCCAAATTTTCATATGCTACACAAATTTTTTTAGCTTTTTTACTCAATAATTTATTAGTAATTCCTGGATAGGAATTTTGTTCTTGAATAAGTGTTGGAACACCTAAAATAGAAGCTACTTTTAATAGTGCCCCACTAGCAAAGCCTCCTGTTCCTATAACTACATCTGGTTTAAAGCTTCGTATAATCATAAATGATTTTATTAAACTTGATACTAACTTTAATGGAAACATTGCATTTTGAAAAGTCAATTTTCTTTGAATACCTGCAATCCATAATCCTTTTATTGGATACCCTGCCTGAGGAACTTTTTGCATTTCCATTTTATCACTGGCTCCTACAAATAATATATCAGCTTGTTGATAACGTGATTTAATCTCGTTAGCAATAGCAATAGCAGGATAAATATGTCCTCCTGTGCCTCCTCCACTGATTATGAATTTTGGATTTTGTTTCATTTCTATTTTGGCTTTGAATCTAATTTTTTTTATACGTTTTTTTTTATAGATTAAGAGAAAAACTATATTATTTATTTAGAACTGCATTCATTGGGTTATTCTTCTCTTCTATTGAATAATCTCCATTCACTTCTTGATCTAATTTATTTTGCTCTTCAATTTCTCTGTCTATAATTCGTTGTAAAGCTGCTTCTCTTTCTTCTCTTTCTTCTTTTTCTTGTACTATTTCTTCTTCTTTTTAGTTACATTCAAGATAATACCAATGGCAGCGCATGTCATCCAAATAGAGGTTCCCCCACTACTAATGAGTGGTAAAGTCTGACCTGTTGTAGGCAACAATTCTACTGCTACTCCCATATTTATAAAAGCTTGAAAAATAATAGGAAATCCTAGACCTGCGACTATGAGTTTACCAAATAATGTAGGGGCTTTATATGATGCAATAACAAAACGAACAAAGAGCATCAGATATAAGAAAATAATAGCAAAACCACCTATTAAACCAAATTCTTCTATAATAATTGCAAAAATAAAGTCAGAAGACGATTGTGGAAGGAAATTACGTTGCACACTCTTACCTGGACCAAGACCATAAATTCCTCCTGTTGCTATAGCTGTTTTGGCTTTTTCAATTTGATAATCTTCATCTGGATCTGATTTATCCGATATAAAATTTTCAATACGACTCATCCAAGTATCTACACGGTTTGGAAAAGCGTCTGGAAAAGCTTTTACTAAAATTATAAAAAATAATGCTGCTCCAATTCCCATTCCTATAATAATAGCACTATTTTTTATAGGATATTGTCCTACGAAAGTAATCATTAGTACCATCGAAAAAATAAGTGCAGCGGTAGAAAAGTTCGCTGGAAATATTAACCCTACGGTAACAAATACAGGGATCCACAACGATATAAATGATTTTTGAAAGGTCATTTCTTCAATATCTGTCTTAGACAAATAACGTGCCACATACATATAGAGTACCATAGCTGCTAAGGCAGATGGCTGAAATGATATTCCTCCTGGCAATTGTATCCATCTACTGGCATTAGCACCATCAATAACGGTTCCCTTAAATAAGGTATAAATTAACATTAACCAGACGAAAGGCAAGAGAACCATTGATAAATTTCTGAAATAATGATAAGGTACTTTATGAGAACCATACATAATAGCGAAACCTAGTCCTAAGTGCATAAAATGTTTAAGTAAATAACCTAGGGTATTTCCTGTACCTCTACCTAGATAGGCTAAATTACTACTTGCGCTATATACGGGCATAAAAGAAAATAAGGCCAAAAGCGCAACGAATGCCCAAATGACTTTATCTCCTTTTAGATTATGTAGTAATTTTTTCATATTTTACTTTAGTAGTTTAATAGTTCAGAAACTTAATTGTGAATAATATTTATAAATTCTGAACGGCTTGTTTAAATTGACGTCCTCTATCCTCGTAATTCTCAAATAGGTCAAAACTTGCACAAGCAGGTGATAATAAAACGGTATCTCCTTTTTCTGCTAAACGGTATGCTTGCTTTACAGCTTCTGCCATAGAACCTGCCTCTAGGATTTCATCTACAATATCTCCAAACGATTCAATTATTTTTTTATTATCTACTCCTAAACAAATAATTGCTTTTACTTTTTCATTTACTAATGGTAAAAGTTCGGTATAATCATTTCCTTTATCAACACCTCCTACTATCCACACGGTTGGTGTAGATATACTATCTAGAGCAAAAAATGCTGCGTTTACATTAGTAGCTTTAGAATCATTTATATATTGAACATTATTAATTTTTAATACTTTTTCAAGACGATGTTCAACTGCTTGAAAGTCTGATAAACTTTCACGAATAGTTGACTTTCTAATTTTTAATAACTGTGCAACGGTTGCTGCTGCCATAGCGTTTTTAACATTATGTTTTCCTTCTAAAGATATTTCGTTGATTGGCATATCAAATATTTCGTTTGTTATATTGAATTTTATTACATTATTTTCTAAGTAGGCTCCAAAATCTAACTTTTTAGAAATTGAGAACGGAATTAATTTTGCTTTGGTCGAGTTACTTGACAACCAATTAATTATAGCTTCATCATCTGCATCATAAATCAAATAATCCTGTTCTGTTTGATTCATTGTTATTCTAAACTTTGAGGCAATATAATTTTCGTATTTATATTCGTAACGATCTAAATGATCTGGGCTAATGTTTGTTATAATAGCGATATGGGGTTTATACGTTTCAACTCCATCTAACTGAAAGCTACTTAACTCTAAAACATAGGTATCAAATTTATCGTCAGCTACTTGCCAGGCGAAACTTTTACCTATGTTTCCTGCAAGCCCTACATTAAGACCTCCTTGTTTTAAGAGGTGATATGTTAGCATTGTGGTGGTCGTTTTTCCATTACTACCTGTAATCCCTACTGTTATAGCTTTTGTAAACTGATTAGTAAATTCTATTTCAGAAAGTACGGGTACTTTTTTTTCTATTAATTTTTTTACAATGGGTGCTTTATCTGGAATACCTGGACTTTTCATTACTACATCAGCATTCAAAATCAATTCTTCTGTATGTTTTTCATCTTCAAACTTGATTTTATGCAATGATAATACTTCTTTGTAGGTGTCTTTCATTTTCCCAAAATCAGATACAAATACTTCATATCCTCTTTTTTACCTAGAATGGCGGTACCTACTCCACTTTCTCCTCCTCCTAAAACGACTAGTCTCATAGATTATCTTAATTTTAGAGTTACAACAGAAACAATAGTTAATAAAATTCCCACAATCCAAAAACGGGTAACAATTTTACTTTCATGATATCCTTTTTTTTGATAATGGTGATGTAAAGGGGACATTAGGAAGATACGACGTCCTTCTCCATATTTCTTTTTAGTATATTTAAAATAAGCTACCTGTATAACTACTGATAAATTTTCAGCTAAAAATATCCCACAAATAACAGGGATTAACATTTCTTTACGAACAGCAATTGCTAATACGGCTATTACTCCTCCTATTGTTAAACTTCCTGTGTCTCCCATAAAAACGGCAGCTGGAAAACTATTATACCACAAAAAGCCAACCAAAGATCCTATAAAAGCAGCTATAAAAACGGTCATTTCTCCTGAATGGGGAATAAACATTATGTTTAAATATTTAGAAAAAATAATATTTCCTGAAACAAAGGTAAATACACCTAATGCTATTACTGATATAGCGGAAGTACCTGCTGCTAATCCATCAATACCATCTGTCAGGTTAGCTCCATTTGAAACAGCTGTAATAATGAAAATAACTACTGGTATAAAGATTAACCAAGCATAATCTTGATAGCCTTCTCCCATAAAAGATAATACTTCTGCATAATCAAACTCATTATTCTTAAAAAATGGAATGGTGGTAGCTGTTGATTTTTCTTCAATCATCATCGGTTTAATGGTATTCTCAGAAGCATCTATTTCTATTTTTGTATGTGCCATTTCTTTTCGAACGGTTACTTGTGGGTGAAAATACAGAACAGCTCCAACAAATAATCCTAGCCCTACTTGTCCAATTACTTTAAAGATTCCTTTTAATCCTTCTTTATCTTTTTTGAACACTTTAATGTAATCATCTAAAAAACCTATTAATCCCATCCATAGCATGGAAACTATTAGTAATATAACATAAATGTTATCTAATCTTGCAAATAAGAGTACAGGTATTAAGGTAGAAAAAATGATAATGATTCCTCCCATAGTAGGTGTTCCTGCTTTTTGAGTTTGACCTTCTAATCCTAATTCACGAACTGTTTCTCCAATTTGTAAACGTCTTAAATAACTAATTACTTTTTTACCATAAATAGTAGATAATAACAAAGACATAATAATGGCCAATGCTGATCTAAAGGTAATGTATTGGAAAACTCCTGTTCCTGGTACATCTTGAACTTTATCTAAATATTCAAATAAATAGTATAACATATTTTTAAATTTTAGATTTTAGATTTTAGATTTCTGTGTTCAGAAGTCATTAATCTTAAATCATTATTATTATTTATTCAGTTGTTCTAATAATTCTTTAACTGTTTTCATATCATCAAAATCATGACGTACTCCATTAATTTCTTGATATGTTTCATGTCCTTTCCCTGCTATTAATATAATATCACCACTTTCTGCCATTTGACAAGCTGTTTTTATAGCTTGCTTTCGATCTACTATGGATAAATATTTTTTAAAATTTTCAGCACTTATACCTGCTTCCATTTCGTCAATAATAGCCTGTGGGTTTTCAGTGCGAGGATTGTCTGAAGTTAAAATTGCTTTAGAACTCATTTCTGTTGCAATTTGTGCCATAACAGGACGCTTTGTTCTATCTCTATCTCCTCCACATCCTACAATCGTAATTAGTTGTTCGTTTTTTGTTCTAATATCATTAATAGTATTTAATACATTTTCTAAAGCATCTGGTGTATGAGCATAATCTACTATGGCTGTAATCTTTTGCTTGGAAACAATAAATTGAAACCTACCCGAAACGCTTTCTAATTCAGATAATAAGCGCAATGCTTCTATTTTATCTATTCCAAGTTCAACGGCTACTCCGTAGATAGCTAATAGATTGTAAGCATTAAAAGTACCTATTAAACGTGTCCAAACATCTTGATTATTAATTTTTAATTGGAGTCCTGTTAATTGATTTTCTAATATAACGGCTTTGTAATCAGCATACGTTTTTAAAGCATAGGTTCTCTTCTTTGCTTGTGTATTTTGCAACATTACAGCTCCATTTTTATCATCAATATTAGTTAATGCAAAAGCCGTTTTAGGCAAATGATCAAAAAATGATTTTTTCACATCCCGATATTCTGCGAACGTAGGATGATAATCTAAATGATCATGAGATAAGTTAGTAAACACACCCCCTGCAAAACGCAAACCTTCTGTTCTTTTTTGGTGTACACCATGAGAACTTACTTCCATAAAACAGTATTCACAACCATTCACAACCATTTCATTTAAATAATAGTTCAAGGTAAGTGAATCAGGTGTAGTGTGAGTAGCTTTATATTCAACTTGATCAACCATAATTTTAACAGTTGATAATAACCCTACTTTGTATCCTGCTTTTTTAAACATTTGATACAAAAGAGAAGCAATTGTAGTCTTACCATTAGTACCTGTAACTCCAACTAAAGTTAATTTATGTGATGGTGTTCCATAAAAATTATTAGCTAATTGAGCTAATGCACTATTTGTATCTATTACTTTAACATAGGTAATATTTTCTAAACAAGTTTGAGGGTATTCTTCACAAACTATTACGGAAGCTCCTAAACTAATTGCTTTGTTTATATATTGATGTCCATCTGACAAAGTCCCACGAATTGCCACAAAAACATCATCCGATTCTATCTTACGAGAATCAAACTGAATTTGGTTTACAGTTACTGTTGTAGATCCGCAAACTGCTTCTATAGCTACTTTATATAATAAATCTTTTAAATTCATCCTATTTTACTATTCCTTATTAATTGGACGATAAAATGTTAACACATTTCATTTATGACAATTCTAACACTATAACTTTATTTTTTCTAATAAGTTCACCTGCTTGAATGGATTGTTTTTTTACTTTACCAAATCCACTCACCCGTACTTTCATTCCTAAATTCTCTAACAAAGCTACTGCGTCCATTCCGGGCATTCCTTTAGTATTCGGCACATATACTGGTTTTTTATTTAATTTTTCATTGTACGCTAAATAACTTTTTTCTTGTTTATTAACTTTCCTCTTTAATGATTTTATCTCATCGGTAGAGGGAACATCTGTAAAGACTTTCTGTGCTATTCTTTTAAAAACTGGACCTGCCACATCAGCACCATAATAGTTATTGCTAGAAGTATTGGGTTTATGAATAACAACTATACAAGAGTATTGTGGATCTTCAGCTGGAAAATATCCTGCAAAGGAAGAAGCGTAATACATTTGTGTATCGCCTTTATGATAATCTATTTGAGCGGTTCCTGTTTTCCCTGCCATAGAAAAATCTTTTGAGTATAGTTTAGAAGCTGTTCCTCTTTTTACTACATTTTTCAACATAGCTTTTACTTTTAAAAGTGTTGAATTTGAACAAATTTTAGAGTTTATTACTTCTGTATCAAACTTTTTAATAACCTTATTCCATTCTTTTACTTCTTGAACAAACTTAGGTTTAACCATTATACCATTATTAGCTACCGCATTATACAGTGTCAGTGTTTGTAGAGGAGTAACCGAAACACCATAACCAAATGCCATCCACGGAAGAGAAATACCGCTCCAATTTCCTTTTCTTGGCTGTGGTATTCTAGGTTTTCCTTCTCCTTTAAAAGGTAAACCCAAAGATGTGTTTAATCCTAAATAATTAATATGATCAACAAATTGTTGCGGATTATCTTTATAATTTTCATAAACAGCCTGAACTAAAACAGTATTAGAAGAAAGCTCAAAACCTCTAGCAAATGAAATTTTACCATATCCTCCATCATGAGAATCTTTTACTTTTCTCCCTCTATATACAACTACTCCTCCATAAGTATTGTATATTTTGCTAGTATCTATTTTTTTATCTTCTAATAATGCTAAAACATCAACTAATTTGAATGTAGAACCTGGCTCATGAGATTCTGCTACAGCGTAATTAATGGTTTCATAATATGATCCGTCTTTTGCTCTTCCTAAATTTGAGATCGCTTTGATATCTCCTGTTTTAGTTTCCATAACAACGGCACAACCATGTTCCGCCTCGTATAATTCTAATTGTTTTAACAATGCATGGTGGGCAATATCTTGAATATAAACATCAATAGTAGAAACTATATCATAACCATCAATAGGTTCTACTTCATTATTATCACGAATGGGTTTCCATTGTCCTTTTGCTATTTTTTGTTTTAAAACTTGTCCGTCTTTTCCTTTTAAATACTTTCCAAAAGCTCCTTCAATACCTACGCGAGTAAGACTTCCTCCATCATTAAATCGCTCATAACCTATAGTTCTTTCCGCAATTTTCCCAATTGGGTGTTCTCTAACAGTTTGTTGTTCTATAATAATACCACCTTTATAGGCTCCTAAATTTAATAAAGGAAAACCTTTTATTTTAGCATGTTCTGTATAGCTTAATTTACGAGCAACTAACATATAACGATTTTTATTAGCTCTTGCTTTTCTAAAATCATTTAGTAAGGAACTACTTGATTTTCTTAACATAGGGGCTAATGAATCAGCTAGTGATCTAATATGTTTATCAAAGTTTTCTTGAGAAGGTGCTAAAGCATCAAAACGTATAGTATATTCAGGAATAGAGGTAGCTAAAAGACTTCCATCTGAGGAATACACATTCCCCCTATTCGCTGGAATCACAAAATTTTTAATTGTTCGTTCTTTAGCTAATTGTCTATAGTAAGTCCCTTCAACCCATTGAATATTACTTAATTTTACAGCAACAGCAGACGACATTACTAATATTAGTAACGCCACCCCATAAATACGATTTAATATATTTCTATTTATTACTGCCATAGCTTTTCCCAAGCTGTCTTTTCTTTTGCTACTTTTATTTTTTTAGGAGGAACTGATGAAGGTACAATTTGTAATCTTGCCATTTGAGCAGCTACATTGGACTCCATTTTTATTTTCATTAATTCAGATCTCCTGTCTACAAACTCTGATCTTAATTCTTTTACCTCATTATTTAATTCTGCTATACGAAAAACTTTTTTCTCATAACTATGTGTATTCGCAATCATTATAATAGCTAGTACTAATAGGAAAAGAATAAAAATCCAATTCTTTGCTGCATCTTCGTTTAAAAGATAGCGTGCTTTTAGTATATTAAAAATTTTGTTCTTCATATTTAATTATAATAGTAAAGGCAATATTTAGTATTATAATTTTTCAGCAATACGAAGTTTTGCACTTCGAGCTCTATTATTTACTTTTATTTCTTCATCTGTTGGAATAATTAATTTACCAATTGCTTTCATTGGCACTTCAAATCTTCCAAACATATCTCGTTCTGGCTCTCCTTCAAACATTCCATTTTTTACAAATCGTTTTACCAACCGATCTTCTAATGAATGATAGGAAATTACACTTAATCTTCCTCCTACGTTTAGGATATCTAATGATTGTTCTAAAAACTCTTTTAAAACTTCCATCTCTTGATTTACTTCAATACGTATAGCTTGATAAATTTGAGCTAGAATTTTATTAGCCTTGTGTCCTGGCAGATGTTTTGATAAAACTTGTTTTAAATCTTCTGTATTAACAATACGCTCTGTATCTCTAGCTTCTATAATAGTTCTAGCTAAAGCAGCTGCATTTTTTAATTCACCATATTCTAAAAAGATACGACGTAAATTAATATCATCATATTCGTTAACTACGGTATAAGCACTCAATTCATTTTTTTGGCTCATTCTCATATCAAGTGCTCCATCAAAACGAGTTGAAAAACCACGTTCTGGCACATCAAATTGATGAGAGGACACTCCTAAATCTGCTAAAATCCCATCAACTTTTCGAACATTTTGAAAACGCAAAAAGTTTTTTATATACCGAAAATTTTCTTTAATCAAAACAAATCTTGAATCTTCTATTTCATTAACCCAAGCATCTTCATCTTGATCAAAAGCAAACAATTTCCCATTAGGTCCTAAACGAGATAATATCTCTCTTGAATGACCTCCGCCTCCAAAAGTTACATCTACATACACTCCATCCGGTTTGATATTCAAACCATCAACCGTTTCTTTTAATAAAACCGGATTATGATATTCCATTGTCATCAAAATTTAAATCTCCCATTACTTCTTCAGCTAAATCAGCAAAATCCATTACTGAATCATCAATAGCTTTTTCATACAACTCTTTATCCCAAATTTCCAATATAGTAACAGCTGAAGACAAGACTATATTATTTGTAATATTTGCAAAAGTTGCTAAATCTTTAGGTATTAATAAGCGCCCTGTAGCATCAATCTCTACCACTTTAACTCCCGCAGTAAATCGCCGAATAAAATCATTATTTTTTTCACAAAACGATTTAACTTGTTGATTTTTTGCATCATTGCATTCCATTCACTCATTGGATACAATTCTAAACATTGTTGAAAAACAGAACGCTTTAATACGAATCCTTCTGTCAAAGAAGAAGTCAATTGAGCCTTCAAGGCAACCGGTAACATCAACCTGCCCTTTGTATCTGCTTTACATTCATATGTTCCTATAATGGTATTCAAGGAGTTACACTTTGTACTGTACAAAGACAAAGATAGAAATATTTTTACCACATTTTACCACAAAATACCACTTTGTTGATAAGTTTTAATTTTATAAGAAATACATGACAAAACTAAAAAGACATAATCTTTGTTCTTTATTTTTATCTTTTTCACAAAAAGACAATGCAAAAACAACAAATAAAGCTCGAAACACCTCGTACTTTAAAAATCAAGAATCAACCTACCCAAAAATATTTACTAATAAACTACAATAATCATCAAACCTAGACACCTACTTTTATCAGCAAACATATTTCTCTTACTTTAAGTATTAATATATTTATAAGGAGTAATAAATAAAAAAGGCTCTTTTAAAGCTTTTCAATAAGGATCATTTTTTTCAACAATTGAATACTCATAAAGTAAAAAATCATTATTATTTACAATCTAAATAAAAATTTTATCTTTGTGACGTTATGACACAAGTTACATCTGACAATAATAGCCACCAAGAGACAGTAAAAAATGTTTTTACTAGTTACTTAGAAAAGAATGGACATCGAAAAACACCTGAACGATATGCAATTCTTCAGGAGATATATGACAGCTCTGAACATTTTGATATAGAAAATCTTTATATTAAAATGAAGAATAAAAATTATCGTGTATCTCGAGCTACACTTTATAATACTATTGAGTTATTATTAGATTGTGGATTAGTTCGCAAACATCAGTTTGGTCAAAATCAAGCACATTATGAAAAGTCTTATTTTGACAAGCAGCATGATCATATTATAATGACAGACACAGGAGAGGTAATTGAATTTTGCGATCCACGAATACAAACTATCAAACAAACTATGGAAGATTTATTTGGAATTGAAATCCAAAATCATTCATTATATTTCTACGCTACTAAAAAGAAAAATTCTTAAAATTACAAACAACAACACAATGACTGTAGACTTACTACTAGGATTACAATGGGGTGATGAAGGCAAAGGAAAAATTGTCGATGTGCTAACCTCTAAATACGATATTATAGCTCGTTTTCAAGGAGGCCCAAATGCGGGACATACACTTGAATTTGATGGAATTAAACATGTTTTACGTACAATTCCATCTGGTATTTTTCATAAAAACTCAATCAATATCATTGGAAATGGTGTTGTTATTGATCCTGTTGTTTTTCAAAAAGAAATTGAAGGACTTGAAAAATTCAACATGGACATTAAGTCTAAATTATTAATTTCAAGAAAAGCTCATCTAATTTTACCTACGCATCGCTTATTAGACGCTGCTTCTGAAACAGCTAAAGGAAAAGCTAAAATTGGCTCTACTTTAAAAGGAATTGGCCCTACTTATATGGATAAAACAGGACGCAATGGTTTAAGAGTTGGAGATATTGAAATGTCTGATTTTATCGAAAAATATCGTTCTCTAGCTAACAAGCATGAAGAAATGATTAAATTTTACGATGTAAACATTCAATACAATCTTCCTGAAATGGAAAAAGAGTTTTTTGAAGCCATAGAAGGATTAAAAAAACTAACTTTTATTGACAGTGAAGAGTTTTTAGCAAAAGCTCAAAAAGAAGGCAAATCCATTCTTTGTGAAGGAGCACAAGGTTCTTTATTAGATGTTGACTTTGGAACGTATCCTTTTGTAACCTCGTCTAATACTACTGCTGCTGGAGCTTGTACAGGTTTAGGGATTGCTCCTAACAAAATAAAAGATGTATTTGGCATTTTTAAAGCCTACACTACTCGCGTAGGCTCTGGACCATTCCCTACAGAAGATTTTGGCACAGATGGCGAAACTATGGCAAAAGTCGGCAATGAATTTGGTTCTGTAACAGGTCGTGCTAGACGTTGCGGATGGCTCGATTTAGTAGCCCTAAAATATGCAATTCAAATAAACGGAGTAACACAATTAATGATGATGAAAGGCGATGTTCTTTCTGGATTTGAAACATTAAAAGTTTGCACTGCTTATAATTACAAAGGAGAAACCCTAAAACATTTACCTTTTTCTATTGAAGAAGAAAACCTTACCCCTATTTATACTGAATTTAAAGGATGGAAAGCCGACTTAACAGGAATGAATACCTTTGAAGAGCTACCTAATGAATTAAAAGACTATATAGGATTCATTGAAAAAGAATTAGAAGTTCCTATCATGATTATATCTGTTGGTCCAGACAGGAAACAGACAATTATTAAATCCTAAAAATACAAAAGCTATCTCTTTAATTGAGATAGCTTTTTTTTAAAAAACGACTACAGACAATAAAAACATTTAATACAAAATAAGGTAGTTTTAATTCAGCACTCATAATTACAATTACAAACAAACTTAACTTCAAACTTATAGAAGTTAGTTTATCCACAAAAAAACAATAAAAATTATTTTTTCATTTTTAACCACTATATTTGTCGTATAAAAACGAATTAATAAAGTGAAGCACTTAATAGAAGACGGTAAGTACAAATATTTCGAAGCAGGGGAAGGGACTCCAATCGTAATCTTACATGGATTAATGGGAGGTCTAAGTAATTTTGGTGGAGTTGCCGGATATTTTCCCAATAAAGGATATAAAGTTGTAATACCAGAATTACCCTTATATACACAAAATATATTAAAAACAAACGTAAAAGCATTTGCAGTATATCTTAAAAACTTTATCAACCATAAAGGTTTTGATCGAGTTGTTCTTGTTGGAAACTCATTAGGGGGCATATCGCTCTATATTTCACAAAACTATTTCCCGAAAAAGTATCAGGATTAGTAATTACAGGTAGCTCAGGTTTATATGAAAGTGCTATGGGCGAAAGTTATCCTAAACGCGGAGATTACGAATATATTAAGAAAAAATCAGAAGATGTATTTTACGATCCTAATGTTGCTACAAAAGAAATTGTAGATGAGGTATACGCAACGGTAAATGACCGAATTAAACTTTTAAAAACCCTCACAATTGCCAAAAGTGCTATTCGCCATAATATGGCTAAAGATTTACCAAAAATGCATGTTCCTACAGGAATTATTTGGGGAAAACAAGATAAAGTAACACCTCCAGAAGTAGCAGAAGAATTCCATAAGTTATTACCTAATTCTACTTTATACTGGATAGACAAATGCGGTCATGCCGCCATGATGGAACACCCTGATGAGTTCAACAGAATTCTTGAAGAGTGGTTAGAAACAAAAGCAGAACATAAATAATAACTTTCCCCTTCACAAGAGGGGAATTATTTTATATATATGAAAATTAATACAGCTGAATTTATTATAAGCAACTCTAGTGTTAGTAAATGTCCACAAGAACGTTTACCTGAATACGCATTTATAGGAAGATCTAACGTAGGAAAGTCTTCCTTAATAAACATGCTAACTAATCATAGAAATTTAGCAAAAACTTCTTCAAAGCCAGGCAAAACTCAATTAATAAATCATTTCAAAATTAATAATAACTGGTTTTTAGTTGATTTACCAGGATATGGCTATGCGAGAGTTTCAAAAAGACAAAAGAAGTTTTTCAAAAATTCATTACTGATTATTTTGAAAAACGAGAACAATTAATTTGTGCATTTGTCTTAATAGATATACGTCATGAAGCACAAAAAATTGATTTAGAGTTTATAACTTATTTAGGTGAAACAGGTATTCCTTTTTGCATTATCTTTACAAAAGCAGATAAAATAAGCAAAGGAAAAGCAGAACAACATGTGGCAGCATACAGAAAAGCTTTATTAGCTAATAATTGGGAAGAAATGCCTCAACACTTCATCACTTCTTCATTAGAAAACACTGGTCGTGATAGTGTATTAGAATTTATTGATGGAGTAAACCAAGATGTATTTAAAAGCAATGAAGATTTTTATAGCAATAAAAAAGTCGCTTTCTTAAAGCGACTTTTTTATTGTTTTTTCAATTCTAATTTCTCTGCGAAATAATCGCAAAAATCACGCATAGTAGCACTCATTTTTTCATCAGCTGTAGCTCTTTCATAAGTATCTGCCATAGCTACTAAAGTTTGATGAAAGAACACCTTCATTTCATCTACAGGCATATCTTTTGTCCACAAATCAATACGCATAGTTTCTTTAGCTTTACTATCCCAAATATTTAACATTAAGGCCTTTGCTTCTTCATTTTGCACCCCTCCATCTGTTGCTGTCCAATGCAATTTTTCAGGAACATGATTTTCGTCTAACGAAATCTTAAAATTAATATTAGATGTTTTTGTTATTGCCATTTTTTATCGCTTTAGATAATAAGAAATAAATAATAAGTACTAACATTTTTCTTACAGTTTACTCCCTATAATTATTATTAATTTTTTACTGGTTTATATCTTGATTTTTTAAACAATTCTTTAGCATCCATAACAAGCATTTTTTGAAGAGGAGTATCGTTATTTTGTTCCATATATGCTCGTACAATTTGCCATCCAATCCACGTTCCTATTCTAGCTGGCGTTTGATTATCGCTATCTAGTCCAAATTTAGAAAAAGGAGCTGGTGCTATTAATTTTTGAACCAACATAGGATTTGTATCATATAACATTTTTTGGTCTATCATAAATCGCCAAATATTTTCATCATTCTCTTCGCACCATTTTAATTCTTCTGTAGTATAAGCTATCTTATCCTCATCTGAAGTTTTAGGCAATAAAACATCTTTCAAATATAATTTTTTACCTTCATAAATTATTTGTGATAAGAAATCTCGATCTGTAGGAGGTTTTACTTTATACAAAGCAAATGCGTCTACGACATCAGGCATCATTTGAGCTGGTTCAAATGTCTTTTTCAAAAAATCAGGATATTGATAAAAACGATGTGATTTACCTAAATACAATTCTAATGAAATAATTAACATATTTTTATCAGGGGCATAAATTACTTTATAATCTGGATCCATATCCTGAATAACAGTATACACTTTAGGTACTTTTGTTTTAGGAAAATAGTATTTTATGTATTTAAAAAGAGTTTCAATATTTTTCTTTTCAATATCAAAATTATCATACTTTTTCTCTACTTCTTTATACAATGCTCTCCACTGGGGATTAATCATCTTGTCTGCTAAAAACTGTTCATCTACTTGAAGAGGAAAGAAAAATGGGTATTTCTGCTTTAAAACAGGTAACTCAGAAGGTTTTGACTCAAAAAAAGCCTTATCATAACGATCCACCACAATATTTAAACTCATTTCTTCTGCTTGATCTTGTACTTTCTCATTTTTTTACAAGAAAAAACAGAAAGAACTAATACAACTAATACACTATATTTTTTCATTTTGCTATGAATTCTATTAAGGTAACCTAAAAACGGTTTATCAGTAATTTTATTATTTTTGCAAATATACATCCGTTTTTAATACTATCATCGTTATGCAAAAAATAAGCACTTTAAATGTAGAAAAAGTAAATGAACACATTGTTAACTGGCTAAAAGAATATGCTGAAAAAGCAAGAGTAAAAGGCTTTGTAGTTGGTATTTCAGGTGGAATAGATTCTGCTTTAACCTCTACATTATGTGCGCAAACAGGACTTACTACCTTATGCGTAGAGATGCCTATACACCAAGCAGAAAGCCATGTAAATAGAGCATATGAACACATCAATCAATTAAAAGTAAGATTTCCCAATGTATCAGACACTAGAGTAGATTTAACACCTGTTTTTGAAACCTTTAAAAAGGAAGTACCAACATCTGAAAATGAGGACAAGCTTCATTTAGCTTTAGCCAATACTCGTTCTCGTTTACGAATGGTATCACTATACTACTTGGCGGGATTAAACAATTTGTTAGTAGCAGGAACTGGTAATAAGGTAGAAGATTTTGGAGTGGGCTTTTTTACAAAATATGGGGATGGTGGTGTAGATATAAGCCCTATAGCTGACTTATTAAAAAGTGATGTACGTGCTTTAGCTTCTTATGTAAAAGTACCCGAATCTATCCTAAATGCAAAACCTACAGATGGATTATTTGGTGATGATAGGAGTGATGAAGATCAACTAGGAGCCAACTATAGCGAATTAGAATGGGCAATGGAGCAATTAGAAAGAGGTAAAACTAACGATGATTTTGAAGGCAGAGAAAAAGAAGTTTTTACAATATATTTACATTTAAACACAATCAATCAACACAAAATAAATCCTATACCTGTATGCGTAATCCCTCAAGATCTTAAATAATTTCTACAAAAGTGTACAACATTTTCTACAACTGATAATCAAGCCTTTATATTTTTATTTGTAATTTTGTACTTACACAATTTTAAACAAATAATGTATGATAAAGATAGGTCTTGCGGATAATCATCCTGTGGTTCATTATGGTATCAAATCATATTTCAAAGAGCATTCTGATATTACATTAGTAGGAATAGTGGATAACTTTGACATGATTGAGGAGATGCTGAAACGTAAAGAAGTAGACATTTTAGTCATGGACATGGAGCTAAATGGGTTAAATAGCATTAATAGTATTAAAAATTTATTACAAAATTATCGAAAACTTAAAATCGTCTTATTTTCTAATTTAAATGAGCAGGTGTATGCACCTAATGCAATAAAAGCCGGAGTTTCTTCATTTGTTGAAAAATCCGAAAAACTAGAAGTTCTTGCTTCAACAATTATAAAAGTAAACAGAGGAGCCGTTGTATTTAGCGATGCTGTAAAACGTAATATAGCTTTGATATCAAAACAATCTAAGCCAGAACAATTGTACAGAAAACTATCAAGTAGAGAAATTGAAGTTTTACGATATTTATCAAATGGCAAAAAGAATAAGGAAATAGCTGAAGCTTTAAATTTAAATGAAAAAACAATTAGTACTTACAAACTCCGTTTATTGGCAAAATTAAACGTGACTAATCTTGTAGATCTTGTTAACAAAGCAAAAACTTTAGAAATTGTTTAGTTCTGAAACTGAACTTTTAGAATAACTTTTTGAACGATAACAAAAAACTTTAAAAAACTCTTATTCGTAACTTTGCTTTAATTAAAAAAGATTATTATGAAAAAGAGTTTTTTACTTTCCTCCCTTATAGGAAGTGCATTATTAATAGGGTGCTCAAAAGAAAATGATACTCCAACCCCTAGTAATGAAATTACATTTTTAACAGGAAAATTACCAGTACAATTTAACCATCCTGAAAGTATCCTTTTTGATGGTAAAGAATATTTTTACATCTCAGATATCGGATCTCAACTAGCTCCTCACGTAAAAGACGGAGATGGAATGATTACGAAAGTAGATATTAATGGCAAACTAATTTCAAAAAACATTAGCAAAACAGTTTTAAACGCCCCAAAAGGAAGTGTTTTAATAGGTTCTACTTTATGGGTTAACGATATTGATGAACTAAAAGGAATTGACATTAATACGGGAGAATTAATAGATCGTATTTCTTTTAATGATCTTGGAATTGACCTAACTGCTAATGGAGGTACAGGACTAAATGATCTTGTAAAAGGAAATGACAATAATACTTTATATACAAGTATTACTAATAATGGTGGTATTTACAAGATTAATCTAAAAGAAAAAACAAAAGAAAAAATAGGAGAAAACAGTTTAGCAAATGGCTTATTTTTAACAGATAACATATTATGGAATTGCGCTTTTAAAGCAGGGTTATCATTAAAAAAATTAGACTTAACCTCTAAAAATAATACTGATGCTACTAATAGTCCAATGGCTACAGGAGGTTTAGATGGTATAACCTTCATCAATAATGAAATGTATTTATCTGATTGGGGAAAAGACTATAATGGTTCTAATGAAGTAGGTTCTATCTTTAAATATAACTTAACTACTCAAAAAAGCGAACAAGTGGATCTTACCAGTAAAATTGGAAAAAAATATTTAAATGGTCCTGCTGATATCAGCAGTTATAACAATTATCTTTTGATACCAGCAATGGGAGAAGGAGCAATTTACATAGTTAAATTTTAATTTTTAAAAACATCTAAAAAAAGAGGAAGTGGTCCAAAAAGTAGAAAAATCAACATATCATTTCTGATTCTAACCGAAAAAGATATTTCATAATCAATAATCATGTAATCCCTCCCTTTGATTGAAATAACAAGATTACAACTTCTAGGACACCTTCCTCTTTTTATTACTACAAAATTGAAGCATCATACTAAGAATAACGAGACATAACACGTCCCAATTTACTAGAAAAATTACCTACTAATTTTGAATAATCCATTACCATATACAAAATTTCAGAGTTATCAGCCTGTGGATCTGGCGATAATTGACCTTTTACTTCTTCTATAAGTTTATTTACCAAAAACCATCGTAAACTCAAAATTGTTTCTGTTGCATATTGACCAATTGTTTGGTCTTTTAACTTAACATAAATCAATTTAACCTCCCAATTATGTAAACTCATTTTTTCATCTTCCATTAAAATAGAGGTAACTTCTTGTGCTAATTCAGGAGTTAGCTGCATAAGAAAATGTTCTATTTCAAATTTTTCATTTTGATGATAATAATTCATTACCTCATTATAGATTGCTCTAAAAAGAGGATTTGCCAGCTCTACTTCATCTTCTTGGAGACTTAAATAAATTCGCTGGTACACTTTGTATGTATTAAGTTCTTTTATTTCTTTTAATTCACCTTCTGGAGTAGCTTTATACAGATAATCAGTAAATTCTTCTTCTGCGTTACCATAAAGTAGTAAAATTTCTATAATCTTACGTTCTAATTGATATTGAACATCTATTTTTGATTTAGCAGATGAATCTTCATTTTTTACAACTGTAAATGCTTTTTGCTCTTGTTTTAATTTTTTTCCAGATTCTATTATATCTTTTTGAACTAATTGAGCTAATGTATTAAACAATACTTCTTCAGAAATATCCATAATACGCGAGCATTCTTGTATGTATACTTCTCGTTTAATTCGGTCTGGTATTTTAGCTATACTAATTACCATATCACGGATTAGATCTGCTTTTTTAATAGGATCATTTTTAGCTTCTTTCATAAGAAGAGAAGCTTTAAACTGAATAAAATCCATTGCATTTTCATCTAGATAGCGTAATAAATCATCATGAGATGTTTTTTTAGCAAAACTATCAGGATCGTCTCCATCTGGAAAAGTACAAACTTTTACATTCATCCCTTCCTCTAAAATTAAATCAATACCTCTAATGGAAGCTCTTAAACCAGCTGCATCACCATCAAAAAGAACTGTAACATTTTTGGTCAATCGATTAATCAAACGAATTTGATCTGGAGTTAAGGCTGTACCAGATGATGCTACTACATTTTCTATTCCTGCTTGGTGCATTTGGATTACATCTGTATATCCTTCACATAAATAACAATTATCTTGCTTAGCTATGGCTTGTTTTGCATAATAAATACCATATAAAACTTTAGACTTATGGTAAATTTCACTTTCAGGTGAGTTAACATATTTTGCGACCTTTTTATCATTCGTTAAAATACGCCCTCCAAAACCTAAAACACGTCCAGACATACTTTGAATAGGAAACATAACTCTCCCTTTAAAACGATCAAAATGTCTACCATCTTCTTTAGCTATTGTAAGCCCTGTTTTTTCTAAAAATTCTAATTTATATCCTTTCCCTAAAGCTTCTTTTGTAAAAACATCCCACCCTTCAGGTGAAAATCCTAATCCGAATTTTTTAATGGTTTCTAAAGTAAATCCTCGTTCTTTAAAATAAGAAAGCCCTATAGCTTGCCCTTCATCAGTATTAATCATGGCATTTTGAAAAAATTTTTGGGCAAATTCAGAAACTAGATACATACTTTCTTTTTCATTTGCCACAGCTACTTCTTCTGTAGATTGTTCTGTCTCTTCAATTTCTATATTGTATTTTTTAGCTAAATACCTAATAGCTTCTGGATATGAAAAATGTTCATGCTCCATTAAAAAAGTAACCGCATTACCTCCTTTACCTGAACTAAAATCTTTCCAAATTTGTTTCACTGGAGAAACCATAAAAGAAGGCGATTTTTCATCAGAAAAGGGACTTAATCCTTTTAAATTAGTACCTGCTCTTTTTAACTGAACAAAATCACCTATTACCTCCTCTACTCGAGCAGTTTCAAAAACTGTTTCTATTGTATTTTTAGAAATCACAACTAATACTTAAAAAGGTCAAATATACAACTTTAAAAAGACGTTTAGGTTGAAATAAAAAATACCCCCAAATAGTGTCTAACTTTTTGGGGGCAGTACAAAATGGGTATTTTCTTTATTTCAACCTAAAATCTGGTTTTTTTCGAACATCATTACTTTTAAACATATTAATATTCGTAATTTTTGTAATGCTATTTGCTTTATCCTTAGACATAAACCAGTCTGTTTCTTCTTCTGCTTTTACTAAATTTTCATTTGTAATAACTTCAGTACAGTTATTTATTATCGTATTAGCTATTTTTATTTGTTTGTAATTTTCTTTTTCCAAATACTTATCATCAGCTGCAATTACACTAGCAAAGCCCGAAACTACGCATTTATTAATTTCAACAAAAGAATCTGTTCTTACTGAAATAGCTTCTTTTACTAATCCCATAGCATTATCCTCGTTACTAACCATTGTTACATTATTAAGCTTAACTACTGTTTTTTTACGAGTAGGATCATAATTTTCTAATTTATCATACGTATCTATTTCCATAACTCTTGAGCGAGTATTATCTGAAATATAAGGGTTACGAATTGCTACAGAATTACTCATAGTACAAATAGCTCCCATTGAAAAATCAAAATCATCATCTGCATTTTGAAACGAAATAATATTATTCATATCAAAAACACCTCCAACAATTTCTAATCCATCATCCTTAGTCATACTGATCTGTACATATTCAATTTTTGTTTTTTTGCCTACAGCTCCTAAAGTCAACCCATTTAGCATTGTTTTTTCATTCAGTTTTTTCCCTGCAAATTCTATACGAACATATTTTAAAACTCCTGAATCACCATTTTCATTATTACCTCCAAAAAGGTTGTATTTAGGATTTGGATCGTAAATAGAAGAAACAATACCTCCATAACGATTAACTGGTGCATCTCCATAAATAATAATACCTCCCCAATCACCAGGTTTTCTATCAGAAGTTCCTTTACTAGAAGTAAAAACAATAGGATCTGTTTCTGTTCCTTCTGCCTTTATTTTAGATCCTTTAGTAACGATTAAAGTTCCATTAGAATCAAAGTCACCACGCATAACAACTCCTGGTTCTAAAGTAAGAGTAGCTCCATTAGCAACATATACGGACCCCATTATAAGATACGTCCCTTTTTTAAGGGTTGTGTTTTCTGAAATTTCTCCATTTAATATTCTACTTGGAGCTGCATAATCTTGCGTTTTAGGTTTAAAATTAGTCCAATTATTAAACCAATTAAAATCTCCATAAATTCCTTGTGCATTTTGTGCTTGTCCAGAAGCAAATACTAATAGTAGTATGCCTAATAACTTTTTTTTCATTGTTGGGGGTTTGATTTATAAAAAATTGGGACAAAGCTACTTTTTAGTTTATAAATAAGCAACCCTTCTAGAAGAAAGAATTGTTAAAAAACAATTAAAAGCTGTTTTGTACCTAAAATATTCTCAATAACTATACCAAAAGATTAATTAAAATCAAATCGTATGCCTAAAGATGTATTATTTTGAGAAATAGAATTGTCTTTAAAAAGCGGATTTAAGTCATATTTTAAGTACAAACTAATTTCTTTATATCCAAAATAAGCTCCTAAACCATATACAAATTTATTTACATTAAAATTCCCTTTTTCTTCTAAAACATAGGAGTGATTATTTTCGTTATATTCTATATATTGTTTTGTTTTTAAATTAAATCCTAAAAACCTCCTACTCCTAAACGAAAACTTTTATGAGTATGAAAATATTTTTTCCCATTAATCATAGGTGATTTTGAAAAATCTAATTCTAAATACATAGGAAAAACTAGATTAACAACTTTAAATCTTGAATCATTTATTGGTTTAGGAAAAGCTCTAAGAGTCGTTTGATCTCCTTCTTCTACAAAAAAACGATTATTCGTTGGTCTTAAATTATTATATTGAAATGAAATACCGTGTTTAAAATGCAATAAATTATTTGTTTTTAATATACGACTATTCATTGAAAATCCCCATTCATAAAAATGAGATCCCCAATATCTAAAATCAGATCCATTTATTGAATTATTAGTCACTAAATTATTTACTCCAGCAACAAATACAAATTGGGTTGTATGTCTTCTTTCTGAATAACCTATACTATCCATTTTTTTCTTATTCCAATGTATACCTATTTTTTTCTTTTTTTGCAAAGTATCCAAAATTTGTATTCTTCCTTCAACTTTTTCTCTCACTAATGCTGTAAGTTTGTTTTCTTCAATAACGGTCCTTTTTTCTATTGTATGAGCAGTTTCTTGAGCTAATTTTAATTTATTTTGATCAGCTTCTTCTTTTGATAAAGTTCCTTTTAAGAAATCTTGATTAATCTTTTCTACTTGTTCTTTTAACTTTTCCTTTTCTTCTTGTGCAATTGTTTCTATTTGTAACGCTATTTGTTTTGCACGGTTTTCAAAAGTCTCTTGTCCACTTAACTTCATAAACGAAGTTAAAACTAGAAGACTAAAATGAATAAGATAATGTTTCATACTGTTGTTTTTTGATAATGATTGATTTAATTTTTATTCTTTATTTCTACTTGCTATAGATTCTTTTGCTTCTTTTAAGTTCTTAGATAGGGCTTTAATCATTTTTTGTCTAAAAGTTAATTTTATTTCTCCATCGACTTGATCTAACAAAACATTAGGATCTATTTTCAGTTCTGTTTTTATCTCTTTCGTTTTGTTTTTATATATTATTTGAGATGTATTTATAACTATTTCTTTATTTACTAAAACATCATCTTTAGAAACTATGAAATCATCACCTTCATATTTTAGATTCTGACATGACACCTCTTGTATTTTTTCACTATGTTTTTGCAGATTAAAAACTTTTTTTTGAAGTTTTTTATTTAATAGCTTCTTATTTTTAGAATATCCTTCTGATTCGATAGAATTATCTATCATTCCTAACGTTCTTTCATTCTTGTTAAATAAAGAAAATATTTCTTTATGTGGTTTCTTTAAAATGGATCTTAATTCATAATTATTTGCAATTTGTTTTTGATTCTTCAAAGTATTAGATTGATCAAACCAATAAAATAGCGCTATCATTAGTAAAAACATAGCCACTATATTTAACATATAATATTGCCATTTATACACTTTTGGCTTTATCTCAACAGTAGAAAGCATTGTATCTAATTGACTCCAAGCTTCTGTACTAGGTTGAATTTCCCTAGAACGGAATTGTTCTTGAGTTTGTTTTTCAAATTGATTGAGTTCCATTACGGTAGCTTTTATTTTTTTGGAGTTGATTTTGCAATATTTCTCGCGCTCTTGACAATTGAGATTTTGAAGTTCCTTCTGTAATCCCTAACATTTTTGCTATTTCTTGATGTTTATATCCTTCTATTACATATAAATTAAATATCATCTTGTATCTTACTGGTAATTTATCTATTAAAAACTGAATAGCTTCTACGGATAATTTATCTTCAATGTTATTATGTATTTCTTCTATTATATTTTCATCTTCTAAAAATTTTACATCTTTTTGAACTCGAAGAAATGAAATACATTCATTAATCATTATCCTCCTTATCCATCCTTCAAAGCTTCCTTTATATTCAAAACTTTTAAGATTTATAAAAACTTTCATAAAAGCCGTAATCATTACATCTTCTGCTTGTTGTAAATCTTTAACATACTGACGACAGACTCCTAACATCTTAGGTGCAAATTTTGAATAGATTTGATGCTGTGCTTGTTTATTTTGTTTCAGCGCTTCTTCTATAATTTTTCTTTCGTCTTGATGTAAATTGATTACTTTCACTCTTTGGTTTTATACAAACAATAATGATTCTTTTGCCATCTATATGTAAAGACGACAAAGAATAAAAAAAGGTTGCATGTAATCTAAAAAAATTATTTTTTTCTTTCAATTACATAATTTACCATTAAAACTAAAGCTTTTTTATAATCAGATTCAGGGAAGTCTGTAAGCAACATAAGTGCTTCTTGTTGGAATTCAATCATCTTTTTTTCAGCATATGCAAGGCCTTTGTTTTCTTTTACAAATGTTATAACTTCCTTTACACGCTTTTTATCCTTATTATGATTTTTAATAGAATTAATCAACCAACTTTTTTCTTTTGAAGTACATGTATTAAGCACATAAATGAGTGGGAGTGTCATTTTTTGTTCTTTAATATCAATTCCTGTTGGTTTACCAATAGCCTCTTCAGAATAATCAAAAAGATCATCTTTTATTTGAAAAGCCATACCTATAAGCTCACCAAATTTCCGCATTCTTTCTGTTAATTCTGTATCATCTGGCTTAACTGAGCAAGCGGCTAATGAACAACAAGCCGCAATAAGGGTAGCGGTCTTTTGTCTAATAATTTCGTAATAAATTTCTTCTGTTATATCTAAACGACGGGCTTTTTCAATCTGTAGTAGTTCTCCTTCGCTCATTTCTCGAACTGCTACTGAAATTATTTTAAGCAAATCAAAATCGCCATTATCTATAGATAGCAATAATCCTTTTGACAATAAATAATCCCCAACTAAAACTGCTATTTTATTTTTCCAAAGCGCATTAATCGAAAAAAAGCCACGGCGACGATTACTGTCATCTACAACGTCATCATGAACCAAAGTAGCTGTGTGAATCAACTCAATTACTAATGCTCCTCTATATGTCCTTTCCAAAACAGCCCCTTCTGAAATCATTTTAGCAGTTAGAAAAACAAACATAGGACGCATTTGCTTCCCTTTTCTATTAACAATATAATAAGTAATTCTATTTAATAATGCTACTTTGGAAGACATAGAGGAATGGAACTTTTTTTCAAAAATTTCCATTTCCTGAAGTATCGGTTGTTTTATTTGAGAAGTAATATCCATCAGGGTTTCAAAGGTATAATAATTTCATATATGAAAAAAAGATTTTTTATAAGACCTAAATTAAACCTTTTTTATTATTTTAGTCTAACCCATAAACCCTAAAACCTTTGATTATGAGAACTAGAAATTTTATTATTGCTTTATTTAGCACTTTTACATTACTAACTGGTTGTAATAAAGACACCAATGAAAACGTATACACTCCTGAAGTTACTCAAGACGACATGTCTGCTTCTGTAAAAACAGATGCTGCTGTTGAAGATCTCTCAAGTGTAGTACTTGAACAATTAGGAGAATTGAACCTATCAGCAAGAACTACATCAGTAGAAAAACAAACGCCAGCTTGCGCTCTTGTAAGCATATCTCCACAAGGACCTTATACTGCTGGACAAATACTTACAAAAACAGTTGATTTTGGAACAACTGGTTGTACTATGCCAAACGGCAATATTTTAAAAGGTAAAATAATTATTAAATTTACCTATCAACCTAAAGCTACTTCGCACACTCTTACATATACTTTTGAAAACTTTTCTCACAATGATATAAAAGTAGAAGGAACAAGATCAATTACGATTACAAAAGGTATATCCACCGCAAATCTTAACGAACATTTAATTTTTAAAATTGACTTAAACCTAACAGTTACTTTAGAAAATGGTAAAATCTTAAAAATAACAGGAGCTAAAACAAGAGAGATTATTGAAGGACAAGGAACTCCTGATTTATCTGACAATGTTTATCAAATCACAGGAAGTTGGGAAACTGTTTTCCCTAGCGGAACTGTAAGATCTGCTAATATCACATCACCTTTAATTGTAAAAGTAAATTGTCCTTTTATTGTTAAGGGAATTATTAGTTATACAAAATTAGATAAAACAGCTGCTACTCTAGATTTTGGAAATGGAGAATGTGACAACAAAGCCTCTTTAACTATAAACGGCATCAATTATTCAATCATACTTAGAAAATAAATCCAGTTTGTTTAGTTCCCAAAAGGAGAAATTCGATAATTGAATTTCTCCTTTTTACTTTAGTCTTTAGAAAACCTCCTCAGCTATCGCTTTAATATTCTCGGCTTTCCCCATAGAATAATAGTGTAAAAATGGGACTCCTGCCTTTACTAATTCTTTACTCTGTTGAATACACCATTCGATACCTATTTGCTTCACCGCTTCGTTATCTTTAGCTTTTACAACTGCCATAACTAAATCGTCTGGCAAATCCACTTTAAAGCGATGCGGAATTAAATTCAGCTGTTTCTTAGTCGCAATGGGTTTTAATCCCGGAATAATAGGCACAGTGATTCCTGCATTTCGGCATTTTTCGACATATTCAAAAAACTTCTGGTTATCAAAAAACATTTGCGTAATGATATAATCCGCTCCGTTTTTAATTTTTTGTTTCATAAAATGAATATCGCTATCCATACTTGGTGCTTCCATATGTTTTTCGGGATAACCCGCTACTCCTATACAAAAATCGGTTGTATTGGTGTTTTGCAAATCAGAATCCAAGTAAATTCCTTTATTTAAATTACTGATTTGAGAAACTAATTCTGATGCATACGCATTACCTTCTTTTTCAGGTTTGAAATAAATTTCGCTTTTAACCGCATCACCACGAAGGGCAACCACATTATCAATCCCTAAGAAATCTAAATCTATCAGAAGGTTTTCTGTATCTTCTTTAGTAAATCCACCACAAAGAATATGAGGAATAGCATCTACATTGTATTTATTTTGAATACCCGCACATATACCAACCGTTCCTGGACGCTTTTTTACAATTTTCTTTTGCAACAATCCGTTTTGTAATTCTTTATACTCGTATTCTTCACGATGATAGGTTACATCTATAAAAGGAGGATTGAATTCCATTAATGGATCAATTCCGTCAAAAATACATTGAATGTTTTGTCCTTTTAAAGGAGGTAATATTTCGAAGGAAAATTGAGTTTTCCCTTTTGCTTTTTCTATATGCTCTGTTACTTTCATAATTCAGCCCCCTATCCCCCAAAGGGGGAACTCCTATTAGGGGGTCAATAGGCTTTTATTCACAAGGCTACTTCCCTCCCCCTTCGGGGAGATGGAGGGGGCAAGCCACTTAGTCGCTTTTTCTATACTTATATTTCTTCTTTTTGCGTAATCTTCTACTTGGTCTTGTTTTATTTTTCCTAGTCCGAAATATTTACTTTGAGGATTGGCAAAATAATACCCAGAAACGGAAGCGGCTGGCCACATAGCCATACTTTCAGTAAGCTTTACTCCTATTTGATTTTCTACATCTAATAACTTCCAAATTGTTGGTTTTTCAAGATGGTCTGGACAAGCAGGATAACCAGGCGCTGGTCGAATTCCTTTATAGGTTTCTTTGATTAATTCTTCATTGGTCAAATTTTCATCTGAAGCATAACCCCAAATTTCTTTACGCACTCTTTCGTGCAAATATTCAGCAAAAGCTTCTGCAAAACGGTCACCCAAAGCTTTTACCAAAATTGAATTATAATCATCCAAATTGGTTTCGTATTCTTTTGCTTTTTCATCTACACCAAAACCTGTTGTCACACAAAAACACCCCATATAATCTTGGATACCTGTTTCTTTTGGAGCCACAAAATCGGCTAAAGCAATATTAGGTGCACCAGCTGTTTTTTGGGATTGTTGTCGAAGAGTTAAGAAGTTTGTTGTTTGTTGTTTGTTGTTTGTTGTTTCTAAAACCTCAATATCATCATCATTGACTGTATTCGCAGGAAAAATTCCTAAAATCCCTTTGGCTGAAAACCATTTTTCGGAAATTATTTTTTCCAACATATTTTGAGCATCTAAAAACAAATTAGTTGCTTGTTCACCAACTACTTCATCTGTTAAAATAGCTGGATATTTACCATACAATTCCCAAGATTGAAAGAATGGTGTCCAGTCGATATAAGGCACTAACACATCTAAATCAACATCAACTTGTTTCACTCCTGTAAAATTTGGTTTTAAAGGTTGGTAATTATTCCAGTCAATTTGGAATTTATTTTTACGAGCATCAGCTATAGACAAAAAGTTTTTCTCTCTTCCTCTACTCAAATACCCTTCGCGTAAATTATCATATTCGGCACGTAACGATTTAGCAAACTCCTCTTTAACTTCCTCTTGCAATAAATTAGACGCCACTGTCACTGCTCTCGATGCATCATTCACGTGAACAACCGTCGATTGATATTCGGGTGCAATTTTCACGGCAGTATGCGCACGCGAAGTTGTTGCTCCACCAATCATTACTGGAATTTTGATATTCAATTTATCTAATTCTTTAGCCAAATAAACCATCTCGTCTAACGAAGGAGTAATTAATCCGCTTAATCCAATGATATCAACATTTTCTTTTACAGCTGTTTCTATAATTTTTTCAGGTGGCACCATTACCCCTAAATCGATAATTTCAAAATTGTTACACGCTAAAACCACCGAAACAATATTTTTACCAATATCGTGTACATCCCCTTTTACAGTTGCCATCAAGACTTTTCCAGCCCCCCCGCCCCCCGAAGGGGGAGCTATTAACGATGCGTGAATTTCTTTGAGAACTTTATCCAATTGAAATAAAACCTCTTCATTAGTAAATCGAATTACGTGATAGCCTTCAGACCTTAACCAATTCGTTCGTTCTTCATCTCTCACAATTTTATCAGGTAATTGATGAATCAAACCATCAACTTCAATGATTAAATTTTCTTTTAAACAAACAAAATCGGCTATATAATCTCCTATAATATGTTGTCTTCTAAATTTAAAGCCTTCTAATTGTTTACCAGACAAAGCTTGCCATAAAACCTTTTCTGCTTCTGTAGGTTTATTTCTCATTTCTTTAGCAAATTGCTTTAACAATCCATAATTGTATGGATTTGCAGTTTGCCAATGTTGTGCGGTTTTAACTCCCCCTTTGGGGGCTGGGGGGCGTTTTGAGGCTTCTATGTAAGGTAAAAGATAAGCTACCGCTTTTTTCATTACACGAGCGGATTTTACCACTTGTGGCAAGAACATCTTCCCGCTTCCGAATAAATCTCCAACGACATTCATTCCGTTCATTAAGTGGTTTTCGATTACTTCAATAGGTCGAGCAACTTGTTGGCGTGCTTCTTCAACATCTATTTCAATAAATTCGTCTAATCCTTTCACCAGAGAATGCGTTAAACGTTCTTGAACTGAACCATTACGCCACTCGGCTACAGCTTTTTCATTAGATTTTACATCTCCTTTTAAATTTTCGGCAAATGCCAACAATCTTTCGGTAGCATCATCACGTCTGTCAAGAAGTACGTCTTCTACATATTCTAATAATTCTTTGTCAATTTCGTCGTAAATCTCCAGCATTTCTGGATTTACGATTCCCATTGTCATTCCGTGATTGATTGCGTGGTATAAAAAGGCAGAATGCATCGCCTCCCGAACTTTATCATTTCCTCTAAACGAGAACGACACATTACTTACACCACCCGAAATATTGGCATACGGTAAGTTTTCACGGATCCATTTTGTAGCTAAAAAGAAATCTATTGCATTACGACGATGCTCTTCCATCCCTGTGGCTACTGGAAAAATATTGGGATCAAAGATGATGTCTTCAGCTGGAAAGCCTACTTTTTGAACTAAAACATCATAAGAACGCTTACAAATTTCTATTCGACGTTCATAAGTATCTGCCTGCCCAACCTCATCAAATGCCATTACAATAACAGCAGCACCATAGCGTTTAATCAATTTTGCGTGATGTATGAATGTTTCTTCTCCTTCTTTCAAAGAAATAGAATTCACTACACCTTTCCCTTGAATCACTTTAAGACCTGCCTCGATAATTTCCCATTTGGAACTATCAATCATAACAGGAACACGAGCTATATCTGGTTCTGCTGCAATAAGATTTAGGAATTTAGTCATAGCATAAACACCATCTAACATTCCTTCATCCATATTCACGTCAATGATTTGTGCTCCGCCTTCAACTTGAGCACGAGCAATATCGAGTGCTTCATCGTATTTTTCTTCTTTAATTAATCGAAGGAATTTACGTGAACCCGTTACATTGGTACGTTCGCCTACATTAACGAAAATAGATTCTTCATTAACAAATAGAGGCTCTAATCCTGAAAGTTGTAATCGGATTTTGGTTATTGGTTTTTGGTTGCTGGTCTTATCAAAACTCATAATCAAATTTTTTATAATAATTGATAAATCCATTTATTAATTTTTTACAAGTTTCAACTTGCTTTGAAATTACTTCAAAATCTAATTTTGAAATATATTTTTGATCTAATGCTAAATAAAATTGAGTTTCTAATTCATATAATGAACCTCTAGAAATATGTAAAAAGTAAATTGTCTCTTTAGAAGATTGTCTTCCACAGCCTTCTGCAATATTTGAAGGGATTGAGACAGCACTTCTTCTAATTTGATTAGTTAAACTGTAGAGTTCTTCTTTTGGAAACACTTTAGTCATATCATAAACAATATTTGTCAATTTTCTAGCTTCAATCCAAACTTCTAAATCTGTATATTTCATAATATTTTATTATCTAATAACCAAAAACTAACAATCAACAACCATTCTTGGTTTGAATTCTGCTGCTACTTCAGCGATTAATTTGATATGTTCTGGTGTTGTTCCGCAACAACCTCCTATAATATTGACTAAATTTTCTTCTAAATATTCTCTAATCAACTTTTGTGTTTGTTCCGGTGTTTCATCATATTGTCCAAATGCATTGGGTAAACCCGCATTAGGATGTGCTGAAACATTCAATTGGGTATTATGCGCTAATCTTTTTAGGTAAGGCTTTAACTGATCGGCTCCTAAAGCACAATTAAAACCTACGCTTAACAAAGGGATGTGAGCTATAGAAATCAGAAATGCTTCTACGGTTTGACCAGAAAGTGTTCTTCCTGAAGCATCTGTAATCGTACCCGAAACCATTACTGGAGTATCCAATCCTCTTTCTTCTTTAACCTCCTCAATAGCAAACAAAGCTGCTTTCGCATTTAGTGTATCAAAAATAGTTTCCACCAAAAGAATATCAGCACCTCCATCTATCAACGCCTCCACTTGCTGACGATAGGCTATTTTCAAGTCATCAAAAGTTACGGCTCTATACCCTGGATCATTTACATCGGGTGACATAGAAGCCGTACGATTTGTTGGTCCAATTGAACCTGCAACAAATCGATGTTTATCAGTAAACTCATCAGCTACTTCGCGAGCAATTTTCGCCGATTGGTAATTTAGTTCGTAAACCAAATCTTCCATATGATAATCGGCCATACCAATGGTTGTTCCAGAAAAGGTATTCGTTTCCACTATATCGGCACCCGCTTGAAAATACAAACGATGCACTTCTTTCACGGCTTCAGGTTGGGTAATAGACAATAAATCATTATTCCCCTTAAGCGGATGTGGAAAATCTTTGAAGCGTTCACCTCTAAAATCTTCTTCCTCGAATTTGTATCGTTGCAACATTGTACCCATTGCTCCGTCTAGAACAAGGATTCTTTCTTTTAAAATTTCTTGAATATTGGACATAAAAAAACACCTTAAACTAAGGTCATAAAAAAACATATGTTATCAGAAAGGAGAGTTATACTCTGGGTTATCTTTCCCGCCTATGGCGAGGTAGAATGCAGCACCTTCTACAAGTGTAGGGTTGCTAAGCGTTCACAGGGTCTATTCCCTCCCGCTTTCGTGATAACAACAATAAACTTATGAACTCTGCAAAAATATTAAGAATTATGCTTGCATAAAAATTTTCCTAAATAATTCTAAAAAGCAATATTTAAAATTAAATAAAATCTACAAAAACATTATTTACTAGTTTTAAATTCTATCTCTAAAACAAATCTCCTTTATCTGCCAAGCGCAAAATATCCCCAAAAACTCCTCGAGCAGTTACTTCTGCCCCTGCTCCAGCGCCTTGAATCACTATGGGACGTTCTCCGTATGACTCGGTATAGATTTCAAAAATAGAATCGGAACCTTTTAATTGTCCTAAAGCCGAGTTTTCGGGTACAGACACTAATTTCACTTCCAAAACTCCTTTATCTTGTTGTAAATCGCCAGACAACTCCCCAACATAACGCAGGACATTTCCTTTTTCCTGTGAATCTTTAGTTGACTGATAATAGTCGTCCAATTTTTCCAGACTATTTAAAAACTCGGTTGTGGTTATTTCACGTAAAGTCTCTGGAATCAAATTTTGAATGGATATTTCTTCAAATTCATTTTGTAAATCCAACTCACGAGCTAAGATTAACAACTTTCTAGCTACATCATTTCCACATAAATCTTCACGCGGATCAGGTTCTGTATAGCCATTAGCCATCGCTTCACTTAAAACCGCACTGAATTTTATATCTTCTACCGAAAAATGATTAAAAATATAACTCAACGTACCAGAAAACACTCCTTTTATTTTAGTGATGTTTTCCCCAGATAAATGCAGTAATTTAATTGTATCAATAAGTGGCAATCCCGCACCCACATTGGTTTCATACAAGTAATTCTTTTGATTTTCTTGCAATATTTTTCTAAGTTTTTTATAAAAATCATACGACAACGTATTAGCCACTTTGTTAGAAGAAACCACATCAAAACCATTTTTTATAAAAGTTTCATAATGTAACACAAATTCTTTATTTGCTGTATTATCAACCACTATTAAGTTTTCTAAATGATTTTCTTTTGCAAAAGAAATTACTTCATTAATACTAAAAGAAGCGGTACTTTCATTGATTAATTGCTTCCAATTGTTTCCAATTCCGTTTCTATTTACTATCGCTGTACGTGAATTAGAAATTGCAAAAACATTTAACTTGATTCCTTTTCGTTTTTCAATATTAGATTTAGAATCTAAAATTTGGTTAATTAAAGTCCCTCCCACAGTTCCGTGACCAAAAACAGCGATGTTTACTTTTTTTAAAGCTCCAAAAATTTCCCCGTGAATTACATTCAAAGCCCGTTTGAGTTCTGCCTTTTCAATAACCAAACTCACATTTTTACCAGTCGTCGTATTATTAAAAAGTATTGGAACAATTTTGTTTTTAATTAAGGATGAATAGGGTTTATGAAAGGTACTCAAATCCTGACCAATGATGGAAATTACCGCTATATCTTCACGCACTGAAATTGAACTCACATCTTTTGAATAAAAATCATTTTCAAATTCTTTCTTGAGACATTCCAGCGCATCTTGCGAACGACTTGCACTCACCACCACACCAATCCCTCTTTCCGAAGACCCTTGCGAAATAATACTCACGCTAATTTGATTAGCTGCTAAAGTTTTAAAAATTCGGGCATCGACTCCAACTTTCCCTAATAAACCTCTTCCTTCAAAATTCACTAAAGCTACCTCATTCAAAACAGTTAACGATTTTATTCCTTCCGAAGTTTGTTCGGCAGTAATAAGTGTTCCCTCATTATCAGGATTAAAAGTATTCAAGATTCGCAACGGGATTTTCTTCTCTACCAAAGGAATAATCGTCTTGGCGTGTAATATGGTGGCTCCAAAATTTGCCAATTCATTCGCTTCAGCAAATGACAAGGATTTTATTTTCTGTGCATCGCTTACCAAATTAGGATCTGCTGTATAAATCCCATCCACGTGAGTGTAGTTTTGAAATTCCTCTACAGTTAAATAATTCGCCAATAAAGAAGCTGTAAAATTACTTCCGTTGCGTCCTAAAGTGGTGGTTTCTCCTTTTTGAGTCGCACCAATAAAACCTGTTACTATTTTAACTCCCTCATCATTTTCAGCAAAACGTTCCTGTACTTTTGCACGTGAAATCACATCGATAGGTTGTGCATTCCCGAAAGTATCATCGGTAACAATTACCTCACGAGCATCAACAAATTCAGCTTGAATACCTTTTTGAATCAATAAATTTGTTAGATATTTAGCTGAAAGTATTTCTCCATAGGAAAGAATCAAATCTTTAACTTTATCACTATAATCAGTCAATAAACGAACCCCCTCAAATAATTTTTCTAATACTTCAAAATCATTTTCGAAGTTTAATTGACTACCAGCTACTTGATATACCTTAAAAGCATTCCATAATTTTGAATAATCACTTCCTTGTTTGGCTACTTCCAAAATTTGAATCAACTCATCGGTGGCATTAGCACGTGCTGATACAACTACTGCTATTTTTTGATTGGCAAAATATTTCTTAGCGATGATTGCCACTACTTGTTCTATTCCTGAACCATTACTGAGGGATTTCCCTCCAAACTTTAAGATTTGCATAATTCTATTTCTTTTGTTGTGTTTGTAAAAATTGATTTTAAAATTGTGTTGAGTTGTTCATATTCCATCAAAAAAGCATCGTGCCCGTGAATGGATTGCATCTCGAACAATTGCATTTTTTTGTATTGCTTTGAAAATTTATTATGTAATTCTCTGTTATCATTAGCTGTAAATAGATAATCGGATCCAATACACACCTGACAAATTTGAGCGGTTGTGGTTTCCAAAAAGGCTTCCATATCCTGCATTGACAAATTTTCACCAATCGTTTTAAGCAAATGATTCATCAATAAATACGATTTCAATTGAAAGCGATTTTTCAATGTTTCTCCGTGATAGTTTAACCAGTTTTCGACTTTATATTCATCTTCTGAAACTTTTGCATTTTCAAATTTTTGATTTAAAGATTCAGGTGTTCGATAGAGTAACATAGCGTGTGCACGTGCATCTTTAATAGGAGATGAAGAGTTATTTAAAATATTTTCTTGAACCAAAACATTTGCAATGAGCCAATCGTTTGCTTTCCAATTAGACGCAATTGGAATTAGAAATTGAATAGCTTTAGGTTGTAAAAAAGCCATTTCCCAAGCAATTCCTCCGCCTAAACTTCCACCAACCACGGCAAACAACTCATTAATTCCTAAAGTAAATAAGCCTTCCCAAAAAATTCGAGCTATATCTTGTGTTGTAAAATCCTGATAATTATCTACTAAAGGACTTCCATTATATCCATTCCCTGGAATATTGAAAGCGATTACCGAAAAGGCATTCAAATCGATAGTTTGATTAAATCCCACCAATTGTTTCCACCAACCTACCTCACCAGCAACATTAGAATTTCCTGTCAAGGCGTGATTAATCAAAACCACTGGAGCTGTTCCTATTCTTTGTCCAAAAGATTGATACAGTAGCGGTAAAAAAGGAAGTATTTTCCCTGAAGACAACTTGAAATTAAACAAGTCTATTTGATAGCAATCATTCATATTTTTGACTAAAGAAGTTTTATAAATTCCAATAAAAAAACCCTTTCGGCATATTACCAAAAGGGCTCAACTATTAAGTTATTAAAAAATTAACTCGATTGATTTTGGCAATAGCGTTCCGAGGCACACATAAGCATACCCATCAAAGTTCTCATCATAACTATCACTCTATTTTTTATCATTTTCTTATATCTATTTTAGCAACATCTAGCTGATTTCAACGGTAACAAAACTAGAATTAATTTCTTTTAAAATAAAATTTTTAGATTATTTTTCTAAATTTTACTATAAAAATGAAGTTAAAGCAAAATATTAAACCATCACAAATCTTTAAAGCAGAATAAAAAACTCAGAAAGAGCATTTTTTAGAAAATATTTTATTCAACTTTTTGAATTTGATATATTTAAACAAAATAATCCAATATATGAGCTTTAGATATCATTGTTTTAATACTCCAAATAGTTACCAATAGCGCCACCAGAAATAAAGCTTTACGCTGAGGCACTTTACCCACTAACTTAGCAGCCAAAGGTGCAGCAATAGAACCTCCAATTATTAATCCCGCAATAATAAACCAATGACTTACTCCTATAGAAATAAAAAAGGTGATGGATGCTGCAAGAGTAACAAAAAACTCTGCCATACTCACAGTTCCTATAACATATTTCGACTTTTTCCCTAAGGACAATAAAGTAGAAGTTACGATAGGCCCCCAACCACCACCACCAAAGGAATCTAAAAATCCACCTGAAAATCCTAAAAACCCTGTTGCTACACTTTTCTTACGCACAATTGATTTTCTACGTAAAGCCAATCGGAATAAGTTAATTCCCATTATTAAAGTATAAATGGATAATAACAAATAGGTTTCTTTTTCGTATTTGTCACCTAAGTACACTAACAATAAAGCACCACCTATAGCCCCTACAACTCCTGGCACAGCCAACCAGAATAACAGTTTTTTATTAACATTACCAAATCGGTAGTGAGAAAACCCACTAATACCACTCGAAAACATTTCTGCTGTATGAATGCTCCCACTTATGGCTTTGGGACTGATTCCGAATAACATCATACTCGTAGAACAAGTTAGACCGTAACCTAAACCTACTGCTCCATCTACCAGTTGGGCAAAAAAACCTACTGCTAACATAATATAAAAAGCACTAGGAATTTCGCTTGTAAATGAAATCATTTGGTGAATAGACACAATACCAGAAAATCCGTAACCTAAAAACACGGCAAAAAACACTATCGACAATTGAAAAGCTAAACGTTGGTATTTCTTTTTTGCTTTTTTCTCTTTTTAGGATCGAGTGCTTCAGTAGCTTGGTTTAGCAGTTCTAACTTTTGTTGAAAATCACCTTTAATAGAATCGCGTAAGACATTCAAACTATCTAAATTTTCTTCAATAGAATCAGGAATCACATCTGTAAAAAACTCTCGCATTCTTCGGGCTAACACAGGCGATTTCCCATTGGTAGAAATCGCAATTTTCATATTTCCTTTATTTACTATTGAGCCTAAATAAAAGTCACATAATTCAGGTTGGTCTGCTGCATTGACTAAAATTTGTCTTTGGTTAGCAAGCTTCTTAATTATTTCATTTACTTCTTTATCATTTGTCGTGACAATTACAAAATCAATATTTTCTAAATCTGATTCTTCAAAAGCTCGTTCTTCATATTGTACTGAAGGTTCGTTTTTAATTTTTGCCAATGTGGTATCAAAAATTTCTTTCCCTACTAGCTTAATAGAAATAGTAGGATTTTGACGTAGTAAGGTTTCGGTTTTTTCAAGTGCCACATTACCACCTCCTACAATAAGGAATCGCTTACTTTCTGTTTTTAAAAAAATGGGAAAAAGTGTATTACTATCCATAATTCTTATTTACTTAAATCGATGTTGTGATAAACAGAAAAACGAATAATATCTCTATCATAAAATTCGTCTCCTGTATTTTTTTGTTGAAACCAATTCATATAACCTGCTTCAACGGCAAAATCTTTATTTATTCTATAATTTAGTGCTGCATATATCCTATTTTGGTCGAAAACATTTTTTACAATACTCCCACCTGTATTAAACATAACTTCGTCTTTCAACTTAAAAACCAATACCTCTTTATCGGCTTTTGTAACTAAAGGAAAATCGAAGCCTAACAGGTATCTAAATCGGAGGTTTGAAAATACAAATCCTCCTCTTAATTCGTCCCCATCAGTTTGATGAAAAAATCGTGCTTCTAACTTATACCGATGATTTACTCCAAATCCTTTGTATTTTTTCTTTGAGGAGAAGCCTATGTCTGGTCGCAATTCTGGAACTATTAATTTACTTGTAGCTTCAGGATTATTAGGGCTTTGTAAAAAATATGTCATTCCTACAGAGCCATTAATATTCTCAACTAGTTTCCGCTCTACATTGGCTCTAAAAACCAATTGGTGTTGGGCAAAAGGTTGAATAAAATGTCTTTCTTGAATTTCGCTAAATACTGTCCAATTCGAATTAATTTTTAACTGATTATAATAGCCGTACCAAATTAATTGTTGATAATCTATTTTCTTTTGCGCTTGTATTGATAATGTTATTAGATACAGTAGGATGATATTTTTTTCATTTTTTGTTACACGAAGTCACACAAAGTTTTTTCTCAAAGTTTCACGAAGTCTTTGTTTTATTTAGAGACTGTCCTAAAAGTTCGCAATCTTGTCATTTCGACCAAAGGGAGAAATCACATAATACTAATTATGAGACTCCTCCTTGCGTCGGAGTGACAAACTGTGTGTTAATTTTTACTTTTTGGACAGCCTCCTGAAAAACTAATTTACTATCACTCGATTCGTATAATCGCCAAAAGTTTCACCTTCTTGTTTTTCTTGCGTATAGCGACCTAATAGCACATCTATTTCTTCTAAAATTTGAGCTTCGGTTTGTTTTTCTTTGTATAGCTTATTTAATCGTAAGCCATAACGATCGCCTCCTAACATAAAATTATATTGTTCTGGTCCTGTACCAATAAATCCTAGTTCAGCTACATACGGACGACCACAACCGTTAGGACAACCCGTCATACGGATGGTTAATTCCTCTTCTGACAATCCGTGTTTAGCCAAAAGTGGTTCTATTTTAGTTACTAAAACAGGTAAATAACGTTGTGCTTCGGCTAATGCTAATGGACACGTAGGCATTGCCACACACGCCATTGAGCTTTTACGAATATTACTTACGTTTTTTTCGATTTCATATTTTTCTAATAAGGCTTCTACTTTAACTTTGTTAGCTTCTAAAATTTCTCCTAAAATCAGGTTTTGATTTCCTGTAAAAATGAAGTTGCTTACGTTTAGTTCTGCCAATTCAAACAAGAAAGCTTTTTGTTCTGGTTTTACCACTCCGTGCTCTACAAAAAGGGTATAATACCATTGCTTGTCTGCGCTTTGCTCCCAACCATAACGATCATTACGCTCAGTAAACTTGTAAGATCGCGCTGGCTCTAATTGGAATCCGATACGTTTTTCTAATTCGGCTTTGAAACCTTCTACCGTCATTTTATCAACGGTATATTTCAAACGAGATAATTTTCTTTCTACTCGGTTTCCAAAATCACGTTGTACTGTAAGCACTTCATACACAGCTTTAAGAGTTTTTTCTTCGGTATCTGTAAATCCTAAAACATCTCCTAATCGCGGATAAGTCGACGCATTTCCGTGTGTAGTTCCTAATCCGCCACCCACTACGATATTAAATCCTTTTAATTCATTATTTTCAATAATGGCAATTAAACCCAAGTCATTGGTAAATAAATCGACATCGTTACTAGGCGGAATCGCAATGGCAATTTTGAATTTACGTGGCAAGTATCTGTTTTCATATAACGGATCGGCTTCTGCGGAGCGTTCGTAAATTTTTTCTCCATCGATAAATACTTCATAATAGGCTTGTGTTTTAGGCAACAATAGCGTTGAAATTTTATCGGCATAGGCGTGGATTTGGGCGTGTAATGGAGATAATTGCGGGTGAGAACTAGCAATTACGTTACGGTTTACGTCACCACACGCAGCAATAGAATCCAACTGTGCCAAGTTAAATCCTTGAATGGTCGGACGTAATTCGTGTTTTAATAATCCGTGTAACTGTACGGTTTGACGGGTAGTAATTTTTAAAGTTCCTGTTCCGTATTGTTCCGATATATTGTGTAGTGCTATCCATTTTTCGGCATTGATCGCACCGCCTGGAATGCGCAAACGAATCATAAAGGAATATAATTTGTCTAATTTTTTAGCAGCTCTTTCCGCACGTCTGTCCCTATCGTCTTGCACATACATTCCGTGAAACTTTACTAATGTTTCATCGTCTGGTCGTACATTTCCGGTGTGGTTATCGATATCGATACTTTCTTTTAGCGTTCCTCTTAATCCGTCGCTATTGATTTTTATATATTCTACTGGTGATAATTTCTCGCTCATTTTTTTACTGTTGTTTACACCTGACAGGTTTTTAAAACCTGTCAGGTATCCTATTAATACACGTCTTTTTGATATTTTCCTTGTTCTTCTAATTGGTCTAACACTTCTTTTGCTTTTTCTACTGAGATGTTTCTTTGGGAAGCGATTACTTCAATAATGGTGTTTTCAACATCTTTGCTCATTGGGTCTTTTTGTCCGCAGATATAGATAGAAGCTCCGTTTTCTAACCATTCATTAAACTGACTTGCATTTTCTTTGATACGATCTTGGACGTAAATTTTACGTTCTTGATCTCTAGAAAATGCCGTACTTAATTTGGTTAATACTCCTGTGGTTAACCATTCCTGAACCTCGGTCTGGTAATAGAAGTCTAAGGCAAAATGTTGTTCTCCAAAGAATAACCAGTTTTTACCTTCGGTGCCTGTTGCATCACGGTGTGCCAAGAAACTTCTGAAAGGAGCAATTCCTGTACCTGGTCCTATCATAATCACATCGGTATCTTCTGCAGGTAAACGGAAGTTGTTGTTTTTATGGATATAGAAATCATAGTTGGTATCCAAAGGAAAATCGGCTAAAAACTGAGAAGTTAATCCCGTTTTTATTTGGTCACCCACTTTAAAAGAATTCAAATTGACTGTTAAATGTACTTGACCATCGTGTGCTTTGTGTGCTGATGAAATTGAATATAAACGAGGTGCAATAGGATGTAAAATAGCTACTACATCTTCTAATTTTCCGTTTTTAGGTTGGTACTTTTTAAGTACATCCACTAAATCGGCTTTATCTTCTTCAATCGCTATTTCTAAAACTTTCCCGATAGCTTCTAATGATTTTTTAGATAACCCACGAATGTTTTTATTTTGAAGTAAAGTCGTATCGGTTACACCAAAATGTCCTGCAATAGCTAGCAATTCCACTTCATTGTTTTTCGGAATTAATCCTAAAGCATCGCCTGGTTCGTAAATAACTTCTTCATTAGGTGTGATTTCAATATGATAGGTTTCTTTATTCGAACCTTTATCATTCAACACAATTTTATGCGAAATTTGTCCCGTAAAATTTTGTTTGTGCGATGTTGTTGCAACCGTTGATTTCACTTCCGCTAGTATTGAAGTTGTAGCAGCCCCAAAAGCATTTTGTAAATCAGCTTCCCAAGTAGGGATTAAACTCGCATAATCTACATCCGCTTTTACTAAAGGAAGTAAGCGTTTTGCACCTTTTTCGGCTAAAACCTCATCTAATAACACCCCTGCATTACAAAACAATGGGTATGAGGAATCTCCTAATCCAAAAACGGCAAAAGATACCGTATCTAATTTTTCTGTGGAGGCTTTTAATGCTTCGTAAAAACCAACGGCGTTTTGAGGAAATTCTCCTTCGCCTTGGGTACTTACTACAAATAAAACTAGAGTTTCTTTTTTAGTTTTGCTATATCAAATTGTGCTACATCAACACTTTTAGCTTGAATTTTATTCTTTTTGAAAGTGGCTTGGATTTGCGAAGCTACTTTTTTGAATTTCCTGTTTCGGTCCCATATACAATTAAGGGTTTAACGGCTACAGCTGCCAATGCGTTTTGATTTGTAGGTACTGCTCCAGCTGTCTTGATTCCGAAGTTTTTGGCTAAATAACCTGCCAAAAATCCTTTAGCATAGATAAGCTCTTCATTGGTTGCATTTTGCACCAATTGTTGGAGTAAATTGTTTTTAGTTTCAGATAGCATTTTGATAGATAGTTTTATGATTATCGAAATAAGATTCAGTGATTGTTTTTTCTTCGAACCAAGCATATTGTTGGTGTAAATTCACTACACTTCCTACTACAATTAAAGTGGGTACATAAGCAAATTGTGGTAGTGTATTATTCAATATATCTTTAAACGAAAAAACATTAGTTTTTTGATTAGGTGTAGTCGCTTGTTGGATGACCGCAACTCCTTTTTCAGGGTCAATATTTTGTTCCATTAACTTTTGAGCTAAAACATTTAGTTTTTGACCACTCATATAAAAAACGAGTGTGTCATTTGTGGTTGCCCAATCGGTCCATTGTTGACTTTCTACGTGTTCCAACTCATACAAGGTAAGAAAGCGGAGTCCGCGAGAATAGCCACGAGCCGTTAATGGCATTCCTGTATAAGCCGCAGCGCCAAAGGCAGCCGAAATCCCTGGAACAATTTCGTATGGAATTTCATTTTCAACTAGTACTTGTAATTCGTCTAAAATATTTGAAAACAGAGTAGAATCTCCTCCTTTAAGGCGAAGTACTAATTTTCCTTGTTGTGCAAAAAGAACAATTAGTTCGTTGATATCTTGCTGTGGTGTCCAAACTCCTTTAGAACATTGTTTACCCACATACACAATTTCGGCATCTTTGCGTGCATATTCCTCAATAAGTTCAGGCGATACTAGTCGGTCAGTCAAGACTACATCTGCTTTTTGTAAGTATTTCAAAGCTTTTAAACTAATCAGTTCAGGATCACCTGGTCCTGCACCTGCTAAAATTACTTTTCCTCTATTTTTTATACTTCTTTCCATTGTTTTAGGTATGAGTTGTCCCTGTCGAGCCATTTTTGACCCGATTGAGAGTTAAACCTGTTAGGTTTTGGCTAAATTTTATTGATTAAACTAATCTCTCTATTACAGACCTAACAGATTTTGAAAACCTGTTAGGTCTAAATGAATTAAAACAATCCTTCGATTGAAAGGTATCGCTCTCCAGTATCGTAGTTAAAGGTTAAGATAGTGGCATCGTCAGGTAAAGTTGCCGCTTTTTTTGCTACTGCAGCTAAGGAAGCACCCGTGGAAATCCCTACCAAAATCCCTTCTTTTTAGCGATATTTCTGGCGTATTCAAAAGCATCATCTTTGCTTACTTGAATAACCTCATCGATTAAACCAGCTTGGTAAATTTCTGGTACAAAACCTGCTCCAATCCCTTGTAATGGGTGTGGTGACGGACTACCACCGCTTAATACGGGTGATAATTCTGGTTCTACCGCTATTACTTTAAGGTTTGGATATTTTTCTTTTAGTACTGAAGCTACCCCAGTAATATGTCCGCCTGTTCCAACACCTGTGATGATGTAATCTAATCCATCAGGGAAATCGGCTAGAATTTCTTGAGCAGTTGTTCTTTTGTGTACTTCAACATTGGCTTGGTTAGCAAATTGTGAAGGCGACCAAGCATTTGGCGTTTGCGATACTAGTTCGGCAGCACGTTCGATGGCTCCTTTCATCCCTTTTTCACGAGGAGTTAGATCAAATTCGGCACCGTAAATTTCCATCAACTTACGTCTTTCTACACTCATTGATTCTGGCATTACAAGGATTACTTTATATCCTTTTACAGCAGCTACTAATGCTAAACCTATCCCCGTATTTCCAGAGGTAGGCTCTATAATTACGCTGTCTGGTTTTAATAATCCTTTTGCTTCTGCATCTTCAATCATTGCTAAAGCAATACGATCTTTGATACTGTTTCCTGGATTTGTTCTTTCTAATTTGATAAATACGTTTTTGTTTCCGTATAATTTATTAATTTTTACTACTGGAGTATTTCCTATGGTATCTAAGATATTATTTGTTTTCATCTTTTTAAGTTTAAAGTTTAAGGTTTAAAGTTTTGTTTAAACCATTTTCATTTTATTTGTTTCAAGTTTCAAGTTTTCCGTTTACCTTTTCACTAATTACTAATCACTTTTTACTAAACTCACTAAATCACATAATTAAGCGGCTCTGGGAACTCGCTTTTTGATTTGATTTCTATTTCGCTTTTGTGATAGACCAAAGAGTTTTCAGGTACCGAATGGGTTAACCAAACATTGCCTCCAATCACCGAATTTGCTCCAATTGTAGTTTTTCCTCCTAAAATGGTTGCATTAGCATAAATAGTTACATTGTCTTCTATGGTTGGATGTCTTTGTGCAGTTGCAGCTTCTTTTGAAACTGATAATGCACCTAGTGTTACTCCTTGATAGATTTTTACATTTTTGCCTATTCTTGTGGTTTCACCTATTACTATTCCAGTTCCGTGATCAATAAAGAAATTTTCTCCTATTTCTGCACCTGGATGGATATCAATTCCTGTTCGACTGTGCACATATTCAGAAATCACTCTAGGAATTACGGGTACGTTTAGTTTCCAAAACACGTTAGCAATTCTATACGCCGTGATGGCAAAAAATCCTGGATAAGCAACCAAAACCTCTTCTTTAGATTTTGCCGCTGGGTCAAAATTGACAATCGTTTCTAAATCATTTAAAAGAACGTAATGTAAATCTTCTATTTGTTCGAAGAAAAAGTTGGCATACACCACAATTTGATTGGTATCTTCAACCGTTTTTGCGAGTATATCTTGCAATTTTATTTGAAGCAACTTTTCTTTATTTTGAAAGAAGCGATAGTTGTTGTATTCCTGATTGATATCAAACAACCAATTGATTAAATCATCTACCCATCTTTCAACTTGATTTTTGTTGATGGGGTTTTTTGCTCTTTCTTGATTCTTAATGTAAATTGAGTATGACATCTTATAAAAACATTAAAGCCCCAACGGTATTATTAGTCGTTTCATCTATTAAAATAGCGTTCCCCGATTTTGAATTTTGAGTAAATGAATCAAAAAACAAATATTGGTTAGTACGTAGATTGATTTGAGCGATGTCGTTTAATTTTACTGTATCTGCCTCAGTAAATTGCCACTCATTAACATTCCATTTTCTATTTACTTGTTGGATTTTTACACGAACGGTTTTGAATCTATGTTGAAGTAAATAGGTTTTTCCTACTTGCAAATCGGAGTTATCTAACCAAGACACCCACGTATCAATTTGGTTGGCTTCTCTAGGCAGTTGATTATTTAAAACGATAGTATCACCCCGACTTATATCTATATTATTATCAAAATGCAATACCACATTGTCGCCTGCAAAGACTTGTTCTACTTCCTTTTGATTTTTTTCAATCTTTGTGATTGTGGTTTCAATATTGGCTGGAAATACTTTTACCTTATCTCCTACTTTATAGTTACCGCTCAATACGGGTCCTGCATAGCCTCTATAATCGTGGTTGGCTTCATCTTTTGGACGGATAACCCATTGCACTTGAAAACGAGAAGGTAAATCATCGGTAGATTCAATTGCAACACTTTCTAAGGTTTCTAAGATTGATTTTCCGTTATACCACGGTGTATTTTCAGAAGTGTTTACGACGTTATCTCCAACCAATGCACTTACAGGGATGTAGATAATTTCGTTATAATGTAACTCTGATTTAATTTGCTCAAAATCGGCTTGAATTTTAGTAAAAGTCTCTTCGGAATAATTCAACAAGTCAATTTTGTTGATGGCAATAATTGCTTTTTTAATTCCCATTAAAGAACCAATGCTAGCGTGACGTCTTGTTTGTTCGGTTATTCCTTTGCGAGCATCTACTAAAATGATGATTAAATCAGAATTTGAAGCTCCTGTAATCATATTGCGGGTATACTGCTCGTGTCCAGGTGCATCAGCGATAATAAATTTTCTTTTTGAGGTTGAAAAATATTTATACGCTACATCAATCGTGATTCCTTGCTCTCTTTCGGCACGAAGTCCGTCTGTGATTAAAGACAAATCGATATCAACTCCTTCTTGTTTGGTTTGTTTTTGTAAAACTCCTAATTGGTCTGTATGTATGCTGTCAGAATCATATAAAAGTCTTCCTATTAAAGTACTTTTACCGTCATCTACATTTCCTGCTGTTATAAATCGTAATGTGTTCATTTTATTTTTTATTTCAAGTTCAAAAGTTTCAGGTTTCAAGTTTCCTTCTTCTTTTAAATTCTAGTTTCTAAATTCTAACTTTAAAAATATCCTTGTTTTTTTCTGTCTTCCATTGCGGCTTCAGAAAGTTGGTCGTCTAGTCTTGTTTGTCCTCTTTCGCTGATTCTCGTTTGAATGATATCTTCTATAATATCGTCAATCGTTGCTGCGTGTGAAGGAACTGCTGCGGTACACGTCATATCTCCTACGGTTCTGTAACGCACTTTTTCTATCACCACTTGGTCTCCTTCTTGTGGCTGAATGAATGCTGAAGTTGCCACCAATTTGTCCTGGTGGACAATACACTCTCTGTCGTGGGCAAAATATAAACTTGGTAACTCGATATTATATTTCTTGATGTAATTCCATACATCTAATTCCGTCCAGTTGCTAATGGGGAAAACTCTCACGTTGTGTCCTTTTTGGATTTTTCCATTTAAGATATTCCATAATTCGGGTCTTTGCAATTTAGGATCCCAAGCCCCGAAATCATCTCTTACAGAAAATATTCTTTCTTTTGCTCTTGCTTTTTCTTCATCACGTCTAGCACCTCCTATACAAGCATCAAATTCATTTTCTTGAATGGTATCTAATAAACTGTAGGTTTGTAAAGCATTGCGAGAAGGAAAACGACCCGCAGTTTCTTTCAAGTTGTATTTTTTGATACTATCTTCTACACTTCCTACAATTAGTTTTTCTCCAATTTGTGTTACCAACTTATCACGGAATTCTAAAGCTTCAGGAAAGTTATGTCCTGTATCGATATGTACTAATGGGAAAGGAAATTTCCCTGGACGAAAGGCTTTTAAGGCTAAATGAATTAATACAATAGAATCTTTTCCTCCCGAAAATAACAAGGCTGGTTTTTCAAACTGTGCTGCTGTTTCACGAAGTATGTAAATGGCTTCGTTTTCTAATTGTTCTAAGTAATCTGTAGTATTGCTCATATTTTTTTATTTGTTTCAAGTTTTTTTCGTTTCAAGTTTCAGGTTTATACATATTAGTTGTTATTTATAATTTTCATCCAACAACTTGAAACTTGAAACCAATTTCTAACATTCTTATTTATGTAATCCGCATTCTTTTTTTGATTGATCTTCCCACCACCATCGACCTGCTCTAAAATCTTCTCCTTCTTTGATGGCTCTGGTACAAGGTGCACAACCTATACTTACATATCCTTTGTCGTGTAGCGTATTGTAAGGAACTCCATTTTGTTTTAAATAATTCACTACTTCATCGAGTGTCCAGTGGAGCAATGGGTTGTATTTGTATAGCTTTAGATGTTGATCCCATTCAACTAATTGCACGTTTTGACGGTTTTGTGATTGTTCTGCACGAAGCCCTGTTATCCATAGATTTGCTCCTTCTAAAGCACGGTTTAAAGGGGCTACTTTACGAATATGACAACATTGTTTTCTATTTTCAACACTAGCATAAAATCCGTTAATCCCATTTTCATTTACATAATTCTCTATTGCAGAAGCTTCAGGATAATACGCTTTTATTTTGTTTCCATATTGCAAAGTGGTTTTATCCCAAACCGCATACGTTTCTGTAAACAACCTTCCTGTATCTAAAGTAAATACCTCGATATTTTTGATTTTATGGGTAAAAATTTCATTTGTGATTACTTGATCTTCGATACCGAAACTGGTCGAAAAAACAATCTTACCTGTAAAATTTTCACTTAAAAAACGAAGGCTTTCACCTAAGTCATTTGAATAGTTTAAAAAGTTTTTTATTTGTTCTGTCATAACGTTTTTTAAAATAAAAGGACCTCTTGAAATTCAAGAGGCCCGCACAATTATAAATACAACCAAAGATTAATTTACACAATACAGTCCTCCCACCGAAGTTGGCAACAACAACAGCAAGAAGCAGTATTTGCGTTAAATTTTATTATTATGTTTTTATTATTTTTCATTTTATTATTTACTTTATTTCAAAAAAAACTCCTCACGATGGTGAGGAGTTTTAATTATTGCTTTTATTTATATATACAACAAATCTACCCCTCAAGAATTTGAGCAGCAGATACAACAGTTGATATTTTTTCTATTTCGTTTCATAATTACAAGACAAATATAATAGGTTATTTTTTATAATAAAAGAGCTAATCATATTTTAATAATCTTTTAAGCAATTAAAAAGATTTAATTACATTTTATCTAAAATATCTACATATTACCGAAAAATAATATTATTCTTCTGGTTTATCACCAACATAATAGTTCTTTTGTCTCTCTAATCCATAATTCAGTTTTTCTACATCTGTATTAGAATTTTGAATTTCTTTATAAAGTTCTTCATAATCTTTTGAATGTAAACTACTTGGCACTACATGAGTATCAAAATTTAGTTCTATTTTATTATTTGGAAGAAAGTTACCATAAACATAAATTTGATGTTGAACATAACCTGTATTTTTATTAGTATCATATTCAAAATGTAAGTAGCCTGTGGATTGGGGCACTATATTTTTTATATTAGAATCATCAACAATAATACATCCGCATGAAGTTTGAATTTCTTTTATTTCTAACAAATTTTTCCCGCTATTTTTTATAGGATATACAATATGAAGTTTTTCTCCTTGAGCTATTGGAAAATAATGTCTTTGGGGATCTTTTACTTCAATAGTTGTTGCTTGACCTTCTTTTTCACAGCTAATAAAAAATAAAAGAGATAAAAAAATGGATACGTTTTTTTGAAATGAAGATGTTGTTAAAAGATTAAAATAATTGTATTTCATCACAAGCTGTTTTTTTTGTTTTGGGCATTAGTTATTACTTTTATTTCTATATTATCTTTTTGAAGAATTGTTATTTTTGTGATAAAAACTCCAATTCTTTTTTCTTTTTAGAATCAGAGGTATCTGTTAATTCCGCATATAAAGCTCCATTTTTATACACTTGAACTTTCGTTGGTAGAAAAATTTTTAAATCTGGATTATTTAAAAAACTTACTTTTAGAGTCGCGTTATTAACTTCTATACTGGAAAGTCTAACAGCTAAATCTTCTTGGCTTGTCAAAAGCCATCCATGATGATAGTCTGATATGAAGCCTTCTGAGTTGTCATTTAGAACGTTTATATTTGTATAATCTTCATCTAGCTTTGAAAGTACTTCTATTTTTTTCCCGTATAATTTATTTAATGGATGTTTACTCTTTATGATTTTTTCTTCAAATTCTTTTAAAAAAGCTTGAATAGAACCATCTTCTTCTTTAAAATTTTTAAAATCTTGATAATTTAAATGTTGTTTTAATTTACTATATACTTCTATTACTTCTGGTTTTATATTAATTGTGTTATTTTCTATGGTATAATAACCATTGTTTTGATTTCCATTTTCTAATAAAATTTCTAAATATGTAAAACTCAAGCCTATTAATAATTCTTTTAATTTAGATCTTTCTTTAATTTGAGTTGAATCAATTGATTTAGCTAATTTTTTATAAAAAACAATAAAGGTTGAAGAGTCTAGATTTTTTGTTCCTTTATCATAAATATAACAAGGGTAATTTTCTTTTTCTGCTAATTTTTCAAACTCTAAATAGTATTCTGATAATAACTCATGATTTTGAGGGAATTCTTGTTTAAAATATCCTTTTACTAAATCTTCTATTTTTAAATTACAATCTAATAACAATGAAGAGATTACAAATGATTTTAGTTCTTGAAAACTGGTATAATCATAACCACTCCCATTAATGAATACTCCTTTTATTCCCATTTTTTTAAAGTACTCTAATTGTTTTTGTAAACGATAAAAAAACGGATATGGTGTAAGGTAATCATCAAAATTAGAAGCATAATCCCACAAATAAACTGTATCTGCCTTTTGTTTCCATTTTAATAGTTTTTCTTCAAATTTTATTACTTCTGATTTATTTTCAAAATGTACATTTTTTGGAAAATCAATGGTGCTAATCATTACTCCTACATTTTTTGAAAGATGTTTTTCTGGAGGTGTTTCTGTTGTAAGATACGCTGTTGTAAAAAAATTATACTGAGGAAATTGTTTTGCTAATTTTTCGATTAAGTAGATAACAGCAGGAGTTGCATTATAGCTTGTATTACCTAAATGTTTGCATTTAGAATCTAGACAAACTAGTTTGTTATCATTAGGGATAATCATAAATGAATATTTTTTATCACTATAAAATCCAAAATTATCTACTATATAATTTTTTATAATGTTATAGCTAGCATCAGAAGAGAAACATATTTGTAAATTATTTCTTTTGTTTTGAACTAAAGCAAAAGTTTTAGGATCATCTTGATTAGCAAACAATTTACCTAAATTATGTCCCCAAATTCCCCAATCATTTTCAACATTATTAGAGTTGTATTTTATGTCTGCATCTGGTTGTAAAACAGGATTAAAATGAGGTTCTCTGTATTCAAATGAGAAATTAACTTGACTTTCTTTTATTGATATAATAGCTGGTAATAAGTCTTGTGTTCTAATTCGATCGTCTTGGATACTTAATTTTTTTAAAAATTGGTTAAACAACCATTTTAAATTTTTATCTGAATTTGCAATCAACTGAATTTCATTATTTCCCAATATTTTTATTTGATAATCATACGAATGAGTTGGAGACAGAGTTACTTTTATTAATAAACCTTTTATATTTTTATCTTGAGAAATTATTTCAGGAATTGAAGATCTTTTTTAAACTCATGATAGAAGTAGTCTTTTTCTATTTTTGTTAATTTGGTATTATAATCAAATATGATCTTATATTTATCAGAATATAATTTGACGTCTTGTGATTCAATAGATGATTTTAAAGAGCAACCACATGATACAAAAAAGACAACTATTGCTAAACAGAGCTTAGCAATAGTTATATAGAATGCAAATATTTCTTTCATAATATATAGTCTGTTATGAGAAAATGATGCTAAAATGAAATTTGAGTTTGAAAATATAAATTATACATGTTTGTATAATTTTTTTCGGATATTTTTATTGTGTTCCAACTACCTAGTAGTCCAATTGTAAAATGTGAATTTATCATATATTTGGGCCCTGCTCCTACCATTGTATTAAAAGCATTCCAAGTATTATATAAGTTAAAATTTAATGATTGTAAATCAGAAACTGTACCAACTGAACCTACAACTTGTAAACAACTTCTTTTTTCGTTAAAGACATAAAATCTTGCATCTGTACTACAGTTATAAAACATTGTATTATCTATAGAAAAAATACCTGCTTTTATATTCCACCATATAGATTGCCAATCTTTTGAGAATCCTATACCTCCTTGAATCATATTAATCTGATCTGGTAATTGTCTGAAACCTAATCCTAATTCTAGTTCATAATCATTACCAAAGGTTTTATATAATGATAATTGTGTTTGTATTTTAGCAAAATATTTAGTTCCGTATCCAAGATTTAACTTAGCATAAAATTTATTATTAAATGGATGATACCATTCAACTATGGGCTGAATACCTGCCCCTTCATCTCTACCTGAATAATTTAATCGAAAAGTATATGTATTTTTATTTCCCTTATACATATATTCCATTGTAGAGATAGATGAAAATTCTTGACTTCCTTGGATTCTACTTCTTAAATGGTAAACTCCTATTTCATTTTTAAAAGTTTTATTTTCTAATACTGCTAAATGTCTTCTAAAATCTGGTAATTCCATTAGAGATGGTTCGTATTGTTTTTGATAATAATAAGCTGAATCAAAAACTTTTTTTTGTTTCTAATAGTAATCCTTTATCATACTTTAATTCTTTGTTGTCTTTATCAAAATGCAATGCTGAATTTACTAATTGTAATGCTGCATCATTTTCTTTTTCTTAATGAATTCTTTTGATTTAAAATGAGCATTTTGTGAATATATATTTACTAATGATTTATTATGAGGAAATCTTTCTAAAAGCGGACTTACAAGTTGAATTGCATTATCATATTTCTTTTGGGCTGTATATGATTCAGCTAATTTTACTTTAAACTGTAAGTTATCTGGATATCTTGTTGTGGCTTCTTTAGCTGCGTCTAGCATTGCTACATCATCTTTCATCTGATACGAAAGACTGATAGCATATTGTAACCCTAATTTACTATTAGGCTTTACCAGAAGTATCTTCTTTACAACATCATATGCTTCGTCTATATTTTGCTCTTCTATTGCTTTTTTGATAAAGGCTAAACCTTCTTCTTCAAAACCATTTGCATAAATAGTTTTTTTAGGTTCAGTTGATTTTTCGATAAGTTCTAGATACATGTCAAAAGCATTTGTATAATCTTCTGAAGCTACAAGTGCATTTATTTTTTTTAAATTTCTAGAATCATCATTTGGTTTTTCTTTTAAAAACTCATTAATAATAACGAGAGCTTTATCATATAATCCTGTTTTTAAATAACATTGGAACAAACCTAGTTTAGCGGGTTCATAATAATCATTTTGTTTTCTTTGATTTGAAATCTTCTGTAATAAATCAATTGCTTCAAGATGATTTCCTTCTAACATAAGCTGTTTAGCTGTATTATACTGAAAAGCTATAAAATCATCTTTAACATCAGAATCATTTGGAAACTTGGCATATAATTTTTGTAGTAATTGATTTGATTTAGATTCGTTTCCTAATTGTTTGTATACGAAATATTCTTTTGACAACAGTTCTTTTGTTTCTCCTTTTATTTTTTTTGCTTTTGCTATAAAATCAAGTGCGTCATTATAGTAGCCTTTACTTATCGCATTATTTAGCAAATAGGTTAATGCTTCTTCGTCCTTTGGGTTTTTCTCTAAAATTTTACCATATAGTGTATAAGGATCATTATTACTTTGTATTCTTGCTGATTCTACTACTAGTTCATCATAACTTTTCTGAAGTTGAGAATCTGATTTTTTTGACATTTTTCTTTTTAAAAACTCTAATGCTTCTGCATTTCTATTCATCTCTGATAAGATGGCTACTTTTTTAGTGATATAGATTTTATTTTCTGGAAATTTTTGAATTCCTTTTTCAGCATATAAAAGAGCTTTTTCTTTGTCTCCTGCTGTTAATAAGCTATTTATTATATCTACATAAATATCCGCTTGTTTATTATCTATTTTTGCCAATTCTTCTGCTAAGGTAACAGCTTCATTAAACTTTCCTTCTTTTTTAAGACGTGTTATTTCTTGTTGTGTATTATATATATAATCTTTCTGAACACCTTCGTCTTCTGGATATATTTGATTTAAGCGTCTTAGCATTCTAGTGGTTTCTGTTATATTCCCTTGTAATCTGTATATTTCTATTTTTTTTAACCATAATTGTTTCCAATAGGGATTTACTTCTAATAATTCATTTATATAACAAATAGCACTAGAATAATGTTTGGAGTTCATTTCTACATTTACAAGTAAATGCTTTGCATCAAAATTCGTTTTATCATATTGTAATGATTTGACTAATTGATAACGAGCATTTTGAAAATCTTTTTAACATAATAGTATCTACCTAATAACATTCTTAAATTAGAATCTGTATCATCTTGTCTTAATCCTTCTTCAATAATTTCTTTAGCTTTTTGCCATTCTTGTTTTTTAAAATATTTTTTTGCCATAATAGCATAATCTTCCATTGTATCTTGAGCATTTATAGAATATATTGAAAGAAAAAAAACTAATAATAAGAGGTATTTTTTTGATAACATTTTTTTATACGTTTATTGAACTTCTTGATTTTCTGGATTAACAACTGTTGTTTTATTTTGGGCAAAACCTTGACGTGTCATTTGACCCCATTCAAATTTTTTACGAGATAGGAAATCTACATATCCTTTCAGGCTGTAAAAAACAATAAGAGGATGGTAAATAAAAGGTTCTACTAAAGTAAAAAAACATAATTTTAAATATTCATTGAAAGTTCTATATTGTTCTTGTACTAGTTTATCTAAATAAATAGTTATTAATGAAAGACATATTCCAAATAGGTAAACAAAAGTTAGCATTATACTTGCAGTGTATATATTTATTCCTCTTGTTATTAAAAGGTATAGAGTATACAAATATCCTACTAATTCTATAAGTGGTGCGGAAAACTCAAAAAACAAAGTATAAGGTAAAGTAATCATTCCTAATTGTTTATACTTTGGATTAAAAAGGTATTTTCTATGAACAGTAAATATTTGTAATAATCCACGAGCCCATCTTGTCCTTTGTCTATTTAATATTTTAATATTAGGAGGACCTTCTGTCCAACAACAAGTATCAGGTATTTGAACAATTTTATAGTCTTTGTTAAAATTACACATATATCCTATAATACGAGTGGTTAAATCCATATCTTCTGCATGTGATGAGGGATCATATCCTCCAGCAGCAATCACTACAGATTTATCAAACATGCCTAATCCTCCAGAAATATTCCCAATAGCATTTATCCTAGACCATCCCATTTTTCCTATTAGATAACTTCTTAAATACTCTACTTCTTGAAAAAGAGGAATTATTCTATTAGGTACTTTGACTTGGGTAACAACTCCATTTTGAATAACGCAACTATTAGCCATACGTAAGGTAGCTCCTACTCCTATAACTTGTGTTTTATTAATTAAAATAGGTTTAATCATTTTAATAAGTGCATCACGAGACAATATACAATCTACATCAGTACACAAAAAATAGGGATAACTAGAAGCGTTTATACCTGCATTAGAAGCATCTGCTTTAGTCCCTCCATTTACTTTATCTACGACTGTTAATTTTGAATATGCAGGATTTGTAGATTTTAAAATTCTTTTTAATGGTTTTGTTTTTATCTTTTCTACATAAGCAAAAGGGGTTTCTACTAACTCAAAATTTTCTATTAATAGATCTAATGTTTTATCCTTGCTCCCATCATTAACAATGACTACTTCAAACTTTGGATAATTTAAAGTAAGCATGGAGTGAACATTATCAATTATAGTCATCTCTTCATTATATGCAGGTGCTACAATAGAAATTCCTGGAGCAAAGGGTGTTTTTAAGAAATTTTCATCCATTTCTTTGCTCTGGTTTTCTTTGTATTTTTTTATTTCTTTATATCCATAAATAATGAGTATAAAATATATTATGGTAAGCATTGAGGCATAAAGAAAAATTACGTTTTGAAAAATATCAGCCATAGTTATAGTTATAGTTCCCGTAAGTTTTTTGACATACAGTTAATATTAAATTTTAAAGTTTTTGAAAAGGGTTAAACTTTTATTAATGGGTTTTTAATATGTTTGAAAATTAAGTTTTCAAAACCATCATTAATCTCAGATTCCATTTCATCAATTAGATTAGCCCCTTTATTATCATAATTATAAATGGCTCTTCCTATTGTGATTTTCAAGTTAGTATCAAAAGTTTTATAAAAAGCTGATTTTAAAAACTCTAATCCTTTTTCGGGCTTGGTTTCTGTAACTGTTTTTATGATACTATGCTGAACAGATATAGGTTCAAAATCATAATTTGCAATTAAAGCGTCTTCTATATTATTATTTTGAAGAATACCTATTGCTTCTATCAAAGCTTTTCGAACTTTAGAATTTGTAGTTTGTGTTAAAAGCGTTAATAAAAAGGGTAGATTATCTTGCTGCTTATAAAAAGAGGTCTCATATATAAAAAAGCATTTTAAATCTATATTTTCTGTTCTAGTAATCCACTGAGCAAAATTAGGAATAAACTCTTTTGATCTTTTTAAAAGAATTTCATGAATTTGTATTTTATCCCATTCTGTAAATTCACTATCAAAGTCTTCATTAAAAAAACGAAATGGATCGTGTTTACTCAAATATATATAAGCTTTTCTTGCTTTTTTACGTAGGGCTTCATTTTTATCATAAACTAAGGAAATAATTACAGATTCAGATATAGTTAATCTTAATTTTATAATTTGGGAAAGTCCTTCTAACTTCGTCTTGAGGTTTCCTTTTAATAATCTTTCTTCCCAAAAAGACTTTAAATCAAAGAAATACAAAACCTCATTAAAGTTATGTAAATCATACACTTGATCTTCATCTATCAATTCAATAATAGTTTCTGTAATTAATAGTTTATGTGATTTTTTAAATTCTTTTTTATTTTCAAAAACAAGCTTAATATCTTCTAATGTATATTCTTTTGGAGAATATACTATTTCTTTATTTTTTGTAAATAAATCAGATTAAGTGTCTTTTTTTGAATTGCTACTGTTTTTTTCTCCCAGTTTAAATACACTAGATTCAAAAAAGTTATAGCATAAACACAAATAAAAACAAAACTTAAAACTATTGCTAATTGTAATACAGGTGGTAATTCTGAAATTGAAAAATAACAATCTTTTAAAACAAAAATAATTCTCTCCATTTGATTGATATTATATTTTTAGTTATCATTCTGCCTAATAAAACCTAGACATTTTAAACAAAACACTAGATTTGACTGTTTTGACAACGTTTATTGAAGAAAAATATTTTCCTGTATTTTTTTTTAACTTTTATTTAACTATTTATTAACTTACAATTGTAAACATTTTGTTAAATTTAACAAGTATATCCTCAATTATCTCTAATCCAACCGAAATTCTCAACAACTCAGGCTCTAATCCATTTACTAACAAATAATCCATCCCTTCTTCTGTTTTTAATAAATCATAATGCGCCAAATACACGTAAGGCATTACCAAAGTAAACTCTGTACCTAAACTGGGACCTTTAGGAATTTCTAAAAAATCATAATAATCTGAAAGTTTTTTATCAACCACTATAGATATCAACCCTGGAATTCTATTTGAAACAGCGATTTTCTTATAGTTTTCATAGGATTTAAAACTTCTAACACTTAATACTTCTTTTACTTTTGGTTCATTATTAAAAAAATCAATTAAAGTTTGTGTTGATAAAGATATTTTTTCTACTCTATTTTCATAATCTATTATTTCAACTCCTAATCTTTCTATCTCTCCCTGAAAAGGTTCTATAATATAGCGTTTAATTTTATTTAACAAACCTATATTTTTAGATACAATAGCCCCCATCAGTACATCTCCATTTCCACAAGCAAATTTTGATAGACTTTCAACAGCTATATCACAATATTCTAAAACTTTAAAATTAAATGGAGTAATAAGTGTTATATCTAACAACAATTTTATCTTATATTTATTACATATAGAGTAAAGTTTTTTTACATCTACACAATCTAATTTGGGATTAGAAACTACTTCTGTTACTAATAAAGAAACTCTTTTATGATTTTCATTTAACCAAAAATCTAAAGTTTCTAAATCATACACGTCTACTTGCCAATAACTATTTAAACTTCTTTTCTGAATTACTTCCATCGTATCTAAATATAACCAGCCTAATTGCACTACACAATCTTTCTCTTCAGAAATCCCAGATTGAATTATAGCTTCACAAACTGAAAATACAGCATTAGCTCCTGAATTCGTTAGTAATATATTATCATTAGTTACACCGTATGCTTGACTTAAAACTTTATAAATAGTATTATTAGCTTCTAATAATTCTATTCTTTTTCTTTATAAATAGACCTAATAAACCCCAAGTATAACAAAACTCTTTCTGCTTGTCGAGAGCTTATAATTAACCCTGCATTCCGAATATGTCCTTTTACAGTTTCATATAAACATCTATCAGCTTTTATTAGCACAAAAACACAATCTAGCAATTGAATAAAATCTAATTTTTCAGATATAAGATGACAAAGTATTTTATACGCTTTATAAGAAGAAATAGGTAAGATGTAATAATCGTCGGTTATTTTATTTTCTTTCTTAACATAATCAACCAATTGTTGAACTAATTTATTCCTAAAAAATCGAGGATAACCTGATTGCATCTTTCCTACTATTTCTTCATTTCCTTCTTCATAGCCAATTACATCTTGAATAGTTGGCAAACTAACTGAAACGGCATGTGGATTATTAAACGGTATAGATTCTCCACAAGGAATATGTTTTAAATAATCACTCATAAATTTAGCAATTTTTAAAAGTTGTACAAGCAATTGCTTGCTTGATGTCTTGTATTAAATCTTGTCTATTTTCTAAACCTATAGAGAATCTAACGGTAGCCCTTGTTAATCCTATTTTTTCTAAATCTTCTTCTGAATAGGTGGCATGACTCATTTTCGCTGGAATTTCAGCTCTTGAATCAACCGTTCCAAAGGAAACTTTTTCTCCAAATAGTTTTGTTTTTTTAATAATTGATTCTGCTATAATTTGATCTTCAAAATCAACCGTTATGATTGCAGGAATTATTTTCATTTGCCTTTTTACTAAATCATACTGGGGATGAGATGGTAAACCTGGAAACTTAACTGATTTTACTTCTGGAAACTTTACTAATTCCTGAGCCATATAAAAAGCACTTTCCTCTTGCGTCTTCATTCTTGAAGTTAATGTAGGCAACCCTAAGGAGACTAAAAAAACATCAAATGGACTTTGTGTAAATCCCTGGGCATTAGCATAATAATGCAATTTCTGATACCAAAGTTCATTTCTAGCAACAATCACTCCTGCCACACATGCTCCATGTCCTGAAATGTATTTAGTAGCTGAAAAAACTGAAAAATCAGCTCCTAACTCTAGTGGTTTTTGAGCAACAAACGTTGCCATACTATTATCAACAGCAAAAACTACATTATACTTTTTTGACAAAATGGAAATAGCTGTTATATCCACAATCTTCAAACCTGGATTGGTGGGTGATTCACATAAAATCAATGCAATTTTATTATGAATTAAGATATTTTCAAGTTCTCCTATATTCGTAAAATCAGCATAAAATGTTTTAATATTATTTTTTTCTGATAAAATATTTAATAGTCTATAAGTCCCTCCATAACAATCTCTTTCTACTAACACTTTATCGCCTGATTTTAATACGGTTTCAAATAATAAAGTAATTGCCGCAATACCTGTACTTGTGCAGATTGCGCCATATCCGTTTTCAGCTTTTGTAAAAATAGTTTCTAAGGCATTTCTCGTAGGATTATCTGTCCTTGAATAATCATACAAAACAGTACTATCATCTTGACGCTTATAATCAAAAGTAGCCGTATTATAAATGGGCAAATGTGTTGCTCCATAAGCATCTTTAATCCCACTATATTGAGTGAGATTTGCTAATAAGGTTTCTATTTCCATATCCTATATTGTAAAATTGTATTGCAAAAATTGATTCAAAAAAAAGCCTCTGCATTTGCAGAGGCACTGTTGTCATTTTTAAATTTCATACAATAGTAACTCTGGAGAAACTGGTTCCCATCATACACATCATATATTTATTTAAACACTTTTTCATTTAAAATCAAAAACAGGACAAAATTAGATCAATATTCTTTTAAAATAAAATAAACAGTTTATTTTTCTAAATTTTATTACAAAAAAACAAATAAAACAAAATAAATTCTAAATCAAAAAAGACAAGCAAATTAAAAAACTACAAAACAAGGTTTTTCCAAAACCACAGTTGAATCAAAAAAAAGTTAATAATCATTTGGAATTCAATTTCCTTTCATACATTTGCATAACAAAATTTAAGAGGAAAAATTTGAACTGATTGCAACCTCTTTCTGAAGATAAAAAACATAAATTAAATAATTAGTTTAAAATTCAGGATAAAAAATGCTAAAGCAGTACTACTACTCTTTAGGCAATCCTTGCAAATGTTTTCCTCGCTAACATAGACAATAAAAACTAGTATATGGCTTATTTATTTACGTCAGAATCAGTGAGTGAAGGACACCCTGACAAGATAGCTGATCAAATCAGCGACGCATTAATTGACAACTTTTTAGCTTTTGACCCAGCATCAAAAGTAGCATGTGAAACCTTAGTTACAACAGGACAAGTGATTTTAGCTGGAGAAGTAAAATCAAAAACTTATTTAGATGTTCAAAGCATAGCTCGTGAAGTAATCAAAAAAATTGGCTACACTAAAAGCGAATATATGTTTGAAGCTAATTCTTGTGGTGTTTTATCTGCTATTCACGAACAATCTGACGACATCAATCGCGGTGTAGATAGAATTACAGCTGAGGCAGACTTTGAAACCAAAGCAAATGCACAAGGAGCAGGTGACCAAGGCATCATGTTTGGCTATGCAACTAACGAAACACAAGACTATATGCCATTAGCATTAGACTTGTCACATAAATTATTACAGGAATTAGCTGAATTACGCAGAGAAAATTCAGCTATTACTTATCTACGCCCTGATGCTAAGTCACAAGTTACTTTAGAGTACGATGACAACAACAAACCCGTACGTATTGATGCTATCGTAATTTCTACACAACATGATGATTTTGCTGAAGAAGTAGAAATGTTAGCTAAAATCAAAAAGATATTATTGAAATTTTGATTCCACGTATTATTACTAAATACCCACAATACGCACACTTATTTAACGACAAAATTGAATACCACATTAACCCTACTGGTAAATTTGTAATTGGTGGTCCTCATGGTGATACTGGATTAACTGGTAGAAAAATCATTGTAGACACTTACGGAGGCAAGGGAGCTCATGGTGGTGGTGCTTTCTCAGGAAAAGACCCTTCAAAAGTAGATCGTTCAGCAGCTTATGCAACACGTCATATCGCTAAGAACTTAGTAGCTGCTGGCATAGCTGATGAAGTTTTGGTACAAGTTTCATATGCTATTGGTGTTGCTAAACCTTGTAACGTTTACATAAATACATACGGAACTGCTAAAAACGGTTTAACAGATGTTCAAATTTCTGAAAAAGTAAATGAGTTATTCGATTTAAGACCATACGCAATTGAACAGCGTTTAAAACTAAGAACCCCGATTTATTCCGAAACAGCTGCTTACGGACACATGGGACGTAAAAATGAGGTAATAAAGAAACGTTTCGTTTCTCCTGCTGGAGAAGTTAAAGAAATAGAGATTGAATTATTTACTTGGGAAAAACTAGACTTTGTAGATAAAATAAAGACAGCTTTTAATTTATAATTCAGATAAATATAATTCAAAAAGAGCCTTACAAATAATTATTGCAAGGCTCTTTTTATTTTTATACCTTTCTTTCATGAAACATTTTTTATCCATATTAATATTACTATCAAATCCACTCATATTTTCCCAAATCCCTAATATTACAACTTCATTAATAAGTTTTAAACCAATAGAAGCAGATGAATATATTGGAGAGGACAATACAGGCTTTATATACTACACTAAAGACAACACTTTATTCAAATCTAAAGATTCTGAACAATACCAATACAAAAATGTTCAATTAGGAAAAATATCTAAAATTGACTTACAAAATCCGTTAAGAATTCTTATTTTTTTCAAAAACTTCAATACTATTATCGCTCTAGACAATCAATTAAATGAAGTACAAAAATTAGATTTTAATAATATTAACTCAATTACAATAGGTGCCATTGGAACATCTAGTTTAAATAATTATTGGCTATTTGACGAAAACAACCAACAATTATTGCGCTATAATTACACAAGAAACACAACCTCATTAATTGGAGTTATTTTCGAAAAACCCATTAAAAATTATTATTCCACTTTTAATTATTTCTTTTGGACAGATATAGAAAACAATTTTTATCAGTGTGATATTTTTGGAAAAAAAACCTTCATAACCAAATTACCTAAATACGATAAAATATCAATAAACGAAGAAAAACACATTGTATATCAAACAAATACAAGTCTTTTTATTTTTGATATAAAAAACCAAAAACCATTTTTAATTGATAATATTCAAAATTCATTTATAAGTTTCTATTACAAAAACCAAAATTTAGCTATTTTTACACCTCAAGGAATTACCAATTATAAAATTATTTTACCCTAATGCATATAGCAGTTGCTGGAAATATAGGAGCTGGAAAAACCACATTAACCAGACTTCTATCTAAACATTTCAAATGGGAACCACATTTTGAAGATGTAGATGAAAATCCTTACTTAGATGACTTTTACCATTCCATGGACAGATGGAGTTTCAATCTTCAAATTTACTTTTTGAACAGTCGTTTTCGTCAAATTTTAAAAATTAGAGAAAGTGGCAAAAAAATCATTCAAGACAGAACCATTTATGAAGACGCTCATATCTTTGCTCCTAACTTACATGCTATGGGACTAATGAGCAATCGTGATTTTGAAAACTACACTTCTTTATTCGAATTAATGGAAAATCTAGTTGGACCACCTGATTTACTAATTTACCTAAGAAGCTCAATTCCTAATTTGGTTGGACAAATTCACAAACGCGGACGTGATTATGAAAATTCAATTTCAATTGACTATCTAAGCAGATTAAATGAACGATACGAAGCATGGATTCAGACATACAACAAAGGAAATCTCTTAATAATTGATGTTGACAATATTAATTTTGTAGACAATCCAGAAGATTTAGGTATGATTATTAATAAAATTGACGCAAAGATTAATGGATTATTCTAAATTCCAATAGAGCACTCTTTTATTATTAAAAGACAAACAATTAGAAATCAGAATAAGACAGATTGTTTTATTCTGATTTTTTTACTTTTATCAATTTTCATATAAATAGAGAAATTTTCAAGAAATATATTAAACTACTTAGGCACAGAGTTAGCTCAAGTTCAGTTAAGTCAACTGTTTTATTTATACCATAACAAAAAAATTATTAATAGCTATAACAGTTTATTTTAAAAATATTGAAGATCACTCATTTTCTAACATACCGTTCAATAGTAAAAGAATATGCGTGCTTTTCATCCTTAGGATGAAAAATAGAGTTTTTAAGCACCCATTGAGTATTATTAATATTAGGAAAAAACGTATCTGCTTCAAAACAACCATGTACTCTAGTCAATTCTATTTGATCTGCTAAATCTATAAACTGTTTATAAATTTCACCTCCTCCTATTATATAGACATCTTGATCTATAGGACAAACTTCTAATGCTTTTTGAATACCAACCACAACAAGACAACTTTCTGGAGCAGAATACCTTTCAGAATGCGTAACAATTACATGTGTTCTATTAGGAAGTGGTTTTGGAAAGCTTTCAAAAGTTTTTCGCCCCATTACAATATAATGTCCAGTTGTCAATGCTTTAAAATGTTTAAAATCATCTGGTAAATGCCATAGCAAGTCATTGTTTTTACCTAATTCATTATTTTGACCGGCAGCAGCAATTAATATGATTTTTCTAGGCATTTTTTTGAATATCTTTTTGAAGTTGTTCTAATTTACGCTGTTGTTTAAAAACTAATTTCTCAATTTGTTCTCGCTCCCATTTTTTATTCATAAACCGTTCTGTTATAAAAACACGAATAAAATGCAAAATAAAAAAAAGAGCCCAAATTGATATAACCCAAATTGACCAATTAAAACTAGGAAATGTGTTTAGAATATAATTAGCAAATAAGAGAAATAAACTAGCAGTAAACCATATGACAAAATGAAAGTATAGTCGTCTTTTTTGCTTAATCCGCAAGCGAGCATACTCGTATAATTCTTGTTGATTAATATCCATCTAAAAAGTTTTTTTAAATTGCTACTTCTCCTTTAATATGCGGATGAGGATCGTAATCTATTAATGTAAAATCCTCAAATTTGAAATCAAAAATATTTTTAATTTGCTGATTCAAAATCATTTTAGGCAATGGACGTGGATCACGTGATAACTGTAATTTTAACTGCTCTAAATGATTATTATAAATATGAGCATCCCCAAAAGTATGAATAAAGTCTCCTATTTGCAAATCACATACTTGAGCAATCATCATGGTTAATAAAGCATATGAAGCAATATTAAAAGGGACTCCTAAAAAGATATCTGCGCTTCTCTGATATAACTGACAAGATAATTTTCCATCTGCTACATAAAACTGAAAAAATGCGTGACAAGGAGGCAAGGCCGCTTTCCCATTAGCTACATTTTCTGCAAATGTTTTTTTGTCATCAGGCAACACAGAAGGATTCCACGCAGAAACTAACATTCTTCTACTATTTGGACTTCTCTTTAAAGTTTCTATTAAATCTACTATTTGATCTATTTCTTCACCATTCCAATTACGCCACTGATCACCATAAACAGGACCTAAATCCCCATTTTTATCAGCCCATTCATTCCAAATACGCACTCCATTTTCATTTAAATATTGGATATTAGTATCCCCTTTTAAAAACCAAAGAAGTTCATAAATTATAGATTTTAGATGTAGCTTTTTCGTAGTTACCATGGGAAATCCTTGACTTAAATCAAAACGCATTTGATAACCAAAAACACTTTTAGTACCTGTTCCAGTTCTATCTCCTTTTTGATTTCCGTTTTCTAAAACATGTTTAACTAAATCTAAATATTGCTTCATTATTATCGCTTTTAAGCTTTAAAATAGTAAATCATAAAAAGAATTCATTATACCTTCTTATTGAATAAAAAGCTATTAATTACAGCTCTCTTTTATTTATTTCATCACGAATCTTAGCTGCTTTTTCATAATCTTCATCTACAACAGCCTGTTCCATAAGATCATTTAACTCTGCTAAACTCAACTTTGAATAAGCAGATGCTTTATCATCTTCTTGTGAAACTCCAAACGTTTCTGGTGCTGAAAGAATATCTTCATCAGATGTTATATTTTCTTCTGAAGAAGTACTTAAATAAATACCTGCTTTATCTAAAATATTTTTATAAGTAAAAATTGGCGCATCAAACCGTAATGCTAATGCTATAGCATCAGAAGTTCTAGCATCAATAATTTCTTCAATTTTATCACGCTCACAAATCATACTTGAGTAAAAAACGCCATCTACTAATTTGTGTATAATAACTTGTTTAACGATTATATCAAATCGATCTGCAAAATTTTTAAACAAATCATGTGTAAGAGGCCTCGGTGGACGAATTTCTTTTTCTAAAGCTATCGCGATTGACTGTGCTTCAAAAGCTCCAATAACAATAGGCAATTTTCTATCTCCCTCTACCTCATTTAAAATCAAAGCATAAGCTCCATTTTGCGTTTGGCTATATGAAATTCCTTTTATAGATAGTCTGACTAAACTCATTTTTTTTGGCTGTGAATATATCCTGCAAAGTAACAAAAAACTTTGTACTGTTAATAAAAAAAGAGCCATAATATGGCTCTTTTTAGGATTATTTTAAATAAGTAAATTATGAGTTTTGCGCTTTAAACGATTTTAATTTTTCTATTAAAACTGGAACTACTTGAAAAGCATCTCCTACAATACCATAATCTGCAACCTTAAAGAAAGGCGCTTCTGGATCAGAATTAATAGCAACTTTTACTTTAGATGAGTTGATCCCAGCAATATGTTGAATTGCTCCTGAAATACCAACAGCAATATATAAGTTAGTAGCAACTGGCTTACCTGTTTGTCCAACGTGCTCACTATGAGGTCTCCATCCTAAATCAGAAACAGGTTTAGAACATGCTGTTGCAGCACCTAACACTGATGCTAACTCTTCTATCATTCCCCAATTTTCTGGACCTTTTAATCCACGACCACCTGAAACAACAACATCTGCATCAGCAATCGTAACTTTACCAGATCCTTTTTCTACTGATTGAGTCTGTACACCAAAATCTGCATCAGAAATAGCAGGAGCAAAATCTTCAGCAGCAGCAGAACTTGCTACTTCTAGTATTCCAAAACTGTTTTTTGCAATAGCTAATACTTTTACATCAGTATCAATTTGTGTCACATTAAAAGCTTTATTTGAAAAAGCATTTCTCTTAACCTGAAAAGGAGAAGTACTTACTGGTAAAGCTACTACATTTGAAGCATAACCAGCATTTAAATTTACAGCAACAAGTGGTGCTAAGTATAAAGAATCTGTAGTAGAAGATAACACTACAACTTTTGAACTTTCTTTTTCTGCCGCTTGTTTTATTACATCTGCATAGGCTTTAGCATTAAAATTATTTAGTTTATCACTAGATACTTTTAACACTTTATCTACCCCATATTTTCCTAATTCCGAAACATCACCAGCATTAATAGTTAATGCCGTAACTGTAGTTCCTGTAGATTCTGCGATTTTTTTTGCATATGAAGCTAATTCAAATGCTACTTTTTTGAATTTTCCTTCGGCTGATTCTGCGTATATTAAAATTGACATAAGATTTTATTTTAAGTCATAAATTATAAAGTCTAAAGTCTTATAGGAAACTTGTTAGAAACTACCTTTTGACTTTTTACTTTCAACTTTTGATGGATTAGATTACTTTTGCTTCGTTGTGTAATAAGTTGATTAATTCGTCTATATTATCTGGACTTACTAATTTCACTTCTTGCTTAGGTGCAGGTTTTTCAAATTTAACTGCTTGTGTAGCAACTTCTGCCCCTACAGGCTCTACTACATTAAGAGGTTTTGTTCTAGCAGTCATAATTCCACGCATATTTGGAATACGTAAATCTTTTTCTTCTACTAAGCCTTTTTGCCCACCAACAATAAGAGGTAATGCTGTAGTAACAATTTCTTTCCCTCCATCAATTTCACGAGCAGCTGTTACAGTATCACCTTCTACTTTTAAGTCAATACAAGAATTAATAAAATTATACCCTAGTAAACCAGCTGTCATACCTGGAACCATCCCACCGTTATAATCTAACGATTCTTTTCCTGCAATAATCAAATCAAACCCCCCATTTTTAATTACTTCTGCTAATTGTTTTGCAACAAATAAGCCATCTGTAGGTTTCGCATTTACACGAATTGCATCATTTGCCCCAATGGCTAATGCTTTTCTTAAAGTTGGTTCTGTATCTGCTTCTCCAACATTTACCACAGTAACTGTAGCCCCTTGTTGTTCTTGAAACATTACTGCTCTAGTTAATCCAAACTCATCATTAGGATTAATTACATATTGCACACCATTAGTGTCAAATTCTGAATCACCATTGGTAAAATTAATTTTTGAAGTAGTATCAGGTACGTGACTGATGCAAACTAATATTTTCATTGTTAATCAAATTGGTTTAAAATTTATAGAATTACAAATATAACTAAAATATACATACAATTATTATGCGCGCATAATAATTTTTTATCACTTTTTTAATTAGTTTCTCTTTTAATTTCATTGATGATGGTTTAATTTTTTATATTTTTGCGATTCATTTTGTAGAATCTAAGAAAATTTTATGAGAACGATACAGTTTAGAGAAGCCATTTGTGAAGCCATGAGTGAGGAGATGCGTCGTGATGAGTCGGTGTATTTAATGGGAGAAGAAGTGGCTGAATATAATGGAGCATATAAAGCTTCAAAAGGAATGTTAGACGAGTTTGGTCCTAGACGCGTTGTAGACACTCCAATTGCCGAAATGGGTTTTTCGGGAATAGCAGTAGGTAGTGCAATGAACGGTTGTCGCCCAATTGTAGAATATATGACATTTAATTTTTGTCTTGTTGGTGCTATTGATCAGGTTATTAATAACGCTGCAAAAATGAGACAGATGAGTGCAGGACAGTTTCCTATGCCCATGGTTTTCAGGGGACCTTCAGCTTCTGCTGGTCAGTTAGCCGCTACACATTCACAAGCTTTTGAAAATTGGTTTGCAAATTGCCCTGGATTAAAAGTAGTTGTTCCATCAACCCCTTATGACGCAAAAGGTCTTTTAAAGTCCGCTATACGAGATAATGACCCTATTATTTTCATGGAGTCAGAACAAATGTACGGTGACAAAGGAGAAGTACCTGAAGGAGAATATACGATTCCTATTGGAGTAGCTGATATCAAACGAGAAGGAACTGATGTGACTATTGTTTCATTTGGTAAAATCATTAAAGAGGCTTACATAGCAGCTGATGAACTAGCAAAAGAAGGAATTTCTGTAGAAATTATTGATTTACGTACAGTTCGACCTATGGATTATGATGCTATTCTAAATTCTGTCAGAAAAACAAATAGATTGGTAGTCTTAGAAGAAGCTTGGCCTTTCGCTTCAGTAGCTTCTGAAATTACTTATATAGTTCAAGAAAGAGCATTTGACTATTTAGACGCTCCTATTCAAAGGATTACAACTGCTGACACACCAGCTCCTTTCTCTCCTACTTTATTAAAAGAATGGTTACCAAACGCGCAAGATGTTATTAAAGCGGTTAGGAAAGTATTATATAAATAATAACTATATATACATGTTATCTATTATAAAGCTCCATCTTTGAAAAACGATGGAGCTTTATTGTTAGTATATATCAATTTTTAAGAATATGCAAAAAAAGATTAGTTTTTTTATAATATTGTTTTTTACATTATTTATAAACGCACAAACAAAAGTTAGTGGTACAATATACGACGATCAAAATTTACCACTTCCTTTTGCAAATATCTATTTTAAAGGCAGCAAAACCGGTATTTCTTCTGATGTAAATGGAGTTTTTAAAATTGAATCTACAAATGACTACAAGGCAATTATTGTTAAGTATACAGGCTTTGAAGATACAGAAGTAGAATTAAATACATCTATCATAAATAATTTAAAAGTAGTGATGTCTACAACAAAGCAACTAAAAGAGGTTGTAGTAGTAGCCAAACCTAAAAAACACTTAAAAAAAGAAGAAAATCCTGCTTACAAAATCTTACAACAAATCTGGAAAAACAAAAAGAAAAATGGTTTATTAGCTTCTAAATCATATCAATATACTAAATACACTTCAATAGCTAATGGATTGAGTAATTTAGACAGCGTTTTCTTAAAAAGAGTCTTAGGTAATCATTACGATAGTGTAATAAAAATCGCTGAACAAAAAAAGAATCAGCCTAATTATATAATACCAACATATTTAAGAGAAACTAATGAAAAAATTTATGGTGACAACATAAGAAACAAATTCAAAGAAGTTACGGAAGGCGAACGAACTACAGGTCTAGCAGACAAAGGCTTTATGATGGAAAAAATAGGTAATTTCATTAAGCCATTTGATGTATATGATGATGATGTAGTTATACTCAACAAAGCATTCGTGAGTCCACTATCAGTACGCGGATATAGCCAATATGAGTATGTTTTAAAAGACAGCATTCAAGATGGAAATAAAAAAATCTATGAAATCTTTTATTTCCCTAGAAACAATCAAGACTTACTTTTTCAAGGATCTTTTAAAGTAAGCGATAAAAATTTTGCAATTACAGAGATGTATCTTCGCAATAATCCTAAAGTAAATCTAAATTTTGTAAGAAATCTTTCAATTGAGAAAATTTACACTATACAAGACAACGACGTATACCTACCTGAACGAGAAACTTATGAAGGTGATTTTACTTTTTTCTCAAAAGAAGACGGAGAAAAAGGAATGTATTTGAAAAAAAACATATTATACTCTGATTATATTTTCAATCAAGAACTAGCACCTAATTTTTATGATACAATTGAAGTACAAACATTAGCAAATCAATTTGAAAAAGGAGATGACTACTGGAAACAGCTTACTACACGTGAAGCGGGAATAAACAACACTAGAAAAATCATTACCGACTTAGGTAATAACAAAAGAATAAGACGAGTAACCAACTTAATTACAATACTTACTTCTGGCTACTTTACTGTCTTCAAAAACATTCAATACGGTTCTTTATATCAAACCTTTTCAAATAACAATGTTGAAGGAATCAGACTAAAAGCTGGTTTTAGAACTTTTACAAACCCTAATGATCTATTCAGGGTAAACGGGTACATGGCATACGGTACATTAGACCACGCTATAAAATTTGGACTAAGCACCCGTTATTTAATTAACACCAATCCTCGCATAACACTAGGATTAGGTTTCTTAAAAGACAATTTACAATTAAGCAGTATTGGTTTAGAAGAATCTGAACTTATTGCCACAGGACCAAGCACTAATGTAATTATTGCTAGAGGAGAAAACTATAGTTTAACAAATGTAGAAAAAAGTGTATTTAGCACTGATTATCAACCACACAACAACTTAAAGTTCAATTTGAGTTTCGTTCATCGAGACATGAAATCCGCGAGTAATGACCGTTTCTCAATAGCATATGACTATAATGGAGAAATTAAAAACACATTAACTGATTTTGCCGTTAGTTGCGGCATCTTTTACACCCCTAAACGAGACGTATACGGATTTGGAGTTGATCAAACCTACACAGGAAGATTATATAGCTCTTTAGCTCTTAAATACACCCATGGTCTAAAAGGAGTTTTTAATGGTCAATATAATTATGATAAAATCCAATTACTATACGAAAAACCATTACAGTTAAGCAATTTTGGGGTATTAAGAACCACATTAGAAGGTGCTAAAGTCTTTCAAAAACTACCTCTAAATTTATTAACTCCAATCGTTGTAAATCAAGCTTATTCTATCTCTCCTAATTCTTTTTCATTATTAGACTATTATGATTTAGTAACAGACCAATATTTTTCCATACGATTTGAACATCATTTTAATGGTTATATATTCAACAGAATTCCTTTACTAAAAAAACTAAAACTAAGAGAAGTTTTATTCTATAAAACAATTTGGGGTAGTATTTCACAAAGCAACAAATCAATTAACCATTCATCTATCAATTATAATGCACCAACTAATGGCTATTCAGAATACGGTTTTGGGATTGAAAATATAGGTTTAGGCAATTTCAAACCTATAAGGATAGACTTCATTTGGCGTTCCGCTTTTAACGATATTAATGGAGGGATCCCTCCTACTTTTGGAGTGCGTTTTGGTTTCTTCCCTGAATTTTAAAAATGTTAGCTTTTGAGTATCTAAAAGAAAAAGATATAATTTTCAGGCAAATCATAGACCTATATGGTTTGCCTGAAATGATACCCTCTAGACCCGAAGGTTTTCAAACATTAGTTCTATTAATATTAGAGCAACAAGTATCTGTAGATTCAGCCAAAGCAACTTTCTTAAGATTAAAAGAAAAATTTAAAGAAATCACCCCTGAAAACTTACTAAATACTCCAGAAGAAGATTTTAGAAATTGTGGAGTTAGCAGACAAAAATCAACATATATTAACCACTTAGCAGAAGCAATTTCAACTAAAAAAATAGATCTAGAGACATTATCAACTAAACCAGCCGAAAGTGTTAGAAACGAACTAATCAAGTTAAAAGGAATTGGACATTGGACGATTGATATCTATCTAATGTTCAGCCTAAACAAACCAGATGTTCTGCCTATAGGTGATATAGCTATAATAAACACCCTTAAAGAATTATTAGAATTAAAAACAAAAGAAGAAATCATTCTATATACTCAAAACTGGTCACCTTACAGGAGCTATGCTTCTTTTTTATTATGGCATTATTACCTTCAAAAACGAGGCAGAAAAATAACATATGATTACTAACCAACTCGTTTTCAACAATAATAAAGCACTATTTATTTAAAAACTGCCATTTCAAATTTCCATATTCCAAATTTTAACGTACCTTTGCACCCTCAAAATTAAATATATAAAATAATGACTACTGATAAAATCACTACGTTTGACGTATTAGTGGAAATCCCTAGAGGAAGCCGAAATAAATATGAATATGATTTTGATCTAAAAAGAATGCGTTTTGACCGTATGTTATATTCTTCTATGATGTATCCTGCTGATTACGGTTTTATTCCTGAAACTTTAGCTTTAGATGGCGACCCTCTAGATGTTTTAGTTTTAGTTACTAAACCTACATTTCCTGGTTGTGTTGTAGAAGTTAAACCTATTGGGGTTTTTCATATGGCAGATGACAAAGGATCAGATGAAAAAATTATTTGTGTCCCTATTTCTGACCCTATCTGGAATAAACTAAATGATTTATCAGATATAAACCCTCATTTATTAAAAGAAATTGAACACTTTTTTGAAGTTTATAAAGATTTAGAAAACAAAGAGGTAGATGTTCAAGGATGGGGAGATATAACAGAAGCTCAAAGAATTATAAAAGAATGTATTGATCGTTTTAATTCTCTAGAAAATAAACCAGAAGGATTATTTAGCATAAAATAACACTTCTTCTTTTTTTAGAATAAAGGTTTTCAATCATACCTATATAAATATTTATAAGCGAAATTTCTTAAGAAATTTCGCTTTTTTATTATAACTAATATAACTTTCATTATAGTTGAAGTAATCCAACCTTTAATTACGACTCTATTAGTAACAAAATCTATCTACAAACTTATTTTACCCAAAAAATCTAACATTAAACAAAACATAGAGCTTATTAAAAACAAGTATTCTTAAACTTACCTCAATAAAATTATTTTACATGTTTTTTTTAACAAAACATTTGTTTTTATTAAAAATATGTTTTATATTTGATTTAGTTGTATTTCCATAATTGGTTGTTATTATTCAAAAATAAATAGGCTATGACACTTCACTTTTAAAGAATTAAAAAAGGGATATCCCCTGATTCATTCCAAAATTATTTTTTTAAATACACCTCCATACACCTTATGGACATACTATTGTTATGTAATTTTTTTTAAATTTTTATATTATGTCATTTAAATCAAAACTATCAGTAGCTGGAAAAGAGTACACTGTACTAAACGTAAATTATGGTTTATTTCAAGAAACTGATGCAACAGGTAGACCCTCTACCGTTACTAGAGGTGGTAAAATTGAATTAACTATTGAAGGAACAGCAGACACTTCTTTCTTTGAGTGGATGACCAATTCTTTTGAAAGAAAAGACGGTAGCGTAAAATTCTTCAAAAGAGATAGCGATGCTGTTTTAAAAGAATTAAAATTTTCAGAAGCATATGTAGTAAAATTCAGAGAAAACTTTGATTCTACAGGCGTAAACCCTCTAACTGAAACCTTCACTATTTCAGCTAAAAAAATTGAATTAGGAAACGGTGCTTACGAAAACGAGTGGGTATAATTAACTAAGTAAACAAAAAGAGGGTGTCCGAGAAGTAAAACAAACGCACCTTTTGTCATGCAAACCCAAGAAAAGTTCCATATCTCTATTATGCGATTTGCTTCGTTTACTTAAACGTAGCCCTTGAGTTTCCCTTGGTCAACTAAAGCAAAACAGCTAAACGATCTTAAATGGCAAAATTGCGGACTTTTTAGACAGCCTCTTTTTTTATTTTAAATAACAACATCATAAAAAATTAACCTATGTCATTTTTAGCAAAATTAGAACTAGACGGCAATATTTACAATATCTTAAGTTGTGATTATCATTTTACACAAGAAATAGATGCCACAGGAAAACCAGAAGGTATGCCTCAAGGAGGAGAAATCAGCATTCGAATAGAAAGCAATGGAAAATCAAACTTACTTCAATGGATGCTTGATCATAGCCAAACTAAAAATGGAACCATCATATTCTTTCGAAGAGATGCCATGAGCAAATTACAAGAATTAAGCTTTGAAAAAGCCTATTGCGTTTCTTTTTCAGAACATTTTGATGCTAAAAGCGACGAGCCCCTACAAATTGCAATGCGACTCATGGCTAAACGCTTTACACTGAATGATGCCACTCACGAAAAAAATGGAAAGAATAAACTAATTAACCATAGAAATCAACCATTTTCATAACGGAAACGATTATTACAGCTAATTTGTAGAAATCCCTGATATGTGGACCCACCTTATTTTGACGACAACATCCATTCTAACTGCCAAGAACAAACCGCATATGTAGTAGATCACAACAACCCTATAAGAATGGGTAGAGTACGCGTACAATTTCCTTGGCAAGAAAAAAAGAATCAAAAACTGTGGATCTGAACGAGGCTGTCCAAAAAGTCCGCAATCTTGTCATTTGACTTCGTCCAGTCGCTTTGCTCTAGTCGATCAAAGGGAGACCCAAGAGTTCCGCTCGAACAGGCTAAATCACATAATACTGATTATGAAACTCCTCCTTCCGTTGGAGAGACAAACTGTGTGTTGATTTTTTACTTTTAGGACAGCCTCTTGGAAAATAAAAAAATTGCTTCAAACGAAGAAAATATAATCAAATATGTAAATACATTAAGTAAACGAATAAATTCATTAAAAGAGAAAAAATGTATTGATAGCTTAATCATTGAAGTTTCAGCTAATTGTTTAAAAAATGAAAGACATAATACTAATGTTAAAACATACTCTTTCCCTATACTTTAATATTCATATAATAAAGACTTTTATATGAATTTAAAAAGGCCGTTTTGATACGGGTAAAAAATTCGCTAAAGAGAATTTTGTAGAAATAACCAAAGAGCTAGGCGAGCAAGAAGTATTTTTAGTATCCAATAGTGAAGGCAGAGCTTGTACAGCAGGTATGGCAGACTATCTGCACAACCAAGGCATCACAATAGGTGAACACGTATTACTATTTGACTTGACAAAGGAAATTCCTAATACATAATCTCTGGGTTGAACAAAATGGAGTTTTTGATAGAAATTTGATCTTATGAGGGTATCCATTTATAATGTTAACCCGTAGTGCATTATAAAAAAGTTGCTCATAACACTAAAAAATATTAAGTTATAATGATGACCAGTCTATTACAACAATGAGCAACTTACAAGAAAATGACGAATTAATTCTTGTGAAATTACAAAAACTGATAATTTCTATTTTAAACCCATAAAAACCGAAACTTTCTAACATTGTGATCGTTAGTTTGATCATTTTAGGCAAACATAAACCTATAGAGCCTAAAAATCAATTATTTAGAAAAACACAAAAACTTGATATTAGTTCTAAAATAGAACGTAGTGTATATAACAGAAGAAAACGATAATTATTTGCTTACATTGAAAAAATCAGAATTAAGATGATTGAAAAATTTAACGAATTTGAAAGTCATTTTATTATTGTTAATATCCCCTTAGAGGTCTGTAAAATATCTCGTTCTTCAAGGAAAAGAAGAAGATTATGCACTTCCCAACAAAGGGTTTTATACCTCTCAGAACTTACATTATTACAGATATAAATTACATGAGGTTTGTTCTATTAAAGGTATTTTCAGAATTGTAATCAATTCATAAATAAGAAGGAATTATGCTAAAACTTTCCTAGAATTCAAAACAAAGATTCTTTCTAAAATAACAACCTTAACAGCTTACAATATTTGAACAGATTCGTTTTTAATAGAAACATTAACAATCTAAAAATTAATCTAATTTAATAATGCGCTACGGGTAAGAATACTTTTTTATCCATTTAAGAACCTTATTCCTCATTCAAAATTAAATTTTATATTTGCTTCAAATATTTTTTTATGTCAATTAGCACAAAACCTTATAAAAATTCTAATTCAAGCAAAAAGAACAAGTATCTAAAATGTTTGATACGATTTCACATGAATACGATCGTTTAAATCGTGTAATCTCATTTGGAATAGATGTGCAATGGCGAAAAAGAATCGTAAAATTAGTTGGATCAATTCATCCTAAAAAGGTTCTTGACATAGCTACTGGAACTGGTGACTTGGCAATTCTAATGAAAGATACACAAGCTGAAAAAATAATTGGTTTAGATATTTCAGCTGGAATGCTAGAAGTAGGACGCGAAAAAATAGAAAAAAAGGATTATCTAAACAAATTGAACTAATACTAGGAGATTCCGAAAATATTCCTTTTGAAGATAATAGTTTTGATGCTATAACCGTAAGTTTTGGAATTAGAAATTTTGAGAATTTAGAAAAAGGTCTTTCCGAGATCCTTAGAGTATTAAAACCAGGGGGAATCTTTGTTATTTTAGAAACCTCAGTTCCTGAAAGATTTCCTTTCAAACAAGGGTATCGTTTTTACACTCAAATGATCATGCCTATAATTGGAACTATTTTCTCTAAAGACAAAGTAGCTTATCGTTATTTAGCAGATTCAGCATCTATTTTTCCTTATGGAAAAGCTTTAAACAATATTTTACAAAAAATTGGGTTTATAGATGTAAAGCACTCCCCACAAACTATGGGTGTTGCAACAATTTATTCTGCTTCAAAAAAATAAAAAATGAAAAAATACGTAATAATATTATTATTTACATTGCCAATTTTAGGACAATCGCCTTTCACAAAACACATGTTTGCGAAAAAGCCATTAATTAACTTAGCGAATTTTGACAAACAACGAGTTCACTTTGGTTTCTTTCTAGGTTTTAACAATTATGATTTTAAAATCAATAAGAAAAGCAATGGACAAGATGTTATTGTAGATAGCCAAACAGGTTTCAATGTAGGACTTATAACTAACTTAAGACTACATGAGTATATTGATTTACGCTTTGAACCCGGATTACATTATGGACAAAGAAACCTTCATTTTCCTAACATGAAAGAGGCTCGTGATGAACTGAGAGAAGCAAAATCAACTTACATTCACTTTCCCCTTCTTTTAAAATTTTCATCAAAACGCACAGGTAATATAAAACCTTACATTGTAGGTGGTGTCTCTAGATCTATTAATCTATCTAGCAATGCTGAGTCTACTGATGACAATTCGGCCAACCGTTTTAGAATGATTAAACAAACCAATAACTACGAGCTAGGTGCTGGTATTGACATTTATCTTGAATATTTCAAATTTTCACCTTCTATACGAGGTGTTTTTGGATTTAATAATGAAATGATCCCTGACAACAATCCTAACAGTCCTTGGACAGGAAACATTGACAGTATGAGCACTCGTGGTATCTTTATAAACTTTGCTTTTCACTAAAAGCCTCTTTTAAATTCGCTTAAAACTATTGCTGTAGCTGTTGCTACATTTAAACTTTCCGTTTTTTGCAAATCACCAAATTGAGGTATTGCTATTTTATAAGTAACCCTATTCTCAATTCTCTGAGAAATACCGTTTGCCTCATTACCTAAAATAATTACACCTTTTTTAGGAAGTATCTGATGATAGATATTTTCACCATCCATAAAAGTGCCATATATAGGAAGATCTGTAGCTTTCAAAAACAATTCTAGATCAACATAGTGTACATCTACTCTACCTATAGATCCCATAGTAGCCTGTATAACCTTAGGATTATACAAATCAACTGTTTCCTTAGTACATACAACTTGCGAAATACCAAACCAATCACAAAGTCTAATTATCGTACCTAAATTACCTGGATCTCTAACATCATCTAAAGCAACAATAAGCCCTTGATCTTTTAGCACTCTATCTTTAGGTATTTTAAATAATGCCACACAATTATTAGCTGTAGTTAAAGCACTGATCTTATTTAATTCAACAGGAGACACTAAAGTCTTAAATTCAGGAGACAAATCATAAAACAATTCTTCAGTCATATACAGATGCTCTAATTCAAATTTAGAATCTAAAAGCTCCCTAATAACCTTTACTCCTTCCGCTAAAAATAAGCCATATTCTTTCCTATATTTTTTTTGATGCAAACTAGAAATAAGTTTTATTTGGTTTTTGGTAAGCATAAATGTATTTTTGAATTAATTTTTCTGATTTGAACAAAATCCTTACAAAAATATCAATAATTATTCTATTAGCAGCACTTTATACCGCATGTAGCACGGTAAAAAAAGTTCCTACTAACAGATACTTGTTGATTAAGAACTCCTTAGATGTTGACGGTGTCAAATTTAAAACTAATGAAGATGGAATTATTGAACAAATAAATCAACAGCCCAACACCTCCATTTTAGGCTTTAATCTCCGATTACAGTTATATAATTTAGCAAAAGAACATACAGATTCTCTATTTAAAAAAAACATATTAGATAATCCTAAAAAATACAAAAGGTTATCTAAATGGTTATCTGAAAAACAGGTACATAGACTTGGTAAATCTTTTTTATATTCAGGACTTCACAACTTTTTAAAAAAACAGGAGAACCTCCTGTACTAGTTGATTCACTAAAAACTATCAGAAATGCAAAAATATTGAAGCATGGTATCAAAACCAAGGATATCTACATGCAAAGTCTTCTTACAAAATCAACTACTTAGCAAATAAAAAAGCTAATATTGAATATTTTGTAAAAAAGGAAAACCTTATATCTTAGACACTATTCATACTAATATAACAAATAGATCCATTGACTCTTTATACAAAAAAGCAGTTACAAAATCATATATAAAACAAGGTAAACAATATAAAGAAAGTGACTTTAGTAACGAAATTAATAGATTAACTCAGTATTTTAAAAACAATGGTATATACAATTTTCAACAACAAAACATTGAATTTGAAATTGACACAGCCACATACAAAATACCAGTAATCATAAAAATTAATGATCGTAAAATTAAAAAGGGGATTCTACAATTATAAAACCTTATGAAATTAAAAAAATAGGCAAAATAAATATTAACATTATAAACAAATCTAAAAAAGGTACTTTTGTAGTTATACCTAAAGATAGTGCAAATTATAAAAACTATAATTTGTATAGTAATGAAAAAATAAGACATCGCCCCAAAGCTATAACAGACGCTATTTTCATACAAAAAGACAGTCTGTTTAGTGATTTTAACAGAACTCAAACATTACGATCTATCAGTAATTTACGAGTATTCAATTTTCCTAACATTAATTTTATTGAAAATCCTAAAGATAAAACTCTTACAACAGAAATTACACTGATCCCTAAAGATCGCTTTAGTTTCAGAGCAAGTGCGGATTTTACTCATTCTAACATTCAAGATGTTGGTATTACAGGAAACACATCTGTCCTTATAAACAACATTTTTAGAGGAGCAGAAATTTTAGAAATAGGAATAAAAGGAAATTTAGGATCTTCTAAAGACTTTGCCAATCCCAAAAAATTATTTTTCAATATACAAGAATATGGTGCTGATCTAAAATTATCATTTCCCAGAATCTTTTTCCCTCTAAATACAAAAAACATTATCCCCAAATATATGTTTCCGAGTACCCTTATAAGGGCTGGTTTTTCGAAACAACTCAATATTGGTTTAGACAAAGAAAGTATTACAGGAGCTATAAATTACAACTGGTCTCCTTCACAAAAAACTAGTTTTAAACTAGATTTAGCTAATTTACAGTATATAAAAAACATTAACATTAACAACTATTTCAATGTCTATACATCAAGTTATGACCAATTAAATGCACTTGCAAAGCTATACAATAAAAAGTCTGAATTATTAGACAGTCAAAACAATTTATCAATTGAAGAAGGTGGTGCTGATCTGTTCATGAGATATGCTATGGATGGTTATTACCCAGAATTAAATAAGAATCCAGACCATTTTCTTATAATTCAAAGTATATCAGAAAGAAAAAAAAGGTTAACGGAAAACAACTTAATACTATCTAGCAACATTAGTTATAATAAAACATCTCAAACTGATATTTCTGATAAGGATTTTTATAGCATTAAAACTAAATTTGAATCAGCTGGAAATATTATGTCTTTTATAGCAGATATAAGCAAAAGACCTAAAAGTCCTAATGGAAACCGTAATGTGCTAGGCCTCGAATATTCACAATATTTAAAAGGAGAATTAGAATACATTAAACATTGGGACTTAAGAAATGAAATATCCGTAGCTTTTAGAGCTTTTGGAGGGCTAGCTGTTCCTTACGGTAATTCAAACTCAATACCTTTTACACGAAGTTATTTTGCGGGAGGCGCTAATGACAATAGAGCTTGGCAATCATACAGTTTAGGTCCTGGAAATTCAAATACAATAAATGACTTTAATGAGGCAAATATGAAATTAGCCTTTAACACTGAAATTCGTTTTAATATCTTGGGACAGCATAATGCTGCTTTATTTGCTGATTGTGGCAACATTTGGAATGCTAATATTGGAAAAGCATATGAAATAGATGAAAAAAAGGTTTTTAAAAACTTGCACTCTTTAGAGGGGTTAGCCTTAGGAACAGGAATAGGCTATCGTTATGATTTTAGTTTTTTTGTATTAAGACTAGACTGGGGATTCAAAACATATTCTCCTAGTTTAGATCAAGGAAGCAGGTGGTTTACAGAATTCAATATAAATAAATCTCAATTTAATATAGGCATTAATTATCCATTCTAAATAAATTTGTAATTTTGTCCATCTTTTAAAAAACAAACAAATGACACACAACATAAAATCTGGCGTAGCAACTGGCGATCAAGTTCAAGAAATTTTTAATTATGCAAAAGAAAAAGGATTTGCATTACCAGCAGTAAACGTAGTAGGATCAAGTACTATTAACGGAACCCTTGAAACAGCTGCCAAATTAAAGGCTCCTGTAATTATTCAATTTTCTAACGGAGGTGCCGCATATAATGCAGGAAAAGGACTTTCTAACGATGGACAACAAGCTGCTATTTTAGGAGCTGTAGCAGGAGCTAAACACATTCATACATTAGCAGAAGCTTATGGTGCAACAGTTATATTACATACAGATCACTGCGCTAAAAACTTACTTCCTTGGATTGATGGTTTATTAGATGCTTCTGAAAAACATTTTGAAGAAACGGGTAAACCTTTATTTTCATCACATATGATAGACTTATCAGAAGAGCCTATAGAAGAAAACATAGAAATATGTAAAGAATATTTGGCTAGAATGAGTAAAATGGGCATGACACTTGAAATAGAATTAGGGATTACAGGTGGTGAAGAAGATGGTGTAGACAACTCACATGTAGATAGCTCAAAACTTTATACACAACCAGAAGAAGTAGCATACGCATATGAAGAATTAATGAAAATATCTCCTCGCTTTACTATTGCTGCTGCTTTTGGAAACGTACATGGAGTATATAAGCCTGGAAATGTAAAATTAACTCCAAAAATCCTTAAAAACTCACAAGAATATGTTCAAAACAAATTCAATACAGAATCTAACCCTGTAGATTTTGTTTTTCATGGAGGATCAGGTTCTACATTAGAAGAAATAAGAGAAGCTATTTCCTATGGTGTGATTAAAATGAACATTGATACAGACTTACAGTTTGCCTTTACAGAAGGAGTTAGAGATTATATGAATTCTAAAATTGACTATTTAAGAACACAAATAGGCAATCCAGAAGGAGCTGATGCACCAAATAAAAAACATTATGACCCTCGTAAATGGGTTCGCGAAGGAGAAATCACTTTCAATAAAAGATTAGAGCAGGCTTTTGCCGATTTAAATAACGTAAACACTTTATAGTCTTAAGCTCAAAAGTTGAAAATCTAAATAGTCTTAGATCTATTCAACTTTTAACTTTTGACTTTTAACTTTCGACTAAAATTATGGCTTGGTTTAAAAGAAAAGAAAAAGGGATCACAACTCCTACTGAAGCAAAAATGGATGTACCTAAAGGTTTATGGTACAAGTCTCCTACAGGAAAGATTGTAGATGCTGATGAGTTAGCTAGAAACTTATGGGTAAGCCCTGAAGACGATTTCCATGTACGCATAGGAAGTGCAGAATATTTTCAAATATTATTTGACGACAATGAATTTACAGAATTAGATGCTAATATGACAGCAAAAGATCCTTTAAATTTTGTTGATTCTAAAAAATATTCAGACCGTTTAGTTGATACAATTAAAAAAACTCAACTCAAAGATGCCGTACGTACAGGTGTAGGAAAATCCAAAGGAAAAGACTTAGTAGTTTGTTGTATGGACTTTGCCTTCATTGGGGGTTCTATGGGGGCTGTTGTTGGTGAAAAAATTGCACGAGGTATTGACTACTCCATCAAAAACAAAGTACCTTTCGTTATGATTTCAAAATCAGGAGGAGCTCGTATGATGGAAGCAGCTTATTCTCTTATGCAATTAGCCAAAACATCCGCTAAATTAGCCCAATTAGCCGAAGCTAAAATCCCTTACATTTCATTATGTACAGACCCTACAACAGGAGGAACTACTGCATCATATGCCATGTTGGGAGATATCAATATAGCTGAACCCGGAGCCTTGATTGGTTTTGCTGGTCCTCGTGTTGTACGAGACACAACAGGCAAAGATTTACCAGAAGGATTTCAAACAGCTGAATTTGTATTAGATCATGGATTCTTAGACTTTATTTCACACAGAAAGGATCTTAAAAATAAAATTAATCTTTATATTGATTTAATCCTGAATCAGGAAGTAAGATAATACAAAGAAGGTGTCCTAAAAGCAAAAATCAACGTATCCTTTGTCACTAGAACGCAAAGAGAAGTCTCACAATCAAAATCATGCGATTTCTCTATCTGATCAAAATGATAATAAGCATACTACTGGCTTTCTTTTAGGACCACCTCTTCTACATTCACTTCTTTATTTTAAAAAAGCCACTTATTATACTTTTCAATTAAAAACGCCTCCTCTATTTAACATACATATTTTAGATATCAATAATTTATATTCTAAAATAAGTTGCTTGTTAATATAATCTTTAAAAAACTATTTTTATTCTACTTCCTTTTCCTATAAACAATAATAACTACATCCCACTCCTAATTGCCTCCACAGGATCTAATCTTGAAGCTGAAATAGCAGGTAATATACCCGCTATTAAACCAATAAGAATAGCTAAAAATGTTCCGTAAGCAATATTTGAAAAACTAAGAACAAAATCAAAATCCAAGATATTTGTTAAACCAAAAGCTACTAACCACACTAATACAATTCCTACCCCTCCCCCTATTAAACACAAAACAATTGATTCAAAAAGAAACTGTAATAAAATAAAATGATTTTTAGCTCCTAACGATTTCTGTATACCTATTAAATTGGTACGTTCTTTTACTGACACAAACATAATATTAGCAATACCAAAACCTCCAACCAATAACGAAAAACCAGCTATAATGGATCCTATCAAATTCATTTGAGATATTAATTCATCCAACATATCTGTAGCTCCTTTTAAAAAATTCAGAAAAAAATTATTAAGTTGTCCATAAGTCAAACCTCTATAACCTCTCATTTTTTGAATAATTTCGGCTTTTATCTCTTCCTCTCCAACTCCTTCAATAGGCTTAATCATAATAACAGGCATAAACTTCACATTATTATCGCCATAAAGAGTACGCACTTTATTTAAATTAACATACACACTTCCATCAGGATTCTCTCCAAAATCAATCATACGATTCCCAACTTTTTTCAAAACCCCAAGCACTTTAAAACGTTGTCCATATAATCTAATTTGTTTCCCAACTGCTGAAACTCTATTAAAAAGTGCTTCTGCAACTTCAGCTCCAATCACTACTTCATTAGCACCTGAATTAGATTCTTGCTCATTAAAAAAACGTCCTTCTGCAAAATCTAATTTATTAATATCTATATACTCATAAGTACAAGGTACAACACCAACATTACTCATGGATTTATCTTCAAATTTAACATGCTCTCTATTTGTAAAATACTGATAACAAACAACTTGAATTTTAGACTTACTATCTTTCAGAAAACGATACTCATCATAAGTCACTTTAGGAAACTGCTCTATTTTCCAATCGGGAACATCTGTAGGAGAAAAAGAATATTTAAACAAGTATATAGCACTATTATCTAAACTACCTACATCATTTTTTATTTTTCGATCTAAAGAATCTACTGCTGACAAAATAGTTATAATAGAAAATATCCCTATAGTAACACCTAACAAAGAAAGTAAAGTTCGTAACTTATTATTACGTAATGCACTGATAGCAAATCTAAAACTTTCTTGAAGCAATCGCAGATATATAATCATGACTTTTTTCTTATTGGTACTAAGATCTTAGCTTTTGTTACAATTCTAAAAATCTTATTTTGAATAGCCCTTAAAAAAAACTATTTTTGCACCTTTAATAACAACAACACAATGAATACTACTAAAACAATTCAATCGGCATTGATCTCAGTGTTCGACAAGACTGGTCTTGAACCTATTGTAAAAAAACTTCACGAACAAAATGTAGTGATTTACTCAACAGGGGGGACTGAAGAATTCATCTTAAACTTAGGAATACCTGTTGTACCTGTAGAAGAAGTTACTGATTATCCTTCAATTTTAGGTGGACGTGTTAAAACCCTACACCCAAAGGTTTTTGGAGGTATCTTAAACCGTCAAGATAACCCAAATGACGTAGCTCAAATGCAAGAATACGAAATCCCACAGATTGACTTAGTGATAGTAGACTTATATCCTTTTGAAAAAACGGTTGCTTCAGGAGCTAGTGAGGCTGATATTATTGAAAAAATTGACATAGGAGGAATCTCATTAATAAGAGCGGGAGCTAAAAATTTTAAAGATACTGTAATTATTCCATCAGTTAACGAATATAGTTTATTATTAGAACTCATCACTAATCAAAACGGAACTACCACTTTAGAACAACGCAAAATTTTTGCGACTAAAGCTTTCAATATTTCCTCACATTATGACTCAGCCATCTTCAATTATTTTAACAATAATCATGAAGAAACAGTTTTAAAGATCAGCGAAACAAAAGGAGAAGCATTACGTTATGGAGAAAACCCTCATCAAAAAGGTTTTTTCTTTGGAGATCTGAATAAAATGTTTGATAAATTAAACGGAAAAGAGCTCTCTTACAACAATTTATTAGATGTAGATGCTGCTGTAAATTTAATATCTGAATTCAAAAATGACGCACCTACATTTGCTATCTTAAAACATAATAACGCATGTGGAGTAGCCACTCGTCCTACAATGAAAGAAGCTTATTTAGATGCTCTTTCAGGAGACCCTATTTCCGCTTTTGGAGGAGTATTAATTGCTAACAATAGAATTGATTTAGCAACCGCAAAAGAAATCAACAACCTTTTTTGCGAAGTAATCATAGCTCCAACTTATGACAACGAAGCAATAGAAATTCTTAAAGAAAAGAAAAACAGAATCATCCTAATTCAAAAAGAAGTAGAACTACCAAACACTACCATTAGAACCTGTCTAAATGGAATTTTAGTTCAAGACAAAGACTTAGTAACTGATTCTCATGACATTTTAAAAACAGTAACAAAATCTACCCCAACTGAACAAGAAATAGAGGATTTATTATTTGCTTCGAAAATTTGCAAACACACTAAATCAAATACTATTGTTTTAGCTAAAAACCAACAACTATATGCTTCTGGAACAGGACAAACTTCACGTGTAGATGCCTTACGCCAAGCAATAGAAAAAGCAAAATCTTTCAACTTCAATTTAGAAGGCGCAGTAATGGCTAGCGATGCTTTTTTCCCGTTTCCTGATTGCGTAGAAATAGCAAATAATGCAGGTATTAATTCCGTTATTCAACCTGGCGGATCAATAAAGGACGAACTAAGCATTAACTACTGCAACGAAAAAAGTATGTCTATGGTATTTACTAGCATAAGGCATTTTAAACATTAAAATAAACATTAAAAACATACTTTTAACACCTTGTTGATTAAAATCAGCAAGGTGTTTTCTTTTAAATAGTAACTTTAACTTTTTACTAACAATATATGTAACTATAAATGCAAATTATTTCCCACATATAAACTAATTTTGCAACACCCTAAATACTCCTTATACTTTTCTTAGTCTAAGAAATCATACCATTTGATTCCTTAGCACATACTTACATATTAGTAATGAAAGCAAAACAACTAATATGACAAACCACAAACACCAAAAAAAGCAAAGTTTATACTTCATAAAAGTATATACTTCAAGTATTCCTAATTTATCCACTCAAACAATAAAACAAAATAACATTAATACTTTTAAATTTTAAAACTAGATTAACTATGATATTAATTGACAAAGAATTCCCAAGTATTACCGTAAAAACAATTCAAAAAAATAAAGGTATATCAGAAGTGAACTTATTTGAACTAGCAAAAAAGAAAATAAAAAAATATTACTATTTTTCTACCCAAAAGATTTCACATATGTATGCCCTACTGAATTATTTGCTTTTCAGGAACTATGTAAAGAACTTGAAGAAAGAAATGTATTATTATTTGGTGCATCATGTGATACAACAGAAACACACGATGCTTGGTTACAAACAGATGCTACCGAAGGAGGAATCAAAGGAATCACTTATCCATTAATCTCCGATTCTAACAGAAATCTTTCAAGTATATTAGGAATATTAGACGGCAAAAAAAGCACAGAAAACAATTACGAAGTTACTTTAAATGACAACATTAGCTATAGAGCTACCTATTTAATAAACGAAAATGGAATTGTATTTCACCAAAGTTTAAATAACATGTCACTAGGTAGAAACGTATTAGAATTCATGCGATTAATAGATGGTTATACGAGCATACAAGAAACAGGTGAAGTTTGTCCTGCAAACTGGGAAAAAGGGAAAGAAACTTTCAAAAATGACAGAATTAGTACAGCTAAATACTTATCACGATTACTAAGCAAACAATTCTCTAACTAAAAATAAAAAATGCGTTAAAAAATTTTTTAACGCATTTTTTATTTTCATATTAACCAAAATATTTTCATACTTTTGCAACTTAGTATATTCTATAAAAACTGAGTAACCCTTAAAAGGAAATATGGGATTTTTTGATTTTATGACTGAGGACATCGCAATTGACCTTGGTACCGCAAACACGCTAATTATACACAACGATAAAGTTGTTATCGATAGTCCTTCCATAGTAGCACGTGACCGCATATCTGGCAAAATTATTGCTGTAGGCAAAGAAGCTAATATGATGCAAGGGAAAACCCACGAAAATATAAAAACAATCCGTCCTTTAAAAGATGGTGTTATTGCAGACTTTGATGCTTCCGAGCAAATGATTAAAATGCTCATTAGAAGCATTCCTGCATTACAAAAAAAATTATTCACTCCTGCTCTACGTATGGTAATTTGTATCCCATCAGGAATAACAGAAGTAGAAATGCGCGCAGTAAAAGAATCTGCAGAACGTGTAAATGGTAAAGAAGTATACTTAATACACGAGCCAATGGCTGCTGCTATAGGTATTGGCTTAGATATCATGCAACCAAAAGGAAACATGATTGTAGATATAGGAGGAGGGACAACTGAAATTGCTGTAATTGCATTAGGAGGTATTGTTTGCGATAAATCAGTAAAAATTGCGGGTGACGTATTTACTAATGACATCATCTATTACATGCGTACACAACACAACCTTTTCGTAGGAGAAACTACTGCTGAAAAGATAAAAATTGAAATAGGAGCAGCTATAGAAAACTTAGACTCACCACCTGATGACATGTCTGTCCAAGGTCGTGATTTATTAACAGGTAAACCTAAACAAGTAGAGGTTTCATATCGTGAAATAGCTAAGGCTCTTGATAAATCTATTCAACGTATTGAAGATGCTATTATGGAAACTTTATCACAAACTCCTCCAGAGTTAGCAGCAGATATATACAACACAGGTATTTATTTAGCAGGAGGTGGCTCTATGTTAAGAGGATTAGATAAACGTATTTCACAAAAAACAGATTTACCCGTTTTTATTGCAGAAGATCCTTTAAGAGCTGTAGTTAGAGGAACAGGTATGACTCTTAAAAACTTAAATAGATTTCGTAGCATTTTAATAAAATAAGATCTGATATCTTATTTTATTAAAAGCTTAACATAGTATAACAACCTTTACTATTATTTTACGATGCAGCAAATTCTAAATTTCATCATAAAAAACAGCAACCGATTGCTGTTTTTGCTGCTTTTGGTAATTTCGTTAACGCTTACCATTCAATCGCATTCCTATCACAGAAGTCAAATGGTAAATTCTGCCAATGCAGTTACGGGAAATGTCTATGAAAAAGTAAATGAAGTAGAAACTTATTTCAGTTTACAAGATCAAAATGATAAATTAGCAAAGGAGAATGCCTATCTAAGAACATTACTCTTCAATAAAAAAGATAGTACCTTAACCCTACCAAAAGATTCTGTTAAAGGATATGACAAACTTGATGTTATACAATCTAAAGTTGTCAATAATTCCTACAATAAAACTGAAAATTATCTAACCATTAATTCTGGATCCATAAAAGGAGTAAAACCAGACATGGGAGTTATTAGTAGCGAAGGTATAGTAGGGGTCATTGAAAAAACATCTCCTAATTACGCTACTGTAATTAGTGTATTAAATTTAAAATCTAAAATAAATGCTAAAGTTAAAAGAACAAATCATTTTGGTTCTTTAATCTGGAAAGCAAAAAATGCAGGTTATGCGCAACTAATTGAAATACCTCGATTAGCTAGTGTAAAAAAAGGAGATACTATCGTAACAGGTGGTCGCTCAACTATTTTTCCCGAAAACATACCAGTAGGTATTATTGACCGTATCTATATGGATACAGAAACCAATTATTACACCCTAGATGTTCGCTTATTTACAGATATGACCAATCTAAACCATGTGTACATAATTAAAAACAAAGATGCCATTGAAATTAATAAACTGGAAGCTGAAACAGTAAAAAAAGATGAATAGTACACTAATATCAAATATAGTTCGTTTTATACTGCTCGTTGCGGTTCAGGTAGTTGTTTTCAACAAAATAAATTTATTTGGTTTTATCAACCCTTTTCCTTACATCCTATTTATACTATTATACCCTGTTAACACGAATCAAGCAGGACTACTAGTAAGCAGCTTTTTATTAGGTCTTTCTGTAGATTATTTTGAAAATTCAGGAGGTGTTCATGCTACCGCTTGCTTAGTATTAGCTTATTTAAGACCTAGTTTTTTTAAATTTGCATTCGGATTAAGTTATGAATACCAAACAATACGAATAAATGACCGTTTATCTCCAGAACGATTCACCTTCATTCTAATTTCTATTATAACGCATCACATAGTTTTATTTACACTCGAATTTTTTAAATTTATCTTTATGCTTGATGCTCTTATACGTACATTGTGTGCTTCTCTATTTACATTAATAGTAAGCATCATATTCATTTATTTATTTAAGCCTAGTAAACATTAAAAAATGAGAAAGCTTCTTTTACCAGGTATGGTCATAACTGCTGCTATACTGATTATAGCAAGGCTTTTTTATTTACAAGTAATAGATGATGAACTGAAACTAAAATCAGAAAATATATCTATTAAAATTAAATATGATTATCCAGAAAGAGGATATATATACGATCGTAATGGCAATTTACTCGTAGCTAACCAACCTTCTTATGATATCATGGTTGTTCCTAGAGAAGTAAAAAAACTAGATACTATTGAATTTTGTAAACTGTTAAACATTACAAAACAAGACTTTCTTAAACGATTAGAAAAAGCCGTTATATACTCCCCTCTTCTACCTTCTGTTTTCATGGGACAGTTGAACAAAATGGAATATGCTGCCTTTCAAGAAAAAGAACGAAAGTTTGATGGTTTTTATATTCAGAAACGTTCTTTAAGAGACTATCAATTTCACCACGGAGCTAATATTTTTGGTTTTATAACACAGGCTAACGAATCTAAAATAGCCAAAAATCCTTATTATAAAAGTGGTGATTTATTAGGCAAACAAGGAGTAGAAGAAATGTATGAAGAAATTCTTCGAGGTCAAAAAGGGGTAAAACACATTCAACGCGATCGATTCAACCGTGAAATAGGACTTTATAAAGAAGGCAAATACGATACCATAGCAATTCAAGGTAAAGATATCACCTTAACTATTGATTCAAAGCTTCAAGAATATGGAGAACTTTTAATGAAAAACAAAAGAGGTGGAATCATTGCAATCGAACCTAAAACAGGTGAAATTTTATGTTTGGTTACAGCTCCTACCTATGACCCTGCTATTTTAGTCGGTCGTCAGCGTTCAAGGAATTACACAAAATTATACAATGATTCATTAGCAAAACCCCTATATGACAGAAGTTTATTAGCGGAATATCCTCCTGGATCCCCTTTTAAAATCTTAACTGCTTTAGTTGGGCTACAATCAGGCGCAATAAACACAGAAACAGCTGTTGGATGCCACCATGGATTCAGCTATGGTCGTAGATTTATGCGTTGTCATTGTGGAGGTGGCGTTAGAAAATTGCATATGGGAATTGCAAAATCATGTAATGCGTACTTTGGAACTGCTTATTTAAGAACCCTTGGAGCGTTTCCTAATGCTTCTAAAGGAGTGGATTATTGGAGTGATCATCTAAAAAGTTTTGGATTAGGACAATTCATGGGATATGATCTACCTACAGGAAGAAAAGGAAATATCCCCAACTCTAAAACATACGAACGCTACTACCCTAATGGAAGTTTAAAATCAACCATGATTGTTTCTAATTCCATTGGACAAGGTGAAATACTTATGACCCCTATTCAACTAGCTAATATGATGGCAACGATTGCTAATAGAGGTTATTACTACACACCTCATATTATTAAAAAAATTAAAGGACAACAAATTGATGCTAAATTTAGGACTAAACATACAACAACTATAAACAAAAAACATTTCCCTCCTGTAATTGAAGGATTAGCCGAAGTATTTAAAACTGGTACTGCTTATTTTCTAGGTATAGAAGGAATTGAAATCTGTGGAAAAACAGGTACTGCAGAAAATTTTACTCGAATAAATGGAAAGAAAGTTCAATTAGAAGATCACTCTATATTCGTTGCTTTTGCTCCTAAAAACAATCCTAAAATTGCCATTGCTGTTTTTGTTGAAAATGGAGGTTATGGAGCTACTATTGCTGGACCAATCACTTCTCTAATGATTGAAAAATATTTAAAAGGAAAAATCACCAACAAATTTAGAGAAGAAAACATTATTAATAGGAGCCTTCAACATCAATACAATAAATTCACTAGAAAATATATTGATTCTATGTACAGAATTAGGTTACGAAAAGATTCCTTAAATAGAATCAAAGCAAAACAGAAACTTGATTCATTAGAAAAAACTACTAACCCAGCTACAAAAACAAATTAATGAAAAATCAAAGTGTTGGAAAAAATATTGACTGGATTACAGTATTAATTTATATCCTCTTAGTACTAATTGGATGGGCTAACATCTATTCAGCTGATGTAACTCCTGATTCTAATTATATTTTTGATATCACTCAAAACTATGGCAAACAATTAATATTCATTGCATTTACTGTTTTTGTAATTATAGTAGTCCTATCCATTGAAGCTAAGTTTTACGAACGTTTTTCAAGTGTACTCTACGGAATTTCATTATTAGCCCTAATAGGATTATTTGTAGCAGGTAAAACTATTGCTGGACAAAGATGTTGGTATGCTATAGGTTCATTTACACTACAGCCCTCTGAGTTTGCTAAATCAGCCACTGCTTTAGCATTAGCTAAATTTTTAAGTGATAGTCAAATTAATTTAAAAAATTTCAACCATCAATTATTAGGATTAGCCATTCTTTTTATTCCTGTAGGTCTTATTATGCTACAACCAGACGCAGGTAGTGCGCTTATATTTATTACAATGATTTTTGTACTTAATAGAGAAGGCTTACCTTCTTGGTATTTATGGAGTGGCGTAGGCGCAGTTATACTTTTTATTATGTCACTATTACTAAAACCACAATACGTAGTCTTAATTTCATTAATAGGAGTAATTCTTCATTTTTACAAATCAAAACCAGTAAAAAGAAATATAGTCGCTAGCTCAATTGTTTTTTTACTAATGGCAGGCTTTAGCATATCTGTAAACTATGTTTTTGAAAATGTATTCCAACAACATCATCGAGACCGTTTTAACATCCTTTTAGGAAAAGAAGTTGATTTAACAGGAATAGGCTACAATACAAACCAATCTGAAATAGCTATTGGTTCTGGAGGTTTATTAGGAAAAGGCTGGTTAGAAGGTACTCAAACAAAAGGTAACTTTGTCCCTGAACAGCACACTGATTATATTTTCACGACTGTTGGGGAAGAATGGGGCTTCGTTGGATCAACCGTAGTGGTACTCTTATTTGCTGGATTATTACTCCGCATTTTATACTTAGCAGAAAACCAACGTACAAAATTTAGTCGTATTTATGGGTATGGAGTTGCATCCGTATTATTCACTCACTTTTTTGTAAATATAGCTATGGTTATTGGTATCTTCCCTACTATCGGAGTTCCTCTACCTTTCCTATCATATGGAGGTTCTAGTTTATGGGCTTTTACTATCTTACTCTTTATTTTCTTGAAAATGGACGCTAACAAAGTAAATGAGTGGTAATTATTTAAAAACACCACTCTTTATAAGTTTTACTTTTTTCTATAGTCTCTTCCAATTCATTTGAAAGCTTTGGAAAAAAATCAATTCCTGTTAGGTCTTCTATTTCATTAATTGAAACAACGAATTCATAAAGTGGTCGACCTGAATCTTGATGGGGAATTAAAAAAGCAATACTTTTGTATTGAGGGCCTTTTTATTTAATATTATTTTATAAAAATAATCAGGTACTGTAACATTTTCTCTTCCTATATGTTTTAGTTTACCAGATAAAACCCCTCCTGTGATAACATATAATCCATCATATTTTTTTGCCCAATAACGCGTTTTTTGTTCCAAACGATTCCATATTCCTGCATTAAAATTATTTTTTTGAGGTGTAATATTAGAAGTATAAAATGTTTCTTCAAAAGCATTCTTTGAAAACCTTCTATCTCCTGCAGGGCATAAATGTCCACGATCATATCCTGAACGAATATAATTTTTCCAATTAGCAGATCCACTTTTTACCATTGGATCATTTACAAAATAAGGTCTTTTATGATTTATATGTACCACATCTTCACGTTTTAATTGATATGCTACCCATTCAGCTTGTTCATCCTTTTCACTATATGAAAGAGTATAATATTTATGATGTATAACTTGACCTGTTTTCGATGTTGGCAATAAAAAGCTCGAATTATCTTCTTTATTTAGTAAATTATGTACTTCTAATTTCTCTTCCTTTTTACAACTTAAAATTAGAAATTCAAATAATAAAAAAGTAATTAAAAATCGTGTCTTCATATTTTTTAAAATAATATTTGTAAATTTAATAACCCTAAATAAATAAAATAGGACCTAATTCTAAAAAAATCATTATGAACTTAAAATTTATTTATTCAGGAGTATTTATTCTTACATGTTTAGGAATTCAAGCACAAGAAAACATACTATCTGAAACTGAAAAACAATTAATTCTAAAAAAAGAGGATTCTATTTCTAAGGTAAAAGCAAGTGAACTACATGCTCAAAAAATAGCCGAAAAAGAAGCTAAAAAAATAGCAAAAGAAAAGAAAAAGCTCTAAAGGCTGAAAAAGCTGAAAAAGAAGCAGAAGCTGATCGAATTAAAGAAGAACAACGCAAAATAGAGCAATTAGAAAAAGATAAAAAAAGATGGAAAAACAGCTTGAAAAAGCTGAAAAAGAACGAAAAAAAATAGAAGAGGCTAAAAAAGATTTGGCAAAAGCACGAAATAAGCAAGAAAACCTCTACCAAGATATTGAAAAAGAACAAAAAAAATTTGATAAACTTAACCAAAAAGGAAAATTATCCCCAGTAGACATTGAAAAATGGACTAAAAAAATAGAAAAAATGCGTGAAAAAGCAGCTAACCAAGATAAGAAAGTCAAGAAAGCTGAACATGAATTGGAAAAACTATAAAATCATATCCTGATAAGATAATACTACTGAATACCCTTTATCTAAAAAATAAGATGAAGGGTTTTCTTTTGAAATTACTAAAACAAAATCACCTCCCCAAGCCCCCAAACTTTTAACTATCCCTCCAAAATCTGAAAAAAGAATTTCCTGAACAGTTTGTGTCTCCAAAATCTTACTCATTTCCTTTTCATGTAATTCTAATAATTGAGAAAATTCCTCTACTCTATTAGTTTTTAGCACTTCTTGTGTTAATTTATTAACAGTTGACATTACTTCCTGTATATTCCCTGATTTTTTATAATAATTTGCTATTGCAGTACGACTATTTTGCTTTTGATTTAAATAAACAAAATAGAGTTGATTAGTAAAATTAGGATAAAAATCTACTGGAATAACATCAGGTTCTCCCTTTATCAATTGATAGAGAATGGGGGTATTATATTGAGCACAAGCTACGTCATAACCACTCCCTCCAAAACTTTTTATTAATAAGGTGTAAGCATCTATACTTAACCACTGTGCTATATTATTAATAAGAGTAGAAGAAGTCCCTAATCCCCAAAATTTAGGAAAAGTTAGCTTTGTAGACACTTTATACCCAAAGTTAGATTGTAACAATTTTTCATTTAAAAGATAAGCATGATGAAGTATCTCTATTAATGTAGTCTGAATTTTATTGTCAATATATTTTTTTTTATTGAAAACATCATCAAAACTAAAAACACTTTCAAACCAGATACTTCCATCACTATCATAACTAACCCATTCAAATGTGTTAGGTAAACCTTCTTCCACAACCAAATTTTGACCAAATTTAGTAGGTAAAGCTAAAGCCTGTGCACCATCTAAAACTACATATTCACCTGTAATCAAGAGTTTACCATTACTATAAAAAGTTTGTTTCATGCTATTTGATTTTGCTTCACTCTATTAGTTTATAAAACTCTAATTTTTTAATAAATTCATTAAATGGATAATTCTCATTTTTAAAATCATAAATTCCCATAGGATAAAATGTGAAAACTTCATTTATCTCCTTTATTTTCAGAGTGATATAAGAATTCAAGTCATAACATCTGATAAAACTAGTTTCAGAATTAAAAATATTTGAAATCCTATCCTTTCCATATTTATGAATCAAAATCTGAACTTTTAAATAATCAGCTGTTGAACAATCTGCTCCAAGACTACAACCTTTAAAATGAATAATTTCACGTAGAGCTTTATCATATTCTTTCCTTGCGTCATATATGCGAGCTCTCAAGATTTTTATTTCACCCTCAGAAGTTTCCCATGCATTTCCACAAAAACCAAAATCAGAATTTTCAGCTTGATTTAGATAATATAAAGATTGATTGTATTTTCCTTTTTATATCTATTATGTGCCTTTTTCAAATAGTAAAATCCATCTTGTGAAAAAGCAACAGAGGTAAAAAAAAGCAAAACTAGTATCGAAAAGTATTTCATTATTTTCTAATTTCTGCTAAATAGTCCACCACAGCACTATGCGTAACGGTATTTTTTTCGAAGTGTTTCACTACTTGTTTGCGCTCTTCATCGTTTGCATTAAACTGATTTAAAATATTCATTAAGTGCATTTTCATATGCCCTTGTTGAATACCAGTAGTGGTTAAACTGCGTAAAGCGGCAAAATTTTGTGCCAAACCTGCTACGGCAACTACTTGCATTAACTCTTGAGCTGATGGTTTTTCGAGCATTTCAAGTGCAACTTTTACTAACGGATGTAAACTAGTTAATCCTCCTACAGTACCTAACGCTAAAGGGATTTCCATCCAAAACGTGAAAATGCCATTTTCAATTTTAGCATGCGATAGGCTGGAATATTGTCCGTTTTTCGAAGCATAGGCATGAACACCTGCTTCTACCGCTCTAAAATCGTTTCCTGTTGCTATTACCACGGCATCAATTCCGTTCATAATACCCTTGTTATGAGTTACAGCGCGATAGGGTTCAATTTCGGCTATGCGAACGGCTTGCACAAATTTTTCAGCAAATTCATGAGGGTTTTCTATGTGTTTTTCAGCTAATTCTTCTATTTTACAAGAAACCTCTGCGCGTACCAAACAATTAGGAACATAATTAGACAAAATACTCATCACTACTGTGATGTTTTTTTCTTCTTCTGTAAATAATTCAAAAGCTAAGACTTCTTCTTTTAAAGTTTTTGCAAATTGCTCTAAACACGAATTGATAAAATTAGCCCCCATTGAATCTTTGGTTTCAAAAGTGGCATGCAACTGATAATAGTTTTCTAAATCAGCAGTTTTATCACGAAGCGTTATATCTAAAATTCCGCCACCACGTTTTTGCATGTTTTTAGTAATGCTTTCGGTTTCAGTGAAGAATTTTGGTTTAACGGTGTTGAAAAAAGTTGTTAGTTTTTGCTTATCCCCTTTATAAATAAAGTGAACCTGACCAATTTTTTTCAGTATTAACGATGGTTGTTTTAAAACCACCACGCGTTCCCCAAAATTTAGCCGATTTACTTGCAGCAGCCACTACACTACTTTCTTCCACTGCAAAAGGAATAGTATAGTTTTTTCCATTAATTGTAAAATTAGGTGCAACACCTAAAGGCAAGTAAAAGTTGGTTATCGTGTTTTCAATAAACTCATCATGTAATTTTTGCAAACTAGCATCATCATTCCAATATTGTTTGATGATGTTTTTGGCTTCTTGTGTATTTGAAAAATGGGTTTCAACAATCCAATTGATTTTTTCTTCTTTCGATAATTTTGAAAACCCGCTAACTGCTTTAGTCATTATTCTGTGGCTTTGTAATTTTTATAAAGATTCCATATACTTGATAAATTCAAAAACAGATACATTGTTGGATTCCGTATCAATTGAATAAACTATAGTGTAACCTTTAAATATATAGTCTCTGATATTTTCGTTGTCAAAGTAAATTGATTTCTTATAACTGTAAGGGTTTTTTAAATCCTTTTTGATAGATTTTATTAAATCTATTTTAAATTTTCTTGCTGCTTGTGGTTTGTCCTTAGCAATATAGGCAACTTGTTCGTTTAATAATTCATAGAATTCAAAACTAATCTCTATTTTCATATTTAGAAATTGTTTCTTCAAGCATGGAATCAAGTTCGTCTAAAGTGTAGGTTTTAGTTTTTCCACTTTTCAACTTTTCATAGGATTCCTGCACGCGTTTCTTTGTTTTTAAGAATTGTTCGTCCTCTTCAATAATATTGATTTCAGTTTTTGAGAAACTATTCAAGAATTCCATCAATTTTTCTTTGATTCTTGAGTTAAATTCTATTTTTATGGTTTCCATAACAAGTTGCTTTAATGTACAAAAGTAATAAAAACTAAAAATATGGGAGTCAGAACTCCCCTTGAAATGCGTCATTAAATTGCTTTTAACAAAAAAATACATCATTGTTTAGTTTTTTTCACTAAAATTGGGCAATTTTTTACATCAACTAAAAAATGAAAAATAAAATTACGTCCGTTTTAGTACTGTTTTTAGTATCATTTTCAACGATAGCTCAAAAACAAATATCTTTAGAAGAAATATGGTCTGGGGCTTTTAGGACCCAGAGTATGACTGCTTTAGAAGCAATGAAAAACAGTAATCAATACACTGTTTTAGATTTTGATAGAACTTCTAAATCTTCACAAATCAATTTATATGACTTTGCAACCTTAAACAAGGTAAGTACTCTAATTGATAGTAAAGACTTTACTCAATTAGATGGAATTGATTCTTATATTTTTAATAAAGACGAAAAAAAATATTAATTGCTAATAATAGCGATCAAATTTTCCGTCATTCTTTTGTAGCTGATTATTTTATTTATGACACTACATCAAAATCATTAACAAAATTAGCTGACTATAAAGTACAAGAACCTACTTTTTCTCCTGACGGATCTAAAGTAGCGTACGCTTACCAGAATAACTTATATGTGTATGACATTGCTTCAAAAAAGCATACTCAAATTACTACTGATGGTAAAAAAAATAGCATTATTAATGGGGTAACGGATTGGGTATATGAAGAAGAATTTGCTTTTGTAAGAGCTTATGATTGGAATTTAGGTTCTGACAAAATAGGTTTTATTCGTTTTGATGAAACGGATGTACCTCAATTTTCTATGGATTTATACAATGAAGGTTTATACCCTTCACAATCTGTTTTTAAATACCCAAAAGCAGGTGAAAAGAATGCCTTTGTATCTTTACACATCTATGATCTAAAAACAGGAATAACTACAAAAATTAATTTAGATAATTATACTGATTTTTACATTGCTCGCATCAAGTGGACTCATGAAACGAATATATTAAGTGCACAAGTTTTAAATCGCCATCAAAACAATTTAGACTTATTATTCATTGATGGAAATTCAGGAGCAACTAAAGTCGTTCTTAATGAGCAGAACAAAGCATATGTGGATGTTACGGATAATTTAACTTTTCTAAAAGACAATAGTTTTATTTGGACTTCTGAAAAAGATGGTTTTAATCATATTTATCATTATGACAAAATAGGCACATTAAAAAAACAAATAACAAAAGGGCCTTGGGAAGTAACTAATTACTATGGTTTTGATGAAAAAAATGGAATAATTTACTATCAATCAGTTGAAAATGGTTCTATTAACCGTGACGTGTATAGCATAAAGATTGACGGAAGTAATAAAAAACGTTTAACTACTCAAATAGGAACAAATACAGCAACTTTCAGTCCTAACTTCGAATACTTTATTAATTCCTTTTCAAGCGCTAAAAATGCTCCGAAATACACTTTAAATGATTCTAAAACAGGTAAAGAAATTAAAATCATTACTTCTAACGAAAAATTAGAAGAAAAACTAACCTCTTATAATTTACCATTAAAAGATTTTTCTGAATTAATTACAGAAAAGGGATATAAATTAAATACTTGGATGATTAAACCAAAAGATTTTGATCCTAACAAAAAATATCCTGTATTTATGTTTCAATATTCAGGTCCTGGCTCACAACAGGTAGCGAATCAATGGAACAACACAAATGATTATTGGTTCATGATGCTAGCGCAACAAGGTTACATTGTAATTTGTGTAGACGGACGTGGTACAGGTTTTAAAGGATCAGAATTCAAAAAATGCACTTACAAAGAATTAGGAAAATATGAAGTAATAGATCAAATAGATGCAGCTAAAGTAATAGGCAACTATCCATATGTAGATAAAACAAGAATTGGTATATTTGGCTGGTCATTTGGTGGCTTTATGGCATCAAATTGTATTTTTCAAGGAGCTGATGTATTTAAAACTGCTATAGCAGTTGCTCCAGTAACATCTTGGAGGTACTATGACAGTATTTATACTGAACGCTATATGCAAACACCACAAGAAAACGCTACTGGATATGATGCTAATTCGCCTATTACACATGTGAGTAAATTGAAAGGTAACTTTTTATTAATTCACGGCACAGCAGATGATAATGTACATGTGCAAAATACGATGAAAATGATAGAAGCTTTAGTACAAGCCAACAAACAATTTGACTGGGCTATTTACCCTGATAAAAACCACGGCATTTATGGGGGAAAAACACGTTTACAATTATATACTAAAATGACGAATTTTATTAAAGAAAAATTATAGATTAAATAATTTGCTTATCAGATTTTTTAAACTTAGCAAGCATAAAACAATAACCAAAACCAAAATTAAATAAATTTAAAATGAGCGAAACAGTAAAACAAGGACATCCTAAAGGACTGTACTTCTTGTTCTTTACAGAAATGTGGGAACGATTCAGTTACTACGGAATGAGAGCAATTTTCATTCTATTTATGACAAAAATTTTATTAATGAAAGATGCAGAAGCATCTGAAATTTATGGAAGTTATACAGGTCTTGTATATTTAACTCCTCTTTTAGGAGGATATCTTTGTGATAAATTCTTAGGAAACAGAAGAAGTATCATGATTGGTGGTTTATTGATGGCTATTGGTCAGTTTTTCATGTTTTTGAGTGCTACTACAGGAGCTGACGGTGGAGTAGCTTTAATGTGGTTAGGGCTTACTGCTATTATTATTGGTAATGGTTTTTTCAAACCAAATATTTCAACAATGGTAGGTCAGCTTTATCCAGCAAATGACCGTCGTATTGATAGTGCATTTACTATATTTTATATGGGGATTAACTTGGGAGCTTTCTTTTCGCCTTTAGTTTGTGGTTCTATGGATTTCAAATGGGGATTCTTAGCAGCGTGCATTGGTATGGTAATGAGTTTAATTTTCTTTGCTTTATTCCAGAAAAAATTCTTAGTTTCAGAAGAAGGTAAAGAAATAGGTCTTCCTGTTAAACAATTAGACTTAAAAAACATCTTATACATCATAGGTTCTATTGGAATCGTATTCTTCATGCTTAACTTCAAACAATTATTTAGCACTGATACTGATGTTATCGGATATTTCATTTACGGCTCGATGGTTGTTATGCCTTTAATCATCTTAACAGACAAAAGCTTAAGCAATATTGAAAGAAATAGAATCTTAGTAATTTTCATTTTAGCTTTCTTCGTAATCTTTTTCTGGGGTGCTTTTGAACAAGCAGGAGCTTCTTTAACATTATTCGCAGATAGACAAACTAATCGTAACTTATTCGGTTGGGAAATGCCTGCTTCATACTTCCAATCGGTAAACCCATTAGCGGTAATTTTATTAGCTCCCGTTATGTCAATCGTTTGGGGATTCTTGTACAAACGTAATGCAGAACCTTCTTCACCTAAAAAAATGGCTATTGGTTTAGCACTTGTTGCTTTAGGATATGGCGTAATTGCTATTGCAGTTAAGGGACTTGGAATGGATGAAAAAGTATCGATGTGGTGGTTAATTGGATTATACATTATTCACTCTATTGGGGAATTATGTTTATCTCCTATTGGTTTATCAATGGTTTCTAAATTAGCGCCATTACGTTTATCTTCTTTATTAATGGGAACTTGGTTTTTAGCTAATGCAGCCGCTAACAAATTTGCAGGTACTTTATCAGCCTTAATTCCACCAGCTAAAGACGCATCAGGTAAATTCTTACCTTTAGAAGACGGGACTATCCCAACCGCTGATCCTTCATTCTTAGGATTCCAAATTACTAACTTGTATGAATTCTTTATGTTGTTCATCGTTATGACAGGTGTAGCAGCAGGGATTTTATTTATATTAAGTTCTTGGTTACAAAAAATGATGCACGAAGATCATAAAGAAGGAATTGACTTATCAGTAGAAAATAGATAATTCTTAAAATATTTTATATCTTTCAAGCCTGTAACTAAATTGTTACAGGCTTTTTTTAATATTATTCACATGAAATCGCCATAAATAGGAAGTTTGCGTATGCAAACACCTATGAATAAAAGCGATACTATATGTGACTTATAAAAAATAAATTTCACACATATGAAAAACAAACACCCAAAAGGATTACTTTTTTTATTTTTTACTGAAATGTGGGAGCGTTTTGGTTATTATCTTATCATTGGAATCTTTGTCTTGTATATGATTGACCCTACTACAACGGGCGGTTTAGCATTTAGTGACAAGCAAGCAGATGATATTTTTGGTAGTTTTATTGCCTTAACTTATCTTACTCCTTTCTTAGGAGGTTATATGGCCGATCGTTATTTGGGCTATTTTAAATCAGTATATTTAGGAGGTACCTTAATGGGATTAGGTTATATAGGGTTGGGTTTTCATAATCTTACCACTTTTTATATTTCCATGGCTTTAATTGTTATAGGTAATGGTTTCTTCAAACCTAGTATTTCTACACTAGTTGGGAATCTTTATTTTGATGAAAAATACAAAGCTAATAAAGATGCTGGATATAATATTTTCTATATGGGGATTAACATCGGCGCCTTTTTATGTAACATTATTGCGGCATTCATGCGTAATCAGTATGGATGGAGTGCTGCCTTCATCACTGCAGGTATAGGTATGTTTGTTGGTTTATTCATTTTTACTTTAGGTAGAAAGCATTTGGAGCATGCCAATGTGACTAAACCCGTTCAGGAAGGTGATATTTCTTTAGTTAGTATTTTAGGAAAAGTGTTTTTACCTGCTATTATCTGTGGAGCTATTGGTTGGATGATTCCTGGCAATATTTTTAAATCAGATTCAACTGATGCATTCATTTTTGCTTGTATTCCAGTAATTATTTTCTATGTTGGTTTATATGTAAAAGCTACTACTGAAGACAAACGCCCTTTAGGAGCTTTATTAGCTATTTTTGCTGTAGGAATGTTGTTTTGGGCTGTGTTTAAACAAAATGGTACTGCTTTAACACGCTGGGCAAATTATTACACAGACAGACAAGTTACGGGTACTACAGAAAATACTTTATCATCTATTTATTTAGTAGATCAAAAAGATTATACTACGAAAGAAGTACAACAATATGACAACCAGTTTCAAGCTGAAAAGGATAAAAATGGCGAAGCTATTAAAGTTCAAGGGAAAGATGTATATTTTAAAAATGAAGCACCAGCTAAACTAGCTGAACTTGAAAAAAATCCAGAGCAAAAAATTTCATTAATCAATACTGAATTGTTTCAATCGATTAATCCAGGATGGATTATATTGTTGACTCCAGTAGTTGTTGGTTTCTTTCTTATGCTACGTCGTAAAGGAAAAGAACCTAGTACACCTTCTAAAATTGTTTTAGGTTTATTCATTTCTGCTTTGTCATGTTTAGTCATGGTAGCTGCTGTATATGCAGGTAGCAATGGTGCTGTAAAAGTCTCTCCATTGTGGTTAGTGGGAACTTATGGGGTTATTACAATTGGAGAACTTTGTTTATCTCCTATGGGATTATCGATAGTTTCTAAATTAGCACCGCCAAGACTTACAGCTTTAATGATGGGAGGTTTTTTCTTGTCTATATCAATAGGAAATAAACTTTCAGGGGTGTTAGCAAGTATGTGGTATGACTATGAAAATAAAGCAAATTTCTTTATTGTGAATATGATACTTTTATTATTTGCAACTGGATTAGGATTATCTATCCTAAAAAGACTTAATGCTGTGATGAAAGAAAAAGGAATTAATTAATGAGTTTGTCCAACGAAATATTCTTCCAATCTATCCGAGATGTTATTGCACAATCTCGAGAGCGAGTATTTCGTGCTGTTAATACAGTTTTATTAGAAACATATTCGCATATTGGAAGAATAATCGTTGAAGAAGAGCAAAATGGGAATGCTCGTGCACTATATGGAACTGCTTTGTTAAAGAATGTTTCGCAACAATTAACACTTGAATTTGGAAAAGGGTTTGATTATACCAATCTTACCAACATGCGTAAGTTCTATTTGGCTTTCCAAAAACTTGACGCATTGCGTCAAGAATTGAGTTGGACACATTATAGACTACTTTCTAAGATTGAAAATGAGGAGAAAAGAATATTCTACTTAAAAGAATCAGTTGCGAATGGTTGGAATTCTCGACAATTAGAACGTCAAATAAAAACATTAACTTTTGAGAGAACACTTGCTGTTCCTAAAGAAACTGAACAAGATACTATACATTCGGTTTTAAAGGATCCTTATATTTTTGAATTTTTAGGATTGTCTTCAGATACGAAAAATTCGGAATTTCAAATAGAAACTGCAATTATAGATCATATTCAAAAATTCTTATTAGAGTTTGGAAAAGGATTTGCATTTGTAGCGCGTCAACAACATATTATTACAGATACTTCCGATTTTTATATCGATTTAGTATTTTACAATTATCTTTTAAAATGTTTTGTAATAATTGATTTAAAAACCGACAAGCTTTCCCATCAGGATATTGGACAAATGGATATGTATGTCAGGATGTATGACGATTTGAAAAGAGGTGAAGGCGATAATCCCACTATAGGAATTTTATTGTGTGCCGAAAAAGATGAAACAATAGTTAAATATTCGGTACTAAATGATAAAAATAATCTATTTGCAAGCCAATATATGTTGTATATGCCAAAAGAGGAAGATTTAAAAGATATTATTAATCAGGATCGTATTCGATTTGAATTAAATAAATAACTATGTCAACAACAATAGAAGAAATTCAAAATTTTAAAGGCAAATATCCTAAACAATTGTGGTATTTGTTTACAGTAGAAATGTGGGAGCGTTTTTGCTTTTATGGTATGCGTGGAGTGCTTACCTTTTTTATGGTCGATCAATTATTACTCAAAGATGATGCGGCCAATTTGCAGTACGGAGCAATACAGGCTTTTGTTTATGCTTTCACTTTTATTGGCGGAATTTTTGCTGACAAAGTTCTAGGTTTTAAGAAATCACTTTTCTTTGGAGGTATTGTAATGATTTTAGGAAATCTGCTTATTGCCTTTTCTCCACAACAAATGTTCTACTATGGTATTTCTTTTTCTATTATAGGCACAGGATTTTTTAAACCTAATATTTCGTCTATGGTAGGCGAACTTTATGATGAAAAGGATCCACGAAGAGATGCTGGATATGGTATGTTCTATGCAGGTATCAATATTGGAGGTCTTTTAGGGGGTGCACTTTGTATTTATTTGGGTAAATATCATTCATGGACACTGTGCTTTTTAGCGGCTGCTATTGTTATGATTGCAGGGTTAGTTACCTTCTTGTTTACTAAAAAACATTTAGGGCCTATAGGCGATTCGCCACTTTTAGCGCTTCCAGAAAGCAAAAGAAGGGTAAGAGAAATAGTAGTGTATTTAGGCTCATTAGTAAGTATCCCTTTTATTTACAGTATGGTAATCAATACGAATTACACGGATTATTTCATGTACACAATTGGAATCGTAGCTATCGGGTATTTCATCTACGAATTAATAAATCTTAGTGATTCAAGTGCAAAAAAGAAACTTATTGCAGCGTTTTCATTTATTTTTTTCTACTTCCTTTTTAATGCTATATATGAACAAAGCGGAGGTTCTTTATCCTTATTTGCTAAAGACAATTTAAATAATAATCTACTTGGTTTTACGATAGACCCTAATGTAGTAAACAACAGCTCTAACACTTTTTTTGTTATAGTTTTAAGTCCTCTTATAGGGTTGTTATGGTTAGGATTGGCAAAAAGAAAACTAGAACCTAACACGCTTATAAAATTTGGAATTGGGTTTTTATTCCTTTCTGCTTCTTTTTATCTTTTTTATTCAACAAAGTTTTTTGCTAATACTAATGGAATTACCTCTTTAAACATTTTCACCTTTGCTTATTTCATTACTACTATAGGCGAGCTCTGTTTAGGTCCGATAGGGATGTCTATCATTACAAAATTATCACCTAAAAGGCTATTTGGCATGATGATGGGATTATGGTTTTTAGCTAGTGCATTTGGTCAATTAGCAGCTGGGAAATTAGGTGCCGAAATTTCTCAATCTAATACGGGAACTACATTAGTATCAAAATTACAATCTTATACAGATGGATATTATACATTAGCCCTATATGCTTTAGTAGCAGGTGTAATTTTAATTCTTATTTCACCATTAATTAGAAAACTAATGCAAGATGTAAAATAATTTTATAAATTCGGCATTATTTTTGAGGTTAGGAAACTAAAAAAAATAAACATGAACAAAACTTTACTCATATTATTATTTACCATTAGCAGTTTTAGTTTGTATGCCCAAGATATCAATTGGTTATCTCTTGATGATGCTTTAGCAAAACAAAAAAGAGCTCCTAAACCTATTTTCTTAAATGTTTATACAGATTGGCATGCTCCATCTAAAATGATGGACAAAGGTACTTTTCAAGATGCTGACGTGGTAGAATACATTAACCGAAATTATTATGCTGTTAAATTTAATGCAGAAGGAAATTCAAGAGTAAATTATATGGGAAATTCTTTTGACAACCCTAATTATGATCCTGAACGAAAAGGAAGAAATAGCACTCATGAATTAACTAAATACTTAAAAGTCCCAAGCTATCCTACTCTCTACATATTAGATATTCGAGGCAATATAAAAGAAGTAATTGAAGGAGCTAAGGATCCTACTGAATTATTACGAATCTTAAAAAACTAATGATATGAAAATTACTAAAATATTTTTTGCTACACTTTTATCATTCTTCATTATGAGTTTTATTTTAAAACCTGCAGAAGATTCTAATCTAGAGTGGCATACTGATGTCAAAAAAGCTGTAGCATTAGCAAAAAAACAAGATAAGCCTTTATTTTTCTTCTTTACAGGTAGTGATTGGTGTGGATGGTGTATTCGCTTACAAAAAGAAGTTTTTAAAACTCCAGAATTTGAAAAATGGGCAAAAGAAAATGTAATTTTAGTAGAATTAGATTTTCCTAGAAGAACAGAACAAACCACTGAGTTAAAAACTCAAAATACACAATTACAACAATTATTTCAAGTTCAAGGCTATCCAACTGTATGGTTTGTACAAGCCCAAGAAAAAGAAGGAAAAATAAACTTTCAACAACTAGGAAGTTCTGGCTATGTGGCAGGAGGTCCAAAAGTATGGTTAGATGGTGCTAATAAGATTATTAGTAATTATATATCTAATAAAAAATTAAAAAAATAATTCTTACTCAATTAATTATACAAGATCCCTTTTCAAACGTGTTATGGAAAGGGATTTTCCTTTTATACAGGTTTCTTCAAAACGTTTTATATAACTCTTAAAATTAGAACCGTCAATAATAACTTTTTTGGGAGTATATTGCATTAATATTCGTTCTAAATTTATTTTAGGAGAATTTGAAAGAATCAAAAAATCTACATTTTTCTTATTTAACATAAAACTATCTGAATCAATAAGTAATACTTTTTTACCCGAAATCAAAAAAACGTCTTGCTCTTTTTTTCTTTTCTATAGTTGAATTAAATGATTGAACTTCATAATCCTTCAATAAACGCTCTATATAATTACCTTTATTCATTAGAGTATTAAAATACACAAAGGTGGTTCTTCCTTTAGCAAAGCCAATTAATCTCTGACCAGGTAAATGAAAAACGATAAGTTTTTCCTGATTTGAAGCCTCTATTTTTTTAAATAATAAAGTAAACTGAAATAATAACAAGAAACTAAAAAAAGTAATTAGCACTTTAAATCTAGGTCTTTGTATCCAAACAAAAAATATTATAATAATAGCATAACTAAAAAGCATTAAATCAATCGAAAAAGGAATTGTTTCCCATATAAAATTTTGAAAAGAAGCAATCCTCTCTATAATAGAATTCATAATTTGAATTGTTTCTACTAAAATTTTAACTAATCCATAAAACGTATAATCTAAAGAAGCTAATAAAACAACTAATACCCCTAAAGGCATTATTATATACTCTAAAAGAGGTATGGTTAAAAGATTTGCAACAAAAAACAAGCCTGGAATTTGATGAAAATAATACAAACTTAATGGTAGTGTTCCTACTTGAGCAACTAATGAAACTATAAATAAGTTCCAAAAGAAGATAAGAATTTTATTCTTAGGATTCCAAAGTTTAATTAAAACAGGCTGTAAACTTATAATAAAACCAACAGCTAAATAACTAAGTTGAAATCCAATATCAAATAAAAAGAATGGCTGTACGATTAAAATTAACAATATAGAAGCGGCAAGTGTATTATACACATTAACTTGTTTGTTAAAACTTGAACCAATTGCCAACATACTAAACATAACTGTTGATCGCACAACTGATGCGGCCAAACCTGCTACAAAAGCAAATCCCCACAATCCTAATAAGACAAAAAACAATTTTAATAACTTATATCTTTTATCTTTCAAAAAAGAAGAAAAATAAAATCTAATAAAAGATAAAGAATTCCTACATGTAATCCTGATATTGAAAGCATATGCACAACACCTGCATATTGATATGCTTTTATTAAATCAGGATCTAGTTCTTGTTGTTGACCAATAATTAATGCTGTTAAAACAGCTAATTCTTTTTCAGGAAAACCATCATTTCTCAATTTATTGACAATTCGATCTCTAAATTGTGCTGTATAATATTTAAGAGATTTTACGGTTACTTTTATCTTTTTAAAATCTTGTTGCGCAATATATAATTGCCCATATATATTTTTTGTTTTCAGATAAGCAGCATAATCAAATTGTCCTGGATTAATAATTGATTGAATTGGGCGTATCTCTCCTTTTATTAACAACACGGAGCCGACTGTTAACCCTCTCTTTTCATGCTTATTCTTCCTTATATTTAGAATCACTTTACCTGAACTCTTTTTCTGATTTATAGACTGAATAGAAATCACATATCGATCTCTACTCACAGTGTTTTTTAAACGTTCATAAACTTCTGCTTTTATATAAACTTTTTTATTATAACTATTAAAATGAGTAAAATGAGTTAATCTAAATGTGTCTTCGTGAAGCATAGAAATAAAAATCCCACTAATTGCAAAAACTAAAGAAATAAGAATTGATGCTTCTAGTTGTCCTTTTTGATTTTTAGAAAAAACAACGGAAAGAATTAAACTACTTAAGATCAAAATGATCCAAGCAAAAGTTATAGCAATAAAATTAAACCTAAAAAAATGAAACAATATAATTCCCATAATCAACCAAAAAACTGATTTTATTAATGGAAATTGATAAAGTTTCATTTCAAATAATAGTTAAATTAATTTTCTTTATCAGAAGAGATAATATAGGTTAACATATACCTCATATCAAAGGTTATAATCCTATGTTTTAGAACTATTTTGCACAATTAACTGGGCTGTCTTTTTTACTTGCACCACTACCTCCTAGAATAGTTTCTAAACGATCATAAGATGCTAGCATTTCGTCTCTACCACTACCTTCTAAAATTTTTTCTAATTCCTGTTTAATTCTCTCTCTATTACATTCATTTTGTATTAATTCTGCTACTACAGGAGCATCCATAATGAGATTTACTAAAGATATATATTTTAGAGTAATAATACGCTTAGCTATTTGATATGAAATAGCACTCCCTTTATACAAGACAACTTCTGGTATTTTAAACAATGCTGTTTCCAAAGTAGCTGTTCCTGAAGTTACTAAAGCGGCATGTGAAATACTAAGTAAATCGTAGGTTCTATTAGAAATAAACTGAATAGATTGTTGATCTATAAATTGCTCATAAAAGGCAAAATCTTGACTCGGAGCTCCTGCTATTACAAATTGATAGTGTGGAAAATATTTAACGACGCTTAACATTTCAGAAAGCATTTTCGTAATTTCTTGTTTTCGACTTCCTGGTAAAAGTGCAATAATTGGTTTTGATGACAGATTAAATTCTTTTCTAAATGAAGCTTCGTTTGTTGGGACTTTATTTTTAATGGCATCTAATAATGGATGTCCTACAAAATGAACTTTGTAATGATGTTTATTCTCATAAAAATCCTTTTCAAAAGGCAGGATTACATACATATGATCTACATCTCGTTTTATGGCATGAATTCTATTTTCTTTCCAGGCCCATATTTGAGGCGAAATATAATAATGAGTGGGCACCCCCAATCCTTTTGCCCATTTAGCGATTCTCATATTAAATCCTGGATAATCAATAAAAATAATAGCATCTGGCTTAAAATCAGAAATATCTGTTTTACACAATTTAAGATTTTTAAATATTGTGTTCAGATTCATTACAACTTCTACAAATCCCATAAAAGCGAGATCTCTATAATGTTTTACCAAAACACCTCCTACTGCTTGCATTAAATCTCCTCCCCAAAAACGAATTTCAGCATTAGGATCTTCAGAATAAAGTGCTTTCATTAAATTAGCTCCATGTAGATCACCAGAAGCCTCACCCGCTATAATATAATATTTCATCTATATAAAAAGTGTAATAACAGCCAGAATAATTGTAGCTAAAACTACACCTCTTGCCATCAATTCTTTATTTATTTTTAATAATCCAAAAAAAACTACCATATTAAGCATTGCTCCTAGAGTAATTATTTTACCTAAAAAACCTAGTGTCTTCATTTGAGTAATTCCATCACTAAAACTATAACTAGTAAAAAGTTTAAAAAATAAAAAAACACCTATAAAAGTTGCTAAAAAACCCAGCAAAGTACCTTTTAAAAGCTCTATCTTATTCATCCCACTTCCAATTATTAAGTTCTTGAATTGCGTGATAAGCTGTTAAATCAAACTGAATAGGAACAATAGAAACGTATCCATTAGCTAAAGCCCATTCATCTGTATCTTGACCTACATCTTCACATACAAATTCACCTGCTAACCAATAATAATCTTTTCCAAAAGGAGATTGTCTTTTATCAAATTTTTCAGCCCATTTTGCTTTTGCTTGACGTCCTATTTTAATACCTTTTATATCAGAAGCTGCTAATTTCGGAAAATTAACATTTAGAACGACTCCTTTAGGTAATCCTTTTTCTAAAACTTGTTGAATAATTCTTACCACATAAGGTTTAACAGCGCTAAAATCAGCATCCCAAGAAAAATCACACAAAGAAAAGCCAATAGAAGGAATACCCTCAATTCCAGCCTCTATAACTGCACTCATGGTACCTGAATAAATAACATTAATAGCAGAATTAGATCCATGATTAATTCCTGACACACATAAATCAATTGAATCTTTAATTATTTCATGCTTTGCCATTTTAACACAGTCTGAAGGGGTTCCTGAAGTTGTATATTCTAATACCTCTGCCCCATCAGCAGATATTTTATTAAGGTACAAAGTACTATTTACAGTAATAGCGTGTCCCATTCCGCTTTGAGGACTATCAGGAGCAACTACAACTACATTTCCAATTTCTTTAACTATCTCTATCAATTTTCGAATACCAGGAGCTGTAATCCCGTCATCATTAGTTACTAATATAAGTGGTTTTTTCATTTAATTAAATCATAAAAAAGTCTTGCTAAAATAAGGAATTTAAATTGTTCTAACTAATTTTGTAGCTTTAACAAAAAATTATAGCATCAACTTTACATTAGCATAATTTTTTATGTATTTTAGTATTAGATATGGATACAATCTGGACATTTATGAAAAAGAATTACAAATTACTACTGCTCATCGTAGCAGTATCAGCTGTATTATGGAGTTTTAAACCCAAATTTAAAACTGAGGACCCAGAAAAGGATCGAATTCTACTAGACGCAATTGTAAGCGTATTAGAAGTTTATCATTACAATCCTGCTACTATCAATGACAATTTTTCTAAGAATGTATTTGAAAATTTCATTGATGCCTTAGATCCTTCTAAACGTTTTTTCATTGAATCAGATATTCGCGAATTTAAAAATTTCGAATATGAAATTGATGATATGATACAGGCTCGAAACTTGAGTTTTTTTAATCTTGTATACGAACGTCTACAAAAAGAATGAATGAAGCTAAAGTAATTTACAGAGCATTAAATGATAAACCTTTTAATTTTAATTTAGATGAATCTATAAATATTGATTCAGACAAAATTGAATTTTCAAAAAACTATAACGAATTAAAAAACAGATGGCGATTGCAAATCAAGCTTTCAACTCTAGCATCTATAGTAGATAAAGAGAAGCTAGAAGATGAAAAAAAAGCAAAAGATCCCAACTATGTAGTTAAACCATTTGATCAGCTAGAAAAAGAATCAAGGGAAGCTGCTATAAAAAATCTTGATGATTATTTTGATTTTGTTAGTGATTTAGATCGTGAAGATTGGTTTGAAGTTTATTTAAATTCAATTGTAACACAGTTTGACCCACATACTTTTTACTTTGCTCCTGAAGAAAAAGAAAAATTCGACATCAGTATGAGTGGTAAGCTAGAAGGAATTGGTGCTCGCTTACAAAAGAAAAATGACAATACAGAAATATCAGAATTAATATCTGGAGGACCTGCTTGGAAAAACAAAGAATTAGAACCAGGAGATATTGTACTGAAAGTTGCACAAGGTAATGGAGAACCTGTTGATGTAGTTGGAATGCGACTTGATGATGTTGTCAAAAAAATAAAAGGTCCCAAAGGCACAGAAGTGCGTTTAACTGTAAAAAAGACTGACGGTACTATAAAAGTAATACGTTTAGTTCGTGATATTGTTGAAATAGAAGAAACTTATGCTAAGTCAAGCATCATTGAAAAAAATGGAAGAAAATTTGGTTTAATCCATTTACCAAAATTCTATATAGATTTTGAAAATGATGATAATCGTGATGCTGCTAAAGATGTTGAAGCAGAAGTATTAAAACTAAAAAAAGCAGGTGTAGAAGGAATTGTAATGGATTTACGTGATAATGGAGGCGGATCACTCAAAACAGTAGTTGACATAACAGGATTATTTATTGATCAAGGTCCTGTTGTACAGGTTAAATCATCTGGACATAAAAAAGATGTTTTATCTGACCATAATAACAAAGTACAATGGAATGGCCCATTAGTTGTACTACAAAATAATTTTTCAGCCTCAGCTTCTGAAATATTTGCAGCGGCTATACAAGATTATAAAAGAGGTATCATCCTAGGTAGTAAACAATCTTTTGGAAAAGGAACTGTTCAAAATGTTTTTGATTTAAATCAATTAAAAACAAAGTTTAATTTCAATTTCAACATGGGAGCTCTAAAAACTACTACTCAAAAATTCTATAGAGTAAATGGTGGTTCTACTCAATTAGAAGGCGTTACAAGTGATGTTGTTTTCCCTGATCGTTATACCTATATTAAAATAGGTGAAAGAGATGAAAAGAAAGCATTACAATGGGATAAAATTGACCCTGCTAATTATCAAGAAACAAATAGCATAAGTAATTTTGCTAGCGTAGTAGCTAATAGTCAAAAAAGAGTTATAGAAAATCCACAATTCAAGTTAATAGACCAAAATGCTAAATGGATTAACGACCGAAAAGATGAAAGCACAGTTAGCTTAAAAATGGACAAATTCATTACTGAACAAAAAAATATAGAAGAAGCAACTAAAAAATTCAAAGAAATAACAAAATATAAAAACAGCTTAAACATAAACCATTTAGCTGATGAAAATGAGTTAATTAAAAAGATCCTAATTTTGCTCAAAAACGCAAAGATTGGTTTGATGCTATTTCAAAAGATGCTTATATAGATGAAGCTGTTAACGTATTAAGTGAAATCAAAAGCCCTACATTTAACAAAGGAACTACAGCAAAAAAACCAAAGCTAGTTGTAAAATCATAAAGCAATATTTAACAAACGAAGAGAGCCCTTCCTGAGAAGGGAATCGAAAGGAGTTTTTTAAAATTATTAAAGGAGTAGAGAATTAATTTTTCTACTCCTTTTTATTTTTTCAATCCTATTCAAAATATAAATACCCATTTAAAAACAAAAAAACAGTCTTTTTACAGCATATTTACAAAAACAACAATCTATGTATTTATATTTTTTTAGCATGACTATTAAGCCATTCTCTCATATTTCATCTTTTTTCAATACAACATGTAAAAACAATTATTTACATAATCCTTCTACTATTTTAAAAATTAAAAACTACCCCTAAATTCATCCAGACTAATCAAACAAAATATTCATTCTTAGACGATACTACGCAAATAGATTAGAAGTCATTCAAAACAGCTTTAATCATTATTACATAATACGATGTCTATTCTTAGACATTATTATTTTTATGAACAATCTAAAGCACACATAAAGAAAGACTATTCATAAATTATTACCAAGAATATTAAATAGAGTTTATTAAAACTAACTAGAAGACAAAAGGGGGACTATATTTTACTCCAATTATCACTTTTAGTTCTTTACTGAAGGATTATAAGAATTTCCCATATCTTACTATAAAAAGAAGATTAAAACCACAAATAACACCCCATTTATATTATTAAACACAAGATTTTTAGAAGAAGAAAATATAAAAACCTTTCTTCCAATAATAAAATTCACCTTTCTAAGTCGTTGATTTTTATGTGAATTTAATTTTCCCAACAGACCTTAAAAAATACAAAAATAAATTTGTTAAAAAAAATACATATGAATAAAAAATAAACACATTAAGTTATAAATTAATAAAAATGCACATTTTTTTAATTTATTGTTTTATAAAACAAATTAATACCATATATTTGTATCAGTTACAAGGAAGTTATTTAAAACTTAAACGGGTGCAACTAAGAGATTCTGCAGAACCATGATAACCTCCAAAAACTATACCTTTTTTAGTTTTTATTAAAAAAATAAAGTAACAAGTTATTTCTTTTTTTCAAGAGACACCCCTCATAAGAAATGGCTTTCTTTAAAAACTAATTATTATTAATTTAAATTTAAAACAAATGAAAAAAATTTTTTAAGCTTATTAGTAGCTTCTTCATTATTCTCATGTTCAAAAGATGAAGTAAACGAAACAAAATCAGTTGAATCAGTAAAAATAAATTCACAAAGAGTAAGTGAAGACGTATTTGGTAAGGTTTATTATAATAAAGAAGGAAATCTAAAATTAAGAATAATGAACCGTTTTGGGGACACTTCAAAAATAAGCATAACATCTGCCGCTGATAGTAAAGAATATTTTCTTTTTGATGATGCAGAAGTAATGCATATTCCGGTTGGTGGAAAATCTGATGTCTATTTTTTATCTAAAGCTCGCAAATTCGTTTTTAGTAACCCTGAAGAAAATCAACTTTTAAACGAATTAAAAAAAATATTAATATTCGGAACTGGTAATCATGGTACATCTGTAAGATTAGACATAGCAAAAGATTTATCTTCTATTGTATTGAGTGCTGATACTTCAATAACATTCACAAAATTATAATTAAATTATTTTCAATAATTAATATAGCTTATTTGATTTTAAGATAAAAGTAGAGAATAAGTTATACCCAGTTTAGATACCTCTAAGAAGTTTTTTTATAAAAAATAAAAGTTCTTAGAGGTTTTTTATATATACTCCAGATTGCGAATTAAGTAAATATTATACTTTTCATTAACTTTATAAGCATGAACCTTTTATTAAATAGCTTATACGATATTGTTTCCTTACTTATAAAACAACTTATCCTATAGCACTTTTTATTTACTTTAAACGCATAAATTATCTCAAATGACGATCTACCAGATAATACTTTTCAATCATTGTAGTAGTTCTTCCATTTACCATAATTACTGATCTTTCATTTATAATAATCCAACTGTCTAATATGAATTCGTATCTTCCAATCAAAAAATCAACTTTTACAGCTAGCTCACTTTACCATCCGTATTCCATGATCTAATAATTTGAGTCCATATAAGATTTTAGAGAATAGCATTAAATTGCAATAAAAAACAAATAGATTTTTACACATTTTGCTTTTTACGAAAGATTATATTCATTTTGTATTATTATCCCAAAACAACTATTTTAAATACTGTTTCAAATCTTTTAAATTATCATTTAGAAATAACTGTAGGAGTTTTTATAAAAAAAACACTGAATATTTGGCTTTAAAACAGAATCATTTATAGCCCATAAAAAAGGTGTTATAGCTATTATTCTTTTTAGAATCTTTCTCTTAATTTCAAAAAATAAATATTATACAAAAGAGGCTGTTCTAAAAATTTAGAACAGCCTCTTTTGTATAATATTTTAGAGCTAATTAATTAAACTGTGCTCTATTATCTTCAATTTTAGCATCACGTTTTAATAAGAAAAGTAACCTAGCTGCTGAAGAACTTTTTGATTGTACTCCTAAACGTGCTATGATCTCTTTAAAATCTTTTGATGGAGCTGCTTTTTTAGAACCTATCACTTTTATTTTAAATACTCCAGAATTACCAGCAATTGTTGGCGACACTACTCCTTGCTTTAATGAAAAAGCTTCACCTACTACTTTTGGTTCTGGACCTATTGATTCAATGAAAGATCCTGCTGCAGATACATCTTTTGCTTCTTTAACTGGCGAACCTGTTGCTTTAGCCACAGCTTCTAAAGTAGCTCCTTTCATTTTGTCTTCAATCATTTTCACTTTTTTCTCGTTTCTTAATTTATATCCAAAAGCATTTTTAGCTTCTTCAATAGACATTAACCCTGAATCATTGATAGATTTTAATTTCACGATAACATGAGCATTTGGAGTCTGAAAACGTTTAACATCATTTTTATCAGCTGAAAATGCCCAACGTACAATTTCTCTCTGTGCTCCTACACCAGGAATATTTTCATCTAAAGCAAACACTCTTGCTGCTGGAGCAACGGTTAATTTTTCTGCCTTTACTGCATTATCAAACCCTTTTTCATTGGCTAAAATTTCAAATTTAGATGCCTTAGTAAACGCAGCATCGCTTGTAGCTTCTGAAGGAAGTATTTTTTGAGCAATAGTAGCCAAGCGTATTCCATCTTGCTTATCTGTTACTTGAATTACATGGTAACCAAATTCCGTTTCAACTAAACCTATTTTTCCAACTGGATTTCCATACACAAAATTTTCGAAATTTTTAGTCATTTGTCCTTTTGAGAAATAACCTAAATCGCCCCCTTGTTGCTTAGAATTATCATCAGAATTAGTCATTGCTAACATAGCAAAAGAACTTGGATTTGCTTGTGCTTGTGCTAACAAAGCAGTTGCTTTTGCTTTTGCTTCTTCTTTAGTTCTATTAGCTTGTGGTCCTGCTGAACCTTTAAATGATAATAATATATGGCTAGCTTTAGCATTAATTCCTGCTTTTTTTCCCATAGCTTTAGAAATACAATAGTACTGACCAAAAATATAAGGTCCATAAGTTGCACCAGGAGCTGTATTAAATAAAGCTTCTGCATGATCTACTGGTAAATCTTTTTTAGCAATATAAGTAGAATCATATTTAATATCAGAATTAGTATTTACAAATTCAATCACATTAGATGTATTACGGAATCCTGCTACAGTATCATTTTTACCTGTTTTCGCGTTATATACTACTGAAGCATTCATTAAAGCATTTACTTTGTCTTTAACAGCTTTTTCATCAGCAGCTGATGGCTTGTCTTCAATTACAACGTACTCTAACTCACGAGAAGGTTCTGCTTCGTACTTCTTCTCGTTTTTCTTCATATAAGAAATAATTTCGTCGTCCGTTAACTCAACTTTTTTATCTTCTACTGTTGAATAAGGAACTGAGACTAGGTTAAAAGTAACTTTATTATTTTCTAACTCATAATTAAATTTACCTTCCGCTTGTGTAGTATAATAAGCCCCTTTAATCATCGAATTATACATTTGTTCTTTTGCAAATTGAGCTACTGATTTTTCATAATTCAACCATTGGTTCCATGATTCAGGCTGTTTTTTCATAGAGTTTAAAAACTCATTGAATTTTGTTTTATCAAATTTACCAGCTGCATTTAAGAACTGAGGATTTTGTGAAAACTGTGGATCTTCTTTAATTACATTAATTAATTGATCATCTCCAATTCTTAATCCTGTTTTTTCAAATTGATCTTCTAATAAAACTCTTCTAATTTCCTGTTCCCAAATACTATTACCTGCCTGTGTAAATGAAACTCCTTGCTGATTTTTTTGTAAAGCATCTACTTTATTTCTAAAATCCTCAAAAGTAATATCTACACCGTTTATAGTACCTGCATTTCTTGAATTGAACATAGAAGATCCATTTTCAATTAGGGCACCTACTACGAATGCAAGTAATGACAAACCTACAATACCGGCTACCAATAGAGAACGCTGTCTAATTTTTGATAAAACTGCCATTTTACATCTTAATTTTTTAATTCAGTTGGCGAAAATACAACTATCTATGAAATAATAAAATAAGTTCGCTTTTATTTTGGTTCAAACTTTGTTTTTTTTCTAATTATTATCTTTCTCTTCAAATTTCTTAGCGAAATTTCTTCTAAAGAAAAACATACCAATAGCTCCTAATCCTAAAAACAGGCTTAAATAGGGCATATCATTTCCTAAATTTATTTTTGTAAATGCGTCATAAAATAAGAAAGCAGCAGCTATCAAATAAGCATATTGAGTGTATTTCATGTATTTCATAAGTTCAGTATTTATTTTATAATTTTTAAAATCATAGTTTTAGATCAGCATTATCAAACAAAATATGTTTAAATCTGATCTTGATTATTTTTTTTATTATAAGTTATAGGTTCCTTGTATATTCTGGGTATCTAGAAAACTAAAATCTTTACTAAAATCAATTCCTACGCCACTAATAACACTTCCATTATTAGTAAATCTAAATGGCTTTTGTGTAAAAAACCATTCCTTTTTTTGATCATAATACAACTGTTCTGTTTCTAAACGTTTCCCATCATGGGTTGTTATAACTACATTTTGATCCAGTTCTATTAAATTGGTTTTACTATAGATTATTGCATATTTAGATGTCACTAAGCTCTTGTTTCCCTTTTCATCATAAACAGCTAAATTTAATCCATCAGGAAACTCATTAAACGGAAACTCTGCTGTCGTATAATCTAGCATTTTGGGTGAAATTAAAACAGCTTTTATCTTACCAGAATCTGTATATTTTAGATTAAAATTTTCAATTTCTCCTACAGGATTAATTGATGTAATATTAATTTTACGAACTTCATTTATACTATTCTCACAAGCCACAAAAAAAAGTGAAGCTATTAAAAACAGCAACACTTTAAAGATATTTTTTTTTTGAATAAGACTAATCATATCTACGTTTTACAAACCATCTATCATTAAACGATAATCCTATAGAAAAATTCATATAATTTTCTTTAACTAAATCAGATGCAGTAGTTCCTTTTTGTCCATATTCGAACCCAATATTAACATTCGAAAAAGTACCTCCTAATGGCAAACCTACTCCTAGAGTTATTGCTTTATCTTTTATAGATTCTCCTTTAGCAACAATACCTACGTTTTCATAACGAAGACCACCGCGGTATACCACTCGGTTTAAATAACCTGAAAAAGCATTGTATTTAGGAATATAATATCCTCCTATAGCAATCTTTGCTTTTTCTTCTCCTACTAAAGACTTATTATCATCTAACTCTATATCGCCTTTTGTTGCAAATGAAGACTCAAAAGCAATAGTCCATTTTTTATCTATCCCGAAAGTAGACCCAAATGTAAATTGGTGTCTATTATTTCGAAACGAATTTTTTTGATCAACTCCAAAACTAATTTCAGATGCAGTAACAGTAGAAATTAATCCTTTCGTTTTTAACTCTTCAACTCGTAAGCCTAATGGCAAATCAACTGTTCCAGATGTAACGAAATCATATTGAGAAATTTTTGTTTTATAAAAACCTCCTAATTTTATATTCCCTCCTCTTACTTCATATTTTGAGCGTTCAAATGTTGCATTAACATCTGTATCATAAGCATAAATTATATTTTTCTGAATAATCCCAAAATCATAATCAAACTCTGCTCCTAGGCTAAATTTAGGTGTAATTTTATACCCTAATGCCACATAAGCCCTATTCATACCTCCAAACCCTTCTAGATTACGAGTATTTAAATCTACTTTAGAATTAATTTTATAACCAACATAAGAGTTGGCATACAATCCTACTCCTACCCCTAACTTATTAGTTAAAGGAAAGGCGGCTGTAAGATAATCAAAAGTAACACGTTGTGCTTTTTCTTCTACAGAAGTATTTCTAAATGTTACTTTAGAAAAAGCGCCTCCCATAGCTAACGAAGTCAACTTCATAACGGATAAACCTGCTGGGTTTTGAAAATTAATATGAATACTATCCATAACTACCCCCATTCCTGCCATTGAGCGATTTTCAACCGAATTAGCAAACTTAGTCTCACCAAGACCATAAGATGAATAAAATGAGGCCGAACCTGTTTGAGCAGCATTCTGTAAAGTAAAAAGGAAGAAAAAGCTCCTAAAATTATTTTTCTATACATTGTATTTGGTATTGGTATATACGATTCAAACTTTCTAATAAAAAATTTGCATTGGCAAATATGGTATTTTTTAATCGTTTAGCCAAAAAATTAGCATCTCCTCCCGTTAAAATTATGATAATTTTTTCTTTCTCTTTTATTAATTCATTTATATACCCATCAATTTCAAAGCTCAAACCATTAACAACACCTGAGTGCATTGAGGCAATTGTTGAATTACCTATTAGGTTTTCTGGGTCTGTTAGTTCTAACAAAGGCAACTTAGCGGTATAATTGTGCATAGAGGCATAACGAAGTCTAAACCCTGGAGAAATAGCTCCTCCATAATAAACATTTTGTGCATCTACAAAATCGTATGTAATACAAGTTCCTACATCAATAATTAATCTATTTTGAGATGGGAATTGCAAAACAGCACCTGCGGCTAAAACCATACGATCAACCCCTAATGTATTAGGTGTTGCATATTCATTAATGAAAGGAAAATTACTTTTTTGAGAAATCTGAACCACTTTAAAGCGTTTTTGAAGCCATTCAATTTCTTTTTTTCTAATTTCCCAACTGAAGAAAGGACCAAATCCTTGCATAAGGGGTATTTTTGAAAATTTTTTCGATTTCAAATAAAATTTTTTCAAGTGAAAATGAAAAAAGATCTAAAAGTGTATCCTTCTCAAAAACAGCCACTTTAACTCTTGTATTTCCTATATCTACTGCTAAAATCATGACTTTTTTAAATTATGGACAAAGATATAAATAGATTTTTTTCAAAAAAATGTTTTGCACAAATGAAAAAAGCTCTTATATTTGCATCCGCATTCGATAAGCAACAACGCTTTAAGAAATGGTACCTTAGCTCAGTTGGTAGAGCAACGGACTGAAAATCCGTGTGTCCCTGGTTCGATTCCTGGAGGTACCACAAATCAGAAGATGATTAACGTTCAAAAAAATTACTGGTACCTTAGCTCAGTTGGTAGAGCAACGGACTGAAAATCCGTGTGTCCCTGGTTCGATTCCTGGAGGTACCACATTAAAACCACTATTTCATAGTGGTTTTTTTATTTTAAAAAAATCACACATTCCCTACTCTTCCTGTTTACTTTCTAGGATCAAGTCATATTTCTGTGGATTAGTTAAAATTACGCATATAAATTTGGGATCAAGTCATATTTCTGTGGATTAGTTAAAATTACGCATATAAATTAGTTAGTCTAAAAAGGAAGAATTCTATACTTCTCACTCCTCTAAATTTACTTCTAAAAGCTTTTATTTTTGCATTGAAAGATTCTGCTGAAGCGTTAGTACTTCTAAAACTAATTTTAAAAGTAACATTTATTTTAACAAACATTTTTTAACGTTTAATCGCTTATTTATTACCATACCTACAGCTTATTTCAGTCACTAATTTTAGTTGTTTTTAGAAAGACTCTATTAATAATTCCAGTACAACTTCTACTTTTATTGTTCCTAGCACTATCACATTGCTAGCTTTAGCTATTTATTTTAACTCAGTAGCCCTCCTTTAAACAAAGAAAATAATTCGCGCAACAACAAAGACTTATCTATATTTTCAAAAAGAGGAATCATCCTTTCTATATTTTAACTAACTCCTTTTTATAATTTTACTTAAAAGAATCCTCATATTGACATTTTAAATTTCTAATATTTATATCACAAAATACAGCAATAGCATTATAGTCATTAAATTCAGAGCCTGTCTATTGATTTTTTTAAAAGCCTCAAACGCCTAAATCACCCATGCCTTTCCACAAAGAAAGCCTAATTACTAAAAACCTCTTATTGAATATCATCAGACTTAAAAAACTACTTCTGAATTTAATTTATGATTACGATATTTTTTATGATTAGAATGAATATAAATCTCTTTAAATCAAAAAAATCCTTCATCCTTAAGTTTAAAAAACAAAAAACAACTTAAAAAGACAAACAAAAGAACCTCCTATTTAAGTTAATTTTAGAAAACAAAAATAGTTTTTTTGTTTTCTTTAACTTTTTCAACCCAAACTTAGACTAATATTTCCCTTACATTTGAATAATAATAATGAATACGAATATGAATATGAAAAAACTTATTTATTTATCAGCTTTGTCAATCCTTTTTTCTTGTAATAAAGAAGAAGTAGTAGTTAACACTCCCCAACAGCCAGAATCCCCTAAAAATATATTTGCAGTAGGCGAGGAACTTAACGGACAAATAAGTGTTGCTAAATTATGGAAAAATGGCGTACCCACTTCATTAACCGATGGAACTAAAAAAGCCGATGCTACCTCAATATATGTAGCTGGTTCAGATGTATATGTAGCCGGGAATGAATCGAACGGAAATGTATATATTCCTAAAGTTTGGAAAAATGGCAAATCTACTTCTTTAACAGATGGAACTAAACCTGCCTATGCTTCTTCAATATATGTAGCTGGTTCAAATGTATATGTAGCTGGATATGAATTTAATGATAACGATATTAGAGTTGCTAAAATTTGGAAAAATGGCGTACCTACTTCTTTAACCGATGGAACTGAAAATTCATCAGCAAGCTCAGTATGCGTAGTCCAATCAAACGTTTATGTTGCTGGTTATGAGCGTAACGATAAAAATATGGGAATTGCTAAAATTTGGAAAAACGGTATAGCTACTTCTTTGACTGACGGAACTAAAGACGCGTATGCTAACTCAGTATATGTAGTCGGTTCAGATGTATACGTAGCTGGAATAGAGTCTAACGTTGCTAAAATTTGGAAAAACGGCATAGCTACTTCTTTAACTGGCGAAACTAAAAACACGTATATTAAATCAATATATGTAGCCGGCTCAGATGTATATGCGTCTGGATATGAACGCGTTAATGGATTAGCAACTATTGCTAAAGTTTGGAAAAATGGCATACCTACTTCTTTGACTGACGGAACTAAAGAAGTATATACCAACTCAATATACGTAGTTGGTTCAGATGTATATGTAGCTGGAGAGGAAATTAACGATGCTCGTGTAAGAATTCCTAAAATCTGGAAAAATGGCGTACCTACTTCTTTAACTGATGGAACTAAAAACGCTACGATTATGTCCATTTTTGTAGGTAATTAACATTTATTAACCATCTGAGAAAATATCAAAAAGAAAGGAATTAGATTTCCGAAAATTTTAGACAATTTTAAATTTTATTTTAACATAACAACGAGTTAGATACAGCTATATCTAACTCGTTTTTTTATTAAAATTATTCTAGGTTGGAATAGCAATTCAACATGAATTTAAAATAAAATTGCTCCAAAATACAAGATAAATTTCGTTAGAAAAAAGTGATTGAAAAAATTTCAAACTAACAATCCTTTATTTCCAAACAATACCTCATAAAGTTCATTAATAAAACCTAACATTTTCAATAGCTTTACTAAAAAGTATTCCACCAGCATAATTATTAATTACAACATGAAGCTTGGAACCTAAGAATTAACCAAGAGGTTTTCAACTCTTGGTAGTATTTAAATATTTTTATGCTATTCAATTCTTCTTTTACCAGATATTCTAAATGGAGAGCAGAATCATAAAATAAAGATCAGCACAACCCACTAAACCTTTCTTTTACAAGTCATCAAATTTAAAAACTCTTTTATCAAAAATTTACTTACGCATTCAAAATAAAATGTTTTAAAATTTCTATATCCAGAAATATAAAAAAGAGCTTGATTTGCAATTATTTCTGAAAGAGATAAACTCGATTTTCTAATGTTTTTTTCCATTAGAAATCATTTGATTTTCTCAGTTAGGAACAAAATCTTTACAAAATCATCAATAGAATAAAAAATAGTTGTAATTTTAGTTAGCGAAAGCAAAAGCGCTCTATTCATTTAACAATCAACCATTTAAATATACTCCTTTTGCTTTTTTATACAACTATTTTATCATATTTATATAGAACTCACGTTATTAAACATCATCAGACTTAAAAAACTACTTCTGAGTTTAATTTATGATTACGATATTTTTTATGATTAGAATGAATATAAATCTCTTTAAATCAAAAAAATCCTTCATCCTTAAGTTTAAAAAATAGAAAACAACTTAAAAAGACAAACAAAAGAACCTCCTATTTAAGTTAATTTTAGAAAACAAAAATAGTTTTTTTTGTTTTCTTTAACTTTTTCAACCCAAACTTAGACTAATATTTCCCTTACATTTGAATAATAATAATGAATACGAATATGAATATGAAAAAACTTATTTATTTATCAGCTTTGTCAATCCTTTTTTCTTGTAATAAAGAAGAAGTAGTTAACACCCCTCAACAGCCAGAATCTCCTAAAAATGTATTTGTAGTAGGTACTGAACTTAGCGGACAAATAAGTGTTGCTAAATTATGGAAAAATGGTGTACCCACTTCGTTAACTGATGGAACTAAAGACGGATTTGCTAGTTCAATATATGTAGCTGGTTCAGATGTTTATGTAGCTGGCATGGAATTTAATGATAATGGCATACCAGTTGCTAAAATTTGGAAAAATGGCAAACCTACTTCTTTAACTAGCGGAACTAAACATGCCTATGCTACCTCAATATATGTAGCTGGTTCAGACGTATACGCTGCTGGTGCGGAATCTAATGATAATGGTATACCAGTTGCTAAAATTTGGAAAAATGGTGTACCTACTTCTTTAACCGATGGAACTAAACAAGCCTATGCTACCTCAATATATGTAGCTGGTTCAGATGTATATGTAGCTGGGAATGAATCTAACGGACAAATAAGTGTTGCTAAAATTTGGAAAAATGGCATAGCTACTTCTTTGACTGACGGAACTAAAGATGCGCATGCTAACTCAATATGTGTAACCGGTTCAGACGTATATGTTGTTGGTGAGGAATCTAATGATAATAATACGACAATTGCTAAAATTTGGAAAAACAACAAACCTACTTCTTTGACTGATGGAACTAAAAGAAGCTATACCAAATCTATATACATAGCTGGTTCAGATATATATGTTACTGGCTATGAACATAATGACAAAAATATAGCAATTGCTAAAATTTGGAAAAATGGAACAGCTACCTCTTTGAGCAATGAAACTAAAAACAGCAATGCTGAATCAATATATGTAGCTGGTTCAGATATATACGTTGCTGGAAATGAATCATCTGATAACGGGATTTCGACTCCTAAAATCTGGAAAAATGGCGTGCCTACTTCTTTAACTGATGGAACTAAAAACACTACGATTACGTCCATTTTTGTAGGTAATTAACATTTATTAACCATCTAAGAAAATATCAAAAAGAAAGGAATTAGATTTCCGAAAATTTTAGACAATTTTAAATTTTATTTTAACATAACAACGAGTTAGATACAGCTATATCTAACTCGTTTTTTTATTAAAATCATTCTAGGTTGGTATAGCAATTCAACATGAATTTAAAATAAAATTGCCCCAAAATACAAGATAAATTTCGTTAGAAAAAAGTGATTGAAAAAATTTCAAACTAACATCCCTTTATTTCCAAACAATACCTCATAAAGTTCATTAATAAAACCTAACATTTTCAATAGCTTTACTAAAAAGTATTCCACCAGCATAATTATTAATTACAACATGAAGCTTGGAACCTAAGAATTAACCAAGAGGTTTTCAGCTCTTGGTAGTATTTAAATATTTTTATGCTATTCAATTCTTCTTCTTTACCAGATATTCTAAGTGGAGAGCAGAATCATAAAATAAAGATCAGCACAACCCACTAAACCTTTCTTTTACAAGTCATCAAATTTAAAAACTCTTTTATCAAAAATTTACTTACGCATTCAAAATAAAATGTTTTAAAATTTCTATATCCAGAAATATAAAAAAGAGCTTGATTTGTAATTATTTATCAAAGGATAAAATTTGATTTTCTAATATGCTTTTCCTTTATTAAAATTATTTAATTTCTCCGTTAGAAATAAAAAGTAATTCTAATTCTTTAGTGAAAGTAAAAGTTTGGTATTTGTTTTAAAAATCAACTATTTATATACTGTTTTTATTATTTTATAAAACTTCCGTCAATAATGAGATAGAGTTTATCTTATTCTTTATATAAAAAGGGGATTAATCCCCTTGTTCCTTGTATTGTTCGCTTTCTAATTCATTTACTTTTGACCCTAACCGTACTTTTGGTTTATCTTTTGTTCCTTCTATTTTTAGAGGAATTCCAATTATTCCCATTGGAGGTAATCCAAGACGCATTTTTAAAGCAAGTTTACCATCTAAACTAGTAGTTCCTTCTATACGCGGGCGGAAACCTGCTATTTTAAATTTAAAACGATCAATTTCCATTAAATTATTCTGAATACATGTTTTTATTTCAAAATCATTTACTTCTCCTGAATCAATACCACTATGTCCTGTTGAATTACTGACTGCTTTAAGCAATTTAAACCCATTTAATTTAACTTTTTTTACCCCTACGACACCTCCTCCTTGTAGAGAAGGAAAGACAGGAAACATATCATCATTTAAAAATCCTTTCAACTGATATTGCAACGAAATAATCCCTTCTGCATTAGCAGCAGCACTTGCCATTTCCCTAAACAACTTAACTTCCTTATACGCTTTTTTACATCAAACTCTTCTACTGACAAATCCATTCCAAATTGAGCTCTTTTAGCATTCTTTGCTTTATAATTACCTGCAAATGACACAGGACTATCAATCACTAAACAAGATCCATTTGCTATTGTGATTTCACCATTTTTCAACTTGGTTTTTCCTTGCAAACATTTAATATTTAAATCATCAAATAAAATTCTATCTACTGCTGCTTGAAAATCTAAATCTAAATTTTTAGGAAGCATAACAACCCCTTTTACCTCTTTATTTGAAGACGTATTATTAGAATTATTAGCTATAGGCATCATCCATTCATTAACATTTAAATAAGGAGTTTGTAATTGAAACTGTCCTTTCAAGATTCCTTTATCATGTGTTAAAAAGTTTACAACATTTTGCACATATCCATTAAATTTAAGAATACTATGACCGTATTTAGCATTAAAATTTTTAAATTGTAATTGATCATTATTAAAAGCAAAAACTCCTTTGACAATATAAAATGGCAATGGTAAATATTCAGAAGTAGTTCGAACGTTTCTTAAATAAAACTGCCCTTTATTAATTAATTTATTATAACGTCCTGCTTGAGCATCACTCTGTTTCCCTTTTAGATAAATAGCCCCTTGAGCAAACCCTTCTAGGGTGTATCCTTTCACACCAAATACTTTATAAATTTTTCCAAAGTCTATTCCACCATTAGCACTAACTTGATAGTTTGCATTAGTCATATCACTAATATTGGCTTTAACAGTTAAAGGTTGGCCTTCAAAAAAGAACCGTAGAGGCTTTAGAATAACTTGTGTTGTTTGTAAGTTATTTTTAACATTTAGATCTACTACGGCATTTATTTTTTGAATAGGATTAGGATAAAACGGTGTTTTTAAATAGCCATCTTTTAATTTACAAAAAGCTTTTGTTAAAGGCAATTTATTCTGTTTAGCATCTAACATACCTTTTACATCTAAGCGTGTTTTAAGATCTCCTTTTAATTCATAACCAGGAAGAAAACCAACCGCTTGGTTTAAATAATTTAAGTCTAAATCAGTATCTAAATTAGCATTTATGATAGGCTTAGAAAGCCCTACTGTTTCAAGTTTTCCTTTCAAATATCCCTTTCCTATTCCAAAACGGATAACTGGAATTTTTACTGATAATAGTTCCGGATTTAATTGAGGTAATTCAACATGTAAATCTGTATTAAATTTCTCCAAAGGGAAAGGTGCTCCATCGTATTGAATGAATCCATCTTTAAGATTCAAATCAAGCTTCATATTAGGCTTTTTATTTTCATCCGTAATAAAATCTCCTTTTAAAGAAAGAACCGCATCTGTAGTCCCTTTCAGGGTTGTTTTTTCCATCCAAGTGATTAACTTTGGAGGTAAAGCTGTAAAAATATCTTCTAAATTACTATTTTGGGTTTTAACCAAAAAATTCATTCTATAACCATTAGGTAAGAAATCAAAATTCCCTGTAAAATCTACAGGTAATTTATTAATCATTAAATTATCTTGTTGAAAAACAAATGCTAAAGACTGGGTATTAACTTGTGTAATTAAATCTGCATTTACTTTTTTATTTTTAAGGTATTGTTCTCCTTTAAATTCAAAATCAAATGCTTCAATACTTGCTTTGGTTTTAATTTCAAAAATTTGATTTTTCAAACTTCCATTTCCAAAATAATCAAAACCTAACGCATCAACAGCTACTTGTGCAGAGGCATCATGATATTTTATATGAGCGTTTTTAATAGCTATTAATTTTAGCTCTATAGAGGTATCTTCTTTTTATTTGTCTGATCATCTGTTTTACTTTCGTAAACATTATAATTAGCATGCCCTTGTTTATCAACTAAAACATTGATTTCTGCATTATCTAAAAATAATTTATTGATGTGTATTTTCCCTTTTATAAGTTCCTGAACATCAATACCAAATGCGATTTCATCTGATTTTATCAGATTAATTTGTTCAAATGGAGCAGCTCCTGTTAATTGAAAATCATTAAAGGACAGTGTTAACGCGGGAAAATGCTCAATAATGGAAAGATTAGCATCCGAAAAATTAATATTTCCTTTTATGTGTTCATTAGCATACTCTTTTACTTTTTGAGTAATAAAATTGGGGAATAAGAATGGCAAACTAATTATTACTAAAACAATAAATAATAGTCCTCCAAGCAACCATTTAAACTTTTTAATATACTGTAGCATACATTTATTCAAGAGGCTGTCCAAAAAGTCCGTAATCTTGTCATTTGACTTCGTCCAGTCGCTTTGCTCTAGTCAACCAAAGGGGGACCCGAGAACTCCGATCGAACAGGCGAAACAAATCGCATAGTACTGATTATGAAACTCCTCCTTGCGTAGGAGTAACAAACTATGTGTTGATTTTTTACTTTTAGGACAGCCTCAACCTATATATTCTTTAAATTAATTATTTCTTGATTTGTCAAAAATCTCCAGTTTCCACGTGGTAAGTTCTTTTTTGTTAATCCGGCAAACGCAACACGATCTACTTTTAAAACATTATATTCTAATGATTCGAATATTGAACGAACTATTTTTACGTTAGCTGTTTTTATTTGTAATCCTATTTCTGATTTAGGTGCGTTTTCTATATAAGATACATCGTCTACTATTATTTTATAGTCATTAACATATAATCCTTTTTGTACCTTTTCTAAATCTTCGTATTTTAAATTGCGATCTAAAGTAATTTGATAAATTTTAGGAGAGCGCTGATTAGGCAGTGTAAACTTACGAACCATATCAGTATCGTTAGTAAACAATAACAAACCTGTAGTAGTTTTATCCATACGTCCAACAGGTTCTAATTTAGCTTTAGTAATACCACGCACTAAATCAAGAACATTGTTTGCATTTAGATCTTCTTCTTTTGATGTAGTAAATCCTTTAGGTTTATTTAATAAGATATATTCTTTTTTTCAGGAGATATAACACTTCCATCAAAGTTTACAACATCGCCTGCTTTTACCTTATATCCCATTTCGGTAACTACTTCGCCATTAACTTTTACATTTCCAGACTGGATATAAATATCTGCATCGCGTCTTGAGCAAACTCCAGAATTAGAAATATACTTATTTAAGCGGATCTCTTCCTCCTCTAGCGAGGTTACTTTTTTGGGTTTTCTTTCAAATTTAGGTTTGCCTTTTGTAAAATTTGATTTTTTAAAATTTGGTTTAGCATCCCCTCCTTCTCGTTTACCAAAAGTAGGTTTAGTGTTTGATCTCTTATTATTTCCTCTTCCTTTTATCATCGCGACTATATTTTTTGGCAAAGATAGTCAGTAAATTAGAATTTTAAATTCTATATATAGAAATATTTAACTGTTAAATAAATTTTTACTATGAATTAGAACTAGTGGATCAATCAAAATAATACTAAAAACACCCGCTACAATTAAAATTTTCATAACTGCATGTAAATGGACATAATCAGTGTGTTGAGAAGATTTCCACAATTGTAATATAAAAAATATTAGAACGATCATACTTATATAGAAATAAACTTCCATATAACCAACATTAAATTTTTCAATAAGAATATAAATAGGAATAATAGTTAAAAAGACTAAAATGGTAATAATGTATTTTGATATTTTTTCACCAAAACGCACTGGGATTGTTTGATAATTAGTTGCAAAATCCCCTTTAATATTTTCAAGATCTTTAATCATTTCTCTAATCAAAATTAACAACAATAAAAAAGAGGCATGCGCAAAAATAACGGCATAGAAGTTTTTAAAATAAAGTAATATTCCAAAAAAGGTAGAACGGTAAGTAAGGAGGCTGTAAGATTACCAATAATTGAATACTTTTTTAATTTATGAGAATAGAACCAAATTAAAAATATATATACTGCATAAAAAAAAGAGGCGCGTAAAGAAATGGTAAAGGCTAGAGCTGTTGCTAAAAAATTTAATATAAAATAGACTTGTAATTTTGTTTTTTGGCTTACTAAACGATCTAACATTGACTTATTAGGTCTATTAATTAAATCTTTTTCAGAATCGTAAAAATTATTAATTATATAACCTGAAGCAATAACTAAAGCAGATACAAAAACTAATACAAACAAACGCCAGTCTAACAAAAGATCTAAAGCCCTTTTTTCAGGGGCTAGAATAAAGATGGAGGCAAAATATTGTGCCAACACAATGATGGCTATATTATACCCTCGAATAACCGAAATTAAGCTTACGATTTTTAATAAAAAAATTTTGTTTTACGCGTTAACATTTATTCTGTTTGAATATTGAATCGCTAAAAGTACTGAGTTTAATTCACTCCTAACTCAATATCAAACTAAAATTGATAAACAACTTCTAGCTTATAATCTTTTAAAGCTGTTTTAGCTTTTTCAAGGTCTTCTGTAAATCCTAGGATATACCCTCCTCCTCCAGAACCACATAATTTTAAATAATAGTCATTCGTTTCTATTCCTTTTTGCCAAACATTATGAAATTGTTCAGGAATCATAGGCTTAAAGTTACTCAAAACTACTTTTGACAGTTCTTTTGTATTAGTAAAGAGTGATTTTACATCTCCTTTTAAGAAGTTTTCCACACAGGCATCTGTATATTTAATAAACTGGGATTTTAACATTTTACGAAATCCTTCTTCTTTTTAGTTTTTCCATAAAAATACTTACCATAGGTGCTGTTTCTCCTACTATTCCTGAATCTAATAAGAACACAGCTCCTTTACCTGTAACACTCTGAGTAGGAATACCTGTTGCTTCTATATTATCCTGTGAGTTAATGAGTATTGGAAGACTTAAATAACTATTTAAAGGATCTAGACCAGAACTTTTTCCATGAAAGAAAGATTCCATTTGTGAAAAAATACTTTTTAGCTGCAATAGTTTTTCTTTTGTTAAGTTTTCCAAAACGGTTATTTTGTTATCAGCATATTTATCATAAATGGCGGCTACTAGAGCACCACTACTACCTACTCCGTATCCTTGTGGAATACTTGAGTCAAAATACATACCGTTAAGAACATCTTGCTCTAAAGCACTAATAGTAAAGGTAACCAAATTAGGTTGTTCCTCTGCCAACTCTTTTAAATAAACTGCAAATTTCTTTAAACTTTCATTAGACTGTAATGCCTCTGGAGATGCACTACCATCTATCTTAAGTGCACCATTATAAAAATTATAAGGAATAGCTAATCCTTTTGAATCTTTAATAATTCCGTATTCACCGAATAATAAAATCTTTGAGTAAAAAGGGGTCCTTTCATTTTGGGCTATCTTTTTATTTCGTTGTATTGTATTAAAATAGTTACTGTAAAAACTTTTTAAACCTTATTTTTTTATAGAATACTTATCTTCTTAGTTTCTATAGATTTCCTTATTTTTTACAATAAGAAACCGTTATTGGCTCGATCATCACATGGTAAAAAACAACTGATTTACAACTAGTTATTTCTTACCTCATCCTTAACTTTTCCTTTAAACATTTATCTAAACGAAAGAGTATATAAATATACGAATTAAATTGATATGGCACCTACACCAATTTGATCGCAAATATATTGACCATTTTGGCAATATACTACCAATTCGTTGTTAATAAATTCTAAAACTTGTTCTTTCACATTTTCAGGATACAAAACATGTACATTTGCTCCCGCATCAAGTGTAAAACAAACAGGTACACCGGTTGATGATCTAAAGCTCCAAATTTTATTAATTATTTCTAATGTATTAGGTTTCATCAAAATAAAATAGGGCATAGAAGTCATCATCATAGCGTGTAAAGTCAGAGCTTCACTTTCTACAATTTTTATAAAGTTATCTAAATCGCCACTAGCAAGAGCTTGTTTAATAGCGGTTAAATTTTCGTGTGCTTGAGCAAAACGTTGTGTAGCAAACGGGTGTCCGTGCATTAAATCATGACCAACTGTACTAGACACTTGTTTTTCTCCTTTATCAACGAGTAGTATGGTATCTTGATAATTATTAAAACATTCATGTAAGGTATTAAGCTCAATTCCATACAAATTTGAACTCATAGGAGTATTTAGATGTTCGCCCCAAATTACGGCTTCCCCTTTTATACTTCTACAAGCACTTCCTGATCCTAATCTAGCTAAAAAGAAGCTTTTTGAAAAAAATAGGCATCAGAGATAGAGGGATTAATTAATTTTTCTAAACTCATAACGTTCATTGCTAATGCTGCCATTCCTGATGCAGAAGAAGCTATACCCGAACTATGAGGAAATGTATTAGTAGTATCTATTGTAAAATGAAATTCTTTTAGATAAGGACAATAGTTAATAATCCTTTCAAAAAAATTTTCAATTTTAGGTTTGAATGTTTCTTTAGGGCTTCCTTCAAAAAAGAAATCAAAAGAAAAGGAATCTTGTTTTTCTTTTTTAACAAATGAGAGTTTTGTGATCGTTTTACAATTATTAAGAGTAAAACTCACCGATGGATTTGCGGGTAATTGTTTCCCCATTTTTCCCCAATATTTAACTAATGCTATATTACTTGGAGCACTCCATTGAAAATCTCCTTCAGTGAATGATATCGAATAATCCGACACGACAAAGTCCTTTTCAGAAAACATATTTTATTTTTTTAAGCGGCAAAGATACGTTTTATATACAAACTAAAATTCTAAATTTTTAGCAATAATAAAGCCGCCTGTCCAGGCATTTTGAAAATTAAACCCACCTGTTATAGCATCTATATTCAAAACTTCACCTGCAAAATAAAGATTTTTAAAGCGTTTGCTTTCCATTGTTTTAAAGTTAACTTCTTTTAGATCAATTCCACCTGCGGTAACAAATTCTTCTTTAAAAGTACTTTTCCCATTTACAACAAATGTTGCTTGGGTAAGTTGTTCAACTAAATCAATAAGCTGTTTTTTCGATACGTCAGCCCATTTTGCATCTGGTTGAATAGACGATGCTTTTAGTAAACTTTCCCATAATCGTTTAGGAAAATCAAACGGGCAAAATTTATTCATTGAACGTTTTAAGTTTTCTTCTTTAATTTCTTTTAAATCTTCTAAAACAGTATCAAAATCAAGATCATTCAACCAATTTACTTGTAAAACAAAACGATAATTTAAATCAAATAATGTTCTTGCACCCCAAGCTGAAAGGCGCAATATACCAGGACCACTTAATCCCCAATGGGTTATTAACAAAGGCCCTGATGCTCTTAATTTTGTTCCCTTTACTCGTACAGATGCGTGTGCGGAAACTCCCATTAAATCTTTAATACGTTCATCTTTTATATTAAAAGTAAATAAAGAGGGAACTGGTTTTATAATTGTATGCCCTAAATCTTGAAGTAAATCCCACATTTTTGGATTACTTCCTGTAGTCATAATTAGTTTAGTCGTTTTAAAAACATTTTGATTTGTTGTTATTTTCCAATAATTTTCTCCTTGAAAAATTTCTTGTACGCTATGACTTGTAAAAACGTCTATTTTTAATTTTTTAGTGGCAGATAGAAAACAATCTATTATAGTTTGTGAACTATCTGTTATAGGAAACATCCTCCCGTCTTCTTCAATTTTTAATATTACACCATGCTTTTCAAACCACTCTATTGTATCACCACTACAAAACTGATTAAAAGGTCCTTTTAACTCTTTTTCTCCACGAGGATAAAATTTCACTAAATCGTTTGGTACAAAACAAGCATGTGTTACATTACAACGTCCTCCTCCTGAAACACGCACTTTAGACAATACTTCTTTTCCTCTTTCTAAAATAGCTATTTTTAATTGAGGAAACTGTTCGGCTATATTAATTGCTGAAAAAAAACCAGAGGCTCCACCTCCTACTACTACCACATCGTAATTTACTATCATACTCTATCAGGGTAATCGGTAATAATTGCATCGACTCCCATTTTTTTGACAAAAATAATATCTTCTGGAGAATTTACAGTATAGGCATGAACTTGAATTTGATTACGATGCGCTAATTGTAATAAATCATCCGTTATTTGTTTAAACCACAAATTAATTGAAAAAGCATTTATAGTTTTTGCAAATTCTAATGCTTCATATGGTTTTTCATCTGCTAATACTCCTAAAAGTATGCTAGGATTTATCTGTTGTATTTGTTTTAATACTTGCCAATGAAAAGAAGATACTAATATACTTTTGTATTGAATTTCTCCAAGTCTTACAAATTTTTCTATTTCATACACGACTCTTTCAGTGACAAATATGTCTTTTATTTCTATATTAAGAAAAGCTTCTTCTGGTAAAATATGAAAAACCGCTACTAAGGTTGGAATCCCTACTTTAGCACAATCTTGCACAGTAAAGTCACGTATATATCCTGACGCATTTTTTATGGTTCTATCAACCGTTGCATCATGAATTATAACGACCTCACCATCAGCAGAAAGGTGTACGTCTAGTTCAATACCATCAGCTCCCAATTCAAAAGCTTTCAAAAATGATTCTAATGTGTTTTCGGCTACATGTCCTTTTGCTCCTCTATGACCTATTTTTAACATACTTGAAGGTATAGGTTAAATTTCGTGAATTTTATTCACTTATTAAAATTTTATATTCCCAAGGAGCAAAATTAGTTACTGTTTTACTCTTTATTTCTATTGATTTATTTTCAATAAACGCGTTAAAATGTCCTGAAATAGGCCATATAAGCTTTTGTTCTTTATTGGATAAATTTGCTACAAAAAAGAGTTTTTTATTATTTTTTTCTCTTTTACACATCCAAAAAACGCGATCATCATTTGTGTTAATTCGAAGATAGGAAGCTGACTTTTTTCCTGTGTGTAAAAATGAATGGGTGCTTTTTAAAATTCTTAGTTTTTTATAAATCTGCATCATTTTACCTTCTTGATGCTGTAATGTATCTTTTTGATAAGGACGAAAACGTTTATTAGAATCGTATTCTTGACCATTATAAACTAACGGAATACCATTCAGAACATAAGTAACGGCCGTCATTACCTCAACAGCTTTTCCCATTCGATTATATTCTGTATCATTCCAAATATTTTCATCGTAGTTACTAATAAAATACAGCCGCATTTTATCTTTTGGAAAATTTTTTGCTTCATTTTTCAAATAACGATCAAGATCTAAAACATTCATTTTAGCCTGAGCTATACTATTTAAAATATGATGTGCTTCCCAAGCATATTGTATATCAAAAGCATTTTTTAACAGTCCTTCTTTTTCTGCCTCAGCTATCATTAGAACTGATTTTATTTTTTTTAATTCTTGCACTGCTCGTTCCCAAAAAACAGTGGGTACCTCAGATGCTACCTGACATCGAAAACCATCAATATTAAATTCTTCTACCCAATATTTCATTTCGTTTATCATAGCAAAATGCAAATCAGCAGAAGCATAATTTAGTTGTACAACATCTATCCAATCATAAGGTGCAAATAGCATTCCTTCTTTATTTTTTGCATAAAATTCAGGATGTGAAGTAATCCAGTTATGGTCCCAAGCGGTATGATTAGCAGCCCAATCTAGTACAACATACATACCATTAGTATGTGCTGTTTTAATTAACCTTTTCAGATCTGAATTAGAACCGTAATTCGAATGTATTTTTTTATAATCCTTTATAGCATAAGGATTTCCTTGTATTTTTTGTCTTGTAATAGGATCTTTTATTTCTTCGATAGTAGTGGTAGAAGTTGCTCTTCTTTTTAGTTTCCCAATTTCTTGAATAGGCATTAACCAAATAATTTTAATGCCTATTGATTTTAGTTTGGGTATATCTTCAGTAAAGGCATTAAATGTTCCTTCAGCGGAATAATTTCTAATATCCACTTGATAAACAATTGCGTCTTCCGTTATTTTAGGATCTAAACACGTTGATACGTTTTTAGGAATAATAATTTTTTCAGCTTCTTGCTTACAAGCTATTAATAAAAGGAATGCTCCTAAATAAACGATAAAACTTTTCATCCCCACAATACCCAGCAATCTGAATCATCAAGTTAAAACGTTACAAAATTAATCATACAAAAGAAATATAATGAATTTGTCGAAAAAATTCTATTAAAATTCTAAGTTATAAAAAAACCCTGTTTTTTTATAACAGGGTTTACATACTTTATTTTAATTGTTCATCGTCTATATAGGTTTTATTCCCATTTTTATTAATGTAATACTTACCTCCTCTAGGGCCTTGGTAAACCTGACGATCTTTGTATTTACCAACCACTTGATCTTTAGTATTTAGCGTTGCTTTTTCCGTTGTTACTCTTTCTTTTTAGCAGGTTTTAATGATTTAGCCTCTAGTTCTTCTTTTGCTTTTTTAGCCTTCGATTTTGCTTTATCAGCTTCATCTTTAACTTTCGCATCTAGTTTCTTAGCTTTTGCTGCAATCTTACTTTCTTTCTCTGCTTTTGCTGCTTCTTTTTCTGCTTTTGCAGCCTCTTTCTCTGCCTTTGCAGCTTCTTTTTCTGCTTTTGCAGCTTCTTTTTCTGCCTTTGCTTTTTCTCGTTCAACTTTAGCTGTTTCTTTTACTTTCTCTAATTTTTCTGATACAGCTTTTGTTTTGCTTGATTTTTTAATTTTAGTCTCTACTTCTTGAGCAAACGTGTTTGATAATACAAACATCAAAGACAACATGATTATTTTTTTCATAGCACTTATTTAATATTTAGAATCATTATAAAAACTGATTTTAACAAAATTTTAATTTTTTTTTAAATTTGCATTAATTTTTATTTATTTTTTTATCAAACACAAAATATTTTATTTTTTTCAAATCTACAAAAACTATGAAACAAAAATTACATTTTATTTTATTTCTCATCTTAGCAAATTTAAGCTACTCGCAAAATAATAATTTTTACGAGCCTAAGCCTAAATTTCCTTATTTATTTAAATCTATAATTCCAATACAAAAAGACGATCCTAAATGGATACAACTTATGTACGGAGAAACGCCCAATGTTTATGAAATAGAAAAGGAATACAACCTATACTATAAGAAACATGATTTTGTTAAAACAATACATACTCAAAATTACAAACATTTCATTCATTATGTATATACAAATAACTGGATAAATGAAAAAGGAGATATTGTACAAAGAGATAATATGGTCGAAAAGAAGGAAGAGAGACTTAACAGTAATAAAAGTATAAATGCTGCTAACTGGACTCCAATAGGCCCTATAAATACTTTTAATAATGGAGGGACTAAAACAGAATCACATCAAGCAAATGTATATTCTGTTGCACAATCTGTATCAAATCCTAATGTTTTATTCTGCGTTACAGAAACAAGCGGTACATTTAAAAGCACAGATAAAGGAGAAAATTGGTTTTTAATTGGGGGAGATTATTTTAATGATGATGTATCATGTGTAGAAGTAGATCCTACTAATGAAAACAATGTTTTTGTAGCATCTAGTTCCAGAATTTACAAATCAACTGACGGTGGTAATTCTTGGAATTCTGTACTAAACGTTAGTGGTTTAGGAATTTATGAATTTGCTATTAGTTCAGCAAATAATCAATTAGTTTTTGCTGCTGGAAATAAAGGACTGTATAAGTCTACAAATGGCGGAACGACTTGGACACAGGTTTTTACGGAAACTTGTTGGGATGTAAAATTTAAAACTAATGATGCTAGCACTGTTTTCTTATTAAAATCAAACAATACGCTTAAATTAACTGAATTTTATAAATCAACTGATTCTGGAAACACTTTTACATTAAAAAAACAAGGATGGTTTACTCCTACGAGTACTAGTAGTATAGGTGGGGCTAGAATGGGGGTAACAAATGCTGATGGAAATAGGATTTATGTAGCCATGCTAGGAAATGTAGAAAACTATACAACCGATGTTAATTTTGTAGGTTTATATAGAAGTGATGATGCGGGAGAGAACTGGTCTTTACCCTATGATCAAAACAATGATGGAATTCCTAATAACAATCCAGGAGGTCCTTATAATGCTGATCACTGGTGTTTTTCTAGTTTTACAACAAACGGTGGTTCTTATGATCAAGGGTTCTACAATTTAGCTATTGATGTATCAGATACAGATCCTAATAAATTTTTAATGGGAATGCTTAATCTTTTTAAAAGTGAAAATGGAGGAAAAACCTATACTCGATGGGGAGGATACGCTTGTGATAATTGTACTCCTTTTTATCGTCATCCTGACCATCAAGATATTTTAATAAATGGAAATGATGTTTTTGTGGCCACAGATGGTGGTGTAGACTTATATGATAGTAATTTAAATATTTTAAAGGGATTAAATAAAGGGATTATTTCTTCTGACAACTGGGGATTTGGTCAAGGATGGAATGAAGATGTATTAACCGCAGGTCGTTATCATAACGGAAATGCTGTGTATCATGCAAATTATGGTGATGGAAAATTTATTGCCTTAGGAGGAGGAGAATCCTCAACTGGTTATGTGTCTTTAGGTGATAATTTAAAAGTGTATCATTCTGATATTGCAGCCTATAAAATATCAAAAGACTTTGCTACTCCAGTACAGTGGACTAATGGACTAAGCATGTTTCCTAACGAGTCTATTTTTCCAGACGTAAGAGGACAAATAACTTATGATCCTAGATACTATAATCATATGTATTTAACAAAAGACAATAAATTATGGAAAAGTATAGATGGAGGAGCTTCGTTTACGTTATTAAAAGAATTTGGAATTAGTACAGACAAAACCTATACAGTAGAAGTATCCAGATTAGATCCTAATATAATGTTTGTAGTTACCAGAGAAGCCTCTGCCGCTAAGCTATGGAAAACACTAGATGGAGGTCAAAACTGGAGCTCAATTAGTCTTCCTAATACAGATGCACGATTATATTTTAGTATAAACGAAAATAATACTCTTTTCATAGGATTTGGAGGAGGTTCTGGAAAAGCTTTTAAATCTATAGATTTAGGAAATACTTGGATCAACTTAACTACTCCTTCTATTCAAAATTTAGGCTGTTATTCTATAGCTCCTCAGTTAGGCACTAATGACGGAGTATATTTTGCAGTAGCGGGGACAAACAAAATTTACTATAGAAATTCTAATATGCCTGATTGGGAACTATTTAGTACAGGACTACCATTAGGTTTACGATTAATAGGTGCTAAACCTTTTTATAAAAACAATGAGCTAAGAATCAGTTCTAGACGAGGTTTTTGGAAATCACCTCTTTTTGAAAAAAGTGCACCTGTTGCACAACCTATGGTAGCAAACAAGTCTGTTGATTGTAGTAAAACGATTATTCAATTTGATGATTATTCAGTATTAAACCACACAGGAGCACAATGGAATTGGAATTTCCCAGGCGCAAGCAATGTTTCTTCAACTTCTGTTCGAAATCCTTTAGTAACCTATTCTACACCTGGACTTTTCAACGTTACCTTAACAATAACAGATGCAGATGGGCGTAGTAGTACTAAAACGGTACAAAATATGATTGAGGTTTTACCTTCTATCTGTGATATTGAAAATGCTTCAAAGCAAGTTTTAGAAATGAATACAGACACTCAATCTATTACTTCTAATGAAATAAATTATCCCGCTGTAACAGACTTAACTTTTAGTGGTTGGATAAAACCTAATGGAACTCAAGTTGCTTGGGCTGGAATTGCTTGTTTTGGTGACAAACAAAAAACTTTACTAAACTTTAGAAGTGCTAATAACGAAATAGGCTTTCATTTTAAAGATGGATATTATAACTCTTCTACAGGTTTATACGCTCCTGCTGATCAATGGAGCTTTATTGCCTTCAGAATTACTCCTACTAAAATAACAATCTTCTTAAATGATAAAAATTGGTCTATAACAGGTAGTTTTGCTTCTACTATTCTAAACAAAATAATCTTAGGTAAAGATTATGGTAGAAATGACAGAACCTTTAAAGGTCAAATGGAAGAATTTACTTTTTGGAATAGAGCTTTAACAGATGATGAAATCTATTTAAGTAGGCATTTAATTAAAGAAAAAGTTACCGATCCTAATTTAATTGCTTACTATCAGTTTAACAATACTACAAATAATGGATTACTTTATGACAAAATAAATTCAAATAACTTAAATATTTCTAGTACGATACTATTTCCTACATCTACTGCTCCTGTAGCTATTGGAACCAGCCAATTATTAACTATCAATACAACGGGTTCTTATAATTTTACAACCACCAATGCTACTCTTAACTTTACTGGACAAGTACCTAATGGAAAAGTAATTGTATCTAAATTAAATGTAATACCAAATGAACCTCCAACTACTGAATTAATTGGAAATGAGTACTGGATTTTAGACAATTATGGCACTAATAGTTCTTTCTCTGGACTTTCATCTATAAATTTAACGCCATTATTTAATGTTTCTAACTTAAATCCTTCTAATCTAATTCTTTTTAAAAGAAATAATAACGGACATTTACAATCTAGTTGGACACAATCTGCAATGGCAACAGCTCTAAATGGGCAAACTATAACTTTCCCAGGAACATCTATCAATCAATCAAATCAATTGCATATAGGTAGTTCTGGATCATTAGAAACAAACTCATTAGATCTTCAAAAAAATCTAACCGTTTACCCTAACCCAACAGTCGTTGGTGAACAACTAATTATTGAAGGAATTAATTCTGGATTAACTTTTACTCTTTATGATATTAATGGTAAGTTAATTATAAAAAAACATCTTGATGATAATAAAATCAGCATAGATAACAATATTAAAAAAGGAGTTTATTTTTATCGAATTGAAACCAACGATCGAATTTACAATAATAAGTTAATTATTAATTAATCTACAAGTATAAAAACGAGGTTGACTTAAATTCTAGTCAACCTCATTTTTTTAACATATACACTTTTAGAATCATGTCTTTTTCATAAGACTGTGTAAAATTAAAAACAGAGGCCGCCCTAAAGGTAAAAAATCAAGACACCGTTTGTCACTCCTACACAAGGAGGAATCTTATAATCAGCACTATGTAATTTTCCTGTTCGAGCGGAGCTCTCGGGGCTCCCTTTGATCGACTGGACGAAGTCAAATGACAAGATTGCGGCTTTTTGGACAGCCACTTTTTTTCTACTTATACAGTTAGTGAGATATTACGATATAAAATAATTAAATAACCATAAGGTGTTAAGTGCTTCTTTTCCTAATGAACTCGAAATAGTCGTTGGTATATTTTCTAGGATCGTTTTATTATAAATATAACTTGGCATAATAACCAGTTGATTAGCTCCTTCAAATTTATAATCAAGCCCTTCTTGCCAACCCTACAAGATCAAGACTTTTACACGGTATCCATTCCTTCGTTATTATTTTGAATGCTTTTTGCTATTTTCTGATAATTTCAAAATGATTTAAACCTCTTGGTTTATGAAGTAAAATACGATAATAATTATTTCTTCCTTTAGGTGTTATACTCATTAAAGCAGACCAGTTTTTAAATTTCCCAGTAGGTATTAGCAATGTAATAAGTTTTCCATTAGCAAATAATCGCACTTCATAATTGTTTATTGGTTGCATATTATTAAAACAAAGTTTAGACATAAGTTCTAAATTATCCTGATAATCAATCTTTGATTGTTCCTCAGTTGTATATGTGCATATATCTAATTCATAATTTTTATTTTTCCCTAAATTCAAATATTCTTCAATTTTACCTTCATTTAATAAATTGCGTTGATTATCAAAAAAAGTAACGACCTCTTTTTCTAAAAGATCTTTATCCATTTTAGATAAATCTTCACTTTCGCTCCAACCTTTTAATTTATAAGGTAAATCTTTTATGTCTAAATCCCATTCTTGCTCCCAAAAAGGCAGTTTAGTAGGGGGAGCTATTATTTTTAATTCACTACTCCCATAATCTATTTCATTAGTGTAACCTAATGGAACATTAGGATCTTTGTTAAGTTTAACAAAATATAAATCCCACTTAGCATCTTTATTAAAAATAATGTCTTTAGGATTTAAAAATCCATCTGGACTATCTGTTGGTGGAAGGTATCTTATTTTTAACTTGTGCGTTCCGTTTTCTAATAGATAGGGATTTAGTTCTACGGTGGTATTCATATTGTCTCGATAAAAAAAGTCTATAAGAATATCATCTAAATATAATTCATAAGGGGTCATAGCATTAATGTGTACTGCGTAGGTAATCTGTTTTTCTTTAGGTATAATAGTTTGCATCTGTTCTTTTTTCGGGTTCGTATTATTTTGTTGGCAATTAGATAATAATGAGGTTATAAGTAAGATCATTATTCCTATCTTTTTATAAAACATCTATTTTCCATGGGGCTTTTGAGTCTATAATTGATTTGATATAGTAAACTTTTTCTTCTGGGTCTTCAGGATCTCCATTAGTTTTATTTTTTGCACTAAATTTTACAATAATTTTAGTATCAAGTCCATTAAATTTTATGATACTTCATGTTCTTTACTGTTTTCAGCAGCTTTTGCCTTTAAACTCCATCCTAGATTAGATGTTTTTGTAGCATTAATATTTAATTCATCGACCAGGTATCGGAACCCAAAATTTTGATGATAGCCATTCATTCTTCTTCTAGAGTATCTAATATTCCCTGAATACCCTGTACCTACAGTAATCAAAAATGCAACCTCCCACTCTATATCCGGATATACTTTTATTTTAGCTAATTGATTAGGGTAACGACAAGTGGATATAGGAAGAAAATAAGTTTGAGCTAAATCTTCTTTTAATATAAAATAATTAAATAACCATAAGGTGTTAAGTGCTTCTTTTCCTAATGAACTCGAAATAGTCGTTGGTATATTTTCTAGGATCGTTTTATTATAAATATAACTTGGCATAATAACCAGTTGATTAGCTCCTTCAAATTTATAATCAAGCCCTTCTTGCCAACCCTACAAGATCAAGACTTTTACACGGTATCCATTCCTTCGTTATTATTTTGAATGCTTTTTGCTATTTTCTGATAATTTCAAAATGATCTGATCCTTTAGGCTTGTGTAATTTCACTCCCCAACCTGTAACCCTACCTTCTGGTGTTTTACTCATCAGAGCAGACCAATTTTTATATTCCCCTCTAGGTCTCTCTAATGTAACTAAACGTCCGTTAGCGTATAATTTTAGTACATAATCATTAATAGGTTGCATATTTCCAACACATAATTTTGACATTTTTAATTTATTATTCTGATAATCAATCTTTGATTGTTCCTCAGTTGTATATGTGCATATATCTAATTCATAATTTTTATTTTTCCCTAAATTCAAATAATCATCAATTTTTCCTAAATTCAAAAGATCTTTTAGTTCATTATATTTTTTCAAAACTTCTTTTTCTAAAAGATCTTTATCCATTTTAGATAAATCTTCACTTTCGCTCCAACCTTTTAATTTATAAGGTAAATCTTTTATGTCTAAATCCCATTCTTGCTCCCAAAAAGGCAGTTTAGTAGGGGGAGCTATTATTTTTAGTTCACTACTCCCATAATCTATTTCATTAGTGTAGCCTAATGGAACATTAGGATCTTTGTTAAGTTTAACAAAATATATACGCCAACGAATATTTTCATTTATATAAATATCTCTAGGATCTAGAAGACCTTCTTTCGTAAAAATATCACTTACAGTAGGCAAATATTTGATTTTCAATTTATGTTTCCCATTTTCTAAAAGATAAGGATTAAGTTCTATAGTATTACTTACATTATCATAATAGAAACGATCAATTAAAATATCATCTAAATATAATTCATAAGGGGTCATAGCATTAACGTGTACTGCGTAGGTAATCTGTTTTTCTTTGGATATTTTATTTATCATTTCCATTTCTTCTGATTTAATAATTTGTTTCTTAATCTTTTGAGAATTCATTAAAGAAGTTATTAAAAGAAAATAAAATGTTATATTTTTCACTTGTTTAAAATTTATTTTAATATGTATATAGTGGCTTTTGCTTCTAGAATCATATCAATTTCTTCTGATTTACCATTATTAAAACCAAATTTAGCCCATACTTTCAAAGTCACTCCAAAAAAACAAAAGAAATAAAAATAAAACACACTAAATCAATATTTTATATATTCAGAATTAATTAAATTTTAAAATCATTCGTTTTTTTGACTTAATTAAAGTTATATAATTAGTAAATAAACTATTTTGAAGTGCCCCTCTTGCCATTAAAAGACCAAAACCTCTGAATTGTCCTATTTGTTCTAAAGCTACTCCTTTTCCGTTAGCTAAAATTATTAATTCAGAATCATCCATAGAAACCATTGCTCCTTTATGACTTGTATAGAATTTTTTCAAATTTTCAATATACTCAGTTTGTTTGTTTTCATCATAATAATTACTCTTAAAATAATCACTATTTGAACTATTAATTTCTTTTAGAAACTCTTCTACATTACCTGATTGTAGTAAATTCCATAATTCTCTATACTTTTCTATAACTTGTTTTTTTAATTCAACTTTATCAATATCTGATAAATCTTGTGCTTCATCCCTACTTTTTAATATATTATGGAACATTAGCATCAAAAGTCCATTTATATTCAAATTTTGAAACCTTTTTATTAATTAGAGGAAATGTCAAAGGCTTAACCAATTTAACATTATAGTTTGTATTGGGTTCTATAGTTTGTATTGCAGCTCCACTAAAGATTGACTTTAATGTAAAATCATCAAATTCACCTCCTTTTGCAAAATATGGATGCGTTACTTTTATACTCACTTTTTGCACCCCCGATTTACATATATTAATTTATTAATTCTGGACCTATCGCTCCTGATATAAGATTCTTACTAATAATCATATCATTAACTCTAATTTCACATGGAACTTTTATATTAAATTCCATTCCATATAATTTCCCTTGCTCTTGAATTCTAATTTTATTGTTATTTAACATAAAATCTATTTTCTCTTTATTATTTTGATAACCAGTAAATATATCTTGAGTTATAAATATTATTATATTATTTAACTTTCCTAACATCCTAAAATATGTTTATTTTTTTATCAATATGAGGAGCTATTTCTAAATCTCTTTCTTCTTTATTAAAACCTCCTGCTTTAATTTTTATATTTAAAGTAAATCCTGAAAATAAAACTCTAAATCCCAATTATTTTTTTCACCAAATTTTCCGCTTAAAGTTAAAGTAACAATCATCTTTCCTTCAACCAATATTCCCTTTTCAAATAACCTTCTTCTTTTTTCTCCATCTTCTTTCAAGGAAATCTGCTTACTCTTTTCTATCAAAACTTTATACTGAAAGCTAGAACTCAGAACTAACTTTCTCTCCAAATACCCTTGTAAAGCAATATCTCCCTTATATTTTTGATCTGTAAAATTATAAGTCATATGAGCTAGTTTTGTTTCTCCATCTTTAGATCCTGCTCCTACTAATTTAATTTCTGCTTTAAGCTCAAAATATAACTCATAATCTAACTCTACACGCCCACCACTAAAACATTAGATGCCCAAGAAACTAAATCTAAAGATTTAAAATGCCCCCAAAAGCTTCAATTTAAAAACTATGATGGGGGCAGCTATTATTATTCTGTTTATAATTACTTCTTAAATTAATAAACCTCTAATTTTCCTGTTTTAATTGAACGGTATAATTGTAACCCGAATGTTCTTATTTTACCTACACTATCTTTTGAAATTAAGGGAGCATTATAATTTTTATCATTAATACTGGCTTTAAACCAAATTTTTAATTCTATTATTCCTAAAAAGAAAAAATCCATATCTAAATTTTGATCCTTATTTAAATTAAATGGACATTTTAATCAAATATATGACGATGCTTGAACACCTGCTCCAATTTCTGTAATAACTATGTTCATCTCTCTCCGGCTTTACTTCTACTCTTTTTTTAGATACAAATCTAACAGCTAAACTTATCTCAATTTCTCCTAATATTTTTCCTTCTAACCCTCCATTAAAATTAAATTTTTGATTTACAAAATTATATTTCACATTCGTTTCGGACTCATAAACCCAAATTACGCGTTAGAAAATTTTCAATAAAACTGATTTTGGAATTTTTATAAAAAATCATGTTTTATTGAATATTTTCAAATAAATATATCGTTTGTTATTTGATTTTTATCAAAAAAATATTTGTAAAATTCAGATTTATTCTAATGCGTAATCTGGGATAAACAGCAGGTAAACTTCCTTCTGAATCATCTTGGAAGTAAAATTAATGTTTGAAACTATACTTTCAGAATAATCACAGAAAAGAAAAAACACCTGAATTATTTCTATCTTCTGGGTCTATATTATTTTTACTACGGCTTTAGTATCAACGAAAAAACTAGTATTTATATGAAGCAAGAATAGCTAACTTTACTGATAATTCTATAAGCTTTTCGATTGTTCTCTCTAAATCTCTCTAGTTACTCCAAAAGAGCTGTATAAGAACAGTTATATCTAAATATTTCAAACTTATCAGCATCTATTGGTTTATGTAGGATAATGTAATTTTTATTTAAGGTTTTGTGTTGAATATCCTTGGACGACAATATTCCTAATCCTTTATATTTACCAGTTGCATACTCTAATGCTATGGCTTTTCCATTTCCCATTATTCTTATAGTAAAATTAGAAATGGAATTCATAATTCCTTTATGAGAATTGAAGTACTTTTCTAAATTCTTTTTATATTCTAATTGTTCTTCTTCTGACATATATTCGCTTTTAAAAACAACACTTAGTGGACGGTTAAGTTCATTAATAAATGCTGTTCCATTACCTTCATTCAACAACTGTTTAAGTTCTTCATATTTATTCACTACATCTTTTCTTAATTTTTCTTTATCAATTGTCGTCAGATTTTGAGATTTATCTAAATTATTAACTTTGTTTGTAATATCTACCTCAAATGTCCATTCCTGTTCAATAAAAGATTGTTTTTCTTTTATTGATTGAAAATTAATTTCTTTTATTATTCTTATATCATCAAAATTTTCATTTTCTAATAGTGAAATAAAAGTTTTTTTTTCCAGATTCTCAATATCTTTGGGGCTTAAATATTCTTTTCCTAATTCACTTGGAGCTGAAATTTTTATTCGAAGTTTTTGGATTCCAGAAGAAAAAAGATATGGATTTATTTCATAAGGTCCTGGAATTCCATTTCCATTATAAGAGTTAGCTATTAATAAGTCATTAATGTAAATTTGATACGTAAGATTTCCAAATTTGTGATTTAAGAAATATTCTTTTTTAATTGATTCATTTTTTTACTTTTTTTAGTCTCATCATTTTTTTTATTATGACAACAAGTCAATGCTAAAAAAATAAAAAAGACAATGTGCATAATTGTTTTCATTTCTAAATATTTTAAAACTGGTTTTACTCCCTACATAGGGTTGTAAAATATTTGTAACATTTTTATCTTGCAGGTCTTTTCGTTTTTTATTACTAGATGTAACAGCATCAGTCTGTTCATGAAATCCACTATAATATGTTTCTAATGCGGCACTTGATTTATAATAAATAGGTGTTTCTATATTATAATTAAAATTTAATACCCATCTAATATTAGGAAATACCCGTAACTTAACCAGTTCATTTAGGATAACGACAAGTGGATATAAGAAGAAATAAGTTTGTTATCTTATTAAAGAAAGCTTGCTTTCATTATCCTTCTGATGAAAAAGAGCTAATTCTGTGATTATCATACCTTCTTCATTTTCAAATACAAAACCACATGGTTGATCTTTTATTTTTATCCCTACTATTTGTTCTTTGTTTCCATAAAATTTTAATAAATAGTTAGAAAAATCTATTTTGTGTACGTCTTGTCTTGAAGAATTTAGTATAGTCTTTTTCCTGCTCTCTTTTTCTTCTTTTGTAAGATAAAAAGCGGTGGTTATTTCTTCAAAACGTTCCGCATTTAATAAGTTATACTTATCTATATCTCTTTCTTTTATAATTTGATAAAAGAGTTCGTAATACTCTTTAAGTTCTTTAAATAGTCTTTGTTTTATTGCATTGTTTCCGTTTACATAATCTGAAAAACTGAAAGAATTACTCCAACCTTCTAAAGTATAAGGAATTTCAACTTCAAAAAAACTTCCAGTACTATACATTTGAGTCTCTTTTTCTTCAAAAGAAATTTTAAAATGTTGTTTTATTGTTTGCTTTGGAATAGAAAAGTCAAAAGCGTCTCTAACCGTTATTTTGAAATCAATAGAAGCATACTTACTAATTGCACTCTCGTTTTCAAAACAATTAGCATGGATAGTATAAAATTGCTTTCCTGAACTTAATATATATTCATTAATTGGCCAGTCTACGGCTGTTCCTCCTTCTTTATAAGAGTCAAAACAAGGCACATCATTAATCAATAACTGAACCTGGCAATTTCTTATTTGAATTTCTGCAAGATAAAAAGGATGTTTATACATAAGTTTATTGATTTATGATTTTATGATTTATCTGATTTAGTTCTATTAAAATACTATCAAAAGGATACTTGTACACATATAGATGAATTCTTCCTTCTTCTTTTTTATCTTTAAATGTTATCGTATCCAAGTAAAAATAAATATCTGAAGATTTAAACAAATAACGTTTATGATACATAAAAGTATTGATATCTTTAATCTCTTTATCTAATATTTTTTTATCCGTCAATTCAACCCTTTTAAAATTTTTATCAAAATTTTTTATAATATCTTCATTCATTTTTTCATTTGAATCTGCTTGTAATTCTAAAAAAATTAAATTATCCGTTTTTTGATTTACCCAAAATTGCATATAATCAAACCTTAAATTTATACTTCCTATATTAGTTAAAATATTTTCAGGAAAATCAATATTATATAAATTAACCTTATTATTGATATTAGCTAATATATAGGTAACTGAGGAAAACAAAGTATCTTTATTTTCTTTAAAAGTTATTTTATCTATATAAAAAGGATTAGATTTTTTTTCTAAATACTTCAAATTTTCTTGATACTGTGATTTACAATCACTTATATATAAAAAACATATAATTCCTATTATTATCCTCATAATTTTTTATTTTTATATGTATATTTTTCCAGAGGTATAAAGCCCAACATTTTCAGAATCTGGAGGTATTAATTCGAATGTTTCCTGCTTAAATGCTTTAAAATCTATTCTACGATTATTAATTAATTCACTTACAGTAATTGTCATTTTAGCTCCATTAAATTTAACATTAGATTCTTCATAGTATTTACCAACATCTAAATCATATCCCCATTCTTTTTCAAAGACAAAAGAAGTAGCTACGCTTCCTTGCACTTGCCATTTTTCAACCTCTTGTTCAGGATATTTAATCCCCCCTCTTGTAACGGATGGAATTACTATGATATCTTTACTCTTACATCCTGTTTTAATAGTAACTTGCGGAGTAACCTTCATTATTTGCTTTCCTTTATTCTTAAAACCATCTATTTTATTATATGAAAGGCTTAAATCGCCTGATACTGCCATTGAACTTTCAAACGTAATGTACACATCAGATCTTGTAATTCTAGTTATTACTTTTATAAGCCAATCTACAGCAGATCCTACATAAGGAATTAACCTAACTAATGGAACTAAGTCAACAGATATTGTTAATCCTATTAAAGGATCAGCTCTTAATCCTCCTGTATATATAGGAACTATTTCATCATTACTTGCTTTATCAAACTTCCATCCTAAAGCAAAACCAATATTAGGAGGATCTATTTCAAAATCTATATCTATTACTCGTCTAGATTGTGCAAGGCTAGGCGTTCCATCATTATTATCTGGATTAAACATTTCTAAATATTTCCTTGTAACATTAAATGCTTCCACAGCAGTATCCATAACTTTTTTAATACCTTCTAATGATACTTCATGTTCTTTACTGTTTTCAGCAGCTTTTGCCTTTAAACTCCATCCTAGATTAGATGTTTTTGTAGCATTAATATTTAATTCATCGACCAGGTATCGGAACCCAAAATTTTGATGATAGCCATTCATTCTTCTTCCAGAGTATCTAATATTCCCTGAATACCCCGTACCTGTAGTAATCAAAAATGCAACCTCCCACTCTATATCCGGATATACTTCTATTCTAGCTAATTGATTAGGGTAACGACAAGTGGATATAGGAAGAAATAAGTTTGTTATCTTATTAAAGAAAGCTTACTTTCATTCTTTTTACGATGAAATAATGCTTGTTCATATATTATATTATCTTCCTCATCGTTTGATGAAAATTTTAAAGCCACGGGTTCAAAAGGAATATTTATACCTACTACTCTACCATTACCATAAAAATTTAGATCATATTTTTCAATATTATCTCTTTTAATAATGCCTTTAAATTTTGGTATAAATGAAACTTCCCTTCTTTTCATTTCTAAAGAAGATAAATAAAATGAGTTACACAATTCAGAATATCTTTCTGATATTTTAAGTTTATAATTTTCTATGTCTGAAGTTTTAAAAATATGATAAAGTTCATCATAAAATATATCAATCTCTTTTATTAAATTTTCTTTTTTTTCTTCTAAAATATACATTGAATTAATCCATCCCTCATTCACATAAGGAACTTGAGCATCAAATACATCAAATATCTTATAATATTGAATATTTTCTTTTTGCTTTGAAAAACATACAGGTTCTACCTCTAAAAGTAAAATTTTTGATTTTGAATTATCAAACTTGTCTCTCACCGCTATTTTTAATTCTACAAATGCTTTATTATTTATTAGTATTTCCTTTTCATAAGGAAATATTTCTAACAAAAAAGATTGCTTTCCTGAACGTAATATGTTAGGATTGATTGGCCAATCTACAGCCATTCCTCCTTTATTAAAATTTGAAAAACAAGGTATATCATTAACTCTTAAAACTATTGCACACTCTCTTGAATTTATAGAAATTTCGTAAATAGGATTATTAAAATTATGTTGCATTTTACTTGTTTTTTAGTAAATTTTCTACATTAATAACATATAAAGACATAAAACTAATAATATCTTTATCTTTTTGAGGATATTTACAAATATTATATATAATACTACATTCTCCTTTATAAGTTCCTTCTGTAACACAGGTTTTAGTTACATATATTAATTTAGAATTTATTATCCCTATAAAAATATCATCGATATATTTATTTTTATCTGATTTAATTTCATAAGAAGAATATTTTTTTCTTATTTCTTCCATAAATTCTTCAGATCCTTTTTTGTTGTTCTTATCATATCATAAGCTCTAACTAACTCATTTTTGTCATCAATATAAAACTCCGTATCTCCATCTTCAATATTGAAATATTTAAACAATTTTTTATCTTGAGCTATTGGTTTAACCCTAAATACTCTCATTTTTCTCCCATTTATATCTTTTAGAATTTCAACATGAGGAATTTTTGAAAATAATGTATCTATATTTTCTGTAAAGGTTAACTTATCTATATCAAAACTCCCGTATTTTAGACCTATATATTTTTTGTTTTGTTGACTTTGACAGTTTGATAAGAAAAGTATAGAAAATATTAAAAAAAAATTATTGAATGTAAATTTCATATTCTTGATCTATTATGTTATAAGATTCTTCTTCTAAAGTATTCTTTGTCAATACTCTAATTATTAAACTATTTGGATAATTATCATTGTTTATATAATTAATCATTACTATTTTATCTGGAAAATCAAACTTTAAAATTTTCTCATTTCCAGGAAAATTTTGAAAAAGTTTCTTTGATTCATTTTCACTCAAATTAGTTGACAGATATTTTTTATAGAATGTCATGTATTGATTTATATTATTTTCAATACGTTCAACACCTTTAGCTTGCAAAGAATAAGCATATATCTTTTTAGTCAAATCTAAATAAATGGTGTAATCACGATTAGCTATTATTTTCTCATTAAAAAAACTAATACAAGTACTAGTATCTTTTAATCTATATATATATCCACGTATATCATTTTTATTTATTAACCATTCTTTATTTTTTGTAAAGTGAGTTCCATAAGAACCTACCTCTAATCTAAAAATTTTATTCAATTCTTTTTCTTTTTAAAATTAATAGAATTTAAATCAAATTTATTTTTACATGCTATTGCTCTTTCCTGAGCTCTACAAGGATAAAAAGCATTTAAGATAAAAAAAATAAATATCAAATTAATTTTCATCTACATAAGTTTTAGGATTGTCAAATAATGTTTTTTCATCAAATAATTTAAACTTATCACTTTTTACAGGTGAACGAATAATTTTAGATGTTACTAATTCATAACAACTAATTGTAATTTCTGCAGAATTCCAAATGCCCTTCGATTTTTCATATTGTTTATTTTGGTCATAACCATATGTTTTTGTAAAAGTAAATGTTGTACTTAAATCTCCTTCTACTTCCCATTTTTGTTCCTCATGTTCTGGATATGTTCGACCTCCTTTTGTTACAGCAGGAATAATAACAACATCTTCACTTTTACATCCTGCCTTTATACTTATTGGTACTTCTACTATTATTTCCTGTTCAGCATTCCCATTCTTATCAAAACCATCAACTAAATTATATGATAATTTAAAATCAAATTTTACAGATAAACCTGCCTCAAATGTTATATAAATTTCAGATTTTGTCAAATATTTAATTTTATCAATAATCCATAATATTATTTTTCCTATTAAATTAGTATTTCCCAACACTTGAACTAAGTCTACACTAATTGTTATTCCTATAAAAGGATCCGCACGAAATCCTCCTTTATAAATAGGTACAATTCTTTTATTACTGGCTTCTCCAAACTTTTTACTCAACGCAAAACCTATATTTGGAGGATCAATAGCAAAATCAATTTTTATAACTTTCTTACTTACTGCATTGCTTTCATTCACATTTATACCTTCTGGATTCAATACTTCTAGAATTTCTTTACACGCATTAAATGTAGAAACAAGTAAATCAACAGATTTCTGTATTCCTTCAAAACCTAATGAATGTTCCTCTTCATTTACAATACATTTTCCCATAATAGAGTAACCAATAGTAGAGGATTTAGTAACTCCTATCTGTAAATCATCTTTTAGATATTTAAACTTATATCCTTTATGAATACTGTTTAATCTCTTTCGTTCATATCTAATATTCCCTGAATACCCCGTACCTGTAGTAATCAAAAATGCAACCTCCCACTCTATATCCGGATATACTTTTATTTTAGCTAGTTGATTAGGGTAACGACAAGTGGATATAGGAAGAAAATAAGTTTGAGCTAAATCTTCTTTTAATATAAAATAATTAAATAACCATAAGGTGTTAAGTGCTTCTTTTCCTAATGAACTCGAAATAGTCGTTGGTATATTTTCTAGGATCGTTTTATTATAAATATAACTTGGCATAATAACCAGTTGATTAGCTCCTTCAAATTTATAATCAAGCCCTTCTTGCCAACCCTACAAGATCAAGACTTTTACACGGTATCCATTCCTTCCTTATCATTATTATTTTGAATACTTTTTGCTATTTTCTGATAATTTCAAAATGATCTGATCCTTTAGGCTTGTGCAATCTCACTCCCCAGTCTGTAACCCTACCTTCTGGTGTTTTACTCATCAGAGCAGACCAATTTTTATATTCTCCTCTAGGTCTCTCTAATGTAACTAAACGTCCGTTAGCGTATAATTTTAGTACATAATCATTAATAGGTTGCATATTATTAAAACAAAGTTTAGACATAAGTTCCAAATTATCCTGATAATCAATCTTTGATTGTTCCTCAGTTGTATATGTGCATATATCTAATTCATAATTTTTATTTTTCCCTAAATTCAAATAATCATCAATTTTTCCTAAATTCAAAAGATCTTTTAGTTCATTATATTTTTTCAAAACTTCTTTTTCTAAAAGATCTTTATCCATTTTAGATAAATCTTCACTTTCGCTCCAACCTTTTAATTTATAAGGTAAATCTTTTATGTCTAAATCCCATTCTTGCTCCCAAAAAGGCAGTTTAGTAGGGGGAGCTATTATTTTTAATTCACTACTCCCATAATCTATTTCATTCGTGTAACCTAATGGAACATTAGGATCTTTGTTAAGTTTAACAAAATATAAATCCCACTTAGCATCTTTATTAAAAATAATGTCTTTAGGATTTAAAAATCCATCTGGACTATCTGTTGGTGGAAGGTATCTTATTTTTAACTTGTGCGTTCCGTTTTCTAATAGATAGGGATTTAGTTCTACGGTGGTATTCATATTGTCTCGATAAAAAAAGTCTATAAGAATATCATCTAAATATAATTCATAAGGGGTCATAGCATTAATGTGTACTGCGTAGGTAATCTGTTTTTCTTTAGGTATAATAGTTTGCATCTGTTCTTTTTTCGGGTTGGTATTATTTTGTTGGCAATTAGATAATAATGAGGTTATAAGTAAGATCATTATTCCTATCTTTTTATAAAACATCTATTTTCCATGGGTCTTTTGAGTCTATAATTGATTTGATATAGTAAACTTTTTCTTCTGGGTCTTCAGGATCCCCATTAGCTTCACTTTTTGCACTAAATTTTACAATAATTTTAGCATCAAGTCCATTAAATTTTATGATACTTCATGTTCTTTACTGTTTTCAGCAACTTTTGCCTTTAAACTCCATCCTAGATTAGATGTTTTTGTAGCATTAATATTTAATTCATCGACCAGGTATCGGAACCCAAAATTTTGATGATAGCCATTCATTCTTCTTCTAGAGTATCTAATATTCCCTGAATACCCCGTACCTGTAGTAATCAAAAATGCAACCTCCCACTCTATATCCGGATATACTTTTATTTTAGCTAGTTGATTAGGGTAACGACAAGTGGATATAAGAAGAAATAAGTTTGTTATCTTATTAAAGAAAGCTTACTTTCATTATCCTTCTGATGAAAAAGAGCTAATTCTGTGATTATCATACCTTCTTCATTTTCAAATACAAAACCACATGGTTGATCTTTTATTTTTATCCCTACTATTTGATCTTTATTTCCATAAAATTTTAATAAATAGTTAGAAAAATCTATTTTGTGTACGTCTTGTCTTGAAGAATTTAGTATAGTCTTTTTCCTGCTCTCTTTTTCTTCTTTTGTAAGATAAAAAGCGGTGGTTATTTCTTCAAAACGTTCCGCATTTAATAAGTTATACTTATCTATATCTCTTTCTTTTATAATTTGATAAAAGAGTTCGTAATACTCTTTAAGTTCTTTAAATAGTCTTTGTTTTATTGCATTGTTTCCGTTTACATAATCTGAAAAACTGAAAGAATTACTCCAACCTTCTAAAGTATAAGGAATTTCAACTTCAAAAAAACTTCCAGTACTATACATTTGAGTCTCTTTTTCTTCAAAAGAAATTTTAAAATGTTGTTTTATTGTTTGCTTTGGAATAGAAAAGTCAAAAGCGTCTCTAACTGTTATTTTGAAATCAATAGAAGCATACTTACTAATTGCACTCTCGTTTTCAAAACAATTAGCATGGATAGTATAAAATTGCTTTCCTGAACTTAATATATATTCATTAATTGGCCAGTCTACGGCTGTTCCTCCTTCTTTATAAGAGTCAAAACAAGGCACATCATTAATCAATAACTGAACTTGGCAATTTCTTATTTGAATTTCTGCAAGATAAAAAGGATGTTTATACATTTCAATTATTTAAAATTAACTTATCTATTAAATTTTCTTTAATCAAATTTTTATCAAAAGGATATTTATAAATTCTTATTCTAAAATTATCACTATCTCTATTTTTTTCAAAAATGGTATAATCAATTAATATATATTTATCATTACTTTTAAATAAATAAGTATTAGTGTAAGCCTTTAATATTTTTTTACTTGTATCAAATATTTTATAATTTGTTAAATCTTTCTTTTCAAAATTTTCCCCTAAAAAATTCAAAACATTTTCATAATTTCTACTAGGAAGTTTAGAGCTAAAAATATCCAATGCAATTATTTCCCTTTCATACTTATTTATATACCAATCCATTCTTGAGAAGTCTAAAAATTCATTTCCAATCATTGTTACTTCTTGATCGGATTCAATAAAATAAATATCTATGTTACTATATTTATTCGATTCTAAAATTGGATTTACCTTAGAGAACAAAGTATCTTTATTTTCTTTAAACGTAATCTTTTCTAAACGAAAAGCTCCATTACCAATTTTTTTGGATTTTCTTTATTTTGAGAATTACAACTACTCATAAATAATAAACAATAATTTATTAAAAAAATAATGTTTTTCATTTGTCAATTATTCTACCGTTAATTAAATTTTGCTCTAACAAAAATCTATCAAAAGGATATTTATAGAAGTATAAGTTTATTCTATTTTTTTCTTTTTTGTCTTTGAAATTGATTGTTTCCATAAAAACATACACATCATTTGATTTAAATAAGTCATTTTTATGATAAAAAAATACAGTTGGATCTTCAATAAATTCTTTTAATCTTTTTTACTATCCAAATCAATTTTTTGGAAATTCTTGGTTAAAAGATCATTTATTTTATTATTGTTCAGAGCATCTATATCTCCTTCAAATTCTATTAGAACAATTTCTTTATTATTTTTTTCTTCCCAAATAACAATATAATCGAATAGCATTTTTTCTCTATCAAATTGAACTGGAAATTTCTCAGGGTAGTTAATTCTATATAAATTAAATTCTTTTTATATTGAGTAGTTGTATACTCAGCTTTTGACAATAAAGAATCTTTTATATTATTTAGTTGAAAATATTCTGCATTTTTATCACTTTGGTATTGATTCTTTTTATTTTGAGAATTACAACTAAAAATTATCAAACAAAAAATATTGATTAAGATAGTTTTCATATTATTTAATTTGTTTTTATATATACCTCATTGGAATCATAAATTGGATCATTATCATCTGATGGAGGAATTAGTACGAAACTCTCTTGATATACCATCTTATAATCAATTCTTCTTCTATCAATTATGTTGTTAACAATAAAAGTTACTTTTGCACCATCAAACTTTACTTTAGAACGTTCATAATTCATCTTTTTATTTTTATTATATCCCCATTCTTTTTCAAAGACAAAAGAAGTAGCTACGCTTCCTTGCACTTGCCATTTTTCAACCTCTTGTTCAGGATATTTAATCCCCCCTCTTGTAACGGATGGAATTACTATGATATCTTTACTCTTACATCCTGTTTTAATAGTAACTTGCGGAGTAACCTTCATTATTTGCTTTCCTTTATTCTTAAAACCATCTATTTTATTATATGAAAGACTTAAATCGCCTGATACTGCCATTGAACTTTCAAACGTAATGTACACATCAGATCTTGTAATTCTAGTTATTACTTTTATAAGCCAATCTACAGCAGATCCTACATAAGGAATTAACCTAACTAATGGAACTAAGTCAACAGATATTGTTAATCCTATTAAAGGATCAGCTCTTAATCCTCCTGTATATATAGGAACTATTTCATCATTACTTGCTTTATCAAACTTCCATCCTAAAGCAAAACCAATATTAGGAGGATCTATTTCAAAATCTATATCTATTACTCGTCTAGATTGTGCAAGGCTAGGCGTTCCATCATTATTATCTGGATTAAACATTTCTAAATATTTCCTTGTAACATTAAATGCTTCCACAGCAGTATCCATAACTTTTTTAATACCTTCTAATGATACTTCATGTTCTTTACTGTTTTCAGCAGCTTTTGCCTTTAAACTCCATCCTAGATTAGATGTTTTTGTAGCATTAATATTTAATTCATCGACCAGGTATCGGAACCCAAAATTTTGATGATAGCCATTCATTCTTCTTCTAGAGTATCTAATATTCCCTGAATACCCTGTACCTACAGTAATCAAAAATGCAACCTCCCACTCTATATCCGGATATACTTTTATTTTAGCTAATTGATTAGGGTAACGACAAGTGGATATAGGAAGAAAATAAGTTTGAGCTAAATCTTCTTTTAATATAAAATAATTAAATAACCATAAGGTGTTAAGTGCTTCTTTACCTAATGAACTCGAAATAGTCGTTGGTATATTTTCTAGGATCGTTTTATTATAAATATAACTTGGCATAATAACCAGTTGATTAGCTCCTTCAAATTTATAATCAAGCCCTTCTTGCCAACCCTGAACTGCTGATGGATTATAACTATTATCTGTTCTTATGACATCATAATCTTCTTTATTTTCTTTAGTAATAGGACTATTTGACTTTTTTAATTGCTCTTGATGGGTGTGGTCTTTTTTTTCAAGATAGATCTCGTGATTGTTTTTATCTCTTATTTTTTTAGCAGTATATACTTTATCTACTTGAAAAACATTTTTTTGTTTACTATGATCTTCTCCTGCTTCCAACAACAATCCATGACAAAATACTCTTTTGTTTTTTAGCTGATCTATTGTAATGGATATCTTTTTTCTTTTATCTCCTGCAATTATCCCAAATATTTTTTCGGTCTGATCTTTTGGGGCCGGAATGTTGTTTTCATCAAAAATAACCAGCGCCTCTCTTTCATCATCGTCTTCATCTTTTATTGTTATTTTTGAATATCCGCAAGGATCATATTCTTTCCTATTATATGCTATATCCCCTACATATTGTATCATATTGTTCACTTCTATTTCTCTTTTAGCTAAAATCTCGCTCATAAAATCTTTTTGAACAACAATCCTACTAGATATAGCGTCTTCTTTTATATTTATATCTTTTAAGGATAAGGTTTCTGGATTGTATTGATAAAGATCTTTTGTGGGATTTGTTATAAAATTTCGAAATGAAACTACTTTTTCGCTCTTTATATTATAAGGGTATTCTGTACGGTACACTACTACTATAAGGGAAAATGTTTTTTCTTTTGCTTCTCCTTTTCTCCATTTTTCATAGTCTATCAGAACGCTAAAGGGAATTCGACTATTAAAGCCTGTTGCTTTTTTATCTACTTGGGCCATCTTAAATTCTCCACTTTGCCAAACGCTTGATTCTTTTAAGCTTTCTAAATCTATATCGTCTCCTTCTTCTGCTTTTATTGCAGCATTAGCTTCGTTTGCTTCTACTATAAAAACTTGTGAAAAGAGTGTATCATGATTTGTTGTACATAAATTATGATAATGAATAGAAAGGTTCACTATTTCTCCGTACCTCCAATTTTTTTCACTATTTTCAAAATAGGCAAAACTAATTCGTGGTCTTGATACGGGAATTATGCTAAAACTAAATCCTTCTTCTGGACGGTCTGTAAAAACAATTACTTTTTGGATATAACCGTAGTAATACACTGATTGGCTATTTTCTAATAGCTTAACCGTAAGGCTATTTCCTATTTTATAATGCCTTTTCATTCCTAAATAATCTATAGGAACACGGCCTTCATTTAAAGCCCATAGTGATGATGGTATGGTTTTGTGTTGTATCTGGGCTTCTGCAAAAGCATCTTGATATACTACAGCCCATTTACTATTAGGTACCAGGGCTTCATTCTCAAAACAAGAGGCATCTAAATAAAATGTAGCGTGGTTTGTATATCCCATATCAACCACTACAACATCATCTTTACGAACTTTTTTTCTTTCTTCTTCTAATAGTTTTTGAGTATGGGCATCTATAATTTCTTTTTTGTGTCTGTAAATTACTATTTCATCTCGATCAAATTTACAACCTATAATCTTTGTCATCGTTATACTGTTTTCATATGACTATAGGGCTGTTTTTGCTCAAATTTCTTCATATTTATCAAGGGGAGTATATGAGAGAGTAATTCTGGATCTGCATTTTTAAAATTTTGTTTTGAGGGTTCTGCCACCTGTCCGCTTTTTAAAATTGTTATACAATCTTTTCCTCCTATAGGACAGGTAGCCTTACTGTCTTCTAAAAGCGGATGGCCTCCTAAAGGGCTCAGCGCTATTTTTTTATAATATCCGCTCCACTCTGTTACAACAGCGCTACAAGGATTGTTATTTTGCTTCTTGCACGAACCAAAGGTGTTTTTCTCAAACGTAGTTCCTTTGTCTTGATCAGTAGCCGCTAATTTACTAGCTCCTTGATGATCATTTAGATAATGCTTACTCTGAGTAAGAACTTTTAATTTGTCTGGAGTGGTCCCAAAGTTGCATTTACATACCGCTCCTTGAACAATCATTTCTTTTAATGCCATTTTTAGTTTTAGTTTTAGTTTTTTATTTGATAATAGGTTAAAAATAATCAATTATTTGATATATAAGAAAAGTTTATTTTATATTTTCTATGTTTTTTGTTTTTTATAAAGGTAGAAAAGTACGCAAATGCTTTTTCATACACTTCTTCTTTACTATTCGTAAAAATGATGTAAGTATTGTTTTCATTATAATATTGAATCCCTCTTTCATAATACTCTAATTCATGCCCCCCGTTTTTTATTCTTACAAAGTTTCGTTTTTCACTATCCGTATAAAGCCATTTATTTCCTTTTTCATCTACAAAACTGACAGCACATTCATTACTATAACTTTCTGAAAAAGACACAGAGCAATCTTTATTCATGATTTCTACACAATAATCTAAAAAATTAGGTTCTGATTCAGTGTACAAAATCAATATGGGAATTGTATATCGGTACTCACATATTGGACTGAATAGCTCAATAAGAGGCTCCTCATAAATTTTTTTAGGAAACATAACCGGTATATAGATAGGAGTTCTTATATAGGGAACAAAATACTGGATTGCTAAATGAAAGATTTCTTCTGCCGTTTGAGTATGCTTGATTGATCTGTTACTCCCATAAATCGTACTTCCTGAAGGAATGAATAATTGAGAATCAAATTCTTTAAAAAAATAGTTTACGCCTGTTTTATCTGTATAAATCCATTCATTCCCTCTTTCATCTCTAAATAAGAGAAAATTCAGAATAGGATTGTAGGTAAGTTTACTAAATTCACCCATACGATATATTTCGAATTGGCCATGATAAGAGTCTTTTTTAATAGAGGAATCATAATCATAACTCAAAAATTCGTGTAGGGTTTTTAATATTTGGACTGCATTCATATTTTTTAAAAATTTTAGAAAAGATTACTCCCAAAAATCCCAAAAGCTTCTTTTCTTTTGTTTTTCTTTATAAATCTTATATTGTTCTTCTTCAAATTTTAACCATTGCTCATGAGTATAATTTTGGCCTTTGTATGTTTTATAAATTTCATGATCTTGGTCCTCCTCTTTTTCTTCTACTAAAAAAGAAGTTTGAGCTTTTTGTTGTGGTTTTTTATTCCGTTCTACATTCTGTTGATACTGACTAAATTCTACTCGTTTTATAACCGTTACAATTCCTTGAGCGTTTTTTGTATAAACATTAAAATTAGCTCTAATATATACTGGAAAAAGAGAATATACATCTAGGTAATACGCTACCTCAAGCTGCATATAAAAAGGACCTTCTTGTTTGTTTTTAAGTGCTTCTTGTATAAAATAAGGAGCTGCCAGCATTTCATCTGATTTAAAATCAATACGAACCGTATCAGAATTTGTAATATGTGTATCAATTGTTTGTATTCCTTTAAATTGTATGGGGTATTGATACGGTATAATTGCAAGATAAAAATCTGTTTTTACACTATGTTCGTTTCCATAATCTATATAATTAGGATGAAAAAGAAAATTCCAGAATACATCATACTCCATACTCCTTTCTAATTCACTTCTATTTTCAAGGTTTTTTTCAAAATGAGAATAAAAATCAGATAGGATTTTACTAGCATAGCGGGTCGTAACTTTTCCTTTATTTCTATACCATCTATTCACAATTTGATTATAATTCGTATATTCTATTAAGCGCATCTTTTGAGGATCAACTCTTACTTGTACTGGATAAAGGGATTGAGAAAGCTCATTAGAAATCTGTTCGCTAATCAGATCAGGTTCGTGCTGATCAAACCATACGGCTCTCTTAAAAACATCTAGTAAATACCCCCTTGATTAGACGTTATGATAATTTCGGCCTCATAATCAATCCTTTTAGTGGGCATAGGGTTTTTATCATCAAAATATTTTACAGAAACAGCATAAACACGGGGATTCATAAAATCTAAATGAGCCTGAAGTGTGTTGTTTTTTAAACGAATTTTATTACTCATAAAAACCTTGTTTAGTTAAAATAAACTAATTAAACGCTAAATAACAACAAAATAATTTATTTTTTTAGAAAAATGTTTTTTACACACCTGTTTACATAAAAAAAATAATCAGAGTGGTCTTTTTTATAATCCAGTTTTAGGTAAGAACAGCCCAACTTTTTTTGAATGAATCAACAGGGCGTTAAGTTGTGTAGTTTTTTTGAAAAATTTTTTTCCACACAAAGTTGTGTAGTTTTTTTTTGAAAATTTTTTTCCGCACAAAGTTGTGTAGTTTTTTTAAAAATTTTTTTTCCACACAAAGTTGTGTAGTTTTTTTTGAAAAAAATTTTTCCACACAACTTTGTAGCGTATTTATTTTTTTACTTTATTGTGCTCAAATATTTTTAATATGAAGGCTAGAAAATATGCAAGAGAATACCTAGGTGTTACACAAGAACAAATTGCAAAATTTTTAAACATTTCTGTTTCTTTGTATTCTATGTACGAGGGTGGAAAAAGAGAGCTTCCTACCGCTGCTCTGATACAACTAAGTTCATTAATTCATTTTGTAAAAACAGCACAAGAACGAACGAACGAAAAGACGATAGAGCAAGAAATGGTTCCTTCTGAATGCTTAACATGGTTACAAACAACAATTGAAAAACAACAATTGCAACTACTACAAGCTAAACGTACTTTAAAAAAGATTAAAAAAAATTACCAAAAAGCCTTAGCACTACAAACAGTAGCTGATTTTACAACCCAAATAGAATCAAACAAAGACTTTGGATCAATTCTACAATTAAAAGCTGAAAAGAAATTAGAAAAAAACAACGTAATAAAACAGTTTCAACTAGAAACAGAAATTTTACTACTAAAACAAAGTTTAAGGTATCTTAAAAAAGGGAAGTCAAAAAATAAACAGTAAAAAACAAGTACAACTAAAAATAATGATCTTTTTATTTTACAGCTAAAAGAACTTATAAACGCAACTAACGAATAAATAATATGTACTTTAACTTATTTTTATTATTAAAATCTTTTTTTGTTAAAAAAAATATAAACAATTAAAAATCAAATCATTATGGCTTGAATTTTGAAAGTATAACAACATTAACTTTAAAATTTTAGTCACGATGTACACAATTGAAAAACTAACACAGGTATCAGATTGCGATGCTATTTTAGCATGGGTTAAAAACGAAAAAGAAAATCTTGAATTAAAAAAATTAAACGAAGTAAAATTAACTAAAAATTATCTAAGTACTTCGCTGAGTATTGATACGGAATTACAATCTGTAAACTCACAAATTGCTACATTAAATGCGCTAATTCCTACCCTACCTATAGGAAGTATTAAGGAGGAAAATTTAAAAAAGCTAAAAAAACTAGAATACAAGAAATTTTTATTAGAAGACCGTAAAATTAATTACGGCGCTGTAGCCTTATTACAAAAAGAATTAGATGTAGAACGACTAACAAAAGAACTAGAAGAAATAAATGCTTTTATTCTTTTAGTTACCCAAAAAAGAACAAGTCTTAGCCAGTAAAGAAGCTTAGTCTATTAAAAGGCGGCAGTTCTAAAAGTCCGCAATTTTATTCATTTCGACCAGAGGGAGGAACCATCATATAATATAGATTATGAGACTCCTCCCTGCGTCGGGGTGACAAACAGAGCATTGATTTTTACTTATTAGCTTCCTTCTGGTTTTTTTACCCTTTCATCTAAAAAAAAGCACGTAACTGAACATTACCGGTATGAATAATCTGGGATGTTTCACTTTTTCTTCCTTGATAATTTAAATTAATATCTAAATATTGGGTAATATTTTTTTGTAATAACATACGCCAGGTTACATTTTTATTAACCTGTAATCCTTCTAACATCTGAAAACTTACAGGAGAAAAAGAATTGCCCTCAAAACCATTGTTAATATACGCTAACTCACCATTCATCACAAAACCTTTTGATGTAGCTAGATTAAAAGAAACTCCTAAACGGTCTTGATGCAAACGTTCTAATTCTCCCATTTTATTGTTTTTCTTCTGTAACGCATAAAACAAATCAATACTAGTATTTTTTGAAAACAAATAGCCCAGCTTAATTTCTAATTGTTTTTCTAATAATTGAAAATTTTTACTGGCATAACTAACGGAATACACATCATTTTTAGTAATACTCCCGTTTAAGTTAAACAACCAATATTTTTTAAATAAATGAATATACGAGACCTGATGGCTTGTATTAGTATTTTTATTTCATCTGTTACGAGTAAATTTTTTAATTGATTAGAAGTAAAATGATAGATTACGGAATGGTGTTGTTTTCCTCTATTATAAAACAAGCTATTTCGTACACTAGAGGTAAGCCCTAATAACGGATCTTTTGAAGAAGCAAAAGGATTTAAATCAAAATGATCTCCTTCTTTCTTAACTTTTTTATCAATTAAAAAACTAGTTTGATTATAAAAATAAGATATTATTTTCCGATATCCTTTTGTTTCTGTCCAAGCAAAAGGATTAAGCGTAATAGATTGCGAAAATTTATTTTGATGTGTTTTAATAAATTTTTGATTAGGTAAAAAAACCTTTATATACTTAGCTTGATCTGGAAATTGTGCAATTTCAAACTCTTGAAGTTCTTGTATTCCGTTTTTATTATAATCATTCCAAGCATACACTCCTTTTGTAGGTTCAACCTCAATAAAGTTAAATTCTTGTTGAGGGATACTCCCTGAAAGGGTTTCATAACTTAATCCGTATTGAATAAACCCCTTTAGCAATCGCTGATTATAAAGTAATCTTGAATTTAAAGAAGATTCATTTTTTTATTTCCTTCAAAAAACAATTTGCGATAATTAACAGAAAACGAAAGATCTGCTTCGTTATTCTGGATCAGTTTTGAGTTTATATAATAAGAAGTCGAATGGTTTACCCGTTTTAACACGCCTGATTGCAAAGAGTCATTCAAACGATAAAACATACCCATTTCTGCATACACCTTAGTTGAATCGCCTCTTCCTATAAAGCCTCCCCATTCTGTAAAGCGTTGACTTAAACTTGTTAATTTCATCGTTGCTTTAGTCATTTCTTGATTATTTTCAAACCGTTGGTTAGCTCCTATCCAATTCGTATGTACTTTGTATTTTAACTGAACTTGATTACGAATAAATTGCGACGTTAATTCTTTATTTTCACTATTCATTAAACTGCCTTGTTGTTTAACAAACCATCGTGAAGACTGATGAATACCAGACAAAAGATGTCTATTACCAGCAAAACTCTCTGAAAAATTTAAGTTTTCAAACTGATAGTTCCATCTTGTTTTTTTAGACCAATCTAGTAATAAAGCAGCTGCTATCAATCGTTGATTACCCAATTGTTCTTTTAAATTCCAATCACGATCAAACTCAATAGAAAACAAACGCTCAACCGCTTTGTACTCTTTTTGAATAAACTGAATAGTATTTAATGAACTAAGCTCCCAGTTTTTTTAGCAATTATTTTTTGATTATAATTTATTTTCCCTGCTAACCCTTTGTTGTTCTGATCATCTATATCTGAAAACAAATTTAGATCATGATTACTTACAGCTAATTCAAAATCTATAGCTGTTTTATCAGACGGTTTGTACCCCCTAATAATGTAGCTATTTGTAATTTTGTAGGAGCAATTAGTCGTATAATGGGCTCATATTCGCCTTGTTTAATTCCAGCAATAGGCGGTTTATATTCATAAATACGACCATTAGCTACAGTAGCCTTTATGATATAATCTCCTTTATTTTTTCCTATTAAAGAAAACTTAACTTGGTACAATTCTTCTTTTGGATTATTTGAAAATACATATATGACAGTGGTTCCTATCTTTTCTTTTTTGTATAAAATTTTCTTATCAGTATAGGGTTCTATGACAGCAGATGAAGCGTTCATTAATTCAGAATTATCACCTGCTTCTGCTAAAATTTTAATCTGATCAGAAGATAAGCTTTGTTGCAAAGGCTGATTCTTAACATCGTTTTCAGAATAAACAAAACCTCCTAAATGCCACTTATTATCTTGATGAATAGCTCCTGCATAAGTAACAAAACGCGTAAAACTTCTTTCTGAAAACTGGTATTCTACTACAATTCGCATTTCAGAATTTATAGGAAACAAGGAAGTAAAGGTAACCTCCCCAGCATTGTAATCAATAACATATTGTTTATTTTCTCCTCTTTCTAATAAATTACCGTTTACATATACTCGTTCAGATCCTGAAATAACCAGTACATATAATTCGCCATTAGGTCCGCGAAGTTTATAAGGCCCTTGATTTCCTTCTTGTCCTATAAAAGTACTCTTTGCATATTGCCCTCGAACAATAGCACCCGAAAGAAATGTTTCAGTATTAGTAACTGTTTTTCCAAAATGAACTCGTACAGAAACTCCTTGTACTTTTTATTAAAATTTAAAAAACGTGATTTTCTATTTTCTAAAAACAAATCGCCTCCACGTACTGACCACTTATCTGAAAATAGCTCTACAAATACCTGATCAAACTCATCTAATCGCTGTGAATAGCCTCCGTTTTGCAACGGAATGTTATTATCTTGTAAAGAGGCTCTAACGCTTACTTTATCAGATAGTTTTCCTATAATTTGTAAATCTAAATTAGAGTTTACCGTTGCATTTTGATTATTTCCTATTGTAAGACCCCGTGTGATACTTCCAGATGTTTCTAATCCATCAAAAGGTTTAAATAAATTTAAAGTATTGTTTTCTGATTTATAAAGACTTCCTGCACTAGAAGAAGAAATTAAGCGATTTACATCATAATAAGAATAAGTTTTCGTAAGAAAACTAGGGTATTTTAAATAATCTATATGAATGCTATCCAATCTTTTAAGAGTAGAATCTAATTGAACAGTTCCCTTTACAAAATCAACCTTATAGAGTGTAGAGTCTATCTTGATCTTATTTTTATCGTACAATACAAAATAAGACGGATTAATACTGGTACTATCTATAAATATGATCTGTTTTTGTACAGGTATCTTTTTGTGTCTATACAAAGTCTCTTGTGCTTTCAATAAAACAGGAAAACACAACAAGCAGATAAGAAAGCGGATTTGACTTTGCAACATATTTCTATTAACTCAGATCGGTCAAAGATATTGCAATTATTGAAAAACTATTTAGATAAGAAAAACTAAAAAATAAACTTATACTGTATCTGTCTAGCAAGAGAACAATACCACCAGCCTTTTTTTAAATCTTAGCATTTTGTCATATAAAACCCCTTTTTTTTATTCATCTAATTAAATTTAGAAGATGCTCAAAAAACGCAAACCAAAACACTTTTTGTTACTCTAACATAAGGAGGCATGAGACAATTATCACACGGAACTTTGCTTTACCTAAATAAGCAACGTCCTTCGATCTTTACTTTAGTAAAACAGAGAAGATCATAGGCTTTTAAAAGCGTCTTATTAAAATGATTTTTAACAAATTATGCAATAAAAAAACTGTCTAAAAGTTTGAAAACCTACACACTAAAATCACACCATACAGATTATGTGATTTTTTATTATGGTTTGTATCATCTCTTAATATGAGAGAAACAAACTAAGTATTCGTTTTCTACTTTTTGACAGCTTCTTTAATGCTCGTATTATTTTATTTTTTTATTAAATCACAATTATTCTTTAGTAACTACCTGCAATGTTTCGCGACTCATTTGTCTAACTAACACTGTTTTATTATTTTCAACTGTGTTTACCGCGTTTTGATCAAAATGTCGAACGGTGTACAATGATACTCTTTCGTTATATGTAACTTTAAATTTCTTTGAAAGTACTTTTACTATTTCCTGAAAATGGTTGTATTTATCTTCTACGCAAACCGAGAAACTAATAGCAGAATTTTGAATAAGACTTACTTTAAGTTTGTACTTATGAAGCAAAGCAAAGATTTCACTGATATTTTCTTCCATAATAAAAGAAAAATCTATTGAAGATAACGAAAGTAATATTTGATCTTTTTTTACTATAAAACAAGGCATCTTGGGCTCAAGATCTTGTCCTTTTGACACACTGGTTCCTGCCAATAATGGATTTACAAAAGATTTTACATACAAAGGAATTTCTTTTCGCTGTAATGGTTGTAATGTTTTAGGATGAATGACACTAGCGCCATAAAATGCTAATTCAATAGCTTCTCTATACGAAATTTGATTTAGTAAATTTGTATTTTCAAAATAACGAGGGTCAGCATTCATAACACCAGGAACATCTTTCCAGATAGTAACGCTTTCTGCATTTAAACAATAAGCAAAAATTGCAGCTGTATAATCAGATCCTTCGCGTCCTAAAGTAGTTGTAAAACCATTTTCGTCAGAACCTAAAAACCCTTGTGTAACAAATAATTGTTTCTTTTTAGCTATTTTAGAAATTGCTTTTTGTGTTTTTTCCCAATCTACATTTGCATCACGATAATTTGCATCTGTTTTGATATAATTACGTACATCAATCCACTGTGACTGGATTCCTTTAAAATTCATATAATGCGATACAATGGTAGTAGATAGAATTTCTCCAAAACTTACAATTTGATCATAAACATAACTGTAATTAGGTGATTTATTACTTCTTATAAAATATTCAAAATCAGCAAAGTGCTCATTTACATCGTAAAAAACGTCATGATTTTCATCATCAAATAAATCGAATAGTATTTGATGATGATATTTTTTAACTTCTTGAATAGAAGGATTTAATTGAGGTGATTTTTCAAAGTAATTTTTTATCACTTCTTCTAAGGCATTCGTTGTCTTACCCATAGCAGACACCACCAGCAACACCTCTTCGTACCCCACTTTTTGAAGTACATCAAAAACATTTTTTACGCCCGCTGCATCTTTAACTGATGCACCACCAAATTTGAATATTTTCATATCACACTTTTTTTCAAGACTTTAAAAAACCTTGATTTATTAAATCTTGATGATTATTTATTATTTAAAAAATTATCTAATCCACTTTCATCCATTTGTACAACGCGCCAATCATTGAGTACTCTTGCGCCTGATTTTTCATAAAAATCAATCGCATTTGTATTCCAATCTAAAACATTCCACTCAATACGTCTAACACCATCTAAATCTCCTTGCTTCATTATTTCTTTATACAAGGCTATTCCAATACCTGTTCCTCTCATGTTTTGAGTAACGATTAAGTCTTCTAGATGAATTGTTTTTCCTTTCCAAGTAGAATAACGATAGTAATAAAGAGCCACCCCTACTATTACCCCATCTAATTCAGCTAAAAAAGTATGAAACAAAGGATTGGGTCCAAAACCATCACGAATCAAATCTGCTTCTGTTACTACTACAGCTTCAGGTTCTTTTTCAAATAATGCTAATTCTTTAATAAGGAGCAAAACTTGTCCCATATCATCAGCTGTACCTCTACGAATAATAAAATCTTTCATTATTTTTTCTTTTTAGCAGGTGCAGATGATTTTTTTAACTGACGAACATATGGTTTGTAAAGACCTTCTGATTCCGCTCTTTGCTTAGCTTTTTCTGCACGATCTTTTGGATCAGGATGCGAACTTAAGATTCTTGACATAAAATTAGAATCAGCTCCCTGACTTAAACCAGCTAATACCGTAAAAGCTGATTCAACAGCATTTACATTATATCCATGCTTTTTCATAAATTCATATGAAAACATATCTGCTTCTGATTCTTGTTTTTGACTATGACGACTATCTACCATTGCACTCCCTATTTTCCCCAAAGTACTTTCACTTACCGCAGCCACTTCTTTTACTTGCGAACCTACTGCATCTACTAAAGCTTCTTTTTGATAAGCCGCACGAATAGCATCTCTTGTATCATGATTTACAACATGTCCTATTTCATGTCCTATTACGGCCAATACTTCATTATCATCCATAGCATCTAACAAACCTTGAAAAACACGAACACTACCATCAGCACAAGCAAAAGCATTTACCTCTTTTACTTTATACACTTTAAAATTAAGGGTTAATCCGCTTTCTGTTTTATGCTTACCAAACAACTTATTTAATCGTAATGTATAAGGATCTTTAGGACCAGCAATAGGATTTTCTTTATCCATCTTGTCAACAGATGCTTTAGATAATTGAGCCGCATCTGCATCAGAAAATGTAAAACCTGCTACTCCTTTTTGCAAAGCACCCAAAGCTTTTTCTCCTAAATTAATTTGAGCACTCATTGTGAAAGGCATTAAAGCCAATAAACCTACTGCCAATTGTATTTTTTTCATGTTATTTTAATTTTATTTAGTTATAACAAGCATACTGCCACGAACAAAGATAAGAGAAGTATAATTTATTTTAAACAACTTCACAGAATAAAAATTTTCTACAATTTTTAAAACAAAAACAACCATAAGGAGGCGACACAAAGAATATAAAGACATAAAAAACAACCTTTGATTCCTTTATATTATAACAATAATTTAAATTCTCTATCTATTTTATTCAAAGATTACGACTTACATGATACAGGTTACTTTATTTTTAAAAAATAAATCCCATCTTTGCAATACTAACTGCATAATAATTATGGAAGAACGCAACAGAACCCTTGGCGAATTTATTATAGAAAAACAAAATGATTTTCAATATTCTTCAGGAGAGCTCTCAAGAATCATCAACTCAATACGTTTAGCTGCTAAAGTAGTCAATCATAAAGTAACACAAGCTGGATTAGTAGACATTGTAGGAGCAGCAGGTGAAACAAATATACAAGGAGAAGACCAACAAAAACTGGATGTATATGCTAATGAAGTATTCATTCAAACACTAATTAATAGAGAAATTGTTTGCGGAATAGCAAGCGAAGAGAACGATGACTTTATTACTATTTCAGGAGCAGATAACAGCCACAATAACAAATATGTTGTCCTTATGGATCCTTTAGACGGATCTTCTAATATAGACGTAAATGTATCTGTTGGAACTATTTTTTCTGTATACAGAAGAATTACACCAGTAGGCACACCCGTTCAACTAGAAGATTTCTTACAACCTGGTATAAATCAAGTTGCTGCTGGATATGTTATTTACGGTACTTCTACGATGCTTGTCTATACAACAGGAAATGGCGTAAACGGTTTTACACTAAATCCTGCAATAGGTACTTTTTATCTTTCACATCCAAATATGCAATTTTCAAAAGATGGAAAGATTTATTCTATTAACGAAGGTAACTACGTTCACTTCCCTCAAGGCGTAAAAGATTATTTAAAATACTGCCAAAAAGAAGAGGCTGATCGCCCTTATACTTCTCGTTACATTGGTAGTTTAGTAGCTGATTTTCACCGAAACATGATTAAAGGAGGTATTTATATGTATCCTCCTAGCTCTAAAGCCCCTAATGGAAAACTAAGACTATTATATGAGTGCAATCCTATGGCATTTATCACAGAGCAAGCAGGCGGAAAAGCATCTGATGGTTATAGAAGAATAATGGAAATTGCCCCTACTGAGTTACACCAAAGAGTCCCTTTCTTTTGCGGAAGTTACAACATGGTTGACAAGGCAGAAGAATTTATGAAAATAAATCAGCAATAAAAATAAGAGTGTCTAAAAGGTAAAAAACAAACAGGTTATTTGTTACTCCAACGCAAGAAGGAGTCTTCTTATATTTAATAGTAGTAAATTTACGCTACCTACTCGGGTAAGCAGGCTTTAGTCAACTAGAGTAAAGCCAATAAACGAAATTAAATAATAAGTTTAGAACTTTTTAGACACTCTTTTTTATTTTACCTAAAAGGTGATCCAAAAAATTAATCCAAAAAAAAGCTCCTTACTAAGTAAGAAGCTTTGTACTCAAGGCGGGACTTGAACCCGCACGAACTAATGTTCACTGGATTTTAAGTCCAGCGTGTCTACCAATTCCACCACTCGAGCATTATATTTTTAGTTATAGAGCGAAAAACGGGGTTCGAACCCGCGACCTCAACCTTGGCAAGGTTGCGCTCTACCAACTGAGCTATTTTCGCAAATTCAGTACTATTATAGGCATAAGCAGATTAAAAAATCTTTCAGTAAGAAAGCTTTGTACTCAAGGCGGGACTTGAACCCGCACGAACTAATGTTCACTGGATTTTAAGTCCAGCGTGTCTACCAATTCCACCACTCGAGCGTATTTTTTTTAAAAGCTTATATAATCATGAACGTATTTTTAAGCACTGTAAAATGCTTGTTAAAAAAAGCTTCTTACTGAGTAAGAAGCTTTGTACTCAAGGCGGGACTTGAACCCGCACGAACTAATGTTCACTGGATTTTAAGTCCAGCGTGTCTACCAATTCCACCACTCGAGCATACTATTCTAGTAATAGAGCGAAAAACGGGGTTCGAACCCGCGACCTCAACCTTGGCAAGGTTGCGCTCTACCAACTGAGCTATTTTCGCATTATCTCTAAAGAACTTTGCTTTACTTCCGTATTGCGAGTGCAAATATACAACAAGAATCAGTATTTGCAAGCACTTGAATAAAAAAAATAAAAACTTTTTTTCAAATATTTCAATTTCAATTCTTTAAAGAACTATTTTTTAGCTATCATCCGTTTGATTTCATTTAACTTCATTAAAGCTTCTACTGGTGTCAGGGTATTGATATCTAAATTTAAGATCTCTTCTTTTATTTCTTCTAACAAAGGATCATCTAAATTAAAGAAACTTAATTGCATTTCGTCTTCTTGATTTGCTAATCCTTCTTGTGGAACTCTACCATTTAAAACCTCAGCGGAATGATTCTTTTCTAATTTTTTTAAAATTTTACCAGCTTTTTGTATTACAGTTTGTGGCATACCAGCCATCTTGGCTACGTGAATACCAAAACTATGCGCGCTTCCTCCTTTTTCTAGTTTACGTATAAACAAAACAGTATCTTTTAATTCTTTTACTGATACATTATAATTTTGAATTCGAGTTAATGTTTCAGTCATCTCATTTAATTCATGATAATGAGTAGCAAAAAGCGTTTTAGGTTGCGCTGGGTTTTCATGTAAAAACTCTGCAATAGCCCACGCAATAGACACACCATCATACGTACTGGTTCCACGCCCTATTTCATCTAACAAAACTAAACTTCTATCTGATATATTATTTAATATAGACGCTGTTTCATTCATTTCAACCATAAATGTAGACTCTCCCATTGATATATTATCACTCGCTCCTACCCGTGTAAAAATTTTATCTACTACTCCCATGGTAACCGCTTCAGCAGGCACAAAACTTCCCATTTGTGCTAATAAAACAATAAGAGCCGTTTGCCTTAATATAGCCGACTTACCTGACATATTAGGTCCAGTAATCATAATAATCTGCTGCACACTTCGATCTAAATACACATCATTTGCTATATACGGAACCCCTATAGGCAGTTGTTTTTCAATAACAGGATGACGTCCATTTTTTATATCTAACACATAAGTATCATCTATTTCTGGGCATACATAATTATTTTCGATAGCTTGCTGCGCAAAAGAAGCTAGACAATCTAATTGTGCAATTAGATTAGCATTATGTTGAACAGGCTTGATATAAGTTGAAACCCAAACAATTAATTGTTCAAATAAAGAAACCTCTAATTGATGAATTTTCTCTTCAGCACCTAATATTTTTGACTCGTATTCTTTTAACTCTTCTGTTATGTATCGTTCTGCGTTTACCAATGTTTGCTTTCGAATCCATTCAGAAGGCACTTTATCTTTATGAGTATTACGAACCTCTATATAATATCCAAAAACATTATTAAAAGAAATTTTCAAGGAAGGAATACCTGTATTTTCAGACTCTCTTTTTTCAATTGCTTCTAAAAACTCTTTGCCTGAATTAGAAATATTGCGCAATTCATCTAATTCTGCATTTACTCCTGACGCAATGGCATTCCCTTTATTAATTGCTACAGGTGCATCTGAATTAAGTGTATTGGCTATTTTTTCTCTTAACAACTCACAAGCATGAAGACTGTCTCCTATTACTTTCACCGCTTCCTGAGTACTTTTTAACGCTACTGCTTTTATAGGCTCAATAGCATCTAACGATTCTTTTAAATAAACCAATTCTCTTGGCGAAATTCTTCCAGCTGCTACTTTTGAAATCAATCGCTCTAAATCCGATATCTGCTTAATCTGGTGTTGTACTTGATATAAAATATCCTGATTATCTTTAAAATAACGTACTACTTCATGACGCCCTCTAATCTTATTAATATCTTTTAAAGGAAGCGCCAACCATCGTTTTAACAAACGCCCTCCCATAGGAGAAAGTGTACGATCAATTACATCTAATAAAGTTACCGCATTAGGATTATAACTATGATATAATTCTAAATTACGAATTGTAAAACGATCCATCCAAACATAAGCATCTTCAGCAATACGATGAATAGAGGTTATATGTTGAATTTTATTATGTTGTGTTTCAGACAAATAATACAAAATAGCTCCGAAAGCAATAATACCATGTTCTAACTCTTCTATTCCAAAACCTTTCAAGGAGTTTGTTTGAAAATGATTAACGAGACTTTCCGTTGCATAATCTTCTTTATACACCCAATCTTCAAGGTAAAAAGCATGAAAGTTTTCACCAAAAATTTCAACAAACTCTTTTTTATTTTGTTTGGGAACTAAAATTTCACTTGGATTAAAATTTTGCAATAATTTATCTACATAATCAGCATTCCCTTCCGAAGTTAAAAATTCACCCGTTGAAACATCTAAAAAGGCTACTCCTAATTGTTTTTTACCGAAATAAATAGAAGCTAAGAAGTTATTAGATTTAGAAACTAACACTTCATCATTCATAGAAACTCCAGGAGTTACTAATTCTGTAACCCCACGCTTAACAATAGTTTTAGTCATTTTAGGATCTTCTAACTGATCACAAATAGCAACACGAAGACCTGCTTTTACTAATTTAGGTAAATAAGTATTTAATGAGTGGTGAGGAAAACCAGCTAAGGCTGTTTCACTCTCTGTACCACTTCCCCTTTTAGTCAAGGTGATTCCTAAAATACGAGCTGTACGAACAGCATCATCTCCAAAGGTTTCATAAAAATCGCCCACTCTAAACAACAAACAAGCATCTGGATATTTAGCCTTAATCTCATTATATTGTTTCATTAAAGGGGTTTCCTTAGGTGCTTTAACTTTTACTGACAAAACGTTAAAATTTTTGATTAATCGCGACGAATTTACTTATTTTGGCGTAATATTTGATCAAATATTTTTACATTTGTGTATAACTAATTACAAGTCAATTATGAAAAAGGCAATACTAACAGTAGCAACAATAGTATTTTTAGGAAATTTATCTGCTACTGCTCAAGAAAAAGCAAAAAAAGCAGCTTCAAAAGCTAAAATGGAAGTAACTAAAAAAGTTGAAGAAGCAAAGTTTGAGATCACGAAAGTATCAGGTCCTGGTATGTATGTAGAAAAAGAAACGATAGACTACGGTACAATTGAACAAGGTGCTGACGGAAAAAGAGAATTTGTTATTGTAAACAATGGTAACGAACCTTTAATTATTTCAAATGCTCAAGGATCTTGCGGATGTACTGTTCCTTCTTTTCCTAAAGAACCTATTGCTCCTGGAGCAAAAGCTGTAATTGGTGTTAAATATGATACAAACCGAGTAGGAGCTATCAATAAATCAGTAACCGTTACTACTAATATGAAAGACAACCCTACAAAAGTATTACACATAACAGGTAACGTTGTTGCTAAACCTACACCAACGAGCCCTCTAGATGCTAAACCAACAGGCCCAACTGTTCAGTAATTAAACTTTTAAAAGATGTATAAAAACCCTCCTAAAGGAGGGTTTTTTTATAACACTAAATAAATTTCATTTTTATTTAGTATCTAAAGAAATATAAATTTGTGATATGAGAAAAATTGAGAATAGCGAATTAGAACGCAAAACAATACAAGAGTTTAAAGAAGCAAAAAAAACACCTCTAATTATTATATTAGATGACATACGAAGCTTACACAATATAGGATCTGTATTCAGAACAAGCGATGCTTTTTTGATTGAAAAAATTTACTTATGCGGAATTACAGCTACACCACCTAATAAAGAAATTCATAAAACAGCATTAGGCGCAACTGACACTGTTTCTTGGGAATATCAAAAAGACGTATTAGAGGTAATTCAAAATCTTAAAAATGAAGAGGTAGAGGTCTATGCAATTGAGCAAGTTGAAAAGGCAATATTCCTAGACCAGTTTAAACCAAATGAAAATAAAAAATATGCTTTGGTTTTTGGAAATGAAGTTTTTGGTGTAAATCAAGAAGCAGTAAAACTTTGCCATGGCGCAATTGAAATTCCTCAATTGGGAACAAAACACTCTTTAAATATTTCAGTGAGCACTGGTATCGTAATTTGGGATTTATTCTGCAAACTGAATCAAAAATAAAAAAACGGCCTAAAAAGATTTAAACACAAACTTTAAAATCAAGGACCCTAATTTTTACCTGAAGATGTCCTAAAAGTAAAAAATCAACGTATCGTTTATTACTCTAATGTAAAGGAGAAACACATAATCAACACCCTATAACTTCTCCCTCTGATTAAAATGACAAGCATACTTACTTTTAGGACAGCCTCTTTAAAACGATTAATAGAACCAGAAACTAAATAAAGGTTAATTCACGCCTTTTTTGCCTCTCTTATTTTTAAATATATTTACGCTAACAATTTAGCTTTTCTTGTATTTTTTGCAGTATGGTTACATAATCTTCCTGTCGTTTTACGAAATCAAGATCAGAGACATCAATTACTAAAACATTCAATCCTAATTGAGTTTTTATATAGTCTAAATATCCTTTATTAATCTTGTCTAAATATTCAGCGGGTATTTCTTGTTCGTAACTACGACCTCTTTTTTTAATATTTTTTAGTAATCTTTCTGTATTTTGATATAAATATACGTATAGATCTGGTTTGGGCATTTCTTTGTAAATAATATCAAACAAGGTTTTATATAAGCGAAACTCATCTCCTTGCAAAGTTACCTTTGCAAAAATTAAGGATTTAAAGATATGATAATCCGCTACTACAAAATCTGCGAAAAGATCAAATTGAGACAAATCATCTGCTAACTGCTGATAACGATCTGCTAAAAAAGACATTTCTAATGGAAAAGCATAACGTCCTTGATCTCTATAAAATTTTGGTAAAAAGGGGTTATCAGCAAACCGTTCTAAAACTAGCTTAGCATTAAAATCAGCTGCTATTTTAGAAGCTAAAGTAGTTTTACCTGCTCCAATATTTCCTTCTATAGCAATATAGTTTAACTTATCTACATCAAATTGCTTAATAGGTGCTGTTAATTCTTCGACTACTTGACAGGAACTTGTATCAGGACAATCTAATAATAAACGATCTACATCTTTATATAAAACAGGATGTACCCATTCTACCCCAAGATCATTCATAGGATACAGAACAAAACGTCTGTTCTGCATATGTGGATGTGGAATAATTAAGTTTTCAGTGTTTAAAATCTGATCGTCAAAAGCTATGATATCAATATCAATTATACGGGCTTCATATCCTACTTCTTTTTTCTTTTGACGCCCTATCTCTTTTTCTATACCTGCAATTTTCCTTAAGACTTGTTCTGGCGTAAAAGAGGTATGAATAAGAACTGCACAATTATAAAAAGGATCACTTTCAAACCCCCAAGCAGGCGTTTCATATAACTTTGAAACCTGTAAAACCAATCCAATCTTATTATGAATCAACTGTATACAAGCCGTTATATGAGCAAGTTTATCCCCTTGATTACTTCCTAAAGATAATATGACTTTTTTTTGTACTCCCATGCTTGGCAAAGTAACTAAAAAGATTTGGAGAATAGAAGTATATTTGCATCTGTGTTAATAACTTATTTTTTCGTGTAACTTTTTTAATATTTTAAACACTAATCTATAAAAAAATAAAGCAATGAATTTTTTAAAAATGTATTAGCAAGCATAATTGGACTTTTTATATTTTGTATTATTAGCTTTTTAGGAATTATTATCCTTGGTAGTCTAGTAGCTGGCGGAAAAGAAAAAATTGAAATTGAAGACAATTCTGTACTGGTATTGAATTTAGAAAAAATATCTGAGGACTATGCTGGAAAATTTAACTATGAAGACATGCCTTTTTTAAATGAAAAAGGAAAAGGAGAAGGCTTAACGGATATATTAAATGCCATTGAAGAAGCTAAAAAGACAGTAGAATAAAAGGAATTTCTATTTTAAACAATACACTTCATTTAGGTGTTGCTCAAATTAAAGCCCTTAGAGACCAACTTGAAGATTTTAAAAAGTCTGGAAAGTTCATATTAGCTTATGGTAATGTTTATTCTCAAAAAGAATACTACCTAAATTCTATTGCGAATACAGTTTATTTAAATCCTGTAGGAGATTTAGATTTCAAAGGTTTATCTAGCGAAATTATGTACTTTAAAGACTTTCAAGATAAAACGGGTATTAAAATGGAAGTGATTCGACATGGAAAATACAAAAGTGCTGTTGAACCTTTCTTAACAAACACAATGAGCCCAGAAAATCGTGAGCAAATCAGTACTTTTCTAAATTCTATTTGGACTACTATCATTCAGGACATATCTAAATCAAGAAATATATCTATAACAGAGTTAAATAGGATTGCTACAGATTTATTAGCGCGTACGCCTGAGTTAGCTAAAAACAATAAGTTAGTGGATATTGTAGCATATGAAGATATATACCATCAAGACATTAAAAAAAGACTAAAAGTGGCAGATGATGAAGACTACAATACCGTTAATATTTTGGATTACTCAAAAGAATTAGTAAACAATCAAGAGTTTGCTTTAGGTGAAAAAATTGCTATTATTTATGCACAAGGCGAAATAGGTTCTGGAGAAGGAGACCTAAATACTGTAGGCGAAGGTTCTATGAAAAGATCACTAAAAGAAGCTCGTGAAGATAAAGACATAAAAGCTATCGTATTACGCATTAATAGTCCTGGAGGAAGTGCTTTAACTTCTGATTTAATTTGGAGAGAAATAGAATTAACTAAGAAAGTCAAACCCGTAATCGTATCTATGGGAAATCTAGCAGCATCTGGCGGATATTACATAGCGTGTAATGCTAATAAGATTTTTGCAGAAGCAAATACTATTACAGGCTCTATTGGTGTTTTTGGTATGCTACCGAACCTTTCTGAAATAAGTAAGCGTTATGGTATTAATACTGAAACAGTAGAAACACATAAAAACGCGTCTGGATACAGCGTTTTTGAACCAATAGATCCTGATTTTAAAAATTTCACACAAGAAGGTGTAGAAAATATTTATAAAACTTTTGTAAACCGAGTAGCTACTGGACGTAAAATGACTTTTGCACAAGTAGATGCTATCGCTCAAGGTCGTGTTTGGAGTGGAACTGATGCTCTTAAAATAGGATTAATCGACAAAATTGGAGGATTAGATGATGCAATAACCTATGCCGCTAATATTTCAAAAGCTAAAGATTATAGCACAATATCATACCCTGAATTTGAAAAAAATTTCTTTGACGAATTAGAGAAAAATGGTTTCATGAGCTTCTTTAAAACTCGTGAAAACCTCTTAAAAGAACAAATAGGAGAAGAAGGTTTAGAAATGGTTAACCAAATAAAAAGAATGAATAATCGGAAAGGAATGCAATTGATACTCCCTTATGAATTAAAAATAAATTAACACTTTATAGAAAATCCGTTTTAATACTAAAGCGGATTTTTTTATGTATTTTTGTTGGTAAACTATAAACAAAAATAGTTTTACAACATAAAATTTCAAAAAGATTATAAAATGAAAAAGAAAATTTTTATAGGTATTGGAGCGTCCTTACTAGTTATAGTTGGAGTTTTAGCCTGCATTCCATTATTTTTTAAAGATACGATAAAGACCAAAATTCAAGAAACCATTAATGAAAATCTAAACGCAAAAGTATCTTTTGCTGATGCGGATATAAGTTTATTTAAAAGTTTCCCAAAAGCTACCATTTCCCTAGAAAAATTCATCATCATTAACCATGCTCCTTTCGAAGGAGATACACTTGTGGCATTTGACGAATTAAATTTAAAAATGTCCGTAGCTGAACTCTGGAAAGACAAAAAAGAGCCTATGTCATTAGAAGCTATTACTATTAAAAATGGATTAGCAAATATCCTTTTTAATAAGGATGGTAAAGGTAATTTTGATATCGCAAAAAAACGAACGAACCTTCTTCTACTACTGAAAAAAGTGAACCTTTTTCAATGAACATTCAAAATTATGCTGTTGAAAACTTCCGTTTTAAATACTATGATGAGCGTTCAAAAATTAAAATGGTTTTAGACAGTATTCAACATAGCGGAAAAGGTGATTTTGGCTCTCAAAAACTAGATTTAGATACTCAATCTGCTGCTAAAGTTTCTCTTGATATGGATAAAATGAACTATATGAATAATGTAGTTATTACACTGGATGCTGTATTAGGAATCGATCTATCTGCTAACAAATATACTTTTAAAGAAAATAAAGCGAAGATAAATGAACTTCCTCTTGAATTTAATGGTTTTGTACAAATGCTACAAGGGGAACAACTTTACGATTTAAGTTTTAGAACACCTACTTCTTCCTTTAAAAACTTCTTAGGACTTGTTCCTGCTCAATATGCTGGCAATCTGGAAACTGTAAAAACTTCTGGTGATTTTACAATAAATGGAAAAGTAAAAGGAAAACTAAAAGAAAATATAATTCCTACTTTTAATATAGCCATAGCCTCTAACAATGCGTCATTTCAGTATCCCCAACTTCCAAAATCAGTACGAAACATTATAATTGACACTAAAATAATTAACGACAGTGGGGCTCTAAATGATACTTATGTAAATCTTGATCAACTATCTTTTCAAATAGATCAAGATGTTTTTAATGCAAAAGCTTCTATTAAAAACGTAGCAACTAACCCATATGTTAACGCTGCTTTAAAAGGAACTATTAATCTTGGAAATTTTACAAAAGCGTATCCGGTAAAAATAGACAAACCTCTTTCTGGTATTTTAAAAGCTAATATTACAACTGAGTTTAATATGCAAGCCGTTGAAAAGAATGAGTATGAGAAAATTAAAAATGCAGGTACTTTACATTTAACAGGATTTAATTATACAGGTCCTGAAATGGCTAAACCTGTACAAATAAAACTAGCAGAAGTTAACTTCAATAATAGTCAGATTAAATTAAATCAGCTAGACATGAAAACAGGTAATTCTGACTTAAAGGTAAATGGTATATTAGAAAACTTTTATGGCTTTTTATTTAGAAAACAAACCTTAAAAGGTAATTTTAATATGGGAGCTAATCAATTATATGTTGCAGATTTCATGACACCTAGTTCCGCTAATACAACAAGCAAGCCTAGTTCAAGCAACACTAGCAGTGAAGAAAGTACTCCTAGCAAAAAACAAAAAAAGAAGCTGTTAAAATACCTGCATTTTTAGACTGTACAATTAATGCTAAGGCGAATACCGTTGTATATGACAACCTTACACTAAAAAATGTATCAGGTAAAATGATGATTAAAAATGAAGCTGTTTCATTACAAAATGTAAGAACAGATCTTTTTAATGGTATAATTGGGTTTAACGGACTTGTATCTACAAAAGGTAGCATCCCTACCTTCAATATGAACTTAAATCTAGACAAAGTAGATATTGGACAATCTTTTACCCAATTAGACTTTTTAAAAACTATTGCACCCATAGCTGGAGCTGTTACTGGAAAACTTAATTCTACTATCAAATTAAATGGTAATTTAGACGCTATTGAATTAACTCCAGATATTAAAACTTTAACAGGCGATCTATTAGGGCAATTACTTTCAACTTCAATAAACGCTAACAATTCGCAAATGCTAACCGCATTAGGGTCTCAACTAAAGTTTTTAGATATCAAAAAAATAAACCTAAATGATATTAAAGCTAATTTAGCTTTTGACAAGGGACGTGTAGTAGTAAAACCTTTTAAAATAAAATACCAAGATATAGTAGCAGAAGTAGGTGGCACACATGGTTTTGATCAAAACATGAATTACAATATCAAATTAGATGTACCTGCAAAATACTTAGGTGGTGATGTTAATAAGTTATTAGCTAAATTAAGTCCTAATGAAGCTTCTAGAATTGAAAGCGTTCCTATTAATGCACTAATGACAGGTAATTTTAAATCGCCAAAAGTAACTACAGACTTAAAACAAGCCAGTACTAACTTAGCTCTACAAATTGCTAAATCACAAAAAGATAAATATTTAAATCAAGGCGTAGATGCTCTTAGCAATATTTTAGGAGGAAATAAAAAAGGTAAAGATTCAACATCTGCAAAAGATCCTAAAAAGGAAGCTATAAAAAACACTGCTAACCAAGTTCTAGAAGGTCTTTTTGGCAGAAGAAAATAAACCTTCCTAACAATCAAGAGGGTGTCCTATAAGTTTGAAATCGTTATTTCGACCAATAAGGAGATGGAGGACTCTGTCTGAATAGACAAAGCAAATCACATAATATTAATTATGTGATACCTCTTTCTCTCTTTAAAGTGACAAATAATATATTGATTTTTCACTTTTAGGACACCCTCTTTATATGTACAATAATAAAACTTAAAGATTAATCTTTACTACATAACCTTCATAGGTTCTAATATTAAAAACAGTATTGTCTTCAAATATTAAATACTGCCCTTTAATACCTTTTAAAACACCTGTATAATGTGGTGTTTTTTCTAAATTCAAACTCACCACCTTCTTAGGATATTCTAAAACGGGGTATTGAAACTTATATGATTTTTCTACAAAAGGTGTGTAATACTCTTGCACTTCTTGTGGCAATACGGACTGCAAATTATTCCGTTGATGAATTAAATCTACTTCGGGCACTTCATTTTTCAACATACGTTGCCAATTTGTCTTATCTGCATACATTTCTTTCAAAGCTACTTCAGTAATCCCTGCTAAATAGCGATTAGGAACCTCAACAATTGGAACAGCTTCTACAGCTCCTTGATCAATCCATCGAGTAGGGACCTGTGTTTTTCTTGTCACACCTACTTTAACTTCACTAGATAGAGCTAAATATACTATATGGGGCTGTAATTGAACTTTTTTCTCATATTCTAAATCACGGTCTTCAATATCTAAATGAGCTTTGCTTAATTCAGGCTTCATAATCCAATCTCCAGCAGAAGCACTCGCCATAAAACAGTCATAACAAAAGCCTTGCCTAAAAATTTTCTTTTCCTTACCACACTCTAAACATTGATAACCAAGATGTAAAAACGCTATTGATTTCCCTAATAACTGATTAAGATTTAAAAAAGAATTTTCAAAAACTAAATAATATTCGATGGGATTGACAAACTCTGTTTGCATTTTAGTAAGTACACCTTGAAAAGTCATAATAGATTTTTGATTTTAGATATTAGATAATCAATTTATTTTTTATTTTAGCGTAAAGTTATAATTCAAAATTCAAAATTCAAAATCTACAATTATAATGCCTTTACCTATTATAAATTCTATTGCCTCTTGGGTTTTAAAACAACGTATCCATCAAATAGAACTTTTTTTAAAGTACCCAAATGAAGTACAGGAAGAACTATTGATGAGCTTAATACGTCAATCGGAAAATACGATAGTAGGTAAAACTTATGATTTTCAATCTATAAAAACGTATCACACTTTTCAAGAAAGAGTTCCTATTTCACACTATGAAGATTTAGAACCCTTGATTGAACGTACACGAAAAGGAGAACAAAATGTTTTTTGGCACCAACCCATTAAATGGTTTGCTAAATCGAGTGGAACAACTAATGCAAAAAGTAAATTTATACCTGTAAGTAATGAAGCTCTTGAAAACTGCCACTATAAAGGCAGTAAAGATTTGCTTTGTATGTACCTTAACAATAACGAAAATTCTCAGCTTTTTACAGGCAAAAGTCTTCGTTTAGGAGGTAGTAAACAGCTATATGAAGACAACAATACTTTTTTTGGAGACTTGTCAGCTATCCTGATTGACAATATGCCCTTTTGGGCTGAATTTAGTAGCACCCCTTCAAATAAAACTTCTCTAATGAGCGAATGGGAAACAAAACTACTAGCAATCGTTAACGAAACTAAGATAGAGAATGTAACAAGTTTTGCAGGGGTTCCTTCTTGGATGATGGTTTTACTTAATAAACTTATGGAAGAAACAGGTAAAAACAATCTGCTTGATATATGGCCTAATCTAGAAGTATATTTTCACGGTGGTGTAAGTTTTGAACCTTATAGGGAACAATACAAAAAAATACTTCCAAAGACTGATTTTAAATACTACGAAATTTATAATGCATCAGAAGGTTTTTTTGCCATACAAGATCTTAATAACTCAAGTGATTTACTACTAATGCTGGATTATGGTATTTTTTATGAATTTATACCTATGGACACATTTGCTACTCCAAATCAAAAAGTGATCCGTTTAGCAGAAGTTGAACTCTATAAGAACTATGCTGTTTTAATTACAACTAACGCTGGTTTGTGGCGCTACCTAATTGGTGACACCGTTCGGTTTACTTCTTTATCTCCTTATCGAATTCGTATTACTGGTCGAACAAAACATCACATTAATGTTTTCGGTGAAGAATTAATGGTAGAAAATACTGATAAAGCTCTTGCTAAAACATGTCAACTCACTAATTGCGAGGTAAAAGACTATACCGTTGCACCTATTTTTATGAATGGAAAAGAAAAAGGGGCACATGAATGGATCATTGAATTTAAGATACAACCTGAATGTATTGAAAGGTTTAGCGAAATTTTAGACGAAACAATACAATCATTAAATTCTGATTATGAAGCTAAACGCTACAACAACATGACACTAAATCCTTTAAAAGTAAATATAGCTCGTGAAAACCTATTTTATGATTGGTTAAAAGAAAAGGGGAAGTTAGGAGGACAAAATAAAGTACCTCGCTTATCAAACTCTCGTGAGTATTTAGATTATCTTTTACAAATGCAATAAAAAAACTGTCCAAAAAAATTACCAACTATTCTTTCGTTAAAAAGGTAGTGTTTTCTTTTCGGACAGCTTATTTTTTAATTTTACGATGCTATTTCTAGACGTTTTAGTAGGTTTTTATTAAGAGCTACTTCTACATACTCCTTATCTACCTTTAACTCTTTTTCATCAGAACTTGGTATTTCATACATAGCATCAGTTAAGATTGCTTCACATAATGAACGTAAACCACGAGCACCTAATTTATATTCTAAAGCTTTATCTACAATATAATCTAATGCTTCGTCTGTAATTTCAAATTCAATCTCATCCATAACAAACAACTTCTTATATTGCTTAATTAAAGCATTCTTAGGCTCTGTTAATATTGCTCGTAATGTGGCTTTATCTAAAGGATCCATATGAGTCAGTACTGGCAAGCGACCAATAATTTCAGGTATTAAACCAAAATCTTTGATATCTTTTGGAATTACGTATTGTAATAGATTTGTTTCATCTATTTTATCTGTTTCCTTAGAAGCTCCAAATCCCATAGCCTGACGATTCAATCGTTTTGAAATAATACGTTCTATACCATCAAAAGCACCTCCTGCTATAAATAATATATCTTTTGTATTAACTTCTACAAACTTTTGATCTGGGTGTTTACGCCCTCCTTTAGGCGGAACATTTACTACTGTTCCTTCTAACAGCTTTAACATTGCTTGTTGTACTCCTTCTCCTGAAACATCACGTGTAATAGAAGGATTATCGCTTTTACGAGCAATTTTATCAATCTCATCAATAAATACGATACCTCGTTCAGCTTTTGCAACATCATAATCTGCGGCTTGTAATAAGCGGGTTAAAATGCTTTCAACATCTTCTCCAACATAACCTGCTTCTGTTAATACTGTTGCATCCACTATTGCTAATGGAACATCTAACATTTTAGCAATTGTCTTAGCTACTAGAGTTTTTCCAGTACCTGTTTGACCTACCATAATAATGTTAGACTTTTCAATTTCAATATCATCTCCGTGATCTAACTGCATTAAACGTTTATAGTGGTTATACACAGCAACGGAAATGACTTTTTTGGTTTGATCTTGTCCTATAACATATTTATCTAAAAAAGCTCTAATATCTTTTGGCTTTTGTAAAACTAAATCTGTTACCTTAGATAAACCATTAGCCTTTAATTCTTCTAAAACAATTCCGTGTGCTTGCTCAATACAATGATCACATATATGAGCGTCAATCCCTGCAATTAATAAATTTGTTTCAGGCTTTCTCCTTCCACAGAAGGAACATTCTAAAATTTCTTTTGCCATTATTTAAGTCTAATGTCGTAATGTCTAATATCATAAAGTCTTACTTTTTAACTTCATAATTTTTGACTTTCGACTTACAATTATCTTCTTAAAACTTCATCAATCATTCCGTATTCTTTTGCTTCATCAGCTTTCATCCAATAGTCACGTTCAGAGTCTTTGTATACTTTTTCGAAAGGTTGTTTTGAATGATGTGAGATAATTTGGTATAATTCATCTTTTAATTTCAACATTTCTTTTAAATTAATTTCCATATCAGTAGCTACTCCTTGTGCGCCACCAGATGGTTGATGAATCATAACTCTTGAATGTGGTAAAGCAGAACGTTTTCCTTCTGCACCTGCACATAAAAGAACAGCTCCCATAGAGGCAGCCATACCTGTACAAATAGTAGCCACATCAGGTTTTACAAATTGCATTGTGTCATAAATTCCTAAACCTGCGTATACACTTCCTCCTGGAGAGTTAATATATATTTGAATATCTTTAGAAGCATCAACGCTTTCTAAAAACAATAATTGTGCTTGAATAATATTTGCCATATAATCATCTACTCCGGTTCCCATAAAGATGATTCTATCCATCATTAAACGTGAAAACACATCTAATTGAGAGATATTCAACTGACGTTCTTCAATTACATAAGGAGTCATACTACTTACGATTTTATCGTAATACATACTATTTACTCCATGATGCTTAGTAGCATATTTTTTAAATTCTTTACCGTAATTCATTTATAATTAGTTTAAAAGTTTAAAAGTTTAAAGCTATCCTTCTCTAAACAGATTAAACGAATTGCAATTTTTAGACCTTTTTATTTTTAATGACAGTTTGTCAATAAAAAAGCGTCAAATATTTTATTTGACGCTCAAACTTACATATTTTTTATGATTTCTCTTGAAGAAAATTTAAAAAGTTTACAACAGTAAATTCTTTTTATTTATTACTTTAATAATATTCTTTTTCAAGAAAATATATGATTTTTCACTAATTAGATTTCACCATACATTGCTTTAATGAATTCATCATAAGTAACTTCTTTAGTAGACGTATTTAATTTTTCTTTAAACACATTTAATAATCTTTCGCTCATTACTTGTTCTGACAAACGACGTACTTCATCTTGATTAGTCATTACACGACTCACAATGTTATCTACATCTTCTTGAGATGGATCTAATTGACCAAATTGTGCCATTTGCTTTTGATAATATCACTAGCATATGCTTTAAGATCATCAAAAGTTACTTGTAAATTATTGGAAGTAATAATTTTACTTTCAATTAATTGATAACGTAACCCGTTTTCAGAACGAGCATACTCAACTTCTGCTTGTTCAGCTGTTAGTGGAGTTTCTCCAACTGTTTGAATCCATCTTTTTAAAAATTCAGCTGGCAATTCAACTTGGTGATTGTTAATTAAATATTCTGTTGCATCATTATAAAACTTTTGATCTGCTTGTTGAGCAAACGTTTTTTCAGCATCTTCTTTAATTTTAGTTTTTAAACCATCTACTGAAGTTACATTTCCTTCTCCGAATAATTTATCAAATAATTCTTGATTTAATTCAGCTGGTTCTGTTGTGGTTACTTCTTCAATTTTAAAATCAACTGTAATATCTAAACCGTGAACATCATCATGACCTAAACCTAAATAATCCATTAATTTATGATCATCATTAAATAGTCCTTTTGTAGGAACAGCTACTACTTCTCCTGCTTTTTTACCGATGAAAGATTCTGCAACTGCTTTGTTTTCAAAAATATCTAATGTAATCTGAGCGGGTTTATTAATTCCCTTTTCTTCGTTTACGAAAGTACCACGAATATCATCTTCTTTAGCTATTTCTTCTTTAGAAGACATTTTTCCAAATTGTTTTTGAATTCTAACAACTTGTTCATCTAACAACTTATCATCTGCTACTATAGTATAGTATGTTAATTCAGACCCTTCTAATTTCACATCAAACTCAGGAGCTAAACCTAATTCAAATTCAAATTTGAAATCATCAGCATCCCAGTTGAATTCTTCAGTAAATTTAGGAAGTGGATTTCCTAAGATATCCAATTTTTCTTCTACTAAAAATTTATTTAAACCTTCTTGAATTAACTTATTTACCTCTTCAGCTAAAACTGCTTTACCGTATTGTTTTTGTACTAAAGACATAGGTACTTGACCTTTACGGAAACCTGGTATGTTCGCATTTTTGCGGTAGTTTTGCAAAACTTTCTCTACCTTTTCAGCATAATCATTCTTTGCAACTTCTACAGTTACCACTGCGTTCAACGCATCGATATTGGTTTTTGTAATATTCATTATATATGTTTTTACGTACTAAAATTGGGTGGCAAAATTACATAATTTATACCACCCAACAAATTTTATTTAATTAAAATCAACTTACTAATTTTTAGTCTTTTATAAACTTATATAAGACCCATTGTGAAATAGACATTAAGATACTAAAAATAAAAGCAGCACTAAATGATTCAACTACAAACCCGTCTACTAACCGAGTACATAAGAGCACCATACCTGCGTTAATAACTAACAAAAAAATACCTAATGTAAAAACGGTAATAGGAAAAGTAAAAAAAACCAATACAGGTTTTAGAAAAGTATTTAATAATGCCAGAACAACAGCTACTTTAACAGCAATGGTAATTTCATCAACTCGTACACCTTTTACAAAATAAGAAAGGGCTATTACAATTAAAGTCGAGATTAATAATCTTTGTAATAATTTCATTTTTTATAGAATTTAAAATATTAATTTAAATATAAAAAGGACACTACTTTAACTAGCAGTAGAACTATTCAGAAAACAAAGGGTTTTTTCTAAAAAGTCTTTTGGATTTTCTGCATGCAACCAATGACCTGCTTGAGAGACACTTTGAATATCAGCATTTGGAAAATGGTGATAAATGGTTTCAAAATCACTATCTAAAATATAGTCTGATTGATCGCCACGCAAAAACAAGGTTTTTTTATCATAATGATTTTCAAATGGTAATGCCTCGCCTATAACTGAAGTGTTTTGAGTAAATACTTTTAAATTAAATCGAAAACCTAATTGCCCCGGTTCTACCCAGTACAAATTCTTCAACAAAAACTGACGTGTACCGAAATCCGTTATAAATTTAGAAAGAATTGTTTCAACATCTGTACGTGATGGTTTTATAGAAAAATCTACTGCATTTAATGCTTCTAAAATAGTTTGATGATGGGGAGCATAATACTTTGGTCCAATATCTGCAACAATTAACCTTTCAACCAAATCAGGACAAGTAGTAGCTAATAGCATGGCAACTTTCCCTCCCATTGAATGACCAATTACAGAAATATCTGATAAATTATATTGTTTACAATAATTAACGACATCTTGCACCATACCGCTATAACTCCAATCAGAGGTATGAAAACTCTTTCCATGATTACGCATGTCTAAAGCGTGAACTTCAAAACCTTGCTCAGCATATTGTGCCGCCAAAGTTTTCCAGTTATCAGACATCCCTAGGAAGCCGTGAATGACAACTAACTGACCTTTTAATTCTGCTATTGAATTTATTATATTACTATGTAATTCTGTATTCATATACTTTTTTTTGGTATATTATTCACAAGCACTTCCTTCTAAAATTCTCAAAATGATTATTTATCAATGATGTGTTTAATATATATTTTTTCGGAAATTCTTACTATTTTTTTTAATCCTACAAAGTGTATCTCCTTTTATTTTAAATTCTTCACTAACTTTTACACTTGATGGAGTAGCAAAATCAAGGAATATTCTTTCACATTTTGAGGAACTTTTAATAATTAATTTTCTTTTACAATAAAATTATAAAAAGTAAAACTATGAAGTCATTTGATAAAATCAAAATTATTTAGCTGATCGGATTTCTCCTCTAAATAAAAATATTTTATTGATGTTTGAACCGTTTTATTTTCATTAAACTTGATTAAATCTACCGTAATTTGATTTTTATATTTTTTATAAAGTAAAAACAGTATATCTCTAGAAACATATAGTTCTTTATAATCTATTTTAGCATTTAAATCGTTATCTGTTCAGATCTAGTTATCACAGATGAACAGCCAGCAAAACATATGGCTAAAAAAGACTTAACAACCATTTTCAAACATATTTCAAAATTTAATATTGGCTATAATATTAGAACTAAAAATTGAAATTTATTTTTTATATTTTACAATTAGACCAACTTCAACTTCCTCAAATACATATTTACGACATTCTCTAAGCCTAGATACAAGGATTCTGAAATTAAAGCGTGACCAATAGACACTTCTAGTAAGCCAGGGATATTTTGATTAAAAAACGCAATATTATCTAAGCTTAAATCATGACCAGCATTAACCCCTAAACCTAATTCATTTGCCAATTTAGCAGATGCCACATAAGGCAAAATCCCCTCTTTGTTCCCTAAACTGTATTCGTGAGCAAAACTTTCGGTGTATAGCTCAATTCTATCAGTTCCTGTTTCCTTAGCACCTTCAATCATCTTTAACACTGGATCCACAAAAATAGAAGTTCTAATTCCGTTGCGTTGAAACTCAGCAATGACATCTTTTAAATAAGTTTGATGTGTGATGGTATCCCAACCCGCATTAGAAGTTAATGCTCCAATTGCATCAGGAACTAATGTTACCTGTGTAGGTTTACATTCTAAAACTAAATCTATAAAATTATGTTGTGGATTTCCCTCTATATTATATTCCGTATAGACCACTTCTTTTAAATCACGTGCATCTTGATACCTAATATGACGCTCATCAGGTCTTGGATGTATTGTGATACCTTCCGCTCCAAAGTTCTGAATACGTTTTGCCGCTTCTATCACATTAGGTGTATTACCCCCACGCGAATTACGCAACGTAGCAATCTTATTTATGTTTACACTGAGTTTACAATTATTTTGAGTCATTTAAAAACATATTTTTATAAAAGACAACAAAAATACAAACTTACGCACGGGTCTTATGTAATTTTTTAATTATTTTGCAATTAAATAATAATTCAGAAATATTTTTAAACGACATTATTTATAAATGAATACACTAATAGACTATATTAACCATGACTTTGCTCCACTAGACATTAACGAAGAGGTAGCTACAGCACAGGATTTTTTTACGGATTATCCATTTTCGCATTTTCCTATAGTTGAAAATGGTATTTTTATAGGCAATGTATCAGCAGAAGATGTTGATGGATTTGATTTTAGTAAAAATTTAGCTGAATACCGACACACTTTTGAAACTTTCTTTACCAGAAGCAACTCCGTATTATTAGATGTCTTAGATGATTTTGCGAAAAATGAAACGAATATTATTCCTGTATTAGATTTAAACAATCAATACATCGGATATTATGAGTTAGAAGATGTAATACGCGTGTTTAACGAAACTCCTTTTCTTCGTGAATTAGGAGGAATTATAATCATTGAAAAAGGGATAAATGATTACTCTTTTAGTCAAATTGCACAGATAGTAGAAGGTAATAATGGAAAATTACTAGGTGCTTTCATTTCAAATTCAGATACAGAAAAAATTCAAATTACATTAAAATTAGGAGAAGGCAGCCTTAACGATATTATTCAAACATTCCGCCGTTATGATTACGAAATCATATCAGAACATCAAGAAGACGAACATTTAAAAACACTTAAAGAACGCTCTGATTATTTAGACAAATACCTAAATATTTAATCATAACATTACGATTCATCAAAAATTTTGGTGCTTAAATATTAATTGCTTTTTACCGAAACAGAAACAAAACCATGAAAGTAGCCATTTACGGTCAGTATTATCAAAACACAACTGCACCTATCATAGAAAGATTAATTCATTTTCTTAAAACAAACGCAATACTCTTTTCGATTGAGGCTAATTTCTTAAAAATTCTTCAAGACAATCAGATTATTACAAACCCTGTAGAAACATTTGACCGACATACTGATTTAGATATTTCTTACGATATGGTACTCAGTGTAGGGGGAGATGGCACTTTTCTTAGAGCCGCTACATTTGTTAGAGATTCTGGAATTCCTATCTTAGGAATAAATGCTGGTAGATTAGGTTTTCTAGCAAATGTTCAACAAGAAAATATTGAAAAATTCTTAGCACTCGTACTGGAAAAAAAATATACTGTTTCAGAAAGAACACTTCTTAGTGTAAGTTGCTCGCCCTCATTAAGTTCATTAGAAGATATAAATTTTGCTATGAACGAAATTACAATAAGTCGTAAAGATACCACCTCTATGATAACCATAGAAACCTATCTAAATGATGAATATCTAACATCTTATTGGGCAGACGGATTAATTATATCTACTCCTACTGGTTCTACTGGTTACTCCTTAAGTTGCGGTGGTCCCATTTTAACACCAGAAACAGAAAGTTTTGTAATTACACCTATTGCTCCACATAATTTAAATGCTAGACCAATGGTTATTCCTGACACTACTGTATTAAAATTAAAAGTAACAGGTCGAGAAGAAAACTATTTAGTTTCATTAGATTCAAGAATTAATTCTGTTAAGAATGAAAGTATCTTAACAATTAAAAAAACAGCTTTTAAAATCAAAATGGTAGAAATAACAGAAGAAAGCTTTTTAAAAACATTAAGAAAAAAACTACTATTTGGTGAAGATAGGAGAAATTAAGACCTAAAATACTAGCAAACAAACTTTTTCGTTAATAAATAAGTTTACAAATTAAAACTAACAAATCGACAATTCACTTTGTGGAGTGTTCATAATTACTATATTTGCAACCTATTATAAAAATGAAAAAGTTAGCACACATTCTCCTGCTTATTTTGACTTTCAGTCAAAACCACGCTCAATTACACGAAATAGGTGTTTTTGGAGGGGGCAGTAACTACGTTGGTGATATTGGAAGCACCCTGTTTGTATCACCGAAAGATCCTACCTTTGGTGTTATTTACAAATGGAATAAAAGTAAAAGACATGCTTGGCGTTTTTCTGCTATAACAAGTACGATTAGCGGTGATGACTCTAGTTCAGACCAATCAGCAAGAAAAGAACGCGGTTATTCTTTTCAAAATAAAATATCTGAATTATCAGCAGGTTTAGAATTTAATTTTTTTGATTTTAACCTCCACGATAACAACTTTATTCTTACACCTTATATTCATTCTGGATTAAGTTTTTTTAACTATAGAAATTTATACTTCAAGAATGATAACGTCTCTTCAAAAGAGAATTCTTGGTCATTTGCTATCCCCATGACGGCAGGCATAAAGATGAAATTAACAAACAGTCTAATCTTAGGATTAGAAACCAGTTTTCACTATACTTTTATTGATGATCTAGACGGAAGTTTACCTAAAGATGATACTATGAAGAATTTTTCCTTTGGAAACACTAACAGCAATGATTGGTACACTTTTACTGGTGCAACTTTAACTTATACTTTCGGAAAAAATCCTTGTTATTGTAAGAATTAATGAATTTAATAGATAAAATAAACAAAGACAACTTACCACAACATCTTGCCATTATCATGGATGGAAATGGCCGTTGGGCAAAACAAAAGGAATGCTTCGCGTTTTCGGTCACGAAAACGGCACAAAATCTGTACGTGTTACAGTAGAAACTTGTGTTAAATTAGGCATTAAAAACTTAACTCTTTATACCTTTTCTACTGAAAATTGGAATCGCCCAAAACTAGAAGTAGAAACATTAATGAAAATACTCGTATCTTCTTTAAAAAAAGAACTAGATACTTTTATCAAACACAATATTAAACTAAACAGTATAGGTAATTTAGATTCACTTCCTAATAATGTACGTAAAGAACTACTAGAAGTAATTGAAAAAACTAAAAATAATAACCAAATGACGCTAACCTTAGCATTAAGTTATGGTTCGCGCGAAGAAATCTTAAATGCTGTTAAAAAAATATCTGATAAAGTTAAAAATAATATAATTTCAATTGAGAGTATTGACGAATCAATTTTTAATAATCATCTTTACACACATGATTTACCAGAAGTAGATTTAGTAATACGAACAAGTGGCGAACATAGAATCAGTAATTTTTTACTTTGGCAGATAGCATATGCTGAATTTTATTTTACGGATGTGTTATGGCCTGATTTTAGTGAAAAAGATTTATATGAAGCCCTCATTAGCTATCAAAAAGAGAACGTAGATTTGGAAAAACAAGTGAGCAAGTTAAATAATTTTACACGAGTTAAAAGCAGCATACAATTTATGCTGCTCATTGCATTTACAAGTATTACTATAAACGTAAAAGCACAAGAAAGACTAACCATTGAAAATGGTAAATCATATGTACTAAAAAAAGTAAATGTAACAGGTAAAGTTACCTATAACGAACAAACAATTGTTACGTTTACTGGTCTATCAAAAGGACAAACTATAACAGTCCCTGGAGAGGAAATTAGTAATTCCATTAAAAAACTGTGGAAACTAGGGCTATACAACAATGTCAACTTCTATGTAGATAAAATAGAAGGAGATAGTATTTCTCTTGAACTAAATCTAAATGAATTACCAAAACTTAACAATGTTAAAATTATTGGTGTTAAAAAAGGAGCACAGGAATCTTTAATTAAAGATAATGGACTTACTTCTGAAAAAATAGTAAATGAAAACCTTTTAACTACAACAAAATATTATATTGAGAATAAATATAAAAAAGAAGGTTATTTCAATACAAAAGTAAACATAAGCACTGTGGAAGACACTACTACGATAAATCATGTAAATATGGTAGTAAATGTAGACAGAGGAAAAAAAGTTCGTATTAAAGATATAGAGCTAATAGGTAATGATGAGCTAAAAAAAGGCATTTTACTTCGTTCGATGAAGGATACTCGTCATATAAGCCTAATGAATTTCTTGAAATTAAAATCAATGAAATTTAAAAGAGATAAATACAAAGATGATTTAAATTTATTAATCAGTAAGTATAAAGAAAACGGTTATCGTGATGCGAGAATAAAATCAGATACTGTTGTATACAATCCTAAAACAAATAAGGTTTCCATAAAAATCAATCTTGAAGAAGGTAAAAAATATTATTTTGGTGACATCAACTTTACAGGAAATACAGTTTATAACGACCAAATTTTATCAAAATATTTAGGAATTAGAAAAGGAGATGTGTATAACAGCGTTTTATTAGACAAAAGAATTGCAGACAAAACACAGCCTGACGGAGACGATATAACCAATTTGTACCAAAACAACGGTTACTTATTTTCAAACATTAACCCTGTTGAAGTTAAGACAGAAAATAATCAAATTGACTTAGACATTAGAATTGTAGAGGGGCCTTTAGCTCATTTCAACAAGATATCAGTAGTAGGTAATGACAAAACAAATGATAAAGTAATTTATCGTGAATTAAGAACCAAACCAGGAGAAGTCTATAGTAAAGAAAATTTAGTAAGAACAATCCGTGAAATTGGGCAATTAGGCTTTTTTGATGCAGAAGCTATAAAACCAGATTTTGAAAATGTGGATCCAGCAGGTGGTACTGTAGATATCAAATACCACGTTGCTGAAAAAGGAGCAAGTCAAATTGAACTACAAGGTGGTTACGGTGGAGGAGGTTTCATTGGTACTTTAGGATTATCATTTAACAATTTTGCTCTAAGTAACATCTTCAAGAAAAATGCTTATAGACCGCTTCCTATGGGAGATGGACAAAAGCTGTCTTTACGTTTACAAGCAAGTTCATACTTTCAAACTTATAGTTTTTCATTTGCAGAACCTTGGTTTGGAGGTAAAAAACCAGTTCAATTTTCAGGCTCGTTATCATACAGTAAACAATTTTCAAATAACTTTATAAGTAATAGCGTAGATAGATCAAGAAGTTTCAATATTTTCACAGCTTCTGTAGGTATCGCTAAGAGATTACAGTTTCCAGATGACTACTTTGTCCTTTCACAAGCAGTTACATACCAACATTATGATTTAAACAATTATAATATTGGATTGTTTACATTTGGTAATGGTACTTCTAGAAACCTATCGTATACTATTGGATTAACCCGTAACAATAAAGGCGTAAATCCCATATTCCCTACACATGGTTCTGAATTTAGTGTAACCGCTAAACTTACACCCCCTTATTCATACTTCAATGGAGTAGATTATCAAAATCTTGGAAATTTACCAGAAAATAAATTATACGCTACAACTTCTTCTGAAACATATAATGTAGGAGATCCACTAATCAACAATAATGGTGTATTAACAAAAGCTAATTCTATTGAAGAAGCGTCTGCAGATCCTGCTAAAGTAGATCAACAAAAATTTAATTGGTTAGAATATTACAAGATAAAAGTGAAAGCAGAATGGTTTTCTAAGATATATGAAAAACTAACACTACGCACACTAGGAGAGTTTGGTTTTATGGGAGCTTATAATAATAAAAGAGGTCTAGTTCCCTTTGAACGTTTTTATTTAGGCGGTGATGGTTTAGCTAATTTTGCCATGGATGGTAGAGAAACAATCCAGTTAAGAGGTTATCCTAATAACTCATTAACTCCTACTATTACGCAAGGAGATAGAGCAGGTCAACAAATAGGAGGTACTGCATTTAATAAATTTTCATTAGAATTGCGCTACCCAATTACATTAAAACAAGCAGCATCTATATACATGATGGCTTTTGTAGAAGCTGGAGCGGCTTTTGAAGGATTTAAATCATATAATCCATTCGCTTTAAAACGTTCTGCTGGTGTTGGTCTGCGTGTTTTCATGCCTGCATTTGGTCTTTTAGGAATTGATTTTGCTCATGGATTTGACCCTATTAATATAGGGGGAACAAAATCAGGCTGGCAAACACATTTTATCATAGGACAACAATTTTAATTATATTTGACGTTATCTATAATATCAAATATATAAGTTAATAGCTTGTGAAAATTAAAAAAATATGAAAAGAATCTTCTTAATATTAGGGTTGTTTACCATAACCAATATAATAGGACAGACCAAAACAGGTCTAAAAATTGGGTATATTGACATGGAATATATCCTAGAAAACACACCTGATTATAAAGAAGCTTCTTCTCAATTAGAAGAGAAAGCACAAAAATGGAAACAAGATATTGAAACTAAAAAAAATGCTATTAATAAACTTAAAGATGCTTTAAAAAGCGAAAGCGCTTTACTAACGAAAGAGCTAATTAAAGAAAGAGAAGAAGAAATTAAGTTTCAAGAAAACCAATTATTAGATTATCAACAAAAACGTTTTGGATCAAGAGGTGATTTAGCATTGCAAAAAGAAGCTATCCTAAAACCAGTACAAGATCAAGTATTTAATGCAGTTCAGGATTTAGCTGAAAAAAACAATACGATTATATATTTGATAAATCTTCTGCACAAATGACTATGCTATTCTCTGCAAAAAGGTTTGATCTTAGCGACCAAATTGTTCGAGTTATAACTAGAGCCGAAAAAAGAGAAGAACTAAGCAAAAAACAACAAAAAGCTCTAGAGGAAAAAGAGGCAAAAGAAGATGATGTTTCTGAAAACCCAAGCCTTGCAGAGCGAAAAAAAATATTAGATGAAAAAAGATCTCGTCGTGAACAAATATTAGAATCTAGACGTTTAGAGACTGAGAAAAAAAGAAAAGAATATGAAGAAAAAAAGAAAAAACAGTTAGAGGAACAAGAAGCTAAAAAAACTGGCACAACTATTGATTCCCCTACAAGCAATAATCTTCCTCAAACCAGCAATATACCGAATGCACAAACGGTTAGTTTTAATAAAAGAGAAGATAAAAAAATAAATCAAGACTCTATTCGAATTGTACGCGAAACGGCAAAGCAAGAATTAATAGAAAAAAATAAAAAAAACCTTGAAGAAAGGAAAAAAGCGTTAGAGGAAAGAAAGAAAAAAATTCTAGAAGAAAAAGAAGCTCAACGCAAAGCTCAAGAAGAGAAAGCAAAAGAAAAAAAGAGTACTAATTAATTTTTAACTATACTAAACACTTTAGATGATGAAACAATTGAAATCTTTATTAATTGCGACTGTAATGTTTTTAGGTATCAGCGGAATGAATGCGCAATCAAAAACAGCTCATATTGATGTTCAGCAATTACTTTCAAAAATGCCCGAAATGACTGCTGCTAAAGCACAGTTAGAAACTTTAAGCAAAACTTTAGATGCTGAGTATTCAAAGATGGTAACTGAATACCAAACTAAAATGAAAAAATACGAAAGTGAAGCTCAAACTGCTGGTGATGCTGAAAATGAAAAAAGAGCTAAAGAAATGCAAGATATGGGACAAAGAATCCAACAATATCGTGACAATGCTCAAAAACAAATTTCTGACAAAGAAACAGAAATTGTAAAACCTATTATGGAAAAAGCAAAAGCAGCTGTAATTAAAGTAGCACGCGCGAAAGGATTCCAATATGTAATGGATTCTTCTGCTTTAATCTTAGCAGATGGACCAAACTTATTTGAAGATGTGAAAAAGAATTAAAATTCTAATTTCATCAAAATAAATTACTAAAAACTGTCTTGTTGTTTTCTTCAAGGCAGTTTTTTTTTATTTTTGTTTTATGACTAACACAAATCCCATAGGCCTTTTTGATTCAGGAATTGGTGGTACTTCAATATGGAAAGAAGTACATCACTTATTACCTAATGAAAACACAATTTATCTAGCTGATAGCAAAAATGCGCCTTATGGCAAAAAAACAAAAGAAGAAATCATCCAACTATGTTTTAAAAATGTTGATTTTTTACTACAACAAAAATGCAAACTAATTGTTGTAGCTTGCAATACCGCTACTACTAATGCCATAAAAGAAATGAGAGCTAAATATGACATCCCTTTTATTGGTATTGAACCCGCTATAAAACCAGCTGCAACTCTTAGCGAAACCAAAACTATTGGAATCTTAGCAACTAAAGGCACTTTAAATAGCGAACTTTTTAATCGTCAACTAAAAAACTATACTAATGTTAGAATTATGGAACAAGTTGGACATGGTCTGGTTGAACTAATAGAAGATGGTAAAATTGAATCTGAAGAAATGAGAGGGTTATTATATTCCTATTTAGACCCAATGATTAAAGCAGGCATAGACTATTTAGTATTAGGATGTAGCCACTACCCTTACTTAATCCCTGAAATAAAAAAATAATTCCTACATCTATTAAAATCATTGATTCAGGATTAGCAGTTGCAAAACAGACTAAATTAATTTTAGAACAACATCAAATAATGAATACACAAGAAAAAAAAGGCACCACTATTTTTTATTCAAATAGTGATACCCGTGTTTTAAAGTCAATTCTAGACTTTGATGAAAATATTTTTGAATTAAACTTTTAATAATAATTATTATTCTTTAAACCAACTTGAATACATAACATAATTATTAGAAATACGTTCAATCTCTCCAGCAAAATCACTCTGATTGATATCTTTTACTTTTTTAGCAGGTATTCCAGCGTAAATAGCACCTGATTCAACGGTTGTATTTTGCGTTACTACAGAACCGGCTGCTATGATTGAGTTACTTTCAATAACACAACCGTCCATAACAATTGCTCCCATACCAATCAAAACGTTATCTTTTATAGTACAACCATGCACAATAGCTTTATGGCCAATAGAAACATTATTCCCAATTTCTGTGGGATGTTTTAAATAGGTACAGTGTACTACAGCACCATCTTGAATATTGACTTTATTACCTATTCGGATCGAGTGTACATCTCCTCTAACTACGGCATTAAACCATACACTGCATTCTTTTCCAAAAACCACATCTCCAACAATAGTAGCATTTTCTGCCACATAACAATCTTCAGGAATTGATGGGCTTTTACCATTAACTGCTTTTACTAACATATTTTATAAAGATAAAAGAGGTCCGAAAAGTAAAAATTTAACGCACTTTTATTTTTTCACAAAAGTGAGTCCCATATAATATGGGCATTATATTATAAACTTTTTGGACATCCTCATATTAATTTACAGAAGGACAATTACAATCATATTTTTCACGTTTACAACCAAAATCAAAACCTAAAGTTAATTGATGAAAACCAGCCCTGTCAAATTTTACATCTCCTATGACATAAGTATAATTATAGGCTAACATAAACTTTTTATAATTAACTCCTACAATAGGTGTCAAATATTGTAAACGTTGCTTTTCTACAAATCCATTATTTATATATTGAGAACCATCAAGGCTGTTTCTATAAGATAATCCTGCCCAAAGTTTACCGAAGTCCATATTTTTATATGCTTTGATATTTACGTCTAAACTTCTTTCTTTCGTTAACTCTGTAAATTGAAACATAATAGAAGGTTCGTACAATATTTTATCACGATTTCCAAAAATATAACCTGAATTAATAACATATTTTCGAAGGTTACTTGACTCTATATCTGTATAAATATTTCTGCTTTTAAAAACTGCATTTTTCACAGTTGCGTGCGCATAAAAATCAAGAAAATTATACGAAGCTCCAAAATCAATATTATAATAACTTGCACTTTGCACTCCTCCACTCACTATAGGATCAAAAGAGGATCCAAATTCTGTTTCATCTAACTGTAATTGATTCACTCCTAGATTTACTCCAAAAGACAAACGGTTTAAATCAATATCATTTCTAGAAAATAAAATATGATGTGCGTATGTTGCCTTAAAACCTCTATTAGAATGATTACCATTACGGTCATTAAATAAAATAAGTCCAACCCCTGATTTACCATCTTGATCTACATTACCATTAACACTTATAGTCTGTAAAGCGGGTGCTTTGTCAACTCCAAACCATTGTTTCCTAGCTGTAGCTCTAATTTTTGCACAACTAGCAGCTCCTGCCATTGATGGGTGTATTAAATAATAATTATCTGTTAAATAATCAGAATATACAGGTATATCAACCTGACCATACAAGGACAAACTTACAAATGCGAATACAAGTGATAAATACTTCATTTTTACTTTTAATATGAGCTCTCAAAGTTAAACTATTTTGAACTACTGGAAAATAGTAGCATAATACAATTCCTTTTTTTTCGTTAAAATTCTTATAACTTTCCTCAATCTCTTACTTTATCCTAAACTTCTTTAGTAAATTTGCATACATATTTTTTCTTTTGATTTCAAAGAACAATTTATACTTTATACTCATGAAACTAATTACGATAAAAGAAACTTCAAATCCTTCTATTTTAAAATTTGAATTTTCATATTTCATTTGCCCAAATCAAAGTTTTGAATTCAAAAATGTAGATGAATGTGCTGATTCACCTCTAGCAAAACAGTTATTTTATTTACCTTTTGTAAAAACAGTTTATATTTCAGGAAATTTTATTGCTATCGAAAAATTCAGTATAGTAGAATGGAATGATGTAAAACAGGATGTAGCAGAACAACTTGAAAATTATGTTAATGCGGGCGGTCCTGTTATTATTGAAAAAGAAATTAAAAAAGTTGCTGTAACCGTTTATGCAGAAAGTACGCCTAATCCTTCTGTAATGAAATTTGTAGCAAGCAGAATGCTAACTAAACAAATTGTGGAATGTAAAAATATAGATGAAACTGGAGCTTCTCCCCTAGCAAAAGCATTATTTAATTTCCCTTATGTAAAAGAGATTTTCATAGATGAAAATTATGTTTCTATTACTAAATATGCTGTAAGTGAATGGCAAGAGGTAACGAACGAATTACGAACTTTTATTAAAGAATTTATAGAGAGCGGAAATATTGCGGTAGATGAAACAAAAATAACTGTTTCTCAAAAACAAGAAAAACAACAAATAACAAATTTTGAAAATTTAGACGTTACTTCTCAAAAAATCATTAACATAATTGAAGAATATATAAAACCAGCAGTAGCTTCTGATGGAGGAAATATATTATTCGATTCTTATAATGAAGCAGATAAAACAGTAAAAGTAATTCTTCAAGGAGCTTGTAGTGGCTGCCCTTCTTCTACTTTTACATTAAAAAATGGCATTGAAAACATGCTAAAAGAAATGCTTAATGATCAAGAAATAATAGTTGAAGCCCTTAATGGATAACTTTTTTATAATTTGTTTAAATACTTTTAAATCATTATTAAATAAAAGGGAAAATACATTCGTTTTTGTAAATAAAAAACAAAACACTTCTTCTTGAGGTGTTTTGCCTTTTTATCTCATAAAACACCATTAAATAAACTAATTTTAATAAAAGGTGCTAGATTCTTATTAGTAAACAAAAACTAAAAGATGAGAAAAAAATTTTTCTATAGTATTCATTTTAGATATAAATAACTTTTCTGATTCTTTAAAAGTTTTCATCATTTTCTAAAATTAAATCCTAAGACCTTATTTTTAGTAGAATTTTATTACCAAACACTTATAAAATGATTAATATAGACACACTAGAAACAGTAAAAGAACATGCCATTACCTATTCTATTAATTTATTAACTGCTGTTTTAATTTTTATTGTAGGAATATGGCTTTCTAAATTTATTACAAAAACAACAAAAAAAATACTGATTAATCGAAATATAGAAATTACACTGGTTGAATTTCTTGAAGATCTAATTTATTGGACAATAAGAGGGTTAGTATTTATAGCTGTTATTTCAAAACTAGGAGTAGAAACTTCTTCTTTTGTTGCTATTTTAGGTGCTGCTGGATTAGCTGTAGGTCTATCATTACAAGGATCTCTTTCCAACTTTTCAGGGGGTATTCTAATTATTTTATTCAAACCTTTTAAAGTTGGAGATAAAATAGAAGTACAAGGAGAAATAGGAAAAGTAGAAGATATTCATATTTTTTCTACTAAGCTAACAACGGGAAATAATCAAGTTGTATATATTCCAAATGGTGTACTTTCAAACGGTAAAATAAAGAATCATTCTCAAAAAAGCACCTCAAGAAATGATTTTACTTTTAATTTTCCAATAAATGAGAACATTAAAAATACAAGGTCAAAACTAGAGGTATTAGTTCAAAATCATCCATTAATTTTAAAAGATCCTAAACCGGACATTTTTATAGCTAGTATAGAGACTGAAACATTTAGCTTATTAGTTCGTGCTTGGACGCAAAACAGTGATGGTGTAGCTGTAAAATCAGATCTATTAAATTCTCTTTACAACCTATAATTTAGTAATTATTTTATAGATACAATATAAATAAAAAATAAAAGTGTTCGAAAAGTAAATATTTAGTTATCTAACTTTATTGGTTCATTTAATTAAAGAAAGCATAACTGAAATTGAGAAAACAAACTAAATATTTATTCTACACTTTTTGAACACTTTAATTTTTATGTATTACAAATTAAGATTGTTTTGTATTTAGCATAAACTCTTTTAAATAAAAAGGTTCAAAATAAGCTACATCTACAAAATCATTATTCAAAAATTTATGGTAAGCACCTTGTACCATTTCCTTAGAAGAAGGGAAAATTGCTTGATCATGATATACAAACTGATCTGTATTGAGTACTTCTTTACATTTAGAAGCTCCATCTCCTAACAAATGTATTGTTTCTTGAAACTCAGAAAATATATTAGATTCTATAATTTGAGATTCTACTTTTCGTTTTTGTTCATAATCTTTAGAAAAAATGGCAGTATAACATTCCATACGCCTAGCATCTATCATGGGCACAATAAGTCCGTCTAAAATTTTTATTTGCTTAGATAAAATTTCTAAAGTATCTAACGCGATTAACGGGATATTTAAAGCATAACACAAACCTTTAGCAGCAGAAACTCCAATTCTCAAACCTGTATACGAACCTGGTCCTTGACTGACTGCTATTGCAGTTAAATTGTTTGGTAGAATTTGAGCTTCTTTTAAAACTTCTTCTATAAAAACGTGTAATTTTTCTGCATGGGTATATCCTGATTCTGCAATTTCACGAACTGCCACTAACTCGCCATCTTTAGCTAAGGATACAGAGCAATTGCGAGTAGCTGTCTCTAAATGTAAAATATAAGTCATCGATAATTATATATCCTGCAAAAGTACAATAATCATAAAAAAACAGGATTGATTCATTTAAAAAAATGACTCAACCCTGTAGGAAACAGCAAACTATTTTTAAACAAATTATTCTTTTTGCTTTCTTTTTTATCTCCTGATATTTTTTTCACTTTATCACCTGGATTTAATTCTTTTGTAACGATGGTATAAGGTCCTGTAATAATCGTTTCTCCTTTATTTAATCCAGAAAGAACTTCTATATAATTATCATCTTGGATTCCAGTAGTAATAACTTTTAATTGCACTTTATCACCCTTTTTTACAAATACACATTCATATCGTTTATCTTCTTTTATTGGTTCCTCTTCTTTTTCCTGAAAATCACCTTCCTCTTCTTTTTCTAAATATATTTTTTTTGAAGATGTTGTATCAGTACGCATAACAACAGCACTTATAGGAACTGCAATAATATTTTCTTTACGAGTAGTAATAATATCAACTGTAGCGGTCATACCTGGACGAAAAGGAGCATAATTATTTAATTTACCTTTCATTAAATCAGCATAAGATTCTTTTATTATTTTAATTTTCACTTTAAAATTAGTAACTTGATCTGCTGAAGTGGCGGAATTAGCAGAATTAGAAATACTCGTTACAATTCCTTTAAATTTTTTTTTGAGGTAAGCATCAACTTGAACATTTGCCTGATCTCCTATTTCAATTTTCACTATATCATTTTCATTAACATCTACTTCTACTTCCATATTATCAAGATTAGCTACTCTCATTAACTCTGTTCCAGCCATTTGTTGTGTACCTAATACGCGTTCACCTAATTCTACAGCTAATTTAGAAACAGTACCAGTCATAGGGGCATAAATAGTTGATTTTCGCAAACTTTCTCGGGATTCATTAACTGTAGCAGTAGCACTCTCTACATTAAAATAAGCCGCTTGTCTGGCTGCTTTTGCTCCTTCAAAAACGGCTAATGATTTATCCCATTCAGCACCTGAAATAACACCTTTATCATATAATTTTTATTCCGTTCATAATTTGCTTTAGCTTCTTTATATTGGGCTTCTACTTGTGACAGATTGGCTTTAGTATTAGACAGTCCTGCCTGTGTCCGATTTACTCCTTGCAAATATAATTGTGGATTAACTTTGGCTAACAAATCTCCTTTTTGAACCATCTGCCCTTCTTTAACTGGTAATTCGATAATTTCTCCTGAAATTTCAGATGAAATTTTAACTTCTGTTTCAGGCTGAATTTTCCCTGTAGCCGATACTGTTTCTATAATAGTACGTTCTTTAACTTCTTGCCATTCTACTTCTGTTACAGAAGTATTATCTCCTAACACTCCTTTTTTTTCAAACCTATTAATCCTACTATCAGAATTACAACACTACTAATAAGTATGTATTTCGTTTTTGCTTTCATTTAATTTATTATTTAACATTAAAGAGAAAATATTTTATCATAGAGCTAGTTCATCTTCAACTTTTATTTATAAGCATTAGAATTTTAAAAGATTGGAATTCCAAAATAAAATTCTAAAATTTTAGTTCTAAAAATATAATCATATTTAGTACGCAATACATCTGATTCTGCATTAACCAACTGCGTTTGCGATTGATTGTAATCAAAAACATTCATTAATCCTACTTCATAACGTTCTTTTGCATAATTTACTGCTTTTTGTCTTGCTTGTAAAACAACTAATGCTGCTTCATAGGCTTTTTGAGCTCCTCTTGTATCTGTATACGCTGTATAAACTGTTCGTTGAAGATCTAACATTTGCTGTTCTAATGTTAATTTAGATTTTTGGAAAATAATTTTAGACCGGTTTACATTATTTCTTACAGTAAATCCATTAAAAATAGGTATGTTCAATTGTAATCCAAAGCTATGTCCTTTATTATTATCTATTTGTTGAAAAAAAGGAGTTGGACCACCTAACACAGGAACTTTATTAACCGTGGCAACTAAATCACCTGTTGACTCTACAAAACCTATTTCTCTAATTGGATTTTGTGGATCAATTTCAAATCCTTTTATTCTTTTTGCATAAGAAACACGAGTATTTACATTATAAAAACCTTGTAAACTGGGCTGGTAAGCACCTTTTGCTATATCAATATCTTTTTGAGCTATTTCTAAATTTGTCTGTGCTAATTTTAATTCAACACGTGTTTCTTTAGCTTTCTTAAAAATGACATTGGGTGTTTCTGCTAAAACTGTACTTAATTTAGCTTCAACTTCTGCATCAGTAATATCAAAAATATCATATTCTTTTAATTGTAATAACTGAGCTAAACTTAATTTTGAGATTAATAAAACATTTTCTGCATTAACTAATTTTTGATTATTAGTTGCAATAGTAGCATCTATATCTAACAGATCTCCTCTTGGGACTACTCCTGCGTTTACTAATTCAGTAGTCCTCTTTTTTTGTTCATTACTTAACCTTAGTTGTTCTTTTTGTACTTTTAAACTTTCCTTATTAAATAAAATTTGGAGATAGGCATTTACTATATTTAACGAAATATCTTCTTTTATTTTAGTTAACTGATATTCTGATGCGATCTTTGATAAATTTGATTTTCTTAATTGATTTTGATATTGTAATCCTCTATAAATATCAATACCTAATGATATACCTGCTGAAGTAAATTGATTCGTTTGATTTTCTAGTAAACCAGTAATTATATTCTGATTTAGCCCTATGTTCCAGGAATGAGATAAACTTCCATTTAAAGATGGTAGAAATCTACCAAATGCAATTTTTTTATTAACAGTAGCTATATCTACATCTAAGGAAGACTGCTGTACCGCAATATTATTCACTAATGCGTGATTTATACATTCTTTTAAAGTCCACTTTTTTTCTTGCCCCTTAGCACTAAATCCTATAAATATTAAAAAGACAAGTATGTGGAATATATTTTTCATTATTCTAGTTTATTCAATTCTTTATAAGATTAGACTCTCAAAAAATCTCTTTGTTACAATCTGTCTAAAAATAATTTTATTTTTGTGACAAAATCATTATCATATGAAAAAACTATCCTATTTTTTTTTAATTATAACTTCTAGTATTCCATTAATAAATTGTTCCTCCACTCAAAAAATAGAATTAATGCAACCAGAGGCTGATACTGCTTTACCGATTAATTACCCTACTCATTTATCTTATATTAATTTTCCTATTCAACTTACGGTAAAAGATATAGAAAACCAAACGAATAAAGCCCTCACAGGCTTAATATATGAAGACAATAATTTAGACGATGATAAAATCATGGTTAAAATTTGGAAAAACAATCCTGTTATAATGAGTGAAAAAGATCATAAACTTCAAACTATTGTTCCTTTAAAAGTTTGGGCGAAAGTAAAATATGGAACTTCTTTATTAGGGATTGACCTGTATGATACACGAGAATTTAATCTAAATGCCACTATAAATTTACTAAGTAATGTTAACTTAACTAATTGGCAAGTAAACACACAAACACAACTAGAAAGTATTAATTGGAATGAAAGCCCAACTGTTAGTATAGCTGGAAAAGATATAAAAATTACGTATTTAATTAATCCTGCATTAAAATACTTTAAAAACAAAATAGAAAAAAGCTTGGATGATGCAATTGCTAAATCTCTAGATTTCAAAAAACAAATTTCTGATCTAATGCAAAAAGCAAGTGAACCGATAGAAATGAATAAAAATTATGAAACTTGGCTACGCATTAATCCACAAGAAATACATTCAACCCAAGCTCTCTTAGAAGAGAACAAGATCAGTTTAAATGTAGGATTAAAATGCCAAATAGAATCTTTAGTTGGCCAAAAACCTAAAAATTTATTTGACAAAAATAAACTCATTTTAAAAAGTACAGAACAACTACCTAATAAAATAACAGCTTCTCTAGTTGCATTATCTACTTATAATGATGCTTCAAGATTAATAAATGCGAACTTTAAAGGTAAAGAATTCAGTTCAGGAAACCGAAAAATAAGCATCCAAAATGTTTCTATTTGGCATAAACATGGAAAAATGATTATTGCACTAGATCTCTTAGGGAGTTTAAATGGGCGAATTTATTTAGCTGGTTTTCCAAAATATGATTCAGAAAAAAAAGAGTTTTATTTTGATGACTTAGATTATGCTTTAGAGACTAAAAGCAGATTGATCAAAACTGCTAATTGGCTGTTCCAAAGTGCTATTATTCAAAAACTAAAAGCAAACTGTAGATATTCTATTGCTTCTAACCTAGAAGAAGGTAAGAAGAGTATAATGCAATATTTAAACAATTATTCTCCTATGCAAGGTGTATATATAAATGGAAAATTAACACATATAGATTTTGACAGGGTAGAACTTACTAACGAATCTATTTTAGGTTTTTTAACTATAACAGGCAACTTAAAAATAGAAGTTAATGGTTTACAATAAATGAGGTAAATTATCCTAAAAAGAAAAGTTAACAAAATTGCTAACTTTTCTTTTTTTTATATAGTTTATAAACATAATATCCTGCTAAACCAACTAATATGTAAGGTATTGCCATTAAGTATACAATACCGTCATTTATTGCTTCTGCTTGCTCTACATTCCCTGTACTCTCTAATGATGCACGACACATAGCGCATTGTGCTTGCGAAGCTATAGGTAGCAAACAATAAGCTATAAGTATTAGAATGTTTTTAACTTTTATTTTTTGTTTTTTAACTTGCATAGTAAGGAGAAATCATTAAATAAACTATTACACCTGTTACTGCAACATATAACCATAAAGGAAATGCCCATTTTGCAATTAATTTATGTCCATCAAAATTACCTGTTAATGCTCTTACATATGTTACCAAAACAATTGGAATAATACCTATTGACAAAACAACATGTGTAATTAAAATAAAGAAATAAATCGCTTTCATAATCCCAGTACCTCCATAAGGTGTAGCTTCAGATGTCATATGATACGCAACATACATTCCTAAAAAAGCTACAGAACAGGCTATTGCTGATTTTATTAGTCGTTCATGTAAAATTCGATTTCCTTTTTTTATTGCTATGACAGCCCAAATAAGAAGAATTGCAGTCAAACCATTAATTGTTGCATAAATTGAAGGTAAGAAAGTCAGCGGTTTCACATCAAATCCAAAGTCTTTTAATTTAACTTTAAACAATAAAGCTACCACTAAAGGAATAGCAACTGACAAAATCGTAATTCCTATATTATACTTCTTCTCTATACTATTTTTCATACTCTTTATTCTTGAAATTGAAACTGTTATTACTCTTAAATTTATTTCATATTATTCAGCTAATAATTTTGATATATCTTGCTTAATTTGCTTAATTCCTTCTGGTTTTAATCCATCGTAATAAACTATAGGATTTCCGTAATTATCTTTACGACAACGTATATTTCCTTCTTTATCAATTAATGCAAACATGCCTGAATGTTCAAATCCTCCACTGACTTTTTTATTTTTTCCTACATACAGGTTAAATCCTTTTTGTGCTAAATCATATATCTTTTCTTGGTTACCTGTTAAAAAGTGCCAATTCATTCCTTTTAAATTTAAACTTTCTGAATGATCTTTTAAAACTTTTTGAGTATCTGTATCAGGATTAATAGTAATAGATGCAATACCAAAATTAGCATTAGAAGCAAAACTATCTTGTACTATTTTCATATTACGATTCATAATAGGGCAAATAGTAGGGCAAGTAGTAAAGAAAAATTCTAAAACAAAGACCTTTCCTTTGTATGTATTATTTGTAATTATCTTTCCTTCTTGATTCGTTAAAGAAAATTTAGGTGCTCGTCCTACTGTAAACAAATCACTTTTTCCAGCTCCTTGATCAACTAGAGTACTTAAGCGATCTCCTTTTACAATTTCTCCTTCTTTAATCCTTTTTATAATCTTAGGAATAAAAATGATTCCGAAAACTAAAACAATAAAACTAACTCCTATATATGATCTATTCTTCATACCTAATTAATTCTTGTATTATTATTTTTTTCATGTAAATGAAAATTCTCTTTATTTTTGTTTCTCTTTAAAGCTAGACGATATTCTCTTAAAAGTATTTTTATATCATCTGTCATTTCATTATGTAAGTCAGCAGCTGAAGTAGTATTATAACTTTCTCTATATTCTTCTACCCCTTCTTTATTTTTTCCTATACGCCCTCTGTGGTTTATATCTTTATCTAAAATCAGAACTTCAGAAGTAGCAAAATTATTATTCAATTTACCTCTTAATTTAAATGAATCATAATAGCTTTGAATTGCTGGTTTAGAAGCAAAAACCACGTGATAAGCTGACATGTTTTCTGTAAATCCAGCTAATTTATCAAATAATTCTTTAACTTCATTTTGAGTTCCTTCAACTGCTAAAAAAACAACTTGAAAATCTTTAAATCCGACGTACTTATCATAAATTTTCTGATTAAGATTAAAAACATTTCCTTGAATTCCTTTAATATCATCACCTAAAAAACCTAAAACAGTTATTTTATTGATTAATGTTACAGGTTTCTTATCTAAGGATTCCCATTTAGGCAAATCAAGATTATTTTTTGAAATAGTAGGCAAAAACAGCTGATTATGAGTAGCTGAAGCAAAAATCAGATAAATGACAATTGGAAAGACCAATAATACTATAAGGATTATTTTTTTCTTCATAAAAAAGAATTTTGTGAGGTACAAAAATAAAAAAATCCCGACGTAAATCGGGATTCTTTATGAATTAATATGTTGTTAAAAATTCCACTTTATCGTTGAATTTTTGAACACCTCAAATACATAATCAGCCTCAACTAATAAGATAAAAACTAAATATATGATTAAGAATACTAATGGTGCTACTATAGACCAACGTAAAGAAGAAACTTCTCCTTCAAGGTGCATAAACGACCACATAATCCCGTATGCTTTAGCTACTGTTAAGATAATGAAGATCCAATTAAGTAAATTTGTACCTAAAAGATTTGTAAAATAAAGTGCATGAGGTTTATAAATACCTAAGACCACTTCTATAATTGTTATAAGAGAAAGTATTCCAAAAACTTTCCAAATTTTTCCTGCGTTCGATTCGTGTGTGTGTGCCATAATCAATCTTACTTTTTTATTATACTAAGTAGAAGAATGTAAATACAAACACCCAAACTAAATCTACAAAGTGCCAGTATAAACCTACTTTTTCAACCATTTCATAGCTCCCTCTTCTTTGATAAGTACCTAATAATACATTAAAGAAGATAATAATATTGATAACCACACCTGAAAATACGTGGAAACCATGGAATCCTGTAATAAAGAAAAAGAAGTCAGCAAATAGCTTATTACCATATTCATTTTGCTTTAAGTTAGCTCCTTCAACTACTGACTTAGCTCCTTCTAATCTTTTTAAAGATTCTTCACGAGTTAAAACAATTTTTTGTTTAGTTTCTGGGTTTACTTTTTCAGAACGGATTAACAAATCAGGATTTGCCTTAAAACCTTCTACCACTTCTGCAACAGATACAGAAGGTAATGCAGGTTCATCTACAAACCATAAACCTTGATTGCGCGTGTGTTGCATTCTTTCTTCTGGTAAATTAGCAGCAAAATCATGTAGAGCCACACGCTTACCATTTTTATCAACAAATTGTAAAATTGATCCCCCTTTAGTTTCTATCGCACCATACTCACCTTTGATAAAGTTCTTCCATTCCCACGCCTGAGAACCAACGAAGATTAAACCTCCAATAATGGTAAGGAACATATAGATTGCTACTTTATCTTTTTTCATTTGGTGACCTGCATCAACGGCTAACACCATCGTTACAGATGAAAAAATTAAGATAAAAGTCATCAATGCTACATAATACATTGGAGCAGGTACTCCATGCATGAATGGGAAGTGAGTAAACACTTCATCGGCCAAAGGCCAAGTTTCAATAAATTTAAATCTTGAAAAACCGTAAGAAGCAAGGAATCCAGAGAAAGTTAAAGCATCTGAAACGATGAAGAACCACATCATCATTTTACCATAGCTTGCTTTCATAGGCTCGTTTCCGCCGCCCCAAACTTTACCTTCAGTACTCGTAGTAACTGTCGTTGCCATAGAATTCATTTTAAAAAGTTGTCAAATTTACATTTTTTATTTTTTATACGAAATATAAAAACAGAAACAAATATACCCAAAGAAAATCTAAAAAGTGCCAAAACATCGCACCAAGCTCTATTCCAGCGGTTTGAGTAGAATTATACTTTTGTTTATAATGATTATAAATTATAATTAATAATGAAATTACACCTGCAAAAAGGTGAGCTAAGTGCAACAAAGTCAACATATACAAGAATGAAGTGGTTACTGTACTTTCACTTCCTGTAAAATAATACCCCATTGCAATAATTTGACTAAACCCAACAAATTGTGAAAAGACAAACACTAACCCTAAAACTAATGTTAAACCTAAATAGAAAGAAGTTCTAGAACGATTATCTTTGCGTATAGCTAATTTAGCCAAATGAATTGTTATACTACTTAAAATAATTACAACAGTACTAACCATAAAGGCAGGAGGTAAAATCATATCATGTACCCAATCTTTACGAGAAGCACTTACCAAATAAGCACTTGTAAGTCCTGCAAACATCATAAACATACTTAACATCCCAAATAACAGGATCAACTTGTATGAACGAACTTGTTTTTGTTTTTCTTCTTCTATAGTAATAACTTCCATTATCTTAAAAATTTATCTAAAACATATACTATTTGTAATAATGAGATATAGGTTACACTCACTAACATTAAACTCTTGGCTGCTTTTACGGTTTGTTGTTGATATAATTTTACCGCATATAATAACATCCACCCCCCATTACTAAAACTAATAACGCTGAAAAACCAGACAAATACAACTGCCCAGTATAACCAAAACTAGGCAAAATAGAAGCTACAACCAACCAAATTGTATATAATATAGTTTGCATAGCCGTTGATTTATCACGATTTCCTGTTGGCAACATAAAAAAACCACCTTTCTTATAATCATCAAACAAGAACCAACCTATAGACCAAAAATGAGGAAACTGCCAAAAAAACTGAATTAAAAATAAAGTCCCTGCTTCAATACCAAAATGATTAGTAGCAGCAACCCACCCTAACATAAAAGGAATTGCTCCTGGAAAAGCACCTACAAAAACAGAGAGAGGAGTTTTTGTTTTCATAGGGGTGTATATACTCGTATATAAAAAAATTGAAATCGCACCAAACATGGCTGATTTTTCATTAATATTATATAGAATCACAACTCCTAAAACAGCTAGAATGGTAGCTATAAAAAAAGCCTTATTAACAGTCATCCTTCCCGATGGAATAGGTCTGTTTTTTGTACGATCCATCAACGCATCTAAATCCTTCTCAATAATTTGATTATACGCATTAGATGCTCCAACCATACAGTACCCTCCTATTGCTAACATAAAAAGAGTAATGATTGTATCTTGGTTAATTTCGTTTACTCCTAGCATAAAACCAGCCACGGAAGAAAAAACAACACTAACAGCCAAACCTGCTTTTGTTATCTCTTTGAAATCAATTAAAAAAGTCCTTAACAACAAAAATGTTTTATGAGTAGTACTCAAAGTAAAAATTTTAAAAATTGCGACAAAGATACACTTTAGTTTAAAAGTATAAAAATCTAATTTATTTTTAATTTAAAAACTTAAACAAGGGTGTAATTACCTTATTATTAATGTATAAGAAGCACAAAAACTCCTCTTCACAATAGTTATACAAAAAAAACTATTAACTTTATAATTAAAAAACCAAAAAAATGAAAACCCCAAATTTTCAAAGACAAACACACTTAATACTATTATTTTTAAGTTGCTTTTTTAATAGTATAGCATTTGCACAAGTTCCAGATGCTGATAAAGCGACTACTGGTAGCGGACTTTATAAAGATCGGATATTTTGGTTAAATTGGGATCTAAATAAAGATGGGGTTGCTGGCGACTTAATTGTTAATGGTGTCACAAAAACTTTCACTTCTCCTGCTGGAGTTATTTACCAAGCCACAATATCAAATGTTACAGGCACTCCTAAATCTAGTAAGTCTTACGATTATTCTGGAAATAATTTTCCTGACGGATATGGTAATATCGGTGGTAATACGGGAGCAGGTAATATTGTAGGTATAAATAATGGCTGCAATGCCTGCACTTCAACTTTTAGAATTACCATCACAGCCAATTATCCTAATGGCATATCAGGTAATGTAGCAGCTTTTGTCATTGGAGGAACAGAAACTCTAGCAAGCACAAATGAATATTATCAACTCACAGTACCTTCAGGAACTGTAAGATACATGGATAAATACGTTAAAAATAACAACTGGGCTAATACATCTATAAGATTAGATGTCTCAAACTCAGGAAAAACTATAAAAGTGACAAACCCTGGCTCTGGAGATAGTAGAGGTGATGCCTTACTAATTGCCGAAGATGTTCCTTATATAGATGCTCAAGTAAAAGGAGGTGGAGGACAACACTTTGGTATAGGATTTTTAGAAGACCTTGATTTTTCAGATGCCCCAAATTCATATGGAAAAGCTACTCATATCGTAAATAACTCGATACAAGGTGGAACTTTTATCTCTCCCAGTCAAAACACTTTAACAACAACTACCAATATATTAGACATACAAAAGGGATCTTTTATAAGTCCTAATTTAACACTTGGAAATAACATAGATGTAGAAAGCGCATATAATCCTGTAGCAACAGGCAACGACCCTAATACAGATGACATCACTGGAATTGATGATGAAGATGGAATACAAGATATTAATTGGTCTACTTGTAGTGGAACAATATTTGTAAAAAATACTACTGGTAATCTAGCTTATTTAAATTTATGGATAGATGCCAATTCTAATGGTCTTTTTGATAACAATGAAAATGCTAGCATTTCAGTACCTTCAGGAACAAATGGAAATATGAGCATTCCCCTAAATTCAATAAATGGTTTAACTTCAGGTAATAGTTATTATGCTAGACTAAGACTATCCACAACTCAAAACCTACCTCCTTCTGGATTTGCTGCTGATGGAGAGGTAGAAGATCATTGGATAAATATCTATAAAACAACTTTAACAACCAATCCTCTTAATAGTTGCGTAGGCTCTACAATAAATTTTTCGGCTATCTCTGGAATGCTTAATTACAATTGGACAGGACCAAATGGATTTACATCCAATCAACAAAATCCAGTAATAACGAACAGTAATACTAATCATAATGGTATTTATACCTTGACTGTTACTACGCCAGGAGGTTGTAGTATATCTGACTCAACAAATGTAATAGTAAACCCTCTACCTACAGCTCCAATTATAGGTGCTATTACACAACCTAGTTGTGCCATGGGTACGGGAAGTGTGGCATTAAGTGGTTTGCCTGCCTCGGGTACTTGGACTGTAACGGCTTCGCCTGGGGGAATTCTATATCGGGAACGGGAACAAATGTGGTTTTTACGGCTCTAAATCCTAATACTAATTATAGTTTTGTGGTTACTAATGCTGCGGGGTGTTCTTCTATTCAATCAATAAATATAACTATAAACAATTCTATATGTGCCGTAACCGAAACAACAGCTCCTATTAACGGCCTTGCAGGAGGAACTACTGCACCATTAACAGCAAATGATACATTAAATGGAGTAAATGTTACCATAGGTACAGCACCAGGCAATGTAAAAATAACAGCTTCTACAGTACCTACAGGATCAGGACTAATAGTAAATCCAGACGGAACAGTTAGCATACCAGCCAATACTCCTTCAGGAACTTACACCGTTAATTACACCATTTGTGAGATTAATAATCCAACAAACTGTAGCAACGTTAATTCTAATATACTAGTTAGCAATCCAACTATTATAGCGGTAACCGAAACAACAGCTCCTATTAACGGCCTTGCAGGAGGAACTACTGCACCATTAACAGCAAATGATACATTAAATGGAGTAAATGTTACCATAGGTACAGCACCAGGCAATGTAAAAATAACAGCTTCTACAGTACCTACAGGATCAGGACTAATAGTAAATCCAGACGGAACAGTTAGCATACCAGCCAATACTCCTTCAGGAACTTACACCATTAATTACACCATTTGTGAGATTAATAATCCAACAAACTGTAGCAACGTTAATTCTAATATACTAGTTAGCAATCCAACTATTATAGCGGTAACCGAAACAACAGCTCCTATTAACGGCCTTGCAGGAGGAACTACTGCACCATTAACAGCAAATGATACATTAAATGGAGTAAATGTTACCATAGGTACAGCACCAGGCAATGTAAAAATAACAGCTTCTACAGTACCTACAGGATCAGGACTAATAGTAAATCCAGACGGAACAGTTAGCATACCAGCCAATACTCCTTCAGGAACTTACACCGTTAATTACACCATTTGTGAGATTAATAATCCAACAAACTGTAGCAACGTTAATTCTAATATACTAGTTAGCAATCCAACTATTATAGCGGTAACCGAAACAACAGCTCCTATTAACGGCCTTGCAGGAGGAACTACTGCACCATTAACAGCAAATGATACATTAAATGGAGTAAATGTTACCATAGGTACAGCACCAGGCAATGTAAAAATAACAGCTTCTACAGTACCTACAGGATCAGGACTAATAGTAAATCCAGACGGAACAGTTAGCATACCAGCCAATACTCCTTCAGGAACTTACACCGTTAATTACACCATTTGTGAGATTAATAATCCAACAAACTGTAGCAACGTTAATTCTAATATACTAGTTAGCAATCCAACTATTATAGCGGTAACCGAAACAACAGCTCCTATTAACGGCCTTGCAGGAGGAACTACTGCACCATTAACAGCAAATGATACATTAAATGGAGTAAATGTTACCATAGGTACAGCACCAGGCAATGTAAAAATAACAGCTTCTACAGTACCTACAGGATCAGGACTAATAGTAAATCCAGACGGAACAGTTAGCATACCAGCCAATACTCCTTCAGGAACTTACACCATTAATTACACCATTTGTGAGATTAATAATCCAACAAACTGTAGCAACGTTAATTCTAATATACTAGTTAGCAATCCAACTATTATAGCGGTAACCGAAACAACAGCTCCTATTAACGGCCTTGCAGGAGGAACTACTGCACCATTAACAGCAAATGATACATTAAATGGAGTAAATGTTACCATAGGTACAGCACCAGGCAATGTAAAAATAACAGCTTCTACAGTACCTACAGGATCAGGACTAATAGTAAATCCAGACGGAACAGTTAGCATACCAGCCAATACTCCTTCAGGAACTTACACCGTTAATTACACCATTTGTGAGATTAATAATCCAACAAACTGTAGCAACGTTAATTCTAATATACTAGTTAGCAATCCAACTATTATAGCGGTAACCGAAACAACAGCTCCTATTAACGGCCTTGCAGGAGGAACTACTGCACCATTAACAGCAAATGATACATTAAATGGAGTAAATGTTACCATAGGTACAGCACCAGGCAATGTAAAAATAACAGCTTCTACAGTACCTACAGGATCAGGACTAATAGTAAATCCAGACGGAACAGTTAGCATACCAGCCAATACTCCTTCAGGAACTTACACCGTTAATTACACCATTTGTGAGATTAATAATCCAACAAACTGTAGCAACGTTAATTCTAATATACTAGTTAGCAATCCAACTATTATAGCGGTAACCGAAACAACAGCTCCTATTAACGGCCTTGCAGGAGGAACTACTGCACCATTAACAGCAAATGATACATTAAATGGAGTAAATGTTACCATAGGTACAGCACCAGGCAATGTAAAAATAACAGCTTCTACAGTACCTACAGGATCAGGACTAATAGTAAATCCAGACGGAACAGTTAGCATACCAGCCAATACTCCTTCAGGAACTTACACCGTTAATTACACCATTTGTGAGATTAATAATCCAACAAACTGTAGCAACGTTAATTCTAATATACTAGTTAGCAATCCAACTATTATAGCGGTAACCGAAACAACAGCTCCTATTAACGGCCTTGCAGGAGGAACTACTGCACCATTAACAGCAAATGATACATTAAATGGAGTAAATGTTACCATAGGTACAGCACCAGGCAATGTAAAAATAACAGCTTCTACAGTACCTACAGGATCAGGACTAATAGTAAATCCAGACGGAACAGTTAGCATACCAGCCAATACTCCTTCAGGAACTTACACCATTAATTACACCATTTGTGAGATTAATAATCCAACAAACTGTAGCAACGTTAATTCTAATATACTAGTTAGCAATCCAACTATTATAGCGGTAACCGAAACAACAGCTCCTATTAACGGCCTTGCAGGAGGAACTACTGCACCATTAACAGCAAATGATACATTAAATGGAGTAAATGTTACCATAGGTACAGCACCAGGCAATGTAAAAATAACAGCTTCTACAGTACCTACAGGATCAGGACTAATAGTAAATCCAGACGGAACAGTTAGCATACCAGCCAATACTCCTTCAGGAACTTACACCGTTAATTACACCATTTGTGAGATTAATAATCCAACAAACTGTAGCAACGTTAATTCTAATATACTAGTTAGCAATCCAACTATTATAGCGGTAACCGAAACAACAGCTCCTATTAACGGCCTTGCAGGAGGAACTACTGCACCATTAACAGCAAATGATACATTAAATGGAGTAAATGTTACCATAGGTACAGCACCAGGCAATGTAAAAATAACAGCTTCTACAGTACCTACAGGATCAGGACTAATAGTAAATCCAGACGGAACAGTTAGCATACCAGCCAATACTCCTTCAGGAACTTACACCGTTAATTACACCATTTGTGAGATTAATAATCCAACAAACTGTAGCAACGTTAATTCTAATATACTAGTTAGCAATCCAACTATTATAGCGGTAACCGAAACAACAGCTCCTATTAACGGCCTTGCAGGAGGAACTACTGCACCATTAACAGCAAATGATACATTAAATGGAGTAAATGTTACCATAGGTACAGCACCAGGCAATGTAAAAATAACAGCTTCTACAGTACCTACAGGATCAGGACTAATAGTAAATCCAGACGGAACAGTTAGCATACCAGCCAATACTCCTTCGGGAACTTACACCGTTAATTACACCATTTGTGAGATTAATAATCCAACAAACTGTAGCAACGTTAATTCTAATATACTAGTTATTTCTCCAAGTATCAATGCTCAAAATGACACTTTTGTGACTACAAATGGAAGTATAGGAGGGATAGTAGGGTCTATTTTTTTCAAATAACGGTAATGGTATTGATTTAGCCAATGGAGCACAAGCGGCATTAAATAACGTAACTTTAACTGTTCCAATTTGGTCTGGACAATCAGTACCGTATATCAATGCTAATGGATATGTAATAGTGCCTCCTGGGACACCTTCAGGTGAATACAGTATAGGATATACGATTTGTATGCTTAATCCTTTTCAAAACATATGTGATAAAGCAACAGTAACAATACAAGTTGAGCCAGAGAAAGGAGATGAGATTGTAATTTATAACCATATGACTCCCAATGGAGATGGTTATAATGATATTTTCTTGATAGATGGTATAGATAAGTTTCCTAATAATACTGTAGAGGTTTATAACCGTTGGGGAGTATTAGTTTATGAGGCAATTGGTTATAACAATAATGACCGTGCATTCCGAGGAATATCTACAGGAAGAGTTACGATTAATCAGTTAGAGCAATTACCAGAAGGGACGTATTATTATATGTTCAAATATGTTAATGCAGAAGGGGTAACCAAAGAAAAAGCAGGTTATTTATATATCAATAGATAGAGAATTAACATTCCTCCGTTGTAAAGGCGGAGGATGTTTAAAAAAGAGTATCATATGAAAAAGAGAATTATATATTTACTACTTTTAATAAGTGGATCTGGTTTTGCTCAACAAGAAGCACAGTACACCCAATATATGTATAACACTGCTAATGTAAATCCTGGTTATGCAGGTACCCGAGGTTGTTTTAGTGCATTAGTAATGCACCGTTCACAATGGGTAGGTTTAGAAGGCGCACCGCAGACAAATACAGTTGCACTAAGTACCCCTTTAGGTCTTAATAATAAAATGGGATTAGGAGTAAGTGTTATAAACGATAAAATAGGACCTTCAGATGAAAATGCAATATCAGTAGACTTAAGCTATAATATTGATACCTCAGAGAGATCTAAATTGTCTTTTGGGTTAAAAGGGACAGCAAATTTTTTCAGTGTTGATTTTAATAAAACCAAGATTCATAACGTAACAGATGGTTTGTTAAGACAAAATGTAGATAATCGCTTTTTTCCTAATATAGGAGCTGGAGCATTTTGGTATAGTGATAAGAGCTATGTAGGTTTATCTATACCGTTTATCTTAGAACAAAAATATTATGACAATGATGTTCAATACGTAGCAAGTGAGCGTATGCACCCGCATTTAATAGCAGGACACGTATTTCGTTTAAGCAGCGAAGTACAATTTAAGCCATCCACTATGATAAAATACGTAAATGGAGCCCCTTTACAAGTTGATTTGTCAGGTAATTTTTGGTTTAATGAAAAATTTTCATTGGGAGCAGCCTATCGTTGGAGTGCAGCATGGAGTGCTATGGCAGGATTTCAGATTAACGATTCTTGGTTAATAGGATATGCCTATGATCGTGATGTTACCCGATTAGGGAACTTTAATTCTGGTTCTCATGAAATATTTTTACGTTATGAATTGTTTAAACGTGTAGAAAAAGTGGTAGCCCCACGTTTCTTCTAAAACTATTATTATGAAAAAAATAATTTTATTTACCGTATTAGGATTGTCTTTGCATAATGGATATGCACAAGAGAGAAAGATCATAAAAGCAGGTAATCACTATAATGGTTTAGCATACGTCGATGCAATTGATACCTACTTAAAAGTAGCTCAAAAAGGATATAAATCAAAAGAGTTATTTCAACGTTTAGGTGATTCATATTATTACAATGCTAAATTCATAGAAGCTAATAAATGGTATACTGAATTATTCGCCTTAGGTGAAACAATAGAAGCAGAATACTATTATCGTTATGCTCAAACGCTAAAATCATTAGAAGATTATAAAAAAGCAGATGAGTATATGAATAGATTTTATCAATTAACATCAAAAGATACACGAGCTAATATCTTTAACAATCAAAAAGATTATAAAAATATTATAGCAAAGAATTCAGGACGTTTTGAGATAAAAGCAGTAAGTGTTAATGGAAAGTCTTCAGATTATGGGACAGCATTTTATGGAGATAAAGTTTTATTTGCTTCAACCCGAGACTCTATAGGTCTTTTTAAAACCCGAGCAAAATGGACAGGGAATTCATTTACCAATTTATATATTGCTGATAAAAATGAAACAGCAGATGATCTACTCAAAGCAGTACGTTTCTCAAAAGCAATCAACTCAAAATACCATGAAGATTCACCCGTTTTTACCAAAGATTTAAAGACGGTTTACTTTACCCGTAATAATTTTAATGAAGGCAAAGTAGGAAAAGACGATAACAAAGTAGTAAACTTAAAAATATATCGTGCGAACTTAAACTCCAAAGGAGAATGGGTAAATGTAGTTGAATTACCTTTTAATAGCGATCAATATAGCGTAGCCCATCCAGCATTATCACCAGATGAAAAGACTCTGTATTTTGCATCCAATATGCCAGGGACTTATGGACAATCAGATTTGTTCAAAGTAGCTATTTTAGGAGAAAATAGTTATGGAACCCCTGTTAATTTAGGAAGTGGAATTAATACAGAATCAAGAGAAACATTTCCTTTTATAACAGAAAAAGGAGTATTATATTATTCAACTGATGGTCAACAAGGACTAGGAGGCCTAGATATTTATGCTACACAATTAGATGAAAAAGGAATGGCATCTAATTTAGTAAACATTGGATCCCCAATAAATGGTCCTATGGATGACTTTGCTTTTATTATAGACGAAAAAGGAAAAGGATTCTTCTCTTCAAATCGTACAGGAGGAAAAGGTCTAGATGATATTTATAGCTTCATAGAAAAATCCCCTTTAAATTTAGAGATTCAACATGAGTTAGCAGGAATAGTTACAAATTCAGAAACAGGAGAAATAATTCCAGGAGCTACCGTAACCTTGTATGATGATAAATTTAATGAAATTGGAAAAGTTTTAGCAGATGAAAAAGGCCTTTATGATTTCAAGAAAGTACCTGCTGGTAAAAAATATTACGTAAGAGCAGAGAAAGACGAATATGAAACAAAAGAAAAATCAGTTGATATTCCAAACAAAACAGGAAAAACCAACTTGCCAATAGATACAGCTAAAAAAGTACGAGTAATAAAAGAAGGTTCAGATCTAGCAAAAATATTTGATATTAAAATCATTTATTTTGATTTAGATAAATCATTTATTCGTTCTGATGCAGCAGTAGAGCTAGCAAAAATATTAGAAGTAATGAAACAATATCCAACGATGAAAGTAGATGTTAGATCCCATACAGATTGTCGTCAAACAGCAGCATATAATGCTAAACTTTCTGATCGTAGAGCAAAAGAAACAATGGCTTGGTTAGTTAAAAATGGCATAGCCAAAGATCGTTTAACAGGACGTGGTTATGGAGAATCACAGTTAGTAAACAACTGTGCTTGCGAACCTACAAACGAATCTTCTTGTACAGAAGAACAACATCAAGCTAACAGAAGAAGCGAGTTTATTATCGTAAAAATGTAATAAAATTTTTGTTTAATAGAAAACAAGAGAATGTCCTAAAAGTCTGCAATCTTTTCATTTCAACCAAAGTGAGACTTGAGGACTCACATAAATAGGCAAAGCAAGTACTATTAATTAGCCCAACTCCTCTTTCAGTTGAAGTGACAGAGATATGGATTTTTCACTTTTGGGACAGCCTCTTTATTTTTAAACAATCTAAGCTTACAATATAATATTTAAAAAATCAAGAATAATTGTTTTAATTCGAAAATAGAGTTATAATTTAAACATAAATAATATTATATTATTTAAATCTTTTTAATAATCAAAGTACCAATTAAATACATCAGAACGTAATCCTAAAGATATCCAAGTTGTATTTTCGTTATAAATTTGAGGCGTATTTACAGCAGGCTTAAATGAACGATATATAAAATTAGCAAATAGTTTTAAATTTGTACTTGGATTAACTAAAAACCCAACATTTAAGTCTGCTATTGCTACTTTCGTTTTATTACCTTGACCAACAACAACACCTTTATCTCCAGAACGATCTAAATCATAATCTTTATAAATATTAGAGCCATAATTTTTCTTATCAGTTAGAGAATCAAAATCTAAACCACGTATACCATAGTTAAGCTTTGCTTCTGCAAACAAACGTCCTCGTGTGTAACGAGCAATAGCAACTAACTCATTTAGATTTGATCCCCAGTTATGCCCCATACTTTGATTATTATGTCCATAATTAGTAATTACTTCGCTATGAGAATAAACATAAGGACGTACGATATTAATCTCAGCTTGCAAAGATAAATTGGTTACTCCAAAAGCGTTATAATATTTACCTCCTAATTGATATGCCATTTTATTACGCCAACTATTTTCACCTCCAAAAACATCACTTACAGCAAATTCATCAATTAATAATTGCCCATATGTATTAAAACAATTTGTCCATTTATATTTAGCTGTTAAGCCTATTGCTGCATTACCACTTTTTGAGGAAGAAGCAAATTCTACAGAACGGTAAAATATAATAGGATTTACAAAATTCACATCAAACCCTCTATTGTTTGTATTAGACCAAACAACGGATTCAAAAAAACCAATATTTAATCGTTTAGAAGCATTCCAACTTAAATAATGATTTGCCATATATTTTGTAGCATAGGTTTTTTCAGCGGTAACTTCTGGACGAACATCCTTTAACCACATGTAGGTATTGGTATACTTAATTTTCCAAAAACTGGTATTAATTTTTACAAATGGATATGGACTAGCGGCATCACCCTCTAATAAAGAACGATAACCATCACCAATAAAATTTCGACTGTAACCTAATTGTACATTCAAATGATCTGAAGAAGTGTAAGTAATAATAGCATCTGCGGAAGGAAAATCAAATTGATTTCCTTTAAATTCTTTTGCAATTCCTATTCCTGGAATTATAGCTGGATTGCCTCCTGATGATTTTTGAGAAATAGCTAAACGATTATAATAATCTGCAAAAAAGCCTTGGCTTTCAAAAATAGAAGAAGTAAAAGTCCAATTTTCACCTATAGCTCCTTGTAGTTGTATAGCACGGGTATTATTATAAGTATAACCTGATTTTTCAGGTGATGTTTTACCTAAACGTAAATCCCAAATTGGATTTAATGTAAACCAGTAATCTTTTCCTTGTATAGCAACTAGATTTTCATTAAATAGTTTACGTCCCCACCAGCTTTTTTTATTTATCAAAAGCTTCTGATTTGCTCGCTCGAAATCATAATACTTTCCAACTTCTTTATAACTAAAAGGCTTAGATGCTGTATGACTATTAGTTCCCATTTGATTCATATAACGATCAAAATTAGCATAATAGCTATGTGAAAATGGAATGTTTAAATAACTTTTAAACTGTGGATTATTAAACCTTTGATATTCCTTTTCTACATTTTCTAATTCTGGTGAAATCTCTTTAGAGATATTAGCAACTATTTTATTTTCTTCCTTTTTTTCTAAAGATTTATTATTTAAAAAAGGGTAAACCATGGTAAAGGTATACTTAGAATAGGTTGGACTACCATTATAAGTAGCAGGTTCTATGGTAGGTAAAGAATTAAAAACTCTTTTAGTTTCTGTAATTAATTCAGGATATAAAGCGTCTACATAAATTATTTTAAAATGACCTTCAGCATCAACTTCAAATAGTGTAATTACCTTACCTGAAGAGGTATCCGTTGCTAATTGTGAAGGCATTTTAAAATTTTTATATATAAAATCTTCTAATTGAAAATGAAAACATTTTTCTAGTTCTGCTTCAGAACTCTGCGCACATTCAGAAAACACAGGAAATTTCTCGCGTTTAATTTCTTGTGCTAAACTAGAAGTAATTACAAATAAAAGAGCAAATAAAATTCTCATTCGTAAACTTATTAATAAACACCTGTTGTAGATAGTCCATCAACTATTGCCTTAGCTGCGGAAGTTCCTATTCGTTCTACCCCTAAATCAATCATTATATTTGCCTCTTCAATATTACGAACTCCACCAGCTGCTTTTACGGGAAGAGGAGATGAGCTTGCTAACATTAATTTTATGGTATGAACTGTTGCCCCATTTGGCTTTCCATCAACAGTAGGATAAAAACCTGTAGAAGATTTTACAAAAATTTTATGAAAATCAGATTCATTAAAATTTTCAACAATAGTATTTCGTATTAAACTCGAAATTTGGGTGATATGTTCATCTGTCAAAGCAGCTACTTCAATAATAAATTTAACTACTTTATTATTTGAAAGTCCTAACTGAGTACATTGAATAGCTTCTTGTCTTATTAATTCTACTTCACCTTTTTTAAAGGCTTCATAATTTATAACATAATCTAATTCATCAACTCCATTTTGAATTGCTATCTTAGCTTCTTCAATTTTTGAAGCTATTGAAGCTGTTCCAAAAGGAAAATCAATAACGGTTCCTATTAGTACCTCTGAATTTTGTTCATCAATCATTTTTCGAGCTGTACTTACATACTCTGGACGGATCATTACTAGTTTAAAATGTTCTTTTATAGCTTCTTGAATAGTTTCAACAACTTTATTTGTATTTTCTTCGTCTGAAACTCCTGCTTGTTCTGCCTTTTTTAAGTAGGTAGAATCTAAATATTCTCTAACATTCATATTTTTTTATTTTGCGATAAAAATAAAAAATCTTAATTAAGCACAAACTGCTTTTAATCATTTTATTTTTTAAAAAACGATAGAAGAGGATAGCGGATGTTATAGCTCCTAAACTGTTTGCTATAACATCTTTAATTTCAGCAAAGCGATTAGTTGTCAAGAATTCTTGTCCTATCTCAACTAAGATACTGAATACTATAGCTACAAACGTTATTAAAAACGTCATTTTCTTTAAACTCAAACATTGTGTTAGTACTATATACTTCATCCATAAAAAAACAAAGACAAAGTAGAATACAAAATGCACTACCTTGTCTTCATTTGGAAAAGTATATTTAGGATTTAATGTTGGTGCTTTAAAACTTAAAAAAAGAATTAAAGAAGTCCAACATAAAGCCAACCAAATAAATTTTCTTTTAGGCTCCAATAAGATTTTTATAATCTTCACTTGACAATAATCCTTCTATTTCGGAAACATCTGAAATTTTCACTTTAATCATCCAAGCAGCTCCATAAGGATCTGAATTTACTAACTCAGGATTAGATTCTAATTCTTCATTGAATTCAACGATTTCTCCAGATAATGGTAAAAACAAATCAGAAACTGTTTTTACTGCCTCTACTGTTCCAAAAACTTCATCTTTAGCAAGTGTTTGATCTAAAGTGTCAACTTCTACATATACGATATCTCCAAGCTCTTTTTGAGCAAAATCTGTAATTCCTACTGTAGCGATATCTCCTTCAACACTCACCCATTCGTGATCTTTAGTGTACTTTAAATTAGTTGGTATGTTCATTGTTTTTTATTATTTATAATACAAAAGTATAATTATTAAAATAATATCAAAATCATATTTTCAAAAATTAATTCCCCAATGTATAACGCAAAGTAAAACCTGCTCTAATATTTGTAATAGGGAAAGAAGTAGAAATGACCGCTCTATTAAAATTATAATCAAAATAAAACAAGGTGGTCAGATTAGAGGAAAATTTATAATCTCCAGAAATCTTAGCTGTTATAATATTCTGTCCTCCTCCTAATTGATTGTTATTATAATCTATATTTCTTACGATCGTTTTATTATTTCTAAACGAAATATCTCCACGTAAATTAATATCACTTTTCACGATACCTGTATTATTATCCGCTAATCGTGAACGGATGGCTACATCTTTAATACGATATCCTATACCAAATATATATTCTTGCCCTTTTAACTCTGTAACTAAATTATTATCAAAGCTCAAAGATAATGTTCGGTCTTTTTTCACCTCTCCTATAAATTTCAGTGAGTTTTTCATTTGAATATCTAATCGCAATAATGGACTAAACTGTTCTGTTAAATTTACATTACCAATAAGAGTAGAACTATAATAATTTCCAGACACATCAACTCCATTAGGATTTTTATCATATTCAAGATTTGAACGATATGAATTTAAGGTATAAGCAGACTTATAAGCATGTTGTATACTAAAACTTCTAAAACGGTCTTTAAAAAATTTATAACGCATCAAACCAGTATATTTAATATTCCAATTAGGCAATGGAAATATTCTATTAAAACTTAAAGGAACGTTTGATGAATTTCTAAAATCTGAAGTATAGGCTGCTAGAAATGCAGGTAATAACACTTGTTGACTATTTTTACCGTATCCTTTAGGGAATCCATCAGAATCAAGTTTAGAAGGATCATATAGCGGATCATAAGAAACACGTTGTTGAGCTAAGCGTTCTGCAATTTCTCTTCTACTATTTCGAAATGCGTCAAAAGCCTTAGAACCATTTTCATCACTTGCAGCAAAAGCTGTACCTATCATTAATGTACTAATTGAATAATTACCTGTATAATAAGGAGATAATGAATTATAATTCCCATCTGTAACTGTATATTGTTCGGTATAATTATTAGAAATAGTACGATCCGCCACTAAATCAATAGTTAAATCAGCAAATGGTTCTAATTTAGCATTTGCTTGTAATTGTTTAGTATTTACTTTAGTAAAATTCTGATTAAACTTATCATAATTTGTTAGCCAACCATTTTTAGCTGCTTCAAAACGCACTTCGTCTTGCATTCCGAAAACAAAACCTAATGAAGGTCTGGAAGAACCTAAAAACCCTATGGTTGGTAAATATCCGGGTAATGAAGTACCATTAGTCTCTGAATAATTTACTTGTATATTTTTAATAGCAGTAACAACTCCTATTAGTCCATCTAAAAAAATATTTTGTTTTGCTATTTTTTCTTTTGGTTTTGCAACTATTTTTTCTCCAGGTTTAGGTGCTGTTACAGGTACAACTGGCTTAACTGGTTGTTTGCTTCTTTCTGAAAACTTAACTAATCCTATATATTTATAGAAATTAGTCATTGAAAAGCTTGTATTTAATTTATGCGTATTTGCATTTTGAATAGTATTACCTAGATCGTAAACTAAGTTTGGATTAGCTAATTTATCTGGATAAAAATTTCTCATTGCATCTGAACCTCTATTCCAAGAATAATTCCCTGTATAGGTATAATCTGATTTAATAAAAGAAAAAACAGGAATTTTTTCTATAGGTAAAGTATAATTAGCTGTAATTTGTTGATTATGTTGATTAGGTTCTCCAATATTCCAAAAATCATCCCAGACAGTATACTCTGGTTTTTGAAAATCTGCATTATTTTGACTAATAATATTATTGTTCCTTATAATGTTACCTGTAGTAGCTGTATAATTTATTTTTAATGAACGTGTAAGATTAAAATTAAATCCATAATTATAATTAAATAAATAGTTTCTACGGTATAGTGGTTCAACGCCTGCTACTATGCTTTGATCAACTTGACGAAATTCTTGCTTATTAAATTGACGTAATATAGATGAACTAAAGTTAATATTAGATGGTAATAAATTAAAATTTAAATCACTCAATAATTTCCAATAAGCACTTTTTTTCATAAAAGATGTTTGCTTAAAGGGCTCAATTGTTTTTGCTTTAAAGGTATAGGCATAATCAGCACTTGTACGTATTTGTTGATCTAAAACATTTTGAACTTCAAAATCACGATGTCTCATTTCGTTATAAGAATACGAAAGTGTTAGATTTTCAACATCATAAATATGGGGTTTTTGCTCTGGTGAACGTTCTTTTTTACACCAATAAAATTAATACTTTTTCTTTTAGTAAAATTTTCGGCTCTTTTTCTGATAGCGTCTTTTTCTTGTTCTGTTTGAGCTACTGCTAAAACATCTTTTAATTTTAAGTCTTGATATAACGGATCGTATTCTGGTGTAATAGTCTGTTCTCCTACCGCATAATTAAATGGTAAATTAACACCCCATTTTTTAGGTAATAATTTACCCAAACTAACATTTGTTACAAGATCATATTGCCACATATCCTCTCGACTTCTCTCATTTGGCTTTTGTTCAATAGAACCAAAACCAATAGTCCCCATACGACCTGTAGCAGAAAGGGTTAAAAAATCAGCCATATTTGTATCTAAGCTTGCAACAGCTGCCATTCCTCCTGACTGATCCATTTCGGCTAAACGCAATTCATTAAACCAAACTTCTCCTCGTAATTGTTTTTTATCAATATCTTTAGGATTTTTTAATCCCACCATCAGCGTACGAACATATCCTATATTAGGATTTCCTTTTACTCGAATCTTCATGCCTATTGTTGCACCACTATCATACACAACTGCTTCTCTAACATACGATTTATCTTCAGAATCTATAAATTGAGGATCTGCCTTAAAACTTTCTAATTTTAGCTTACCTAAAGCAGAAAGTGCCAAGTTAATTTCGTTTTCTGCAGGCCAAACAACATCTGCTGCACCTTGTCGGAAGGGAGTTACTTTTAATGGTACTTCAATTTCATAAAAATTATTAGTAAAATCATTTCCAAAACGAAGAAATGCACTTAAGGTTTTATCTTTTAAATCATTTTCAACTAAAGATTCTGCATGCAAAAACATCTTTATACGATTGTATTGACGCATATCAACACTCACATTTTTGAATACAGCTTTTGACTCACCGTCTACTAAACCTTTAGATTCATCATTTGCAGAACCTACACGTAAAACTAGGGATTGCTCATTTTGTTTAACAATTGTATTATTGTTATTAATTTGCTCTCGTTGTACATTAGGAGGCAAAACATAAGGAATTGGTAGTCGTTGAGCATTTTCCTCTATATTAATGCTTTGCACCTCAAAATTAGTATTTGAACCAACAACGCTTGTTAATTGACCTGTATAGCGTCTCCATTCTCCTCTAACTAAGTCTAAAGCTCCAAAACGTAAGGTAATTTGATCATCAAAACCATTAACCAACATACGCATAAATCGGATAGAGCGGGTATCTGATATTCCCCCAACAGGGATTCCTTCTGAAATTGGAATTTTATACTGTATCCAACGTGCATTCTTTTTTTCTCCATTTCCAAAATCTACATCCTTTACAATACGTTCACTCACTACGTATTTATCACCCGATTTAGCATTTGGTTTTACATCAATTTCAAATTTATAATACCCTTCAACTGTATTCATAGTATTATCTCTATTAATATCTTCAACATCTGGAATTGTAGAGTTTCCTCTATTAGTATCTGTAACATCTACAGGTGAGTTTTTTTCTGTTCCGTTGTATTTTTTATATCGATCAACAATTCCTCCTGAAGTATTTAAGTAATACTGATAATTATCCATAGCAGGGTCTTCTTGATTTGCAAAATTAGGGAACTGTACTCGTTCTTCTACATCGCTTAACCCATTGAGTCCTACATCTTGCAAGGTTCTATTATTATTATCTGCATCAAAAGTATAAATAAGAGATTGATTAGCTGGGACTTTACCCCACTTAGAAGGTATTGTTTTTTGAACTGAACCTAATCCTGGTAATCCATTTTCGTACATTTTTTTACCATCTTTCAAAATATCCTCTGACACTTCTCCTAAAT